>JAJDCP010000001.1 GCA_029260765.1 Planctomycetota bacterium
CCAGGCAAGCACGAACAGCAACACGGTCACAACCACCCACAACCACCGGTTGCGAAACAGCGCGCTCCAAATGCGTGGCGCGGGATCCAAGGCTGGAATCTTCATACGCACGCGCCGCAGGTTGGCCAACAGCTCGGCGCCCTATATTCCGGTGTGCCAAAGATCTCGGGGCCTTCCTGCGGCTCTGGGTCGAGCAGGCCACGCGCCAGTCCCAGATCGGCCAGCTTGATCGAGCCGTCTTTGCCGAGCAGCAGGTTGCCGGGCCTGACATCGCGATGCACGACGCCCTGCTCGTGGGCGCAGGCGAGAGCCTCGGCCGGAGCCTCCGCCGGATCGAAGACCCCATCGACCTCTGGCAGGCCATGCTCGTGCAGATAGCACTCGAGATCGGTCCCTTCGACAGACTCCATTACCAAAAAGGGCACGCTCTCGGACTCGACAAGACCGTACGTCTTGACGATGTGCACATGCTCGAGCTCCTGCGCCCGCTGGGCCTCTTGCCGGAAGCGCCGCCAATAGGCGGCGTCGTCCCGATGCTGCTTGGCCGATACACAGAGCGCACCGCGACGTTTGCTACGGATCTCGGTGGCCAGATACACCGCCCCCATGCCGCCGCGTCCCAGGCTCTTGCGCAACCGGTAGCCGCCGATCTCCTTCGCCCTTTGCGGATCGAGCCCCCAGACGGACCAGTCACGCATCGCAATCCCTCCAATGGCCGCGGCCGCTACCTCAGCTGGCTCACTGATCGTACTCACGCGTCCTGACCACCGCCAGCGAGCGCTTGTTGGCTGCCCACCTGCTATCGGACTGTGAGCCCCTGGCAGCAAGTTGCAGACTTCAGAATCGAGGGATGCGTCGGCCGGCCACCGTTGCGAGAATAGCCCCGCGAGGGGCCCAGGCCCGCTGAATGAGGAAGCCGCAATACCTGTCTGCGTGATCGGCGCAGGTCCCGCCGGACTGTGCGCGATCAAAGAACTGTTGGACAAACGACACCAGGTGACGTGTTTCGAGCAGGGGCAAGAGATCGGCGGTGCCTTCGCCTGTGGCAGCGACAAGGGCGTCTTCGACTCCACCGTCCTGACCATGGAGCGCTTGGACGAGGGCCGCTTCCGCGTGCCCCCGCGGCACGGCGAAGAATCCAGCCCGTTCGATCACGCTGCGGTCTGCTCACGCCCCTTCCAAGTTCCCCACTTGCTTGAGATGCTCGGGCTCGATATCGACTTCGGCGCGGGCGGGACTGCGCGCGCCGCGGGGCCGCAGGGGCTGACCGGCGGGCCTGGCGAGGATCGTTGAAGGACCGTGGCTTCCTGCTATCCCGGCCTACCTTTCCGCATCGATCAAATTCGGCAGGCCGAGAATGTCACGGCGAACCAGCAAATGTACGTACAGACCCGGGCCACATTCATGGACCTGGAGGCGGTATCGAGCCATCGTCTCCTCGCGCTCGAACAGATCGAGCAATGCCTTGTTGTAGCCATTGACCAAGATCAAGTCTCCGATGCGGGGTCCGCCCATATTCAGGTAGACAACCAACGGACTGCGGCGCAGCACATGACTGGAGTTGAACCGGCGATGCCCCGGCAACTGCGTTGGATCGACATCACCGTGTCTGCCGATCTCGATATTGGTCAATCCCACCAAATCCAGAATCGGCAGGCGGCTGTGATATCCGATCGCCCCGATGGGTGTAGTCGCGACAAGCGCATCGGGAGGGAGGCTCCTGCCCAACCATTCACCGAAGGTCCGCCACAGCCGCGTGTCTTGTACCTCTACCAGAGCTCGTGGTCCTTCATCGACGGCCTGCCAGCCAAAACTGCTCAGACAGGCGAGAACCACCAGCCAACGAAGCGGGGTCTTCTCTAGTCGGGCTGCCAGGGCGAATGCGAGGTAGACCATACAGGGGATCAGCGGCTGCCAGAAGCGGTGCATGGCGAAGTGGTCGCCCCCAACCGTCACCAGGTAAAGCACCCAGGCACAAGAAAACAGCGTCCACGGCAACAGCCAGCTGGCGTCTCGCCGTTTCTGACGCAGAAACACTCCCGCCAACACCAGCAGCGTTACCAACAGCGGGGAATAGACCAAGCCTGCGTCGCAGACATAACCCAGGCCGCCCACAAGGTTCTGCCAACCGTTGCCGGTCGCTTTGGCATAGAACGTGTTCGGAAGCCAATCCCCGAAAAAGAGCCGGCGAGCGATGAGCCCGGCTCCGATCACAGACGTGGGAATGACCAGCCAACGCGGCGAACAGCGCTGCCGGAACCCGAGCAAGACGACCAGGCCCAGAAGCAACAGGCCTTCCATGCGGGTCAGGCAAAGGAGAGCCAGCAGCTCGGCCGTCGTTGTGCGGATTTTTGCTTGCGTAAGGTCACGTTGGACAGCGAGCAAAGCCGCGAAAAGTAGCAAGCAGAAAAAGGCAGTCTCCATGCCCGAACAGGACCAATAGACCAGCCCCGGACAGCTAGCGAAGACGAGCCCCGCCAGCAGAGCCCAGCGCCACGACCGCATCTCGCGCTGCAGGGCTGCGACAAACACTCCCACCATCAGGCAGGCACTGAGCATCCCGCCTGCCATGGCATACCCGGTCGCATCATCGAAGAGCAATCCGCCCGGGACCATCAGTGCTGTCCACAGAGGAGAGGAGAAACCCTCGACCCGCTCCCCGGCGTTGAATACGGGCCCCAGGCCTCCGGCCCAGTTGCGGGCATAGCGCAAGAAAATGTAGCCATCATCGACTACGCCCAAGGACCATACGCGTTGCCACAACCACAACCACAAGCCGCAGACAACCACCGTACCCGGCAGCACGAATCTTCGGCCTGGCTGACGTG
>JAJDCP010000002.1 GCA_029260765.1 Planctomycetota bacterium
GGCGTCCCCTGAAAATTGGCCTCAAGCGTTGAGCCTTGATCGGGACTGAGAGTCGCCGTCAAGGTCTCGAGGTCATTGTCTCCTGGAACGTCGCATCCGACTAACGCAAACGCGGCCAACAAAGGTATGATGGGCGCCCACCTTGACATAATCCTTCCCCTCTTTACGTCCGTAGGTACGCGAGTCATTCTTACGAATGTCCTCCCAAAATTCTACAGCAAATCAAGATTCCAAATGCCCGATCCATGACGAGTCATCGACTCTCGGAACGGGCCACTTCCCTCGGATGACAACAGGATACCACGACTGTTCTCAAGATGCACGTTTGCTGTCGAAGTCGCTTGCGGACCTGGCGCAGACATCGAGTTTCGACAATGTGTCCGAAAGGCTGGCTACTGCAGATATTGCAGCACTCCCAGCATCACAGCGCTGCGCGTCGCCTCTGCCTCGATGGTTTCAAAAGGGAAGCCGAAGCAGATGACTTTGTAGTTGCCACGGAAGCCGATGCCCGCAACGGCCCCTCCGCCGTAACTCAAAACCACCTCTCCTCCCTGATTGCTCAACACATCGGGGTAATCGACCGGGTAGAGGGGGTCGTTCCCGCCCTGGGCGAAACTGAAGGAGGGCGTCCCCAACAGCGCAGAAGCAGCGAGTTGATGCTCACCCGCATTGTCCGCTCCATAGCCGATCCGTAGCATCGAACTCGCAAAGCTCTTGTCCGCAGCCGATCCGCGGTTGTCGAGATCCCAGGTCAACTCACTGCCGCTGATGAATAGCGCACCGCCTGCGTTCAGAAACGACGTCAGCTTCGATTGTTCGACGTTGCTCAAGGTCTCGTCGACTGTCGATTCCTCGCCCAGGATCCAGTCGATGAAACCGTAGGCGGACAGCGAAAGATCGCCCGCCTCCACAGCTTCGTTGGCGGCACCGTCGAAGGCATCGACGCCTGCGGCGTCGAGAGCACGCGCATGCTGGATCGAGTAATCAAATGTCTGGCGCCCTTCACGGATGTTGATGCGCTCGTCGAGGCGATCGAATCCGTCCACCAACAACGTCCCCGGATTCGCGCCCACCTTGAAGGCCACGACGGGGCCGGGCGGGCTCTCACCGCCTTCGCCCACGGCGGCAACCCGGGTATACATCACCTGCCCTTGAGGCATCCCAGCAAAACGCAACTCTGTATCGGCGGTCAACCAACCATTGTCGAAGCCTTTTCCGTTCGTGCTCAGATAGACTTTGTACGCCAAGGGTGGATTGCCGCTGCTGGTCGTGTCGTTGCCTGCTCGCCACGAAATCGTAACTTCCGCGTTCCCCTGGTTGATAGCGTGGACGTGGTCCGGGGCGACAGGTGCATAGGGCGTTCCCGGCGCAAAGTAATCGACAACTCCCTTGCTGATCGCTCGGTTGACAGTGTCTCGCCAGCGGGGATCGCGCTCGAATGCGGCGTCATATGCATTGTCATGAAAAGCCAACTCGAGCAAGAAAGCAGGCATCGTGTCGATCACCCGCAACTCCCCGAAATTCCCGGTCTTCTTGCCGCGATCAGTCCATGTCGGGTCGTGGGCGGTGCGGATGTCCGCGACGATGTGGTCATGGACCAGACCCATGGCCTGACTGCTTCCTGCAGTTGGCGAGCTATCGTGAACGAAGCTGACGGTTCCGGTCCCTCCGCCGGCATTGGTGTGCATCATGATGAACAGGTCACCGCCGTGCCAGTCGGCATAGGCCGGCCGGATCGAAACCTCGCCATAACCCGAAAACAGACTGGCGAAATCTCGGCCCACGTAACGCACCCATGACGATGAACCCTCTTCCCAACGTGGCTTCCCCGAAGTGCCTCCGCCAAAGTCGATCGACCCGACCCCTCCACCGAATTTCACGGCGTCCGCCACGACAACCCTGCCCGCCGTCGCGGTCTGATTGCTCAGGGAGACCCCCTGACCCGCGCCGGCCTCGAAGTGGAAGCTGCCGATGTAGTTCCAGTGGTCGCCCAGCTGGGTTTGATCGACAACAACCTCCGTCTCACCACCGGAATGCCGCACGATGTAGCGCGCGTCGGGAGCGCGATTGGCTCCCGAGCTGTACCAGACATAGACTGCCAAACGCTCGGACTGCGTTATCGAAGGCGTCCAATCTGCCCGGCTGCTAGCGCTCCCGCCACCCTGCGCGTAGCCATAGCCGCCCGCGGTGTGGCCGGCCCCCGCGCCCTGAGTCCAACTGCCCGTGGTGCTGAAACCCGCCCCTCCGTAGGCAACGATCGCCTCCTGGCTGCTGAAGTCGCGTTCGCGCGTGCTCAGGACCCTGGCGCCAGCCCGCTCGAGGTACGGGAACAAGAATTGGGTGCAATTCTCCTGATTCTCAAAATCCTCCCGCAAACCGAGCAGAAGCGGTCTCTGCAGGCGCCAATAGGTAGGATCGAAGATCCAACCATGGCCCGGGCTGACGACAACGGTCTTGCCGGCCAACGGAGGGGTTGGCAGAGCGACGCTGCCCGCCCACGGCGTCGAGATGCCCGTCCCAGGGCTGCCTGTGTTCGAGCCGGTCCCCGTGTTCGAGCCGGTCCCCGTGTTGGAGCCCGTGCCTGTGTTCGAACCCGTCCCCGTGTTCGAACCCGTCCCTGTACCTGCCCCCCCACCGGCGCCTGGTCCGGCGCCGCTGCCCGGCGTCGAGGAGGAGCTCGATGCGCCGCTTCCCCCGCAGCCTACGAGCGCCAGGGCTCCACATACAAAGAACAAGGACAAACCACGTAGGGGACGACACATAAAGTGGCTCCAGAGATCTCGAAAGGTTGTCTATATTGCCGTCGAAAGCGTGCTTTCGTGCCCTACCACTCGATAAAGCGGTAGCTGCCCCCGGTTTCGCGGGCCAGGGCTACCATCAGCTCCTCGTCAGCGCCTTCGAAGCCAAACGTGTAGATCTTGGCTTTGCGGAAACGGTTGCCGTCCTGCACGATCTGCAGGATGTTTTCGGTCGGGATCTTGTTCTTCCCGTCGGCCGTGGCAAAGCCGTCTGAAAGCAGGTAAATGCCTTGCACTCCTTCGATGGTCAGGCCCTGGCGGAGCGCGTCGTCGGTGACGGTCACACCATCTGCGTCCAAGCCATCGACCCAGTCTTTGGCCGCCTGGATGTTCGCATTGCTGGCCTTGTGCAGCTCTCCGCCTCGCTTCCATTCGGTAACATTGCTCGAGTAGGCGAGGATGTTGAACTTCACACGTGGTTCGAGGGCGTCGAGAACCTTCTTGAGCTCCTTTTTGGCTCGGAAGATCCTCATACGCTCGACGTCCGGCCCCTCTTCATCCCCGCGGGTAGTCGAGCCCCCGTAGCCTCGCGGAAAGGGATCGGTCGTCTCCATGCTGCCTGACACGTCGATGATGAAGACGATGTTGTCGAGCGTGATCGACTGGCCAAAAAAGGTGACAGTCGAGCCGTCGTCGGTGTCTACTCGAGGTGCCCAGGCGTCAGGATCGGCGACCTCGAAGTCGTCCTCCTGCACGCTCATCCAGCTCTCGAAGTCAAGCCCGTACGTCAGTTGTTGGCCGGTCAGCCGGCCGAGAGCCGCGCCACAATCTTCCCAGACGCCGCCCCGCGTTTCATCGAGCGTGACCATCAAGGCGATCAGGGGTTCGATGACATCACGCCTGCGGGACCGCCCCAGAATCCGGATTACCGTGATCTGGACCGTCTCGTCCTTGTCCTTCAACGCCTTGACCAGGGTCGCGAAGTCTTCGTCTTCGCCGCGCTCGGCCAAACCTTCGAGGAAACAGATCTTGGTGCGCATATCGCCGCGCGCCTTGACCGCTTCGCTGCGCGCTTTTTTCAATGCGTCGCGGTTGTTCAACCCGGCGATGGCGTCGCGCACGACCTCGTAGGCCGAGATGTCCTCGGCGACGTCCGGGAAGACCTTGGCGAGGATCTTGACGGCTCGGGAGCTGTCATCGCGGCCGATGGTCTCGAGAGGAACGTGAACTCCCCAGGTGTTGCCAGACTGCAAGGCCTCAGCCAGCTCCTGGGTAGCCTGACGCCACTCGGCGTCGGACAGCTGACCGAAAAGGGGCGCGCTGAGAATAGCGAACAGGAGAGCGAAGAACTTCATGGTATATCTCGACGTAGCAGGATGGTCTACGCGTACCATATTCGGCCAGGGAAGAGAAGCCTGAAGGGAAGCAGCAGCGGTCGCGCCCTGCCGACGTGGAAGGGACAGAGCGAACGGTCATAGCCCAGATCGGGTTGCTGCTGGCAGCCTGCGACGAAAATCGTGAAGCGAGGTGCCGCGCCGGTGGTGTGATGCCTAGGAGGACGACGCAGGCGGCCCGGATGGCCGTCGAGGAGGACGGCACAGGCAGCGCGCCGCCGCCGTGGTGCCTGGCGAAGCGATTTTTGACGCAGTCTGCTAGGATTGGTGCCCCGTCCCGCGAGCGGTTACCCTGGGACGCCCAGCCGCAAACCAATCACAGGAGTCTGACGTGAAACTCAGCGACGTGGAACGCGCGATGCTCGAGGGAAGTCGCGGCCAGGGAGCCGCGAAAGCCCTCGCCTTGTTGGTGGATATCGGCGACTTCTTCGCTGCCGAACGGTTGATCCCCGTCCAGTCGGCCCATGTCTCGGGAGTCTCGTACCTGACTGGCGGGGACGGATTGATCGAGCACACGGCATTTTTCGCCGACCTCGGCGCACGGGTCGCGGTTCCGACCACCCTGAACCCTTGCGGGATGGACCGAGAGCGCTACGAAGCGATGCACATCGCCGAGGACTTCGCGGTCAAACAGCGCCTGATCCTCGAGAACTTTGCCCGTATGGGCGTTTTGACCACCTGCAGCTGCACGCCCTACGACTTCGGCCATATTCCACGCAAGGGGGAGACCGTGGCCTGGGCCGAGTCATCGGCAGTCTGCTTTGCCAACTCCTACTTTGGGGCCCACACCAACAAAGAAGACGCACTGAGCGCGCTGGCCGCGGCGATCACAGGCCGGACGCCGGAGTACGGCTTCCACTTGCCGGAAAACCGGGTGCCGAACGCACGGGTCCGGGTGACGGCGCCCCTGTGTGAAGGCGCCGACTTCTCGCTGCTCGGAGACCATGTCGGCCATCAACTCAAGCAGACCTCTTTTCCATTCGGCGCGATCCCGCTCTTCGAAGGGATCGGAGCCTGCCGCCCCCACCAGATCAAGGCGTTGGGTGCGGCACTGGCCAGCCACGGCGTGCACCTGCTGCACATCGCAGGGATCACACCCGAGGTCGAGGTCTATGGCGGGGCCCAACCAGAGATCGAGCTGGAGGTCGGCCCCGTCGAGCTGACGCAGCTCGCCGAACGGCTGGCTCCAAAGCAGGAATGTGCGCTGTACGTGGTCGGCTGCCCCAACGCTTCCTTCGAGGAGATTGCCGAGGTCTGCGATTGCGTCCGCGGACGAAAACTCAAACCCGGCAAAGAGATGTGGGTGTTTACCTCCCGACCCCAACGAGCCCTGGCGCAGTCCGTTGGGCTGATGGATGAGCTGACAGCCGCGGGTGTGGAGATCTTCTGCGACTCCTGTCCAGAGGTCACGCCCTACCACCGTGAGCGTTACCCGGCAGTGGTGACCAACTCGGCGAAGGCCGTCCACTACATCCAGGCCCCAGGGCTCTCCAATACGCCCGCGTACTTCATGCCACTGTCTGAAGGAATCGCAGCGATGTTTGAGGAGGTCGAAGCATGAAACGCATGCAAGGCAAGGGACTGCGCAGCATCGGCAAGGTGTCGATCGAGGGCCAGGCAGTCGTCTCGGCCACGCCGATCACCTTTCTGGGCTTTATCGATGCGGCCAGCGGAGACGTGACAGATCCAGACAGCCCGATCTGCGGGCAGTCTGTGGCGGGCCGGGTGTTCGTCTTTCCACGAGGCATCGGCTCGACTGTGGGGCCGTACGTGCTGGTCAACCTCGCCCGCAATGGCAAGGCACCGTTGGCGATGATCAATCGGGAATCCGATCAGGGCACTGTCGCCGGAGCCAGTGTGGCAGGGATTCCCCTTGCCTACGATTTTGACGCGGACCCGCTCGAACAGATCACTCACGGCAGTCAGGTTCGCTTGACCATCGACGCGGGCCGGGCTGAGTTGGAGATTCTGTAGAGCTGTTCAGCTCGACGGCTGCCAGACCGCGGTCATCTGGATCTCCATCCCCACCGGCCGTTTTTCAAGCTGGAAGCTGTAGCGTCCCTGCGCGCCAGCAGGCAGAGGATCAGGCCGGACGGACGTCTGCCGGGAGATCACTAGATTTCCCGCATCGTCACGGAACTCGAGTTTCACCCGCAGGCCGTGCAGAACCTCGTCGGACAGATTCTGCACGGTGCCGTCGAGGCGGAAGCCGCGCAGGTCCTCAGCGCCGTTCTGGGGTCCGAACACCACCGGCGGAGCGCTGGGTGCCATGACACACCCCAGCGATAGCAGGCAGAAAAACGAGCAAAGACCTGTACGCACGACTCGACCTCTCAATGGAAAGTAAAGTCCTGCAAGACCCAACCACCCTTGTTCACTTTCTTGAGGTCGATCACTCCTCGTCGCTCGATGGTGCCGAATGTCGCAATATACGCCACGCGCAGTTCCTCGGTGCTTTGGCTCAGGTCATTCTCAGAGCTGGTGTGGAACTCACCGAAGTTCTGCCAATCGTGCTTGACCGACGTCAACGTGGGCAGCCCCTGGATCTCCGCCTGATACCCGCGAAGGAAATCTTGCGGATGCCGATCGCGGAACGTGAGCCCGGCTTCTTGATAGACCGCGTCCGCTTCGCCTTTCTGCAGCCTGCGGATCAGCGCCTCGGCCTGAAGAGCCCCTTCTTCGCCGCTCTGGTAGACCGCAACCCCACCGAACGAGAAGAAGCCGATGGACAGCACCGCAGCCAGCCCGTTGAGCACTGTGCCTGTGATCGCCAAACCGCGTCCCGACTTCTGGCCGCCACTGGTTGCACTCATGCCGATCAAGCCGAGGATCAAACCGGGCACCGCGACCGGAGCGCTCAGACAGCAACAGGTCAGCCAGGACAGCACTCCGAAGATCAGGCTGAAAATGGCAGAGATACTGGTTCCCTGTGAAGGTGGAGGGCTGTATGCGGGCTGCGGGGGACCGTGACCTGCAGGCGGTGGACCATAGCCACCCCCACCGCCACCGGGCGGCGGGCCGTAACCCCCGCCCCCTTGCGGCGGACCGTAACCACCTCCCCCTTGCGGTGGCCCATAGCCGGCGCCACCGGGCGGCGGGCCGTAACCCCCACCCGCCGGGGGATTTCCGCCAGGTTGCCCATAGCCGTAGGTGCCCGGCATGTCCATGACAGCTTCTGTTTTCCCGCTCTGCATGCGTCTCCCTCCACCAACCCAGCCCATTCGGGCCGATGCGCTTCCACCATAGCCTTCGCCGCAGCCCGATTCAAGCGGGAGATGCGGGCTACGGTGCGCTGAGCTGGAAGCTGCGCTGCACCTCGCCCACTGGACTGGACAGCTCGACCGTAAGCGTGATGCTGCCGGATCCAGAGGGGTTGATGCGGACCCGCAGCGGCAGCGAGAGGTTCCAAGCTTCTCCGTTGTCGAAAGAAGCATCGAGCAGGGTATAGCTGCGCGAGCCAGTCAGGGTGATCTGCGTCGCCGCCAGCGCGTGCAGGTTGTGCCCGCGCAGAACCACATCGAAGGTCTCTCCGGAGACCCGGGTAAGGCTGGCAGCGTCGAGCGTCAGCTGCGCCTCTCCGGCTGAGCTGGGTGCGAAGAGCAGCCCCACCCCATCGTCAGCGTCCGCCAGACTGCCCGCCCCGACGTGGGCATAAGCCAACACGCGCGGCTTGACCACCAATGGCTGGCCCGCCCGTCCTGGAGCCAACGCCCGCGGGACCACCTGCAGAACATGCGTGGGCGTCGAGCCATCGAGCCCATAGACGCAGTGCACAGTATCAGGCGCCACGCCGTCCCGTGCGCCTGGCACGAAGACCGTCGCCCGGTTGAAGAACTCGAGATCAGACCCCTCGTCGAGGGCGCCCAGAGCGAGATAGAGCGTGCTGGGCACAACGTTCAGGTCACGCACCAGCAGCAGCCCATCGTCCGCATCGCCGAGCGCTGTCAGGGCTGTACCGGCCACCGGCAGTGCCAGCCGATCACTGCTGAGGAACCGCACTGCGCCGCCCCTGCTGCCATCCCTGACCAGCGTTGGCCCGACGACGACATCGACAGGATCGCCGTCTGCCTGGGCGAGATCACGGAAAACGCGCAGTACGTCGTCCGCCGTTCCCGCGATCCCGTCGGGCCCGGCGGTCACGACTGCGACACGCCGGCTATCGAAAGCATGCGGTCCGACGCCCGGAGCGGCGACGGGGAGCCCCCCCCCAGCCTGTGTCGCGACCGCAGCTCCCACGCTGAGCAGAGTGAGCTGCGGGCTTGACTCAAGTCCTTCGAGCAAAGCGAGATAGGCGGTATCGCCCGCAGAAAATCGGCGCACCAGCAGAGCCACACGGTCGGGCCCGAGAATGGTCGGGCGTGAGAGCACGACCAGCGAATCAGGCTGCTCGGGAAAGCGCGCGACGAGATTCAAGGAAGTGGCACTATCGACGCTGAGCAAGCGCGTGGAGTCGGCGCCGAGCAGCAGAGCCAGGCCCACATGCGGCACCAAGGGACGTGACAGCCCATCGCGCAACGCACCGAGCACGACGGTGCTCTCAGAGGGCAGGCCTCCCAGCCCGTCGACAATCACCAGCGCCCCGGAATCTGGATCGCCGCCAGCAAAAGCCCGCACAAGAAGCTGGTCGCTGGCCCCAAAAGTGGCCACGCCCGCCGCGGAGATCTCCAGACTGTCCAGGCCCACGCCGAGCTGCAATGGGTTCAGTAATGGCGTCAAGCCCGTCGCCAGCCAAGCGGCGTCAGACCCCTGGCTGCGCAGACCATCCGGCCCGCTGGTTCCGCCTGCGATCAGGAACCCTCCTCCCAGCTCTCCGCCATAGACCGGCTGAGCACCCGGGTGGTCTGCAAAGGTCCCTGCGTCGGCGGGCAGATCGATGCTTCCCACCTGCGGAAGGGCCAGACTGGCGATGCTGCGCAGGCGTCCAGGGATCGATGCAGAGAAGCCTGCGCTACCTTCTCCCGAAAGTGCCTCGGCAGCGAGGACGAGACTGCCGTCTCCCAGCAGCAGCGGACGGCTCGCCGAGCCCAGCCCGGGAACAGGAATGCCGATCTGCTCGTCGAGCAACTCGACGAGTGCCGACGCGTTCACGCTGCCTGCGTCGCATTCGATGAAGAACAAGGCGCCGCTGGAGTCCGCGTCGGCCGGTTTGGGAAGCACCACAAACGAGCCACTGACCTGACCGGAAGGAATCGTCAGGTTTGCCAGAGGTACCTGTCCTGCAAGGTCGTAGAACTGGACGTCTCCGCCCACGCCCCCCGTCTGACGGACCGCGACATTGAGGTCTGTGTTCACTCCCTGGTTCAACGTCACACGCACAGTCTCTGCCCCGCCCCCTTCGAGCAGGCAGAGTTGCTCGGGCTCGATGCGCATCACCAACGGAGGAGCCGTCGGTGGGGGAACATCGTTGTCGCTGACCTGCACAGTGGCCACGGCGAAGAAGGCCGAGCTTTGCGCGGTGATCGTGACCACCTCGGAGTCGAGATCGCTGTCCTCAAGCGCTTCGATGACAAAGACTGCCGTCTCACCGTTGATGGGAATGATGACCGCCGAAGGCAGGCCGATGGCGGCTGGGTCGGACGCGGTCAGGGCGATGGACAGACTGTCGACAGTGGGCCTGTTGAGGATGATGCGCAACGTCTCAGCGTTACCCCCCTCAGTGACCGCCAGAGAGTCGGGAGTCAGGACAGCGAGGAATGGGCGCGCGTTGACGAGCAGGGTGTCGTCGTTAAGACAACCTGCCGTCCAGACCAGGCTGAAAAGACCGAAAACAAACAGGAGGCGGCGCCTCCTGGAGGGGCAGCAACGCATGGAGGGCTCCTTTGCGGCGGCTGGGCCTCCAATCTCCCGGGATATGTCACCCCTGTGTCATACCGGCAGGCGGGCGTGTAGGGGCGTGCCTATTGGTCACAGTCGAAGTGTAGCAATGTACAACATTCAGTCTCAAATATGTTGCGTGAAACTCAGGCCCTCAACACCCTCCTCGCATCGCACGCCGAGATAAACCCTTTCCAAACAACAGCATAAGACACAAACCCCGGCCGAGGGCCCACGACGGGCACGCCAATTGCAGGAGCTCTCTGCAATGCGAGCGGTGGAACCAATCCACCACGGCTCGACACATGTCGCCAATTAGAGCGCACCAAATTACCGGGGTTGCCCAGATCAGGATGAATTTCCAGCACCTCCCGTGAGAAACGGCACACGAGACACACTACAGAGAGTTGAGGCAAAACAATGGCACACTACGAAATCGGAATGGTCTACCGAAAGGGCGAGACCTATTACCTGGCCGTGGGCCGGCAGCTGATCCTGGCTGGTAGCGGCGGCAAGGTGCGTTCATTCGAATGCACAGACCGCTTCGAGCGGGCAAAAAGCGTGTCGGTGGCCCTGTTGTGCCAGACCTGGGGAATCTCCACCGCAGAGCTGGATTTCATCACGAGCCACTACCTCTCACCGCTGCCCCGCGATGAGAAGAAGCTGAAGCCGATCGCAATCGCCGAGAAGGTCGAAGAAGCCGAGTTTGAAGACAAACCCGCCTCGTTCATTATGGCCTCCTGAAGTCTGCATCGATGGCAGCCACGAGACGCGCCCCAAAGGGCGCGTTCTCCTTTTGTTGCGGACACGGGTGCCTCTTCTTGCAGCGGACGCCTCTGCAGGCCCGGGCCGGATGGGTTTCTGGCCGGTTTTCTAGTATAGTAGCTGGGTCCGCGTCACGATCACGCCTTCGCGGCGCCTTCGATCTCCGCCGCGTGCGAGCATCAATCCGCCCGGGCTCAGCCGGCGCTATGGGAGATGAGATTGAAATCGGCACCTACCCTGCTCGCTCTCGTTTGCCTGCTTGCCTTGCCCCGGATGCAGCTCCAGGCTGACGAAGCGCTCGATCAAGCGGTGATCGACGCGTTGGACCGGCTCGCCCGGCTGCAATCACGGGATGGCTCCTTCGAACGGAACAGCCAATACTCGATCGCTATCACAGGCATGTGTGGTCTGGCGTTCCTGGCCCACGGCGACACGATCACCCGCGGCCGCTACGCCGAGAATGTGCGCCGCTGTGCGACCTACCTGCTGAGCCGCAGCCAAGAACGAGGCCCGCGTGCTGGCTTGATCTCCCGCGGCCAGGAAGAGCGGCCGATGTATGGGCATGGGTACGCTTCGTTGTTCCTCGCCGAGCTCTATGGCCAGACGGGCAGCTCCGACCTGAACGAAGAGATCAAAGAGAAGCTGCAGGCGGCGGCGGAGCGCATGCGTCAGAGCCAGAGCTTCGATGGCGGCTGGTACTATACGCCAGAGGCCAACGACGACGAGGGCTCGGTCACCATCACGCAGGTGCAGAGCTTGCGCGCCATGCGCAATGCCGGCATTCAGGTCGACCCCGACATGATCGAGCGTGCGACACGCTATGTATACCGCTCGCAGGACCCCGATGGAGGCATCCGCTACACGGTGCGGAATGGGAACGCCACGCCTATCTTGACCGCTGCGGGTGCCGCCGTGCTGCTTCACGCGGGTGACTACGACAGCCCACAGCTGCGCAAGGCCTTTGAATACATGGACCGCGAGTTCCTCAACCAGCGAACCTACACCGTGGGCGGCCAATGGGGACATTTCCACTACGGCCATTTCTATGCGTCGCAGGTCTATTTTCAGCGGGGAGGGGACGTCTGGGAGCAATACTATGAACCTCTCAGAGAGTTTCTGCTGCGAGAACAACAGCCCAACGGCGGCTGGAGCTCCCCCTATGGCGAGGCCTACGGCACCTCCCTCACCTTGGTGGTCCTGCAGCTGCCGTACAACTACCTGCCATTGACCGAACGCTGACCCCCTCGACGCTTCCTTCCCTTTGCTTGGCAGCCGCCGCCTGATAGAATCGCGGCTCGTCGCGCATGGAGGCAAGCTTTGCGTACACCATCGGTCCTTGTGGCTCTCAGCCTTCTTCTGACGCAGCTGTTGGGGCAGGACTTCCAGCCGATCCCTGACGAGCAGCAAGAGCTCTACCGTTACGACCTGGCCCGGCTCTATTTCGCTGACGAGGCCGCCCGCGAGGCCTGTGAGCTCGAGTTGCTGGCGGCGCTGGACGAGATCGAGAAAAGCAAGGGCAAGCTGGCGAGCGATCCTCAGGCGCTTCTCGAGGTTCTCCGGCTGCTCGAGCGCACCCGCAGCCTCGAGTCGAAGTTGTTCGTTGCCGGGTACCTCGAATATGCCCGAGACACCGAGGCCAGCGTGCACCTTGAGGCTGCACGCAAGATCTCTGCGCAGACCGAGGCGCGCCTGGCTTTCGTGACGACGGCCATCCAGGGCCTCAGCGATGAAACCCTGGCATTGTTCCAGACCCAGCAGCCGGCGATCTCCGACTTCTACTTCTACCTCAAAGAGACGCGGCGGTCGCGCGAGCACACGCTACCCCTGGCGAAAGAAGAGCTGCTGGCCGGCCTCAACGGCCCCCTCCTCGACTGGACCGAGGATCTGTACCAGCTACTGACGCAGCGGGTGCAATACCCGACGATCGAGATCGATGGCGTCGAACATTCCGTACGGAATGACTTCTCACAGCTGTTGCGGAATCCTGACCGATCGGTGCGTGAACGGACCTATCGAGGTTTCCATGACAGCCTCGCCAAGGACGCGGAGTTGTTCTCTTTCACTCTTCTGGAGAAGATCCAGACCAAGAACCAACTGGCTCAGTTGCGCAACTTCGACGACGCCGTGCATGAATCACTGCACGGGATGCATGTCACCCAGGCTGAATTCGATACTCTGATGTTCGGCCTGCGCCAACGCGCCGACCTGTACAAACGCTACCAGCAGCTGGTGGCTGGTGCCATCGCGCAGCGGCAACAACTCGACAGCGTCGAACCATGGGACCTGCGCGTCCCCCTGGTCAGCCAAGAGCCGCGCTACACCATCGAAGAGGGCCTGACGCTGGTTCAGGAAGCTCTGGCGATTCTAGGCTACGATTACAGCGATGAGCTGACCGCACTGCTCGATCCGGCGCAGCGCCGCCTCGACCTCAACGGGGATTCCCAGCGCATCCCCGGAGCCTTTGCCTGGGGAGGCTCGGGCATCGACTGGGTGTTCTACGCGCAGAGCTATGACGGCTTCCTGAGCGACGTCAGCACGCTGGCTCACGAGGCTGGACACGCCGTCCATGCCGGCCTGATCAAGTCTGCCGGGGTCTCACCGCTGTACGACGACGGGCCCCGCTATTTCACCGAAGGCTTCGCGATGCTCAACGAGCTGCTGGTGTTGCAGCATGCGCTCACCCGCGCGACCGACGCCGAACAACGTCTCTACTTCCAGCGCGAGCTGTGCCAGCAGCTGACGGTCACGATCAGGCTGGCGCGCTACGTGCTTTTTGAGGCTGAGCTCTACCGCCGCGATGCCCGCGGCGAGCTGGCGGACAGTGGCGAGATCAGCCACGTCTGGCGCGGGCTGGGCGCTGAATTCGACATCTTCAATGATCGGATCGAGAGCAGCCAGCACGCGTGGGCCCAGGTGCCGCACTTCTTCACCCATCCTCTCTACAACACCAACTATGTGTTTGCCAACCTGATGGCCACCTTGCTCTACACCCGTCTGCAGTCCGAGCCTGAGCTGGTCGATGCCTACCTCGAGCTGCTCGCCACAGGCTTCCCCGACGCTCCAGCAGTCCTGCTCAAGCGCTACCTCGACATCTCCCTGGTCGACCCCGCTTCGCTGCAGGCCGTTTTCGAGGAAATCGAGCGCCAACTCGACGCCCTCGAGGCCGCCTTGAAGGCCCAATCCTGAAACTTGCGAGGTTCGCACGTGCCCCTCTCTGACGTACAGGTTCTCGACCTGACCCGGCTGTTGCCCGGTCCCTTTGCCACACAGATCCTGGCCGATTTCGGAGCCCGGGTGATCAAGATCGAAGATCCAGGCATGGGAGACCTGCTGCGCTTCATGCCGCCGTATCTCGGCGAGACGAGTTACGCATTCCAACAACTGAACCACAACAAACAGAGCATGGTGTTGAATCTCAAGCAGCCAGAAGGCCGCGAGATCCTGCTCAAGTTGGTGGCGCAGTCCGACGTGTTGGTCGAGGGCTTCCGCCCCGGCGTGCTCGAGCGGCTCAAGCTCGGTCCCGATGTGTTGCGTGCCGTCCAACCCGGCCTGGTCCTGGCACGCTTGAGTGGCTACGGCCAGGACGGTCCCCGCAGCAGCTTTCCAGGCCACGACATCAACTACCAGGCCTACGCCGGCTCGCTGGGACTCAATGCGCGCGCGGGAGGCGATCCGCTGGTGAGCGCCGTGCCGGCAGCCGACCTCTCGGGGGCCCTGTATACGGTGATCGGAATCTTGCTGGCCCTGCGTGCGCGAGGAGCTCAAGGAGCGGGCCAACAGGTGGACGTTGGTATGCTCGACAGCGTGTTCTCGCTGATGTCGATCCACGTCGCCAGTGCTTTTGCCGGACGTGGTGTGCAGCCTGGGGAATCCCAACTCTCGGGAACCCTGCCCAACTACTCGGTGTACCGCTGTGCCTGCGGTGGACATCTCGCGGTGGGCTCGCTGGAACCAAAATTCTGGAGCGGCCTGTGCCAGGCGCTGGGGCGGCCCGACCTGATGGCGAGTCAGATGAGCGAGGGTGAGGAACGTAGCCAGGCACATGCCGAGGTCGAGGCGATCTTCGCGAGCCGCCCGCGTGCTGCCTGGGTGGCGGAGCTCGAAGCCGCAGGACTGTGCGTGAGTCCCGTGCTCAGCCTGGACGAAGCTGTCGAGGATCCACAACTGCAAGCCCGGAAAATGCTGCTCCGCCTCCGCGATCCCGAGCTCGGCGACGTGCGCCTGATCGGCCAACCGATCAAGCTCTCCCAGACGCCAGCTACGACCGCCACGCGCGCCCCGAAGAAAGGCGAACACAGCCGTGCGCTGCTGACCGAGCTGGGCTATCCAGCTGCAGCGATCGATTCCCTGTTCACAGCTGGAACTTTGGCCTGAAGAGTCAGGCGTCTGCCAGGATCGGGACCACGCGGGTCGCTGCCCAGCCGCGCGGTCCGGCCTCGGCCTCGAAGTGCACCCGTTCGTGGTTGTGGAGGACCTTGAATCCTTCCATCACGATGGTCGTGTGGTGGACGAAGACGTCGGTCTCCGGGTCGTCGTCCGCGACCAGAAAACCCCACCCTTTGTTCTTGGAGAAGAACTTCACGCTGCCAGGAATCACTGCGGCTCTCCTTGCGAGGCCTCGTCGATGAGCTGCAACAGCGAGCCCAGACGGCGCTCACTGCGTTGCAGCTCTTCCCAGAGCAGAGTATCGCGTGGTCTACGCAATGGTAGGAAATAGAGACCTTCTTTGAGAACAAAGGGCGCCAACAGGTCAGGATCCTGGCGCGCCACCCCCAACCTCCGCAACAAGCGGTCGTCAGTACGCAACACCCCGATGGCTGGAGCCTGCAGCTGGTCGAGCAGATGCCCTGGACCCGCTAGACGCGTATTCTGGAAGATCCCGACCAGCAGCCCGTCAGGATGCGCCTCCAGCCACGCGCAGATTCTGGCCACAGCCCCGAGATCACGCCGTTGCATCGCGAGGGGCTCGCGCTCCGCGAGCGCCACCCAGGTCGCCAACGAGTCCCCAGGCAAGAGCTCGCTGCCTGACTGCACGACCCAATCCAGAAAAGCAACGTAGCCCGGTCCCAGAGGCGGTGGAGGCACGACCCTCTCGCTCTGCAGCTCGACGAATCCTGCCGGGGAGAGCGCGCCGCTGGCCACCTGCGCAAGGTCTTCTGCATGCTCGTCGAAGCCGAACTCGAGCATCAGGGCCATCGGGCGGTCATTCCTGGCCCGCAGCTGCTGCAGAAACCAGAGGTGCTCTTGCCGGCAGTTCGGGTCGAACAGGTGGTCTCCGAGCAGCAATACGCTGCTGGCGTCGATCGCCAACCAAACCGAGTCCAGGGAAACCGGTCGAGACTGGTCGACCGTCAGAGCCTCGCTATACTGCCTTGCATAGGAGGCGGCGGCAGCGAATTCCGGGTGCTCGGCCTCCCAAATGAGCTGCGCCCGCTCCAAGCGGTCTTCACGAGCGACGAAACGCTCGAGCTCGCTGGGTTCATGGGGTCTGAAGGCCCACATCGCAAGGGCGGCCAGGAGCGTGACAGCAAAACCGAGAGAAATCGCGACCCTTGAGCTCACGGGCTTCCCCTTTTTTTGCGCCATTGTGGGGCTCGCGGGCGCGCTGTCAAGCGCCGCTGCGGTGCTCTTCTGGGCTGAGGCCCACAGCACTGCACAAGCAGCGGGCCTTTGCTAGTGCCTCGCCGCACAAGTAGGGGAGGGGTTTACCCCCTCCCGCGGCTATCGGGCGGGGGTAAACCCCGCCCCTACAGGGTGTATCGGGACTTACGCGGCGACCCACTGGTGCCGCAGGACACAAGCATGCCGGAGTCAACGTACCAGGAGTACCCACCATGGCAGACCGCAACATCACCCTCGGCCAGTTTCTCAAGCGCGAGGGCCTGGCCGCTACCGGCGGGGAGGCCAAGCTACTGATCCGGGATGGACTTGTGCAGGTCAACGGTGAAGTCGAAACGCGGCGCGGCCGCCAGCTCGTGCATGGCGACCGCGTGGCAGGCCCCTGGGGTGAGATACCCGTGGAGCCGCCGGTGGCTCCGTCCTGAGCATGCTCAGGCGAACAAGCCGTCCAGGTCGACTCCGGCTTCGACCTTGTCGCTAGCCGTCGGAAACAGGCGGTCGGCCACCGGCTTGCCCGCAACAGCGTTCCCGACTCTGCCGTAGACCTGGATCCAGTCGGTCAGCCCCTGGATGTCCGCGCCCTTCTTCTCGAAGTTCTCAGCCTCGGGGAAGAGGTTGCCGTACACACCACCGTTCAAACCCTGCTGTGCCCACAACAGCACGGAGCTGCCCCGGCCGTGATCCGTGCCGGCATCGCCGTTGGCGCGCAGCTGGCGCCCGAACTCGCTGCCGATGGCGACCACCATGCCGTCGCGTATCGTTGGCATCGTGCGGCCCAACGCCGTCATCAACGAGGCCAGTGAACCCTTGTCGCCGAACAGCTCGGTCCAGTGGTTCGTCAGCGAGGCCTGTTGACCGCGGTGGGTGTCAAAGCCCCCGACCTGCGCGAACAGAATGCGGGCCGCGAGCACCTTGTCTGCCGCCAGGCAATCGTACGCACTCAACGCCTGATTGTTCACCCGCCGGCGCTGGCGCGGTTGGTCCTCTTCAGCCGCATATTTGAGCTCGGCCGGGATCTCCACGTCGGCCAGGCTCTCGCCCAGCTCTCGAGTGAGCCGGTCAATCTGCTCGAAATGCTCGCGCGTCACTTCGCGCTCGTCGTCGAGTGCTCCACCCTGGTAGTAACTTTCCAGAGCTCGACTCAGCGTCGCCGAGTTGCCCTTCTCTGGCATCGCCAGGCCCGGATTACGGCTGTCAGGAACGCACAGCACCTTGCCGGGCATCGGCCTGCTGGGAACCGTAAAGCGGCTCATGTTATTGGTCAAGCAGACCAGGCTCGCGTCGGGCTGATCCTCGTGGATGGCCTCGAGCAAGCGCCCTCCCCAACCGCTCTGGTTGCTCTCGGTGGCGGACAGATCTTGATCCCCCGCCTCGAACGCTTTCTGCGCCCGGCGATGGTTGCGGGTGGTGCTATGCAGGACATTGGCCACGACAGCCACGCGACCCGCCAAGTACTCGGCGTGGAGCCAGTTGGCGGCTGGATGGAAACGGATCGGCCGCCCGGCGGAATCTTCGGCCGGCAACCAGTTCTCGATGATCTGTCCTTCGGCGTCCCTCGAGCTGGCACCTTCTCCCGCCACCACTGCTGCGCGTGCTTGCCAGAAGCGGGTAGCATAGCTGCTCGACTTGCCGTCTGGCTCGGGCACGATCAGACCGCGGAAGTCTGCCCCTCCTCGCAACAATACCTGCATCAGCCGACGTTGCTTGACCACGGTGCCGGGTTCGTCCGCCAACGCCCAGCGTGGCAAACCCAGAAGACTGGCCAATCCGAACCCAAGGGCTCCCCGAAGACAATCTCTACGCGACATACGCATCACTTGGTCCCTCCTTGCACGCCGCGGTCGACGAAAGCGTTCGGTGTTCCGAGAATGAAGAGTCCCGCCAGTCGCACGCGGTCCTGGGCCCTGGCGGGCTTGAGCAGCGTGCGCCCGAGCGCCAGGCTGTGCTCGCGCAGCTCAGCGTCTGCGCTGACCGGTCCGAGCCCGAAGCTGTTTAGGTAGCTGTCAAAGTCTTTGCCCGTACTGAGCAGAGCACAGACCTGCGCCTCGGCGCGGGCGTCATATCCCTCGCAATCGTCCGCGATCAACCGTTGCCAGAGCCAGCGGCCGACGTCTTCGACGGCCATGCTCTCACCGGACGTCAAGGCATCAGGCAGCGCGGTCTGGTAGAGCCGCAGCTCCCGTGAACCGGCCAGCCGCATCAGTCCGGCCCACCACTGCCGCAGGGTCTCTGGAGAGCTGTGCGTCTCCGGCCCGGTGATATCGCCAAACACCTCGTGGGCAGGACGGAAGGGGGCCTGACCCAGGTCGTCCAGGAACCGGCGGACCGCGCCGGCTGCGCGGGCGTCGGGTTCGTCGAGGGGCAGCAGCAGGCGGTTCATGGTGCGCGCCACAAGATCGACGGGCAACACCCGCCGCACACGGTCGGGGCGATGGAAGGCCGTGCTCGCGAGGTAGGCCCGCAAGAAGGGCACCAGCTTGCGCGTCTCCATCGCATTCCACGCTTCGATCGCCTGTTGCATCACCCAGGCTGGCGGAAGATCTTCGCCGAAGTGGCTGACGAACATGGTCGGCAGGGCAACCTGCGCCTCGGGATGCTCGATGGCCACGCGGCAGACCTCGGCAACCCGGGCGTCCATGGTCATTCCCCGCACATACGGGATCTCTTGGCCGAGGATCGTCAAGGACAACTTGGGATGCGCCTGCGCTGGGTAGTTGATGGTTCTCTGCCGGCGATTGACGCGCACGCCCGTCAGCGCCAACGCGGTCTCTTCGATAGTGACGTTCTCGTGGTTGGGATCGTCGCTCCCCAGAATGCCGAAGAACAGCTGGTGCAGCTCGCGGGCGAAATCATCGTTACCCCGGAAGACGCCATTGCGGTAGCTGTTCTTGATGTGCCCGTACTGCACTGCAATCGGACCACTGGCCGCCGCGCGGGCGAGAACTTCGACGTACGGCTGGTCGAGGTCGGCCAGAATCTGATCGTAGAACGACATCTGCAGCGCATGACGTGCTTTGTCAGCCGTAGTTGCCAGATGGTACATGGTCTCGAACATCGCGATGCGATGCGCGACCAGGGGGGCATCGGGACGGATGATCTCCCAGGTCCACGCCGAGGGCATACCGCGAAACTGCTTCTCCTGGGTGAAGGTCTCGGCCAGGCGCCCGGAAGAGCTCGCCGCGAACATCTCCACGGTTGCGACCAGCGACACGCCCTTTCCCATACCCTGGGGCATGATCTCGAGCAACGCCTGTTCGGGGGACATGGCGGCCAGGCGGGCAATCTCCGCGTCGTCGAGTTGGCTGCCGAAGGCGATCGCGTGCAGCACACGCCTCACCGCCCCGTCGGTCCAATCCTCCTCAGACACGGTCACAAAGCCCGACGCAAGCGCCGGCATCAACGAACCGAACATGATCAACGTCACCAATCTTCGCATCGAAGCACCTCCTCTGTTCGCGGGGGCAGTCGGTGCCTCCCTCGGAACTCTGCCTGGATCTTGGTTGTACAGGAGCGGCCAGAGCAACGAAAGTGTGAACCTACCGTTGACAGCAGCTCTCATGGCGCTTCGGGCAGGACAACCGGCAGGAAAAAAACTCTCCTGCCATCCAGGAGTTGACAGTGTGGGACACACTACGCGGACTGCCACTAGCCTGGAGTTTGGCGTTTTTTCTACCGATGCGCACACTCATTGACGGGGTGCGGGCTGTCGGTGGTCAGAAATATGCGGACCCCCTTCGGGAAGGCGTGCGAGAAACGTCACGGCGTCAACCCTAGGAGGCCGTGTCGCATAGCCCGAGTCCACGTCCACGTCCACGCCCACGTCCACGTCCACGCACACGTCACTTGACGGCGCACACCATGCATGGCGAACCACCGGAATCCCATGAAGAAGCGTGGCGGCCCCCAATCGGGGTTTTGAGCGCGCCCAATGGCTTGGAGGGGCCTGCCAGGGTCCGAAAAAGCGCTTCTACGCCAGCCGGAAGCCTGATCGGAACAGCTTGAGCACGTTGTGGCAGAGGCACACGAGGGAGAACTCCGCCGACACCCCTTCGATGCCGCGT
>JAJDCP010000011.1 GCA_029260765.1 Planctomycetota bacterium
ACTCGGACGCTTCGCTTTCGCGGACTCGGACGCTTCGCTTTCGCGGACTCGGACGCTTCGCTTTCGCGGACTCGGACGCTTCGCTTTCGCAGACTCGGACGCTTCGCTCGCCCGGAAGGCGCGGGAGGGGGTAAACCCCTCCCCTACAAGAATTTGCTATCCACGACGCACACATCGTCCGGATGTACCGGAACTTGTGCGCGAAGGCACTAGCGGCAGGCGTTGACAGCCTCCTGGATGATGTTCAACAGCTCGTGAGGATCCGGCGGCTTGCAGACCAGGCCCATGACCCGGGGGTCCTTCTCCATATCGAGAGTCAGATCCCCACTGACCAGATAGAACCGGGGGGCGGGGTCATCGAGCTGACTCAGCAGGTCGAGCCCGGTCATCTGCGGCATGCGGTAGTCGCAGAGCACCAGGGCCGTCGTGCCCTGGTTGATGAAGTTGATCGCCGCCTCAGGATCGGAGAAGGTCTCGACCCGGAAACCATTGCCCACGAAAGTCAGCTCGAAGAGTCGACACAGCGAAGGCTCGTCGTCGATGTAGACGACGTTGGGGCCATTCTCGCCGGACTCGGTCGCGCGCCCCGCCGGCAGCTCGATCACAAAGCAGGTGTGCTCGTGCCGCGGTTCGTGGCGCAGCTCTCCCTTGAGACCTTCGACGATGCTGCGGGAGATGCTCAATCCCAGGCCGGTCCCCTCACCGACGGGCTTGGTCGTATAGAAGGGCTCAAAGAGCCGGCCCAGAGCCTCCGGCACGACGCCCGGCCCCGAGTCACAGATCCTGATCTCGATACGGCTGCCGGGAAGCTCGCGAGCCCCGAGCTCGATCCAGTGCTCTCGGCCTTCACGGGCCGCGTCGCCGGCGTTGTTCAACAGGTTGATCAGGACCTGCTGCAGCTCGATCTGGTTGCAGCGGATCGACTTCTGCGTGCGCACATCGAGGCGCAGCTCGACGCCCCGCGAGCGCAGACGCTCTCTGCACAGGTCCAGGGTGCTCTCGATCAGTCGGCCGACAGGGGCGTCTACCAGCCCGGGGGCATCGTCCTGGCGGGTGAACTTGCGCAACCCCTGAACGATGGTCACGGCCCGCGAGACCGAGCCGCGGATAGCGTCCACAGCCTCGTCGACCAGCTCTGTGCGGCCCGAGCTGATCAGCTGCCGCAGCTTGTAGGCGTAGCCATCGATGATCGCCAGCGGGTTGTTGATCTCGTGCGCGAATCCCGCGGCCATTTCTCCCAGGGTCGCCAGCTTGGAGGCGTGGATCGCTTTGAGCCGCTCGCGTCCGATCTCGGCTTCGAGCGACCTCCTCGCACGCAAGTCCTCGATCACCGACCAGATGTACTTTTCGCCGTCGCGCTCGACGATGAAGCCATTGAGCAGCACCGGGATGCGGGTGCCGTCTTTGCGTATGAACTCTTTCTCGTAGGGACCGTAGCGCCCGGTCTCCTTCAGGCTCTGCAGTTGGACCTTCTCGGCCTCGCCGTACTCGGGAGGCGTCAGCTCCCAGTAGGTCAGGCCGCCGTCGGCCTCTGCGGAGGAGTAACCGATGATGTCGAGGAAAGCCTGGTTCGACTCGATCCAGAGTCCGTCCATGCGGCACAGGTTGAGCCCTAGCGGAGAGCGGTCGAACAGCAGGTGATTGAAATCCACGTGCTCTTCCAGCTGGCGCCGCACCTTCGCCTGCTGGGTGATGATCTGCGTGTACATGAAGATTCCGCCGATCTCACCGTCCTGATGCCGCCAGGGGGTCAGAGTGTAGTTGAGCACGTCGAGGCTGCCGTCGGCGCGGACGAAGCTGTGCCCTTCCCGGCGGATCGTCTCGCCCGCCAGCGCGCGGCGATGCTCGTCCTGCCATTGCTCGTGGTCTCCGATCTCGGGGAAGACCTCGTAGTGGTGCTTCCCCACGAGGTCCTGGTCGCCGAGGCGGTAGGCCCGCAGCCACTCCTCACTGTAGGCAAGGTAGTGCAGATCCCGATCGAGGATCGCTGCCGGCGTGGGCAGCTGGCGTACGAACTCGGCGAGATGTCGGCTCATCCGCGATTCTCCACCTCGACCTCCGTCGCAGCATCAGTGCACTCTAGCAGAGAATGTTTGATCTTTCAGCAGAGGCAGGGATGCCCTGCAGGGAACCGCGGCGGGCGATGCAGCTCGCCTGCAAGCGGGCAGGCGGCAGCCCCGCTACATTTCCACCGTCTCCAGCCGCAGGCCCTGCCAGGGATCGCTGATCAGGATGCGCGGGCTGCCATGGTGGAACAACAAACCAGGCGCGGCGTCCTCGGCCAGGCCCTCGAGCAGCACCCGCGGCCCGGGGCCAAAGACCCGGCCATCACCGCTCCAGACCGCCCAGAAAGGAGGCTGCTCGGGCTCTGCGAAGACCAGCCTGCCAGCCCTGGCAGCGGCGGGCAGGCGCAGCTGTTCGGCGCGGATGGACGGCGTCGCCGCTTCCCCGTCATCCAACGAGCCGGGCTGTTCGATCTGCACCAGCTCGAGCGTCCCCCCCTCCCCTTCGGCATCCGCGGCCCAGCCAAGGAAGGCCAGCCGGAAGCCCTGATCGCTGAACACGAGAGCCGGGGGGCTCTCGCTCAGGATGGGCAGGGCTTCCTCCCCCACCGCCGCGAACAACGCGGGCGTCGAGAATGCCTGGCCATCGAAGCCGAACACGGCCGAGCGGCCATCCTCCGCCAGCACCGCGACCCCCCGCTGGGGTCCATCGGATGTCTGCAGGCGCAGCGCCGCGACTGCCTGGACCGCCCGGAAAGGCAACGCCACGCGCGCCACCACCGAGGGGGCCGCTGACGAACGCTTGAAGAAGGCTTCGCCGCGGATCGCGAGCAGCTCGTGGTCCACGTCCCCGACGATCGCGAACAGCTCTAGAGTGCGGTCGGGCAGCAGCAGGCTGGGCGCAATCACCTGCTGCAGCGGGCCGCCGACGTCGACCTGCGCGGGCGCATCCTCGGTCGAGGCAAGGATGAATACGCAGGCCCCGCCGCCCCAGGCGTGCGCGTTGCAGAAGTCGTCGCGGTAGCTGTGGACGGCGGCCTGGGCGACCGGCCGGCCCGCCGGCTCTTCCAGTTGCAGGCGCGCGCGCAGCGCCGAAGCCGGCAACCTGTCCGGGTGCGAAGCCTCGGCCTCGAAAGAGCCCGAGACCAGGCTGAGTCCCTCGCTGCCTTGATGCAGAGCGCTGGCCATCATGACAGACCGTCCCAACTCGGGCGGCGGCGTCCAGCTTCCCAACTCCACAGACAGGGGGCGGAAAGCCTCGACCTGGAACTCCGCGGTCTCCGTCACCAGCGGGCCGGCATCGGTCTCCAGCAGCAGATGGATGCGGTAGCTGCCCCCATCGGTGATCGGCAGCACCCGGCCGGGATCGATGATGGCGGTCAGGCTCTCTCCAGCAGCGATCTCTGCCACCACCATGTCGCGGGGCAGTCCCAGGGGCAGGCCTGCATCATCGAGGGTGACGGGATTCCCCCGGTTGTCGACGACGGTGGTCACTCCCGCGGGCAGCTCAGCGACGAAGACCGGGCGGGCGTTGTCGTGCACACGCGGATCGTAGAGGCTCAGCGCGCGCTCGAGCTGGTTGTCGAGCACCAGCCGCAGGGCGATGTTCTCGCCTGCCAGCCAGGACGGACGCAGCGCTTGCAGGCGCGCCTGGATGCCATCAATCGCCAAGGGTTTTCCCCACCAGCTCGATCTCGTGCTGTCCCTGTTTGCTGGTCGCCTCGATGGTCAGCTTGCCCTTCGATTCGCCACCCATAAACGGCTTGTAGCGCACCTCGAGGTCGGCTGTCCCCCCAGCGGGTACGACCGCGGGCGTGTTCATCACCCGGAAGTACAACAAGCCATCGCCGACCTCGGCATTGAGGATCTTGATGGCATGGCTGCCCGGGTTCTTCAACTTGATGGTCTGGGTCACCTCTTCCTGCTTGGGCTGCGCCTCGAAGCTCATGCGCGCTGGAAGCTCCAGGCTGCCCGCGACGACTTTGCCCTCAAAACCATTGGACAGGCTCAGGCTGTCCGGACTGCGCAGCTGCACGGACGTCTCGACGACTCCCGCCTCTTGAGGCGTGCACACCAGATCGAAAGTCGCTCTCGCGCCTGGACCGAGCTTGGTGCCGCTCACCTGGTCGTTGGCGATCTTGAACAGCTCAGGGTTCTTGCCGATCTTGATCCCATCGATCGCGCACTCGGCGTTGCCGCGGTTCTCGATCGTCAATGTGAGCGTCGACGACTGCCCCAGCTCGGTGGTCGGGAGTGGATTGCTGAGGATCCTTGCCTCACTGCCATCGGGCAGCAGCAGAACCGGATCGACCTTGATTCCCACACCGTTCAGGGGAATACGGATCGGTTCGAGGTCGCGCGCCTCGACGACCAGCTCGGCCGCACGCTCGTCCTGCTCTGCAGGCTTGAATGCCAGGTACACCTGTTCGCTCTTTCCCGGCGGCAGTGGATCGATCAAGATCCTCGAGCGGGAGAGACCGGCGAGCTGTTCTTCGAGCTGTTGGATGGTGCGCTCGACGCGCTTGATCCGGTCCTGGCCGCTCGTGCCGCTCATGATGAAGCCCGCGATCGCCGAGCTGTTGGCGCTCTTCGCGCGGTCGCGCTCGCATTCCTTGAGGTTGGCCAGCTTTTTCTTCTCGTCTTCGAGCTGCTTCTCGAGCTTCGGCCCCTTGACCGGGTCGAGCATCTGCACCTTGAAGTCGCCGCCCGCCTCGCCCTCGACGCTGACGCGGCGGAAATGCAGGTCTCCACCGCCTACGTTCTTGATGCGCACGGTCTTGGCGAAAGCCGTCGAGTTGACGGCGACCCGGCCGAAGACCTCGACCGGCGAGACCTCGATCTTGCCCTTCATGGCGGTGCCGCTCAAGGCGACTTCCTTAACGCCTCCATCGGCATGGATCGCCAGCGTCGCCGCCTGAGCCCCATCGCTCTTCGGCTCGTAGTTGACCTTGATTTCGACTTCTTCACCCGGTTGCAGAGTCTTGAGCGCGGCCTTGTCATGATTCCACAAAAGGAACGCGTCTTTGCCCGGCCCGCTGAGCTTGAAGGCTTCGTCCTTGCCAGCCAAGAGGCTGACAGGCTCACTGCCCACGTTCTTCAGCTTGACCATCTGGCTGCCGCCGCCTGTGCCGACAGACTTCTTGCCGAACTCGATCGGATCGGGCTCGACAGACAGCTCGGGCACCTTGGCGGCTGCAGGCAGGCCATCGGCCACGAGCTCGACACGCCGCTCGCCATCATTCGAGGCGATCACCAGCGTGGCACGCCGCGCGCTGGGCTTGGCAGGCTTGACGCTCAGCTTGAGCGATGCGGAGCCTCCCGCCTCGACCTGCACGCCCGCCTGAGGCTCGCAGCTGAAGTCGGCCGCGGCGTCTCCTTCGATCACCACCGACGAGACCTCGACCGGTGCACCTCCGAGGTTGGTCAAGGCCAACTCCAGCCCGCGTTCGGCGCCGACACGCACCGCGCCGAAGCCGTCGAAGCCGCCTACCGACAACAGCG
Source organism: Planctomycetota bacterium (assembly GCA_029260765.1). Taxonomy (GTDB): domain Bacteria; phylum Planctomycetota; class J058; order JAJDCP01; family JAJDCP01; genus JAJDCP01. Next base: position 5,505 of record JAJDCP010000011.1, read on the forward strand.
GCAGCTTGGAGTTGCGGTCGGGGAAGATGCTGAGGCGGGTGTGGTTCCAGCCGCGCATGCGCAGGTTGCAGAAGCCGCAGAAGGCACGCTTGCGGGCGTAGTTGTAGCTCATCAGACAGGCATCGTCGACGGCGTCGTGGCCCATGTCATCGTCGGCCGCGGTCTCGAAGCGGGTGTGGAGCAGGAACACCGCGTGGCCGATCTCGTGGGCGACCGTCATGTCGATCGAGTCGTTCTCTTTGTACTCTTCAGCGCGCGCATACTGGATGTACGACGTACGCTCGCGGAACGGGTTGTGTGTGCCACTCGGGAACAGCCCCTTCAGCCAGAAGGCCCCCTTGCGGTGGTTGTCGGTCTCGCCGAACAAGAAGACGCACAGACCTTCTTCGGTGTGGTCCTCTTTGATGACCGCACAGCAGATCTCTTCTGCACACTCCGAAGCGTAGTCGGCCAGCCCGCAATGGTAGCGGCTCTCGAGCGAGCTGCGTTCTTCACTGCACTTCCAGCCCTCCGCCAGCGCCTTGAGCACCTGATCGCTCTCGAGCCCCTTGGCTGCGCCGAAAGCCGCGAGGAAACCATCGAAGTCGTGGAAGGTCAGCGCGGCGATGCCCGCCCCTTCGTGGTTGTCCGGGTCTTTGACGCCGTGGCTCAGCAAGTCTCCAGACTTCTTGAGGAAGGCCGCCACACGCTCGGAGTAGCGCGGGATCGGCTCGGGCCCTTTGGCCGTCTGCACCAGGTCGATGAAGCAACGCGCAAAGTACTCGGCAACCGTGGCGTGGTCGAAGAGCGTGATGGACGGCGCGCGCTGGAAGATGCGGGCGATCTCCAAGCGACGCCAGACACAGAGCTCGCCGGTCTCGGCCTGGACCGGGGCCTGGACCTCTTCGGGAGTGTCGAGCTTGCGCCCGGGGTCTACGCGGCAGACCAGCTTGTAGGCATCCCCGGCCATCCGGCTGGGGCGGAAGATGATGCCGGTGGTGCCCGCCTGCGCTCCGCTGGTCTGGGCCTGGCTGTAGGCAGACCACTTACGCTGCACGGCTGCCTCGACCTCGTAGGGGAAGCTCTGCACATCGGCCTTGAAGGACGCGGACAGGGGGAACACGCTGCGGCTGGCGTCGGCCGTGCGTTTTCCTCCGCGGTCCTCCTCACCTCCTCCGCCGAAGCAGTTGTCGCCCTTCGGCCGGGCCTCGTCGGTCTTGAACTGCAAGGCCTTGTCGACAAAGCTCTTGGCCACCGGACGCAGCTTGGAGGTGTCGCAGGGCAGGTCCTGGTAGTCCCACTGCACGCTGAGTTTGCCCAGCGCCTTGGGCGCCTCGATCTCGCCACCCTTGGAGTCTTTGACCAGCAGCCGGGCCACGATCGGGATGTTGGGCCCGTCCCCCCACAGCTTCTCGTAGGCGTCGTAGCTGGTCGGATCGTAGGCTTTGGAGTCTTTCAGGTCGGTCGAGAACAGGTTGCTGCGCAAGAAGATCTTCTTCTTCTCGCCGGCGGCCGGCAGGGCGGCCAGCTCTTGGACCACCTCTTGATGACGGGGATCTTTGAGCAGGCTGGGCGCTCCGAGCTCGAGCTTGATGCTGCCCACCTCGACCTTGAGGCTGCCCTCAACCTGGGCGGGCTGACCGGTCGCAGCGGCGACCGAGATCTCGACCTTGTAGGGCGAATGGTCGGCCGTCAACACGTTGTCGGGGAAGTCGCCGGAAGAGAAGAGGTTCTTGAAGCGACCCCACATCCCGCCGACCTGGCCGTCGAATTTGAACGATTGGGCACCTCCTGCGTGCTCTTTCGCCTCGAGCGCACGCTCGATCAGCGGGGCCTCACCGCCCGCGGCAAAGATCTTGACCGTCCCCTGGCTGACGACCTGGCCGGGATCGACGACCTCGTAGCTGATCGCGATCTCTTCGTGCCCGGCCGCGAAGAACTCCGGCATCTTGAGCTCTTTGAGCGCGAACGCGGCTGCTTTGAGCGCGACCGTCGCCTCCGGACGGTTGTCGGCGTTCGAAGTCACCGTGAGCGTGGCTTCTTTGACGCCCGGCTCGCTGAGCGTGCACGACACGCGCACGGCGGTCGATTGCTTGCGCTCGAGCGCTCTCTGCAGGCCCTGTTCATCGAGGCTGAAGGCCGCTGCATCCGGGCCGGACAGGACGACGCTGGCGATGTCGAGCCGATGCTTGCCGGTGTTCTCGATCACCAGCTCGATCGGAGCGCGCGCGTCACCGGGCGGCGCACCGCCAAAATCGACCTGCTCGGCGACCGTGATCTGCGGTGCCTTCTTGATGATGAAGGTGCTGAACACACCTGTCTTGCCTGTGATCCGTTTGGGCGGAGTATCGTCAGCCATGATCGCTTCCGGTCTGGGTAGCACTAGTCTACCGCGAATGAGGACCGGCCCCAAGCGCGTGGCGCTGTCGCACACGAGCTATGGACTCTGCAGGACGGGCTCAGCGTTGCGGGCCCGCCGCCGAGACCAGCTGATCCAGCCGCTTCTGGAGCCGCTGGCTGGCAGCGCGGATGGTGCTCGTCTGAGCGACTTGAAGCTGGTAGCCACGCACCACCTGGCCATCTTCGTTGCTCAGCTCGCGCGCCTGCCAGGCGTTGCCCGTGCGCTGCACGACGAAACGGACCTCGTTGGGGCCCATCTGGGTGCCCACGGTGGCCACGTCTCCCTCGCTGGCCTCCGAGACGTAGACGATCTCACGCACCCCCTGCAGGGTCAGCCAGAGCTCAGCCCCCAGCAGACGGGCGACCAGGCCGTCGAACTCCTCGCGGCGCTCGTCCGACAGGCCGTCGGCCAGGGCGCCGAGGATGGTGCCGCTGACCGCGCGGACATCGAAGGTGCTCCAGATACGCTGGTCGAACTGCTCACGGCTGGCCTGCGTGTTCTGCTGGGCGAGCTCGAGCAGAGCCTGGTTCTGGGGACGCAGGAAGGCCATGCCCGGGCCAGCCCAGGCCAGGCCAGTCAGCACGAGCACGCATGCCAGGGTCCTGGACAGCATGGAGTGTCTCCTCAAAGATGAGGCCACCCATGCTACCGCATCCGGCCCGCGAAGGCAGCCCCGGGTTTTCAGCGTGCGATGGCCTGGGGCAGCAGAAACGGATACACCCGCCGCCGCACGTGGCGCTGCCAGGCGCGGTCGAGCCGGCGCAGGCGCAGCATCACCTCCCAGAGGCGGGCGTCGGAGCGGTAATCGCGCTCGGCTTCCGCCGCGCTCAAGGGCTTGTCGAGGTGGCGGTTGGCCGCGGCAAGAAAGGCAGGCATCCAGGCGTTGAGGCGTTCCTTGATCAGGTTGGCGCACAAGTCGAGCAGCACGCTGCGCAGGGCATGGTAGCGCCGCAGCAGGCCCGGGATGACCCAACGCTTGAGGCTGCCCCGCAGCAGCCAGGGAAACGCGGCCAGGAACAGGTCCGGGTCCAGGCGCCCCTGGCCGTCGTCGTCGGCCAGCAGGGGCGTGGTGATGTCGAGGTAGACCAGCGGGCCATCGTCGCTCCATGCCCAGTTCGACAGCTGGGCGTCCAACCCCACCCGCGCCGAGACCGTGCGGGCCGTGGCTGCCACGATGGCCTGCACCAGCGGATGCCCCTGGGCAGGGTCGGCCGCCCGCAAGACGCGCGGAGCGAGGGAGTCGGCCGGCAGCAGTTCCTGCACGCAGTAGGCCGCGATCTTGCCGCACGGTTTCCTGACCTGATGCAGCTCGGTGGCCGCCACCTGCACTCCCGTCTCCTCAAGCGCTTGCAGGTACTCGCTGAGGATAGCGCGGTAGGCCTCGAGCGCGCGTGCATCGGCGAACAACGGCAGGCGCTTGGCGGCCATGCGGGGATTGTCCGCCGGCCACCCCAAGACCAGCGAGATCTCCCCGTGGCCGAGCAGCGTCAGGCCGTCCGGCGTGCCCCGCAGAGCGGCTTCCACATGCTCTTCGAGCAGCTCGAGCTCAGTCGCGGCGATCATCCCAGCGTCTGCCGTACGCGGCGGATGAGCTCGTCGGCCTCGGCATCGCTGATGATCAACGGCGGCAGGAACTGCACCACCGAGGTGTCGTGCGCGGCATACAGCGTGTAGATGCCCGCGTCGTACAGCAGCTTGGCCGCCATCAAGCCGGCATCTTCGGCGGGCAGCTTCAAAGCCATGAACAGGCCCTTGCGCCGCAACTCGAACGGTGCGCCGGCCAGGCCCTCAGCGAACCGCTCACTCAGGGCGCGCACCCGGGCGAGGAACGCCGGCTCGCTGATGATGTCCAGCACTGTGCTGGCGGCCGCGCAGCCGAGCTCAGAGCCGCCAAACGTGGAGACGTGGATGAAGGGGTGCTCGTCGAAGAAGCTGTGCAGCTCGTGGGTCAACAGGGTCGCGCTCATCGGATAGATGCCGCCCGACAAGCCCTTGCCGGTGATCAAGCCGTCCGGCCGCAGGTCTTCCTGCAGGAAGTACCAGGCCGTGCCCGTACGCCCCAGCCCGGTCTGCACCTCGTCGAGCAGGAACAGGGCGCCGCGTTCGTGACACAGCCGCTCGACCGCCTTCAGGTAGCCCGGCTGTGGCAGGGGCATGCCCAGCGTGGCCGGAATCGGCTCGACGATGACCGCCGCCGTCTGGTCATGGACCGCCCGCTCGAGCGCCGCCAGGTCGTTGAAGGGAACCTGCCGGAAGCCCGGCAGGTTGGGGCCGAAAGGCTCGCGGAAGCGCGCCTCGCCGGCCGCCAGGGCCAGGCCTGTGTGGCCGTGGTAGCCGCCCTGCATCGAGATGATGGTCGGCCGGCCGGTGTGGGCGCGCGCCAGCTTGATCGCCAGGTCGCTGGCCTCGCCGCCGGAGACGCCGAAGACCGTGGCCGGCAGACGCTGCTCGGTGCTCGCCGCCAGCTTGGCGGCCAGGGCTGCCCGGGGGCCCGAGATCAGGTGGTGGTTGCCGATGTCGTAGTGCTCGAGGGCGGCACGGACCGCGGCGATGACCTGGGGGTTGCGATGGCCGAGGTTGAAGACGCCGCCATTGCAGTGGCAGTTGAGGTACCAACGCTCGTCGTAGGCGTCGCGGAAGCGTGCGCCTTCGCGGGGCCCCATGATCAGGGAGATGCCGTACTCGCGGTAGGTTTTGAGCTTGCCGCGGTTGACACGTTCGGCGAAGGCGGTCTCGGCCGCTTCCCGGGACGGATACACGGGTTCCACGGGTGGGTCTCCGGGTGGGGGTTGTTGCCCTCAGCATAGGTTCGCGACCTCGGGCGGCAATCCTCGAGCTGGGAAAAAATGGCTGGAGTCTATCCGCGGCAAGTTCGCTTCGCGATGTATGGGAACATCACGCCGATGGCTGAATAAGCGTCCTGAAATGGCTGCGGCCACGACCAGGAAGACGACCAGGGCCACGACGGCCGAGCCGATCGCTCCCAGCTGGTAACACCGCCCACAGGGTCAGCTGCGCCCGGGGCGGTGTGCGGGGCGGCTGGGTCCCCCCGCTGGGGGCCAGAAGGTCGTTGGCTCGAATCCAGCCGCTCCGATGCAAACGCGGCTCGCCTGTTGGCGGGCCCTTCTCCGTGCTTTTCTCGGTCCGAACGACATCTCCGTGAAGCGCCCGCGTCGGCGGCGAGTTCTTCGTAAACCTCCAATTTCAAGGTATCTCGCGGTTCGAATCCACTCGCTTGGTCCAGGCTCAGGCGCATCCTGTATGATAAGTAAGACCCCACGAGGAGGGCGAGGCATGGCACAGCTCGCTGATCGTATAACGGTTGACCCGGAACAATGCGGAGGGCGACCATGTGTCAGGGGAATGAGGATTCGTGTGACCGATGTCCTGGACTTGTTCGCAAATGGGCTGTCGGCGCAACAAATCCTCGAGGAGCTTCCGGACTTGGAGCCTGAGGACATTCGTGCCTGTTTGAAGTTCGCGAGCCGAAGGCTCAACCACCCGGTAGTGATCGGGTGAATGTCTGGTTGGACGCACATATCTCCCCCGAACTGGCTGTCTGGCTCCGAGCCACGTTCGGCGTCGATGCCCACGCTGTCCGTGACCTTGGGCTTCGGGACGCCAGGGACGAAGAGATCTTTCGGCGAGCAGGCGCTGCTGGAGCTGTGGTCATTACCAAGGACAGCGACTTCGTCCAAATGCTCGAACGTCATGGTGCACCGCCCCAGGTCTTGTGGTTGACCTGTGGCAACACGTCCAATGCGCATTTGAAGAAGATCCTCCAGCGGTGCTTTCCGGAAGCTCGGAATCGACTGCAGCAGGGCGAGCCACTCGTCGAAATCACCGACGTGCCTTGAGGAGCAAGTCCTGGGTTCCATTGCCGGGAGCGGCGCACTCTTGAGCCGTCTTGTCATGCCGCAGCCCCCAGGCTGGCGGCCGGGAAGTCAACCACGCTGGTTCTAAAGCTATCCAGCCACTCCGAGGATAATGGCAGAGACTCGCCGGTCGGCGAGCCTCTTTCCTTGCCTCTCACGGTTCGAACGACGAAGAGCTGAAGAGGGATTCTGTTCCGAGTTCTCCCTGAAACCGCCTCTCAACAGGGATTCGGCGGTTCGAATCCCGTCAGCTATCGGAACAGAGCTGCCGTCGCCGGCTCGCCCCGTTCACTCCGGCGAAGGGAGCATTCGCAGGAGGAGCACCAGGCTTCGGGGCTCAAGGGTCTCCGGATGCGGGGGGAGTGCGCACGCAATGAGCATCAGCTCCCGCACGGGCCAGGGAACACTCTCCTCGAGCAACCAGTCCTTTCCGCATGCGCCTCCGCCTGAGAGGCGCAGGGACGCGCTACCGTCCAGCCGGGTGTCGATGTAGAGGTAAACCGCCCCGCAGTTGTAGCCTCCAAAGCTAAGACACATATCGGATCTGGTGTGGGAGGCGAGACTCTCCGTAACGCAAAACGACCATTCCTGGCCTGTGCGCCCAATGGCGAAGACAGACTCCGTCAGAGTCGTCGCGGGCGCCACTGTTGCGAGTCTGGCCAAAGATCGAGGGCTGGCTGCTCCCACCACGAGGCTCTCGGGACCGGGACACGAGAGCTGAAGGGCTGCCAGCTCAACGAGCACATTTGCATCGGCCGTCAGCTCCCAGGACTCGCCGAAGGGGTCGACTCCCGGTAGAGAGAGGGGCTCTCGCGGCGCAGACCTGGGTGAGACGCAGCCGCACAGGAGGGCCAGTACGCAGAGGCCGTGCCTGGGGCATGGGTTTAGCATGCAATCTCCCTTCCGCATGACTCCCGAGTGTCTCTTCAGGAGACGCTGGGCCCTGTCGAAGAGTTTAGTCTGATCGCATCAGGCTGCCTCGCACAGAACGGAGGCGGGGAAGGACACTAGAGCAGTTCTAAAGCGTTCCACTCACGTCGGATGAAATAGTGGCGGCACGCTTCGCGGCGGACGCATTCCTTGTTTGGCACGGTTCGAACGATGACGTGTTGCCCAATTCACGAATCGGCTTCTCTTCGCAGACTTCGCTATTTTCCCGGGTCTTCCAAGTTCGAATCCACTCAGGGTTCTAACAGACGGGAACAAACGACTGTGGGCATCGCCCTCATCGAGTATCCTTACATGGGGTAAGGAGGTTCTCTTGGAAATCGTTCAGTCCAAAATCACCAGTAAAGGTCAGGTGACCATTCCTCAGTCTGTGCGCCAGCGCTTGGGTCTGCATGCAGGGGACACTCTGGAGTGGCGTTTGGAGCCTGAGGGAGTGGTCCGTCTGCGCAAAGTTGGGAGTCGCCGACTGGAGGACCTTGTCGGCATGCTGGGCGAACCGTGCCGTTCTGCTACCGTCGAGGATATGCAAGAGGCTATCAGGAGTCGATTCCGTGGCGATGCTAGCAGCTGATACCAACATCGTCGTACGTTTATTGGTTTCCGATGACTTGGCACAGCAAGCTGCGGTTCGAAATCGGCTCAAGTGTGCGCTCGATGCTGGCATCGATGTGTTGATTCCAGACATCGTCCTCGCCGATGTGTCGTGGGTTTTGGATTCGTTGTACGGATACACTCGGAAAGACATAGCGAATGCCCTCCAAGCGCTCACTGAGACACCTCCGTTTGTTCTGCAATCAGCCTCGATCGTTGTCACAGCGATAGAGTCCTATCGGACGATGCGAGCGGACTTCGCAGACTACCTCATTCTGGGCAGCGCTGTGCATCGAGGCGCTGAGCGGCTGTTGACATTTGATCGAAGACTCTTGGATCATCCACTCTGCGAAGCTCCATGATCCGCTGCTCGGAGGACGCGATGCTGGAAGCGGGGTTTGCTGTGGGCATGATCATGCCGCCGTCACTGCGAGCGACGCTGGCTGAAATCCCAGCAAAGAAGTTCTGAAGCTGTCCACCCACGTCGAGGCTAGACCTCTCTAGCTTCCCGGCTCGCGGGGCACACCCATCGCGGACCACCGGCGCCAATCAGCTCGAGCCGCTCAGTCTGCGCGCGCCGCGCTCGACGCCTCGACTTCTTCGAAGCGCCTACGCGTCCGCCGGCCGGACGGTCGCGACGGCACCGGCGCCTTCCCCCGGCAGCTCGATCTGCAGCTCGTACGCGTAGATCTTCGCGCGGTAGCCGTCGTCGTAGTAGAACGCGAGGCTGCCCTTGCGCGCGGCAGGGTGCACCTCGACGTCGATCCTGCCCTCGGCGTCGGAGGTTCCGGCGTGGCCCTCCTCGCCCGCACATAGCACGAACTCGACGTCGCGCGCCGGCTCGCCGGTATCGACGCGGAGCACCAGCTGGAGGCGGGCGACGACCAGCAGGGGCTTTGAGCTCGCGGTCTTGTCTTCGATCTGGGCGGTCGCCACAAACCGAGGCGAGGGCCAGGGCCCGCCCTCCGGGACCGGCTCGAAAACCGGTGTCCAGACCAGGCGCGTGGTGTCTCCATCGACTCGTCCTGTCAGCTCGGCCTTCGGACCGGGCTGGCCACCGTCGGGCGCGATGTGCACGCGAACCTCGCTGCCCTGCGGGAAGCCGTGCCCGTTGACGAACAGCTCGACCTCTTCGCCCACCTGTGCGGTCTTGGGCCACTGGACGCTCGAGTGCTTCTTACGCCGAACGCGCACCCGGTACTTCGAGCCGGGAAGGAACCGGGTCTCGCCCTTCTGGTTGTACTCGACGCGCACCGTCTTGCCGGTCGTGACGTGGGGCCCAGCGGCGAGCTCCTCATCGGTCAGCTTCTTCTGATCGGCCACGGCTCCCTCCCCTCAGAACGCCCGTCTCGTTATAGCAGTCGCGGCGGCGGCGCGTCACCAGACGTTCCCGGTGTTCATCGCAGCTCGTTCGTGGCGCGATCGCCAGTCCCTCCGAGAGGCCCTCTAGAGCCGTCATTCGCGCTCCGCAGTCACGTGTGTGCAGCGCCCTGCGCATCACGCTACGGTGTAGGCTTCCCCACGATGATCCAGCGCTCCCGACGAGGAACCTCCTGTGGACTACGTGATCGACGCTGACATGAAGAACTACCCGCCGGAGCTCGATCCGGAGTGGTTCCCGGACCTGACCAAGCGCAAGGCCGCGATCGAGAAGAGCGAGCGCGACGCCAAGAGCAAGTGGCGGAAGGTCTTCGACAAGGCCAAGGCCGTGCCCGCCGACGCCGCGAGCGCGCTCAAGGAAGGGCTCGGGGACGCAGCACACAAGCTGAAGAAGAAGGTCACCTTCGGAAAGAAGGTGCCCGACGAGATCGAGCTGAATTACGTCGGCACGGGTGTCACTCTGCAACTCGAGGCGCGGGGCAAGCTCTCCCGCTACCACTCCGACCAGCGCAAGTACCGGGAGAGCAACAGCTACAAGGACTCCGAGAAGCTCGACCGCTTCGTCGTCAACTTCCACCCTTTCAGCGAGTACTTCCAGGACAGCTCCGAGCCCGGCCAGGAGACGCCGAACCCGGTGAAGATTCTCTACTCGGTCAAGTTGAAGAAGTCGGAGACGATCAGCCAGGGAAACGCTGCGGTGCGCCTGGCCACCGTCGTCAGGGCGGTCAGGCAACGCACGCCCATCCAGCTGCTGCCGACCCGCCGCACGAGCACGATCACCTGCACGTCGGCCTACTTCTACCTGTTCGCCCGCAACCAACCCCAGTGGCTGTTGCGGTGGAAGCCGGAGCGCTGGGAACAGTTCAACCAGGCCGTCGGAGAGGTGCGCTATGAAGAGCTGCTGCCCGGCACGCTGGCCGCGTTCGCCAAGCTCGGCGGAGCGCGCGGCCTCGAAGCCAACCCCAAGCTCATCCAAGCCCTCGAGAAAGAGGCGGCGGACCAGGAGCAGCGCATCCAGAGACGGCGCCAGGCGGTCCAGGACGAGGTCCGCGCGAGCGACCCGACCCAGGCCGACGACGCCTCCGGGAGCGTGGCGGACGGCGACGCCTCCGCGCTCGCTTCCTCCGACGCACCCGACGTACAGAGCGGGAGCTCGTCGGAAACCTCCGGCGATGGCGAGCCGCCGGAGCTTAGCGAGCTCGAGAACCTGCGCAAGGGGCTGGTGATGAGCTTGTGCGCGGCCTACGCCGACGACGCGGATGTCGGCTCGGGCTCCGCGAGCGACGCCCAGGGCCCGTACACGCTGGCAGCCTTCGCCGCGATCGGACGCCACCTCGAGGGGGAGGCAGAAAAGAAGGACGAGAAGAAGAAGAAGAAGTCCAAAAGGAAGAAATCCAAGGCGAAGGCGCCGGACGCGCGTCCCCTGCCCGAGGGCTATCCCGGCTGGGCCCATGCGATCGCGGACAAGCAGTTGACGCTCTACCGGATGCGGCTGCGGGCCCTGGTCGCCAAGGTCGAGAAGTGGCGCGCCGATACGCACCAGCGCGACGCCCATCTCCCGTCGTCCAAACCGCCGGAGGAGCGGGCCTGGGAGGAGATCAGAGCTGCGCTGGAGCAGCACCTTGGCGCGCTGACTGAGAGCGAGAGCGCGGACCCGGAGCTCGGCCCTCTGCGCAAGATCGACGAGCTCGAACGGATGCTCTTGTTCGTCTTCGACGATCACGGCACGCTGCGCAAGAGCCTGCGCAAGGGCAAACCGCGCGGCGTCTTCGAGCCCTACGAACGGTTCTTGCTGTTCGTGTCGACAGGCTTCAGTGCCTGGACGCAAAAGGGCCAAGCGCGCCTCGACGCTCAAGAGCTCGCGTGCCTGCTGCGCTTGCAGCCGGAGCCGATCAGCGTCGTACAGTCGGCGCGGAATCACCTGCTCGGCGCCTACAAGCAGCTCGAGACGATAAAGATCAAAGGGGCCGACAGCGCGACGCTACCGGACACCTGCAAGCAGATCCTCGCCGCCCTCGGAACCTGCTGGGAAGAGCTCAACCGTCCCGGCTGCCTGTACGTGCTCGTGCAGAAGGACAGCTGGTGCCGCGAGCTCCTGCACTTGTCGATGGTGCTCGAGCAAGAGGCGCGGCTGGTGCGGGCCCTGAGCGAGAAGCGACGGACGCGCGTGTTCCGCAGCCTCCCGTTCGCGAGCGGTAAGACGAAGAAGGTGACGGCGAGGCCGGAGCTCTTGTTCCTCGCGGACCTTGCCTACGGCCTGGCCCGGCTGCTGATGGACGTCAAACACAGCGGTTATGCAGTCGACGCCGAGGCAGTCAACTTCCGTGCCGCTCAGTGCTCGGAGGTGTCGGCACCGGCCGACGCGGCGGCCAAACCTGAGGCCAGACCTACGGCGAAGCCGCAGGCACAAGTCGAGCCGCAGGAAGGGGAGCTCCTGACACTGCCCGCGCCGCCAAGCCAGGCAGGCTCGCGCGCTGGTCCTCTGGCCCTCGAAGCGCCGCCTCCGATGGCGGCGCTCCCAGCTCCGCCTGCGAAGAAAAAGGCGGCGCCGAGCCAGCTCCCCGCGCTTCCTGCACCCCCGCCGAGCGCCGCCCCGGAGGCCTCCAGCGACTCCTTGCCAGGAGGCATCAGCGAGCTGTTCGCGGAGACCTACTTTCCCGCCGGCAGCCTGAGCGCCGGGCACTCGCCCTACATGCTGGTCTTCGAGCTGCTCGGCGACAAGAAGCAGGTCCAGACGACGCCGATGCCGAGTGGTTCGGGGATCAGCGAGCAACCGGTCGGAGCGAGCACGACGAAAGAGGTCGTCCGGCTGGCGTGGACCTATTTCCACGTCTTCCCGATCAAGCTGCTCGGGGACATCTCCTCGGCCTACCACGAAGTCGTCGATCACGCCAAGCGACTGGCCGTCGCCGAAGCCCTCGAACCGAGCCTGGTCGCGATCGCTCGGATCAAGGCCCGGGTGTGGCGTCTGTTCCGCCGCGAGACCCGCCTCGAGAAGTCGCTCTCGGCGGCCCGGCGCATGCTGCAGCAATTCGACTTCGTCGACCGCCTCGGGCTCGAGGAAGACCCGCGCGTGGTGCTGCAGGGCATCCGCTTTTGCCTCGAGGGGCTACTCGAGTTGATCGAGAGCCCCGCGGTGAGCACGACGACGAACGAAGACTGAGACCGCTCTGGCGGAAGGACGCGACCATGCCCTGGAGACCGATAGTCACGAGCGACGACGCGGTGAAGGCAAAGATCGACAGGCTCTCGCTCGCCGACCTGCAGACCGTGTGCGGCGACGGAACCTTTCTCTCGGACGCGCTGATCGACTATGGGGTCCGGCGAGCCGGGGCCGGTGACGTCGTCAACCAAGTGCTCTGGGTGCCGCCATCGGTAGTCATGCAGCTTGCGCCTGAGGACGCGGCCTGGCGTTCGTCCTTCGCCGGCAGCCTCTCCCCCGCCCCCGGATATCTTGACACGCCCGAATTCCAGCTGCACGGCAACGCGGCGGTCGCCCTGCTCCCGATCAACGACGGCGCAGGCGTGGCCGCCGATTCGGGCAGCCACTGGAGCCTGCTCGCCTTCTACAAGGGTGCCGCGCCAGCCGACTGCCGCTTCGTCCATTACGACTCCGCGGATGGGATGCACGGAGCTCTCGCAGCCAGGGTCGTCGCCGCGATGGTCCACGCGGGTCTCCTCAGCCAGGGTTTCCCAGTCGTGCGCTCCGGGCACATCAGGCGCCAGACCGACGGCTACAACTGCGGAGCCTACGTGATCCAGCTCGCGCGGCTGATCCGCGACGCTGGGCAGGAGCCACCCCCCGCCACGCTTGGGGCGGTGACCAGCGCGACCTGCGGGCAGCTCCGGGATGAGCTCCGCAACGCGCTGAAGGCTGACGCGCTGGTCACGGACGAGGCACCGCCGGCCGCCCCGCACGGGCCGGCCGTCCAGCTCTCCTACGCGGCCGCTAGCGCTCCGGCACCGGCCGGCAGCGGTCTGCTCGGGGCGATGATGCCGGTGCTGATCGGACGGGGTGCGGTCGACGCACACCGCGCGCTGGCCGCCGCGCACGCGGTCTTGCAGCAGGTCCACCAGCTGCCCGCGGGTTTGAACACGCCGGAGCTGGAGGCGAAAGTCAGCTCGCTGCGGAGCCGGCTCGCCAATCTGCTCGAGCACGTGGTCGAGCCGATGGCCAGCCTCGCGCACCAGAAGAAGCTGCCGCAGTGGACGCAGCAGTACATCGAGGAGGAGCTCGGCAAACCCCAGCAGGCCGACATCACCCTGGCGGTGATGGACGTGCTGAGCATCTGGGGAGACATCCGCATCCTGCTGTCCAAGGATGCGTCTTTCAAGGAGCGGCTCGACGCTGGCCTCGACGCCGCGGTGGCCTTGGCCGACGCGCTGACCCTGACGACGGGCCTGGTCGGCGACCGGATCAGGCCGCCTACGATCCCGGAGAGCGAGGCTGGCGAGGCCTCCGGCGACGCGGCGGATGGCGAGGCTGAGGCTCCCGAGCCCGTGCAGGATGCGACGGTCACGAAGCTCGTCGACGCGTTGGGTCTGTTGACCGCCGGGTTGTCCTCCGTGCTCCTGGTGTACCGCTTCTACCGCAAGCTCGAGGCCGTCGCCTCCGGACGTTACGGCCCCGCCACCGGAGGCGTTGAGACCGTCGAGTTCTTGATCGCAGACAGCGCCCAGGCCGTCGCGCTGGTCAACAGCTGCTTCACCACGCTCAAGGCGACTCTCACCCTGATCAACGACTTCGCCGGCTCCGAACAGCTCGGGGCTTCCCTGGCGATGTCCGCTTCGGTCACGCCGATCCTCAACATCATCGCCGGCAGCCTGACCGGCATGTGCAGTGCTTACAAGGGACTGAAGTGGTTCGGGTTCAACGCCTGCCTGCGGAAGCAACGAGCAGAGTTGCGTTACTTCCTGCGCCAACACAAGCAGGACGGCGAGCCCTGGGAGCGGGGCGATCCCGTGCGCCTTTCCCGAGCGCTGGCGGCGAGCAAGCACGTCTCGCACATCCTGCGCAAGCGGGAGCTGCAGGCGGCTTGGGATTTCACGCTGAGTACGGTGATGGTCACCTCGACCGCCCTGTATCTGTCGGGCTATGGGGTACCGATCTCCTTCGGGATGCAGCTGTCCGCAGCAGCCGCGGGGATCGCTGTCAAAGGTGGGCTCGAGCTCCGCGACATGTCGCGCGAGCTCGAGGCGGGCGCGTACATCGAGCTCACCCGGAAGAAGTGGGGGCAGCGACGGATCACTCCGTCCGAGATGCGCGAGCTCGCTGTCCTGGTCGACGAGCTCGGCAAATGGCCGGTCGACCGGGTCGGCGACCAGGCTCCTGATGACGTCCCGCCCTGGCTGCACCGTCCGGACAGCTACCCGTACGGCGACTACGATGCGGTGCTCGCGGTCCACTTCCGCCCGACCGCCCGGCAGAAGCGCAGAGAACTGCTGACGCAGACGTATCTGAACAGGGAGCTCCCTCTCGATGCGCAGATCGAGCTGCACGCACTGGAAGAGTCGACCCCGGGCTACTGGCAGGATCTGTGGACGAAACACCTGAGCGTGCCCTGGGGAGACGCAAACCGCAAGCACCGCCGCACACAGCAGCTGTTCGATCGGCTCGAAGGACGCTACTCCCTGTCGGAGAGCTGGCGACGCGGGGCCAAGCGGCTCGACGCGCTCGAGCGCGAGAAAGACTTCCGGGCCCGCAGCCACGCCCGCTACACGTCGGCGTCGGCGAACAGCAGGTTGACGCCGTGGGGCAGCGCTGACGACCTGACCCCCGAGCAGCAGGAGCTGCTCGCCGACCACGACCGCGGACGCATCAGCTTCCTCCATGGGGTCTTCCTGGTCCTCAAGCCGAACTGGACGCGCGCGGCCGCTCTGCAGCGGGCCCGCCACCTCAAACACGCACTCGCGATCGTCAACCTCAACCCGGCCAGCGCGCACGAAGGGGCGATGCGCTCGGCCCTGATCGGCGCGTTGACCAGCGGAAGCCCCGCGAAGTTTGCCGGACAGGCTGCGGCCGCTTCGAAGGCCGACGACTCGGCCCTGATCCAACAGCTCATCAACACGCTGTACGGCCGGAATAAGGCGGCGATCCGGGACGTGCAGGAGGCGCTGCACACGGCCGGCCTCAGCGACGCGGTGTACCAGAGCTACGTCAAGCTGCTCGCGCAGGAGCCCCACGCGCTGCTGCAGCTCTTGGCTGAACCGATCGGAGCCCAGGCCGGGGACGACCAGGACGCGCATCGCCGAAGCCTGATCCAGGCCCTGCGCATCTCGGGCCAGCGGATGATGCTCGCGGGCTATCTGGTCAAGCTGATGGAAGCGAGCTGAGCCTCGGCTCGCCCGTCTGCAGGGCGCCCGAAGGCCGGACCAGGCCTCCGGCACGGTTTCGATGTGCGCCCCTCAACGCGCCTGGCTCACCCCGTACGCCACCGCCCCCCCCACTGCCAGCAGCACCAACAGGGAGATCAACACGGCAGCCGTCGCCTTTCCACTCGAAGGTTGCCCTTGTTTCCTGAGCAGCCTCTGCGCGTACAACCCCCGCGGCAGCGCGATCAGCGCGGGCAGGATCAGAAAGATCCCCAGGATCGACCAGATCAGCGCGCCCTGCGCATGCTCCAGTCCGCGGGTCACGGCTTGTTGCTGCGCCGCGGCTTCCTCGTCCCAGCCCTCCTCAGGCGCGGCCCACACGCGCAGGCGTTGCAGAGCGTCCTTGCTCAGATAGAGCTTGCGCTTCTTCTCCCCCGGCTTGACGGCGGGAAGGCTGACGGTCTTGCCGAACAGGCTGACATGCTCCCGCAACGCGCGGACGCTGTCTTTCGATTGGGTCCAGACCACTTCAGCCATCGGGTTGAAGCCCAGCCAACCAGCGCTGACACAAAACAACGCCTGCTCACCGAGCAGGATCTTGACGACGTTGATCTGGTTGGGCCAGCTACGGGTCGTGCAGGGCACGCACTCGGGATCGTCTTTGGGGCGCTTCTCGACCTCTTTGAGGAACTTCTTGCAGAGCGCATAGTCATCGGGCGTCAGCACACCGTGCCGCGAACGCAGGCGGGTGTAGGCCACCGCCGCTGAGAACAGCACGACGGCCCCACCGAACTGAAACAGCAGCATCCAGCCTGTCGCACGCGAAGACTGGGCGCCCTGGCTGGCCTCGATGCCCAGCACGTAGATGTGCCAGCCGCCGAGCAACAGCAACGTCAGGCCATCGGCCACCAGCGACAGAGGGTGGTCCCAGAACATGCCGATCAGGCCCATCAGCACCTGCAGAGCGCCGAGACCGAGCACGATCTCACCGCCGATCAGGAGGCTGTCCTGCATCGCTACGTAACCCATGAAGATGTTGAAGACCCCGAAGAGCAAGGTCCCCAGGCCGCCGTGGAAGATCAGGCGGCGGTAACCGGTCATCTTCAAGAGCCCGATGGGTGGATGCATGAGAAAACCTCCCAGTCAACGGTTCAAGATGGCTGCGGCCACGATCAGGAACACGACCAGGGCCACGACGGCTGAGCCGATCGCTCCCAGCACGGCCCACAGGGTCAGCTTGCGTCCAGGGCGGCGGCGTGCGCGGCGGCCGCTGAGCTCTCCATAGACCTGCTGCATCGCCGCCCACTGCTGCCACAGCCAGGCATCGGACACCGCGCCACAGCCCGCCTGGCGCAGCGCCGCGCGGATCGCCTGGCGCTCTTCTGCCGAGGGCTGCGAACCATGGGTCTGCACCAGGTCCCACAGCAGCGTGCCCTCGAGCAGCTCTTGGCGGGCCGCCTCTTCGGCTGCGTCGGCAGGGGGAATCGTCGCGGCGGGTGGGGGCACCTCGAGTGACCGACGGGCCTCTTGGCTGGCAGGCGGGGCTGTGCCGAGGCCGAAGGCCACCGGACTCTGGCAGTTGTAGCAACTTGTCTGCTCGCCCGCTGGCGGCTCGAGGGGTGCGCGGCAGCCCGGGCAGCGCCACAGGGCACCATCGCGCAGGGCCTGGGGCAGTGACGGCGCGGGAGCGACGAGGGCCTGGTCCAGAGCCGCCCGCAGGGCAGCCGCGCTCTCGAAGCGCTCGCTGGGCTCGGGCGCCAACGCGCGGGCCAGCACTGCGTCGATGGCCGGCGGAAGCTCGCTGCGCAGACGCGAGGGCAGCGCAAAGCGGCCGACCGGAAGCGCGCCGGTCAACAGCTCGTAGGCGATGACCGCGACAGAGAACAAGTCCGCCCGCTGGTCGACGGCGCCAGGATTGTTGAGCTGTTCGGGAGCAGTGTAGTAGGCCGTACCCATACTGGCCGAGGTCTCGGTGTAGCGCGTGCCTTCGAGCATCCGGGCGATGCCGAAGTCCATCAGCTGCACCTGCCCGTCGGGGCGCAGCATGATGTTGCCGGGTTTGAGGTCGCGGTGGACTGAATGCTGATGGGCATACTCGAGACCTTCGAGCACTCCGCGCAGGATGGCTAAGACCTCGTCAGCCGCGAACGGCCGCGCACGGGCATCCATCGTTGCGCGCAGGGTCTCGCCCTCGACCAACTCCATCGCGAGGTAGGGCCCGCGCACCGGATCGGCGCCCGCCTGCAGGTTACGGACGATACGCGGATGTTCCAGCGACAGGCGACTCTCCGAGGCAAACCGGCGGAGCGCCGTTGCACTGCCTGCGAAACGCGGGTGGAGCACCTTGAGGGCCACTTCGCTGCGGCTCTGGAGGTCTTCGGCCCGGTAGACCTCCCCCATCCCTCCGCGGCCCAGCAATCCACCCACCCGGTAGCGGCCGTCGACCAGACAGCCGGGCACCAACGCCGGCCCGATGCCCGCTGCGGCCTCGCCAGGAGCGCGGGTATGGGCGCCACTGAGAGTCGGAATGCCGCGTTGCGGCTGCGCGCCAGAAAACACCGTGCCGCGTTCGGACAGGGTGTCGCGGAAGGCCGGAGCGGGGTGCTCGGAAGTCGGATCATCCGACATGGGGGAGACCTCCGGAGTGGGTCCGGTCTGCTCCAAGGAAAGCGATGCCATCAGATTACATGGTGCACGGCATCAAGTCCAGGCTGTGGACGAACCAGCGCCCTGGCGGCTCGTGAACAGACGTGCCGTGAAATTCCCGACTGCGGAGCTTCCCTCAAACCGCCTCGTCCAGCCCCTCGCAGATCTTCTCGATCAGCTCAGGGGTCAAGCGCCGTTTTCCCTGCAGGATGCGGCCGACACTGCTCGCAGAGGCGTACCCCAGCAGAGCCGCAACCTGCTTGCGCCCCAGCTTGGCACAGGCCTTTTCGAGCAGCTTCAGGATGGCCGCCGGTGCCAGCTTCTTGGGCTTGGGCTTGGGCTTGGGCTTGGCCTTCGCCTTGCGCTGGACCTCGACCGGGCGGTCGGCGACGGCCGGGCTGGCATCCAGCCGCTTCTCTGCGACCGGCGGCGGCTGGGGTGCCGGGCTCGGCAGAATCTCGAGCAGCAACTGCAGCACACTCTCGACCAGGGCGATCAACTCTTCAGCAAGAAACCAGTCGCCGAAAGGGCTACCAGGGCCTCCCTGGCGATGCTCGTAGAGGCGGTAGGCGATCATTCGGGTCAGTTCATAGCGCGTCATGGTGTGTCCTCCCATCCATCGGATCGGACTGGAGCAGGGTGAGGCTTGAGCACGGAGTGCCGCTGCGTTCGGAAGTCCCACCGACGAACGGGAGTTGATGGGCTATGGCAGGATTGGTAGGGTAATCGTCCGCGTGCCAGGCTCGGTCCTGCCCGGTGGGCGGGCCGACCTGGTACCCCCAGTCCCCCTGCGGACAACCCGTCTGCGACGCGAGGAATACGATGGATCCTGACCAAGACCCGCAGACTGCACCATCGCGAACGCCCCCGGGCGATGACGTCAAGATCGACGAGGCGGGGCTGGTTGCCTATCTTGAAGATGTGCGCCAACGCCAGAACTTCCCGATGGGCATTCTCTTCGGCGCCGCCGCGGCCGTCGTCGCCGCGCTCATCTGGGGGGCAGTGACCGTCAGCACCGGCTACCAGATCGGCTACCTCGCCCTGGGCGTCGGCTTCCTGGTCGGCTTCGCGGTCCGTTTTGGTGGCCGCGGCTTCGAGACCCGCTTCGCCGTGGCCGCGGCGGTGCTGGCGCTGCTGGGTTGCGTGCTCGGCAACCTGTTCGCCATCTGCGGATTCGTGGCCCAGGGCGAAGGCATGCCGCTGCTCGAAGCAGCCGGGCTCGTGTTCTCGAGCCCCGAAGTGACGCTCGAGATCTTCAAGGAGACCTTCACCCCGATGGACCTGTTCTTCTATGCCTTCGCCGCCTACGAAGGGTTCCGCTTCGGACGCATGAAGCCGGACGCCGATGCCATGCGGCAATTCATCAAGTAGGCGCACTGCCGCCCAGAAAAAGCCTTCTCACCACATGCTCCGCATGCGCGCGGCCAGATCGATCACCGGCGTGCTTGCACGCGCCGCTTCCTCGGCGCTGCGCTCGGGATACTGGCGTCTCTCAAAGCGTTCGAGCAGCCGGTCGCTGAGAAAGCGGCTGCGCGCTCCATAGACATGCCGGTCGCCATGTTTCGGCTGTTGGGTCACATAGTACCTGTGCGGGCTGATCAGGTGCAGGTCGGTCTTCGCGCGCGTCAAAGCGACGTACAACAGCCGCCGTTCCTCTGCAATCAAGCTCGCGTCACCGGTCGCGAACTCTGACGGAAAGCTGCCGTCGGAGACATTGATGACGAATACGCTGCGCCACTCTTGCCCTTTGGCCGAATGCACCGTCGAGAGCGTGAGATAGTCTTCGTCCAGGTGGGGCGCACCGGCCAGATCACCGCTGGCGATCGACGGGTCGAGGCACAACTCGCTGACGAATCCCTCGCGCGAAGGGTAGTTGCCCGAGATCTGCTCGAGCTGATCGAGATCTCCCCAACGGGCAGCCGTCTGGTCGTGGATCCTCTCCAGATGCGGCCGGTACCACGCGCGCACGCGGCCGAGTTGGCCGTGCCAGGGCTGCCCCCAGCTACGAAGCTCAGCGAGCAGACCGCACAGAGGTGGCCAGTCATGGCGTGCGGCGAGCGGCGGAGAGAAACCGCCGAGCGCCTCGAGCCGGTAGTCGTGGGCGCTGAGGAAGTTGAGGCAGCGTTCGGCGTAGCGGGGCCCGATGCCGGGAAGCAACTGGACCGCCCGGAACGCCGCAACGCGATGCTTCGGGTTGTCGGCCCAGCGCAGCACCGACAGCACGTCTTTGATGTGGGCAGACTCGATGAACTTGAGGCCCCCGTATTTCACAAAGGGGATGTTGCGCTGATTGAGCAAGATCTCCAGGCCGTTGCTGTGCCGCGCGCTGCGGAAGAGCACCGCCTGATCGCGCAGCCTCTGCCCGGCTTCGCGCTGGGCAAGGACCTGTTCAACCACGTATTGGCTCTGGTCGGTCTCACTCTCGACAGTCACATAGACAGGTTTCTGGGCCGAGGGCATCCCCGAATAGAGCCGCTTGCGGCAGCTCTGCTGCGACTCTTCCATCAGTGTGTTGGCGACTTCGAGCACCGGCTCGACCGAGCGGTAGCTGCGCTCGAGGCGGATGACAGCAGCCGGCGGACGATAGCGTTCCGCGAAGCCGAGGATGTTGTCGACCTCGGCGGCCCGGAACGAATAGATCGACTGTGCGTCGTCGCCCACCACGGTCAACCCCTCGCCCTGGGGCGCGAGCAGATCGAGGATGGAGCCCTGCAGCTTGTTCGTGTCCTGGTACTCGTCGACCAGGATGTGGTCGAAGCCGGCCCGCACCTCTTCGGCCAACCTGGGCACCGCCATCATCTGCTGCCAGTACAAGAGCAGATCGTCGTAATCGAGCAGGCAACTCTCCTGTTTGATCTCGACGTAGCGGCGGAACAGCTTCCCGAGCCCATCGACCCACTCGAGACACCACGGAAACCAGCGCTCGACAGCGGGGCGCAGCCCGCTGCTGGTGTTGACGATCCGGGAGTAGATGTCGAGGCAGGTCTGCTTGCGCGGAAAGCGGCGGTCCGTCCGCGCCAGCGCCAGCTCTTGCCTGGCAACATCCACCAGGTCTGCGCAGTCGCTGCGATCGATGATGCCGAAACCAGCATCGAGCCCCACGCTGCGTGCATAGCGCCGCAGCAGGCGGGAGGCGACCGAGTGGAAGGTGCCCGCCCAGCACAGCTTCTTGCGGCCCAGCGCACGCACGCGCGGGCTCGCCTTCGCATCGGCGACCGCCTGCCGGACAATGTTCTTTGTGCGGCGTGTCATCTCGCGCGCTGCGCGGCGAGAGAACGTCAGCAGCAAGATGCGCGACGGATCGATGCCATGGACGATCAGATGGGCGACACGATGGGCCAACGTGCGTGTCTTGCCCGTGCCGGCTCCGGCCAGCACGAGCAACGGACCGGAACGGAAGAGTCCCTGCCCGTCGCACGCGCCATAGCTCGCCGCAGCGGTTTGCGCATCGTTGAGATGCGCGAGGCATTCGGGCACAAAGTCGGCGCTTGCAACCATAGCCCGCAGTCTAAGACATTCAGACAGATGTCTGCAAGTTGCACTTGATGGGATGCCGGGGCTTTTGCCAGTCTACCCGTCGCCGGGTACAATCTGCGCACCCCCAAAGGAGGCCCCGCTGTGCAGAACCAAGCCGTTGAGGCCGCCTCACTGGTCGCCTATCCGTGCTCTTTCCATGGTTCTGGTGAAGAGGCCGTGGCCCGGAGCCAGGCAGTCGTCGAGCAGGTCTTCGCCGGCAAACCGTACCTGACACATATCCAGGGCACACGCTACGGCCGCATCGGCATCGTGTTTATCCCGATCCCCGACCTGGCGATGTTCAACGACCGCCAGGCCACGTTGAAAGCGGCGGTCCAAGGAGTCCAGCTGGCGGTCAGCCTGGGAGCCCGCAGCGTCTCGTTCACCGGCATGATTCCGACGGCCACCCACTACGGGCACGCCATCGCCGACGCCGTCGCGGGCAGCTACGACCATCCGCCGAAGCTCACCACCGGCCATGCTGCCGTGATCGCCGCGTTTGTGATGAACCTCGAGAAGATCCTGGCCTGCAGCCGCCGCGATCTGTCCCAGGAAGCTCTGACCTTCGTGGGGCTGGGGTCGATCGGGCGCGGGGTGTGCGAGCTGCTCTTCCGCCTGGATCGACAGCCCGCCTCACTGCAGCTCGTCGAGCTGGCAGCCAAACTGCCTGCGCTCGAGAGGCTGCGCCGTGAGCTCGTGCAGAGCTTCGGGGCGACCTGCCCGATCCATCTGGTGGGAGTCGACCCGGGTTCGCCCCTTCCTTCGGCCGTGTATGCGCGCAGCAGTCTGGTGTGCAGCGCATCCTCAGCGCCCGAGATCATCGATATCGAGCGCCTCTTGCCAGGCACACTGGTGGTCGATGACTCTTTTCCTCTGGGCTTTTGTGCGCGCACAGCGATCCGGCGCATGGAAGACCGCCACGACATCTTGATGACCGTCGCAGGGGGCCTGCAGGGTCCGGAAACCATCGAGGATCCTGGCTTTTTCCCGACCGGGAAGGCAGAGATCGACGCCAAGCTCGCCCAGATCGTCAACGTCGCCCATGTGGTGCCCCGGGCGATGACGGGCTGCGTCTATGCGTCGGTGCTCACCCATCCGCTGGGACTTCCCTTCACTCTGGGGCGGGTGCGCAGCCGCGACGGCCTGGCGTTCTACGAGAAGCTGCGCGGCGAGGGCTTCGAGGGGACTCCGTTGCACATCTTCGCCTTGCATCTCGAGGCGGGGGTGCAGCTCGCCAGTGATGCGCTGATCGAGACATTGGCGGCAGGCTCCTGGGGCGCGGGCTGAGCGTCAACGATTCCCGCGGGCAGCTGGCCAGAGGCGCACATCATGCGCCTTGTCGGTCGCGACGATCAGGTCGTGGTAGACCGCTTCGAGCTGCCACGAGCTGAAGTTCGCGGCCAAGCTTGGTAGACTCCGCCTTCCACGACCAAGGAGCCCGCCATCAGCCACGGAGGGCGGCTGTTCACAAGGCGGACGGTATTCCCCGCGAGATGGGGCCCGCAGGCCGCGTAGGCCCTCGTGGTGGGCGATGCACGGGCCCGGCTTGCGGCGCTGCTGCGTCCGGGCTGCGGCGGGCGCTCTGGCCGGCGTCGCCAGCCCGTGCCAGCACCTCTGCCAGCACGCCGAAGAGCTCAGAGCGCTCGAAGGGTTTGCTCAAAATGGGTACGCCCGTGACGCCCTCCAGCTGGCCGGCATCGAAGCCCGTGGCCAGGATGACGGGCAGCGCAGGGCGCTGTGCGCGGAGCTCGCTGAGCACCTCCACCCCCGTGCGCCCCGGCATGCGCACATCGAGCAGGGCTACCTCGATCGCCTCACGATGCGCGGCGAAGACCTGCAACGCCTCTTCCCCATCGCAGGCTGTCAGAACGGTCCAGCCCGCGCTCTGGAGATGTTTGCTGACCACATCTCGCACCAGCTCCTCGTCGTCCGCCAACAGAATGGTACCGCCTCGCGGGGCAGCCGCGCCAGGCACGGACCGGGAAGGCACGCCCGGCACGGTGGTCGCCGCCGGGAGCCAGACGGAGAAGGTGGTCCCGGCCCCGACCTGGCTGTCGACGGTGATGGCGCCGCGGTGCGACTTGACGATGCCGAGCACAGTGGTCATCCCCAGCCCGCGGCCGGGGCCTTTGGTGGAGAAGAAGGGGTCGAAGATG
This sequence comes from Planctomycetota bacterium, assembly GCA_029260765.1. Classification (GTDB taxonomy): domain Bacteria; phylum Planctomycetota; class J058; order JAJDCP01; family JAJDCP01; genus JAJDCP01. The sequence goes on from JAJDCP010000011.1 coordinate 29,309, forward strand.
CGGCCACGAACATCCGCCGCCAGGCCAGGGCCATCATCGCTTACGTCCAGCCGCACCCACGGACCGTCCGCCAGCTCGCCCGCGACCCAGGTCCCCTCGCAGGCTTCCGGCGGCAGCGCGAGCGCTTCGGCCCGGATCCGGACATGGCCACCTGCCGGGCCGATGGCTTCGCCAGCGTTGAGCAGGAGATTGATCAAGAGCTGGCTGAGCTGGCTGCTGTCGCCTTCGACGAGGGGTACGTCCGCGAGTTGCAGATCGAGGCGGACAGCCTCCGGCAAGGCCACCTTGAGGAGGCGCTCGAGCTCGCTCAAGAGCGCGGGCAAGGAGATCGGCTGCGTGCGGGAGAGGCCTCTGCCCGCATAGGTCAATAGTTGGCGGCATAGATCTGCCGCCTTGTGGGCCGCATCGCTGATGTTCCGGGCATAGTGCGCCGAACCGGGCAGCTCCATGGCCAGAATCTCCGCGTTGCCCAGGACCACCGTCAGCAGGTTGTTGAAATCGTGCGCCACACCGCCGGCCAGCAGCCCCAGAGCTTCGAGGCGCCGCCCGCGCTCGACGTTCAGCTCGAGGCTGCGGCGTTCCTCGACCGTGCGGAGCGACAGAGCTTCAGCAGTCTCGCGCTCCGCGATCGCGGCGGCGAGGATCATCGTCACCATTCCCAGGCTGATGAGGTAGGCCCAGAGCAGCAGCACACTGCGGTGGATGTCGAGCTGCGCAAAGGGTCCGAACCCGCGTGCCGTGCCGAGGATCGCGACCACCATGACGACGAAGGACGCCGCGATCGCCCCGCGGGGGCCCAACCGGATTCCCGCCCAGACACACAAGGGAAACGGCAGAAAGGCGAGCAGCAGCTGTGCCCAGCTCTCATCGAGCAGGCCCAGGAAGGAGAACGCGCTGCTCACAGCCAGCAAAGCCAGCACAGACCAGAGCTCCGCACGCCGCAAGAGCCTCGAGAACCGTGGCTGGCCCTGCACACCGACCAGCAGCAAGGGCGCGAAGACGAGGGCCCCTCCCGCGTCGCCGAGCCACCAGCTGAGCCAGGTGAAGGGGACCCGGTGCCCGGCCAGCTCGCCCAGGCTGGTGAGCGTCAGGACGGCCACAGAGGCGCTGATCGCGGTACAGACCAGGCCCCCCAGGGAGACGAAATAGAGCACGTCTGTCAGCCGGGCGAACGAGGGGTTGAATGAGGTCAGGCGCCGCAGCAGGAAGGCGCCGACGACGGCCTCCAAGGTGTTGCCGAGAGCGAACCCCAGCGACAGCGAGAGGGGGCTTCCGACGAAGGCAGAGAGGCACAGCACACCGAGGAAGATGCCCGGCCAGAGGCGCAGGCCCCCGAGGAGCAGGGCTGCCAGCGCCAGGCCTGTCGGCGGCCAGACCAGGGTGGCGTTCTCTTGATAGGTCGCGAGGTACAGACCCCCGCGGCCGGTCGCCAGATAGATGAGGGCAAGCACGAGACAGGCCAGGACCAGCCGCGCCGGCCCTCCCCGGTCAAGCCAGTCGCCGATGGGGTTGCGCAGAGGATCGCTCCTCGGGGGCATGTCGGTCCTCTTCAGGCGGGCATCGCTCAAAGGAGAACGGGTGCTCCAGTAAGTCTAGCAAATGATCGCCAACCAGCGGCTCAGGTGGCCGCTGGGCCCAGAAATCTTGCGGGAAGCGAGGGGAAAGACCGGCGTGTTTCCGGGCGAGCGGGCCTCGCCATGCGCTCCGGGTTGCTTCGAAGAGCGCCGGGAGCCGTTCGGAGACGGAATCTCTGCGCATTGGTAGAAAAACCATCATGCGATGAAAATTGTGCGATACAATTGTCCCATACAATTCTTGATGACGGGAAGAGCCATGGCAGAGAACGCACCCGCGCGCATCGAACGCGAGCTGAGCAAGCAGATCCTGCGGGGAGAGCTCGCGCCCGGCAGCCACCTGCCTCCGGTGCGCGTGCTCGCCCAGCAATACGGCGTCAACGTGTCGACGGCGCATCGGGGGGTGGCCCGGCTCGAGAAGACCGGGCTCGTCACCGTGCGCCACGGCAGCGGCATGAAGGTCAATGATCCACACACCCACGCAGACCTCTCGCTGCTGCCCGTCTGGATCGAGGCCCTGGCGGACGACCCCGAGCGGGTCGTCGCGATGGTCCGCGACTTCCTCGAGCTGCGTCGGGCTCTGGCCGCCTGCTTGCTGGTGCGGCATCGCCAGCGCGTGCTCGGCGCGCTGGGCCGCCTCAGCCAGGCCGCCGAACAACTCGTAGAGGCACGGGAGCGCGGCATCGACGCGCTGCGCAGCGCCGACATGGCCCTGGCGCGGACGCTGCTCAAGGCCACAGGCAACAGCATCGCGGTGGCTTTCCTCAACACCGCCGCCCAATTGCTCGCACAGACGCCATCCCTGGCGCAGGCCATGTACGCCGATCCGGCCTCGAACCTCGCCTCGATGCACTGCATTCTGCAGGCGCTGCACAGCGACAGGGCCGAGCACGACCTGCTGGCCGTGGTCGAGACCGCGCTCGCAGAGGTCGACCGCGGCACGATCACACGCTTCGGCAAGCTTCTGTGCGGCGACGCGGCTGCCGCGCACAGCCCTGGCTTGCCAGGCAGCCCCACAGACACAGGAGGCTCGTCATGACTTCACGCTTTGCCCGCTGGCGGCATGCGATCTGCGCCGCCGTGCTCCCCTCCTCCGGTTCGTTGCCCGGCCTCGAGACGCGCGACCTGCGCGCCTTCTTCGCGCGGCTCGACGCGCGCGGGCCGCTGCACCTGCGGGCCGCCCTGTCCACGGCGACGGTTGTGCTCGGGGCCGTCGTGCCCTTCGCCCTGGGGAACCTGCAGAGCTTCGACAAGCTCTCTGCTGAGCGGCAGAACGCGCTGCTCGAGAGGGTCCACAAACTGCCACTGCTCGGCGGGCTCGTGGAGGTGATGAAGCTCGTCGCCTGTCTGGCGTATTTCGATGCGCTGGCCGTCCAACGGCGCGTGCGTGCGCAAGGCAGGGCGCAGCGATGACGCATATCGATGGACGGACTCTCGGGACGGCACTGCAGCTCGAGGTCGACGTGGTGGTCGTCGGGAGCGGGCCCGCGGGGGCGTGCGCCGCCCGCGAGGTCGCCCGGGCAGGAGCGCGGGTGGCGGTCGTCGAGGCCGGCCCCTGGCTGCGCCCCGAGGACTTCGCGCTGAGCAGCTTCTCCGCTATGACCGGCTACTACCGCGACATGGGAGCCTCTGTGCTGCTCGGGCGTGCGCCGATGCCGTTCGTGCAGGGCCGCATGGTCGGCGGCAGCGCCCCGATCAACGGGGGGATCTGCTGGAGGCTGCCGCGGGATGTCTACGATGCCTGGCTCGACGCCGATCCGGAGCTGGCCGAGGCCTTGCCGTGGGACCTGCTGGAGGCGCTGACCCTCGAGCTCGAACGGGAGCACCATGTCGCTCCCACACACGCCGGGATCGCGGGCCCCAAGAACCTGCTGATGGCCCGTGGCGCTCAGGCGCTGGGGCTGGAGCACCGCCCAACGCGCCGCAATGTGCGTGCCTGCGAAGGCCTGGGCCGCTGCCTGCAGGGCTGCCCCAAGGGGCGTAAGCTGTCGCCCGAGCTGACGGCGCTGCAAGAGGCGCTCGAGCTCGGGGCCACCGTGGTCAGCTCTGCGCCGGTGCGCGGCATCGAGCTGGCCCGGGGACGGGCCCGCGGGGTGTCGGGCGTAACGGCCGGGGGCGGCGCCCTTACGATCCGCGCGCAGCGGGCCGTGATCCTGGCGGCGAGCGCTGTGCAGACTCCCGCGTTGCTGCTGCGCAACGGCCTGCGGCAGGGCCCGGTCGGGCAGAACTTCCAGTGCCATCCCGGCATCTCGATGGCCGGGCGCTTCGCTGAGCCGGTGCGCATGTGGGAAGGAGCGACGCAGGGCCACGAGGTGATCGGGCTGCGCCACGAGGGCCTGAAGTTCGAGGCCCTGGGCTTCGGCCCGAGCCTGCTGGCGGCCCGCCTGCCCGGCGTCGGGCGGCGCTTCGCGGCGCGCCTGGAGGACCTCGACCACTGGCTCGACTGGGGGGTGGCGGTGCGCTCGAGCGCCCGCGGGCGGGTGCGGGTGGTCGCGGGACGGCCCGTGGTGCGCTACACCCCGTCGGGCGAGGATGTGCGGCTGTTCCGGCGCGGCCTGCGGGTGCTGGGCAGCATGATGTTCGCGGCGGGAGCGCAGCAGGTGGCGCCGGGCGTGCGCGGCTTCGACGAGCTTGTCGACGACCCGGCGCGGCTGGCGCAGCTCGAAGCGGCCGGGCCGACGAACCCAGGGGCGTACACCTCGGCGGTGACGCACATGTTCGGGAGCTGCCGGATGGGCAGCGACCCGGCCCGGAGTGTCGTGCGCCCCGACTTCCGCCACCATGCTGTCGAGGGGCTGTACATCGCGGATTCCAGCGTCTTCCCGAGCAACACCGGGGTCAATCCGCAGCTCGCCATCATGACCATGGCCACGCTGTGTGGGCGGCGCGTGGTAGAGAACGCAGGCAAGGAGAACACGAACATGGCTGGCAAGAACCTGGCTGAGAAAGCCCCGCAGCTCGCGGGGGCTTCGAGCGCCCGCAAGGGCCTCGAGCGGCTGCGCGGGCTGTCCCGTCGGCAGCTGGCGGGCGTGATGCAGGCCGGGCATGGGCTGGACCTCGACGAGCTGGCCGACAGCATGTACCTCGGCGTGGACCTGAGCCTGCCGCGGTTTGCGCAGAAGCTGGTGTGGGAGACCTTCTGCAAGACCTTCCACCGGGATCCGGAGTCCGGGCTGTTGCGGGGCTGGAACGTGCGGCTCGAGCAACGGGGCAGCGACGGGCCCCTGCTGGCGCAGCGCACAGCCGCTGGGCAGCGGCGCACGTTTGGGCACTACCTGGTACGCAGCGCGCGGGGGCAGCGCTTCCCCGCCGGGTGGCGGGGGGCGCACTATCTGGACTACGCGCAGGCGGGGAACAAGCGCTGGGATCTCACGCGCTTCGCGGCCGCGCCATTGGTTGCCGTGCGGGCAGGGGATATGGGGCTGTTGCTCGGCTGGGAGCTCTTGGAGGTCGCCGGCCGGAGGTTCCCGCTGCCGTTGTACTGGGCGCTGTTGCGGGTAGGACCGTTGGACCATGTGGTGGGCGTGCCGCGGTTGGGGCGGGGCGCTTCGCTCCCATGAGCGGACCGCATCGCGCCAGAGCCGCGCGGCTCAGCCAAACACCAGGTGCGTGGTCGGGCTGTCTTCCGAAGGCCTGGCCGGCTTGTCGGCTTGGGCCACGGGGCCTTCAGGTTCGCCAGACGTTGGACCGCCTCGGCGATCGCCTGGGGCTCGAGCCCCGCGTCGGTGAGGCCTGCGGTCAAAGCCTCCGGGCTGAGCGCGGTGACCCGCTCAGCCATCGTGCGGGAATCGCCCGCGTTCATTCGAAGCTCGAGTCGTCGTCGCCATCGGTGGGGTAGTCGTCCTCGACGCCTCCAAACAGCTCGTCCTTGTTGTAGTTGGGGAGGCTGGTAGGCGATGTAGGGGAGCATAGGCGTTGCCTGCGCCGTCTGCAAGCGCGCATGGGGGCTCCCGGGTCCGGTAGATGGAGATCCCGAGGAGCGACGGCTGGGCCATTTTCTTGGGGTTTGATCGCAGCGTATGCGTCCGACCAACGAGGATCGTGGCTCAAGGACTGCCGGGTCGAACCGGGCCGCGGCCGTCTCTCCACAGAATCTTCCCAAGCCCGCGCTTCCATGAGTGCGGGTTGCAGCGTTGCGCGAGCTTGCTGGCCTTCGATCCCTCCGCGACACCGCGCACCGCGCCCGCCGAACGGTTCGCAAGGCTCCGGCAGGAGAAGCAGTTCGCGGACGCCTCGGGCGCACCGCTCAGCTGGTCCACCACGCGTGGAATTCCGAGAAATCGATCAGGCCGTTCTCGTCGACGTCAATGATCTGGAAGGCTCGTTTGGTCTGGGCGCCGTCCATGTCCGGGTGCATGGTCTGCATCAGCTTGGCAAACTCCGCTTGATCGATCAGGCCATTGCTGTCCCCGTCGCATTGATCGAACTCCTTGCGGACCTCGGCATCGTCCATCGCTTCTCCCTTTCAGCCTCGTCAGCAACAGCCCGCCCCGGCCTGTTGTGTGTGCAGGCAGTATCCGTGAGCCCTGCTCGGCTGTCCAGCACGGCATGTGCCTGGCGACCTGCGCCGTGCCACGCTGGCTGCCCGTTGCGCATCAGCGCAGCTCGAAGGCCCAGCTGCGCTCGGCGAGGAGTTGCTGGTAGCGCTCGCGCAAAAGTTGCTTGCGCGCCTTGCGGGCCCCCTCGTCGCCCGTGACAAACTCGAGCGCTGCGACGTAGCGGAACTTCGGGGACACGCGCTTGCGGCGGGCGATCGCGTCGAGCACGGCCAACAGCTCTTCGAGTTGCTGGCTGTCGGTCTCTCCGGCCACGGCGTAGGCGTCGACCAGCATGTCCTTGCCGTCGAACAGGTTGAAGATCGGTGGCGGCCCGGCAGACTCTTCGGGCGGGTCGGGGATGCGGTAGCGGAAGTAGCTGACCAACGCCTGCGGGTTCTCGCCCGGAGCCAGGCAGAGGCCCATACGGGCCTCTGAGCTGCCGTTCAAGGGCAGGATCTCGAGGTACTGCAGCCGCAGGTAGCGCAGCTCAGCCGGGATGCCGCGCTGGCCCATGGCCTCCCAACCGACCAGCTCGGCGTCGACGGGCTGAGGCATCCCGAGGCCGTCCTTTGCCGGGGCAGGCAGCTCGAGTTTTTCGACCCGCCGGCCGTCGATGAAGCGCTCGAGGTGGAAGGAGAACGTCCCGCTCGCGACCCGGGCGAAGACGGCCTCACCCTTGATCGCCCGGCACAGCTTCTGCGTCATCGACGCCGAGAATTCGTTCCTGGCTTCGAGCAGCGTCGTCCATGGCTCGGGCCGCTTGGGTTGCGGCTCGGCGGGCTCGCGAGGCTCAGGCAAAGGCTCGGGGAAGAGGGCGACGAGCTGCCGCGACGGCTCGGGGGCATGCTCGGTCCAGATCTCTCCGAGGACCTCGGGCAAGGCGTTCATCGCGTAGGCCCGGAGGAAAATGTGCGCGGAGTGGATACCCATCGGACCTCGCTTGGAATGGGGCTCGGGAACCAGAGGAACGCGGCGGATCATGCAGAACTATGTTTGGAGACGTTGCGGACCGGACCCACCGGCGCCGGCTTGCGCATTGGATACTGTACCCGGCCACCCTGAACTGAGCCACTGGGCCGCAACAAAGTGGGCGCCTCGGGCAGACTCTCCGGGAGCGTCTTTGTGCCTGATGCGAAGCTCGGGCGCAGGTGGAAGCTGAAGCCCGCCTGGACGGCTGGACAGGACAGCGTGGACCATTCTGGGCGCTACACCGATCACGACGCCGCGCCGACAAAGGGAGAGTGGTGCCTCTGTTCGTCGACGCACACGCATTTCTCTGCAGCCTCCAGCGAGACCTCGATGCCTGACACCCAACCCGACGCGACGAAGGACACGGCCCCGCCCTTGCCATGGAAGATGGGCGTGGAGATCGAGCTGCTGACGCCGCGCGGCTCGAGCCGTCTGGAGCTGGCGAAGTGCCTGGCACGACGGTTCCAGGGCCAGGTCCGGCCCTTCTTCCACCTCGACCAGGAGCCGAGCGAGACGCCCGGACAGCCAGCCATGTCCTGCCTGACGCCAGGCTTTGAGGTGCTCGACGCCGACGGACGGCAGCGCGTCCGGCTGGTCGACGACAGCACACTGCGGGACGACCTCGATGGCCAGGCCCCTCCCCTGGACGGCTGGTACAAGCTCGTCGCGGACGATCCACGCTGGCTGCGCCTGATCGCCCGCTACGGCGACCCCTTCGAAGCTATGGACAGCATCCTGGAGAAGGTGGGCGGCCTGCTGGGTGTGGTGCCCGAGGCCTGCCCCGGTGAGATCATCACGCTCAGGGACGACAGCGGCGCGTTCATCGCGCTGGCGTCTCCGCTGGTCGGCGAGCGCGAGCGCCCCTGCGAGCTCATCACTCCTCCGCTGGCCCGCGACCATGGCCTGGCCCTGGAGGAGCTGCTCGACAGCGCCCGCCAGTTTGGCTGCACCGTGCCCCGGGAGGGAGCGACCCACCTGCATCTGGACGCCTCCGGGCTGCGGACCGCCGCCACGGTCGCCAACCTGATCCGGCTCCTGCACCCCCACCGGGCTCTGCTGCGCGTGCTCTTCTCGACCAATCCCGACTGCCGTCGCCTCGCTGCCTGGCCGTCGGCGCTGGTCGAGCTGGCGGCCGACGACGCCTTCGCGCGGTTGCCCTGGAGCGAGGCCAAAGAGCGGCTCCTGGCGACAAAGCTCGACAAGTACTGTGATGTGAACCTGCGCAACCTGGTCTACGCCCCGCGCGACAAGGACACCGTAGAGTTCCGCATGCTGCCGACACACCTCGAGGTCACGCCGATCCTCGAGGCGGCCGCCGTGTGCGTGGCGGTGCTTCGGCGCTCCAGCCAGGGGCCCCTGATGCCGATGCGAGCCGAGGCCGAGATCTCGGTCGCCGCGGGGGCGCGCTTCTTCTCTGAGATCGGGCTGCAGGGGGAGATCGCAGGGTCGCTGTTGGCGACATTGAGCGAGCGCGCTCCGACGCCGGAGGTGTCGACGCGCAGCACAAGGGCCGCACGCCCGCATGCACAGCCTTCAGCCCAAGTCCGTGCAAGCCAGCCAGCGCTGCCGCCTACGTTGATCCTGACTGAAGGACTCTCCGATCCTCGCGCAGCCCCGATGGTGGGCGCGCTGCTCTTGTGTTGCCCGCAGAACATCGTCGGCGTGCTCGATTCTGCGCGACAGGGGCGCTGTGCTGAGGAAGTCTTCGGCTGCGGCGGCGCGATCCCGCTGCTAGGAAGCCTGGACGACGCCCTCCGGCTGCAGCCTGCGCAGCTGGTGCTTGGCCTCGAGACCGCCAGCGAGCTGTCCGCGCGGACGCGCGAGACCGTGTTGGCCGCCATCGCCGCGGGGCTGGACATCGTCTCAGGCCTGCGCACGCCCCTGGCGGACGATGCTGAGCTACGCGCGGCGGCCGCCGAGCGCGACGTTCGGCTCCGCGACCTGCTCGCTTCTGCGCCGCACCCCACCCCCTACGCGGACACCTGGAGAGCGCGCCAGGCGCCGGTCTTGCTGACCGTCGGCACCGACAGTGATGCCGCCATGCTGGTCAGCGCCTGGCAGCTGCACCGAAGCCTGACGGCCAGAGGACTGCGGAGTGCATTCGTCGCCAGCAGTGGCGCGGGGTCGCTGTTGGCAGGCCACGGCCTGGCCCTGGGCAGGCAACTCTGCGCTGCCGTGGCTGGCGCGGTGGAGGCCGCCGTCGATAGCGCGGTCGCGGATGCGCAAGTGGTCGTCGTGGAGGGCTGCGGGAGCCTGATGCAGCCCGCGACCTCCGGCTACAACCTGGCATTGCTGCAAGGCAGTACGCCGGACGGGCTGGTTATCTGTCACACGCTGGCAGCGGGCGTGGATGCCCTGGAGCACGCCAGCGCCTGCCTCTACGAAGCCACCGAGCTGAACCTGCGCCTGGCAAACCACCGCAAGCCCTGCAGCCTGCTGGGGTTCAGCCTGCAGACACGGCAGCTTCCCGAGGCAGCGGCACGCGCTTGTCTGACGGACTTGGCTGAGAGCTTCGAGACCCTGGTGGTCGACCCGCTGCGGTTTGGGATCGAGCCCTTGACGGAGCGCGTGGTGATGTGGTTGGAGTGATGGCGCTGGGCCTCCGGGAGGGGACAGCGGTGCCTGCCCAGCGAAGGACCCCGCAGCCTCCCGTCGGCTCTCTTGTCAACGAAACAGTCCCTGCAAGAACCCTCTGAGCTGGGAGCCCCACGAACGCTGCAGCTGCGGGAGAAGGCCGGGGTCTCGATACAACCCAAAAAAGTCCACGAACTCGAACTTGCCGTCGCGGCGCTTTTCCATCAAGAACTGGTCCCGACCTGGTGCATAGATCCTCAGGCCCCTGGCCTCGGCGAAATAGACAGCAAAGGGAAACACCAGGGTGGGTTCAAACTCCTTGGGATGTTGCCAAATGCTGGCACAAAAGTCATCGCCCGCGATCCAACCGCCGACCTTGACCTTCGGATAGACACTGAGAAGGTCCGTGGTAATACCTCGGAGGGTGTGGTCCCCATCGATGTAGGCCAAATCCAGGCTGTTGTCTGGGATTTCTTCGATCACATCTACGGTTCTACCCCTCAAGACCGTGGTCTTGTCTCTTGCAAAGTCTGTTCTTGCCAGAGTCTCCTCGTAACACCCTTGGAACTCCTCACTCGAGAGGTTTCGTGGCTTGTTCCAGGAGTCAAGGTGCTTCCAAGGATCCACCATGTAGTACTCTCTGATCCCTGTGCAGTCTCTCAGGAGTCTCGATGCGAGCTCACCCCGGTACACACCGATCTCCAAAAGACTCGAGAGATCAAACTCCTGAATCAGTCTCCTCAGGATCTCATATCTGTTCTGCGATTCATGGGCAATCTGCCGAATGAGCGCGTAGGAAGCGCGCGCGCCGCCAGCCGTGGGAGACTCTGGGAGCCGGTCTTTCCCCTTGTCCGCCAGGTGCACATCACGCGAGTACAGTGCCTTCAGGTCTGGGCAAAGGCGTAGGACTTTCTTGGCAACCATCGCATTGACAGGCCGAGTGGCCGCACGCAGCCTTCCTTCTGCCGAGCGCTTGTGAATATTGCCTTCAGCCCACGTGACCTTGTACGTTTCTTCCAGGAAAGCAGAGTTGGCTTTACTGAAGTTGACAATCTCTTCAACGGAACGCGAGAACAGATAATTGTCCATGCTGGCGGGAATGCCGCTGTCATTGAGAAGTTGAACAGTCTCTTCTCGTTTTTCTACAAAGTCCTCGAACTTCACAATCGCATCGAAGTCACTCGTTCCATTCCGAACAATGTCATTCAGTTTCTTGAACTTGTCTTCCATGCTTAATCCGAAGTCCCGGTAAGGCTTGGAAGAAAGTGAGATGTAGTTTTGGCAGGGGTCGCGAAGGAACAGTATCTTCTTGTCGGGTGCGAAGCGTTTGATTTGCTCGTTCACGTCGAGATGAGAAACCGTGGCCTTCAATATGATCTTTTCATTGCTGAGGCACGCCCGGGAAGGGGCGCGCTCCCTGACGTACAAGTCGAGAACACTGAGGTAGTCTTGGAGTTGGCTGAGCCAGTAGCAAAAGAGGCTTGCTCCACTACTCTGTGCCCCATAGCAGAAGATTCGCAATGACCTCTCCGTAAATGAGCTCAGGTTTCCCAATGATGCCACCTGCCGGAGGCGAAGAGCGGCCAACCCTGCGGGATCCTGCAGCCAGGGCCGGGAGCCATGATAGTCCCGGCCGCTGGCGATGCAAAGCCCGTCCCCCGGCGGAGCGGCGGAGCGGTGGCTCTCCAGGGAGGACCGCGGGCGAGTCTGCGGCTGCGACGGAGAGACCACCCTGGCGATGGGCAGCGGCGTCCAGAATTGCTAAGGTTCGGACGATCAGACTCTGACCCGGGACACCCGGAAAGGCGATGCTGTGCAGCGATCCATCCAGCTCTGCAGGAGCTTTGTTCTACTCGTGTGTCTGGGCGCCACGGCAGCTGCCCATGTGCCGCACCTGGAATGCCGCGATTTCAGCGAAGAGGCGCCCTATCTGGTGAGAAAGACCACGGAGCAGTCGATTGCCATCTACGCCTGGCTCGATGCCCGGGTGAGGCCGGATGTAGACGTCTTCCGGTTCACGCTGGACGAGGCCAAACCCGTGTATGTGGAGTCTCTGGTACCGGTCCGCGAGGACTACGCCGACTTCCACCCGACCTTTGCGGTCGTTGGTGCAGGGCTGCCCCAACCGGACGCGACGCAGTCGCTTCCCTTTGCGCTCGCAGAGGGTGAGGGGGCATGGGTCTTCGACGGCCAGGCGGAAGGACGGAGCGAGTTCTTCGAGCCGTTTGGAAACAAGACGTACTGGCAGGGGCCCTCCGTGGAGAAGACCCTGGAAGCCGGGACCTATCGCGTCTACGTCTGGCACCCCGAGGACAGGGGCGGCGATTACGTGCTGGTCATCGGCAAGGCGGAGATTTTCGAGGCAGACGACATCCTGCGCGCACTCATCGTGACCCCGCTGATCCGGCTCGGCCGGGAGCTGCACCCGCCTCAGGTGGCAGTGCGCGAGGAGTGAGGGGATGGGGGGTTGGGGCTTGGGGCCGGATGTGCTGGAGACGGACTTCCCGGACGATCCGATGGGAATTTGCCTGATTCCAAGAGGCCGGCTGCTGCGCTCGTCAAGGTTTCCCCCTGCCCGACAAGGTGCCAACAGACCGTCACACGGAGGCCGACTGCTCGTTTTGCTATACTGACGATCTCAAAGGACTTCTGATCACCATCCGCGCTACGCCAGCACCAAAAATGGGACCCGCGTGGAACACGACTGCCCCTTCTGCTGCCTTCCTCCAAGTGCGCTGACCTGGTCTTCGGACCTCATCGTCGCGATCCGCGATCGCTGGCCCGTCTCCCCCGGCCACACCCTGGTGCTCCCTCGGCGCCATATTCCCAGCTACTTTGAAGCCGGCCCCATGGAGCAGGCAGGGATCTGGCAAGCCGTGCACGCGCTCAAAAAGCTGCTCGACGCGCAGCTGTCCCCCGCGCCTGATGGCTACAACATCGGCTTCAACACGGGTGTGGCTGCGGGGCAAACGGTTATGCACCTGCACGTCCACATCATCCCCCGCTACTCCGGGGATATGTCCGACCCCCGTGGCGGCGTTCGCGGGGTGATTCCCGCAAAGCAGAAATACGGGCGCCTCCAGGAGCACAGCGAGTCTGAGTCTTCACCATCTGCCTCGGCTCTGGACGCGGGTGTATTTGCCGACCTCCCGGTCTTTGTGCCCGGGCAGGAGAAGCCGCTGGTCCAGACACTACGCAGAGCGCTGCAGCTCGCCGAGCGGGCCGACTTGATCTCGGCTTTCGTGCAGCCGTCCGGACTCGATCTGATCGTCGGCGACATCGAGGATGCCCTCAGTCGCGGCGCGCGCATTCGCGTGCTGACCGGTGACTACCTGCGCATCACCAGCCCCGACGCGCTGCGTACGCTCTTTGCCTTGGCGGAAGAACATGAGGGCTTCCAGGCCTGGATCTTTAGCACAGGTGGCGCGCTCAGCTTCCACCCCAAGACCTACATTTTTGCCCGCGGCGACGAGGGGGTCGCCTTTGTTGGCAGCAGCAACCTGTCAGGGTCGGGCCTGGGGAAAGGTGTCGAGTGGAACCTGCGTCTGGTGCGATCGACGGACAAGGAGGGTTTCTGGGCGATCCGGGCGCGCTTCGAGGCGCTCTTGAGCCGTCCGGAGACAGAGCCGCTGACGCGCCTGTTCATCGACAACTACGGGGACAGGGTCCCGATTCCGCCAGCCCCGGAACCCAGAGCGAAGCCACCTGACCCACACAAACTCCAGACAGCCGCTCTGGCTGCTCTGGCCCAGGCGCGCCTAGACGGGCACGAAGCGGGACTGGTGGTCATGGCCACTGGCCTTGGAAAGACCTACCTGTCCGCCTTCGACTTCCAGCAGCTGCGAGGCAAGCGGGCTCTGTTCGTCGCCCATCGTGAAGAGATCTTGAATCAAGCGCGCAGCGCCTGGTCGCTTGTCTTTCCCAACCTCGTGCTCGGGATCTTCATGGGGGGACAGCACGAACCGAACGCAGACGTCGTGTTTGCCTCGATCCAGACCCTGGCGCGTGTTCGCCACTTGCGTCGCTTCGCAGCCGAGCACTTTGACTACATCGTCGTCGACGAGTTCCACCACGCCGCGGCTGCCAGCTACCGCAAGCTGATCGGCCACTTTCAGCCTCGCTTCTTGCTCGGACTGACTGCCACCCCAGACCGGACGGACGGCGCCTCGCTTCTGGAACTCTGTGGCGGCAACCTTGTTTTCACGAGCAACCTGGTCGAAGGCATCGCCCGCAAGCTGCTCGTTCCCTTTCAGTACTTCGGCGTGCGCGATCAGGTCGACTTCACGCCGATTCCGTGGCGCTCAGGCCGCTTTGATGTGGCGGAGCTCACGGGCGCCTTGGCGACACGCGCCCGTGCCGAGCAGTCCCTGCGCGAATATCGACGCCATGCGCAAGCCAAACCGCGTCGGGCTCTGGTCTTCTGCTGCAGCGTGCTGCACGCCGATTTCATGGCGGGCTTCTTTCAAGAACAGGGCCATCCCGCTGCTGCGGTCCATAGTGGTCCGCGCTCGGCCCCGCGGGCCGAGTCGCTGCGTCGTCTGCGTTCGGGCGAGCTCGAGATGATCTGCGCGGTCGACGTCTTCAACGAAGGCCTCGACCTGCCGGACATCAATGTCGTTCTCATGCTGCGCCCGACCCTCTCCCCCATCATCTTTCTGCAGCAGCTCGGGCGTGGTTTGCGACGGGCACTCGGGAAGAGCCACCTTACCATCGTGGACTTCATCGGCAACCATCGGGACTTCCTCAAGAAGCCCCAGGCTCTGGTCTATCTGAGCGGGCGAGACCTCGAAGGCTATGCCGCAGTCCGGGCTTTGCTCGAGGGCAAGGTCGACTTTCCCGAGGGCTGCTCGGTTGACATCGAAACGGAGGCCCTGGACATGCTGGCGGGGCTAGCGCGCGTCAGTAAGGAAGACGTCCTGCTGTACGAGTATATGTCCTTCCGCGATACCCACGGACGCCGCCCGAGTGCGACAGAGCTGCACGGCCTGAGTGTGATCATGAAGCCTGTCCAGCAGCGCTACGGCGACTGGTTCGGGTTCGTGCAAGCGCAGGGCGATTTGAGCCCCGAGGAAGAACACGTCTACGAGCTCTTCAGGGGCTGGTTCGGGGATCTGCAGCGTACCCAGATCAGCGCGTCCTACAAGATGCTCGCCCTGCAGGCGCTGCTCGCGGCGGACTCTCTGTTCACGGGCATGAGCATTGCCGCCAACGCGGCACATGCCCTCGGTCTGGCACGCAAACAGAAGCTCCTATGGCGAGAGCTCTGCCTGGACCGTGAGCGCAGCGAGCTCGGCCCGGCCATGGTGGCCAAATGGAAAGAGATGCCCCTCAAGGTGTGGGCTCGGGGACGTGGGACCTCCAAGCCCTGGTTTGCCATCGACAAGCAGGGCTTTCGCGGCTTGTTTGACGTCGTCGAGAAGGATCGCGAGATCTTCGAGGCGCTGACCGGGGAGTTGGTGGACCTGCGTGTGGCTCAGCACCTGGAGAAGCTGCGCAAGAAACTGCCGCTGGATGCGGGCCAGGCCCCGATCCGCATGCGGGTCTCCCACGCGGGCCAGAAGCCGATTCTGCGCTTTGACCGCAAGGCGCGGCCAGACATCCCTGATGGCGAGACGCCTGTCCTGGTCGACGACAACCTCTACGTCTTCCACTTCCGCAAGATCGCCGTCAACGTCGTGCGCGATCAGGCCGGCGGGGGCAATCTGCTTCATGGGCTGATGCGCCGCTGGTTCGGCCTCAACGCCGGGCTTCCGGGCACGCGGCATTACGTGCTGCTCGAGCAGACAGCCTCGGGTTGGCGGCTGCGCCAGGAGACCCAGCAGCTTTCGACACCCGTCAGCGTCGTGCGCCCGGCCCTGCCCTATTTTCGCGAGCTGCGCGTCGCCTGCGGGGCCTTCCACGAGGGCGCGCCGCTCGTCGAGCAGGCCGAGCGCCTGCACGTCGAGACTGATCGGAAGCTCAGCCCCTCGCAGCACTTCGTGGTCCGCGCCGAGGGCGACTCGATGGACGGCGGACCCGCTCCGATCCGAGACGGCGACCTGGTGCTGTGCGCGTGGCACCAGCCCAGCTCGACAGCGGAGATCTCCGGCCGACCCTGGCTGCTGGTAGGCCATGAGACGGCGGACAGCAGCTTCGCGGTCATCAAGGTGCCGCGCAAGACCAGCAAGGGCTGGCTGCTGGAGAGCTGGAATCCGCAACATCCCGTGCGGGAGCTGCCCGCAGCGGTACGGGTCGAGCCGGTGGCACGGGTCCTTGAGGTGGTCCGCGAAACCGAGGGGCTGGTTCTGTGGGGCCGCTACGATCGAGACGCGGCGGCCCAGGCCTTTGGTGAGAAGAACAACCCCGCCTGGAAGGTCGGGCATCGGGACCTTATGGCCTTTGGCAAGCCCCACACGGTGCTCTTTGTGACCCTGCGCAAGGACGACCAGACTCGGGTCGAACATCGCTATGCGGATCGTTTTGTTGCGAGGGACGAGCTGCACTGGGAGTCGCAGGCCAGCACAACGCCGGGAGGGGCGAAGGGGCGCCGGATCATCGGGCACGCTGCTGAGGGGCGGGCGGTCCACCTGTTTGTGCGGTATCGGAAGCGCATGGACTTTGTGTACTGCGGTACGCTGACGTATCTGCGGCATGAAGGGGAGCGGCCGATGAAGGTGTGGTTCCGTCTCGAGCGGGAGCTGCCCGAGGGGCTTTGGGAGGTTTGGGGGGTGTAGGTTGTGCATGGGTAATCCACTCAGGCCTTTCGGCATTGGCAGCACACTGGCACTGGAAAACATGAAGATCATCTCCTGGAACATCGCCCATTCAATCGAGCCGTGGCATGTGCTGGCCGCCAGCGATGCCGATGTCGCTCTGCTCCAGGAGGCGGGCGCGCCGCCTGAAGGGCTTGAACTCGAAGTCGATGACCTTCCCTGGAAGACCGCGAGTGGCACATCGACGCGGAACTGGCGTACCGCGATTGTCCGGCTGTCGGACAGGGTCAAGTTGCGCTGGCGACAGCCATGCCCCCTGACAGAGGCTGACTACAGGGATCTGCGAGTGAGCCTGCCCGGCACGTTGGCCGTCGCCGATGCCGAAGACATCGCGAGCGGTGAGGTGGTGACCCTGGTCTCGATGTACGCGCCGTGGGAAGAGCCTGTCTCCGAGGCTTCAAGCTCATGGATCTTCGCCGATGGCTCCGTGCATCGACTCATCTCCGATGTGTCGGCGCTTGTCGGGCGCCAGGCAGTTCAGCCCATCATCGCCACCGGTGATCTCAACATCCTGCGCGCTTATGGGGAGCGGGGCAGCCCCTATTGGGCGCGGCGTTACGCGACGGTGTTCGAGCGCATGGAGGCCATCGGAATGCCGTTTGTCGGGCCGCGGAGTCCGTATGGGATTCAAGCAGATCCGTGGCCCGCCGAGTTGCCACGAGACAGCACGACGGTGCCGACGTTCCGGCCGCAGCGCCAAGATCCAACCTCGGCAGTGCGGCAGCTGGACTTTGTGTTTGCCTCGACAGCTTTGCACGAGCAGTTGCGGGTCCGAGCGCTGAATGCCCCGGAAGAGTGGGGGCCGAGTGATCATTGTCGGATTTTTATCGATACTATTCCTTGCCCATTTCAAGAGAACGAACTGCCTCGAGCGTGAAGACTGGCACCTGTTGGCCGGAATCGCGACCCATCCGAAAGGCGTCAAGATGGACGTGAAGCCTTCGCCATCGTCGCCCAAAAACACCCGCGTCGATGGTAAGGGCTTGGGTCTCGACATAATCCCGGGGGTTCTGTTGCGTTATCCCCGAACCCGATCATCATCGTCCTCCTGATGGCGGTCCTGCGCGCCTTCGCCATAACAGCCGCGTTCACCGAGCAGACTTTCGTCATCGTGTTACCATGTCCCGCCAGTCATTACCCGTTTATGGCTGATGTCTAGCCAGGGGATAAGGAATCCTACTTTGAGGCCTGCTCTCTACCGCAGATTTCCCTATACGGGCGCTCTCCCATGCCTGGCATGCCCCGTGCTCTGCGAACCCAAGCCGCACGCTGGAGACCGTTGATGCCAGGCCTGTGCGTCCATCACGACGGCGACTTCTACCTGCCCGCGCTCGACCTGTGGGTCGATGCGACCACCCCACGCCCACGCACCTTCGTCAGTCACGCCCACACCGACCACTACGCAGCCCACGAGGCCATCGTCTGCTCGCCCGAAACCTCGGGGATGCTCAGCATGCTCAGCCCTTACGGCGAGACCCCGCCGCCGCGCTATCCGATGGAATTCCACAAGCCGCTCGACTACCGGGGCGCCCGCATCGAGCTTCTGCAGAGCGGCCATATCCTCGGCGCGGCGATGCTCCATGTCGAGCTCGGCGACGAGACCTTCCTTTACGCTGGGGACATCCGGCCGAGCGGGTCCCAGGTGGTTCCGCCCGCGAAGATACGGCACGCCCGCCAGCTCGTCGTCGAGGACACCTTCGGCGCCTTCGCTGCCGACTTCCTCGAGCCCAGGGAAGGCGCCGAACGGGTCGTGGACCACTGCCACCAAAGTCTGAGCCGGGGCGCCACTCCCATCGTCGTGACGACCGGGAACTGCGGGAAAACCCAGGAAATTGTGCAGGCCCTGGTGAGCGCGGGGCTGCGCGTTGCACTGCAACCGAAGATCTTCCGCTTCTGTCAGGTCTTCGCCCGCCTGGGCGTTTCCCTCTTCGGCTTCGATAAGCTGCCGGTACGCCGAGCGGCAAACGGGCCGGGAGATGGCGGACTCGTGCTCGGCAACTTCGACACCGACGTGGTCGTGGTTACGCGCAGCTTTCTCGAATACATGCCCGAGCTACCCGAGCTGCTCGCACCCTCGTTTCGGATCCTGGTCTCTGGTTGGGCGCTCTCCGAAGAGGCGGAGGACTATGACGCCTCGGTGCCCTGGAGCGACCACGCCAGCCGGGACCAGTTGCTGCGCTTTGTCGAGGACGTCCGCCCCGAAGAAGTCTGGACCTTTGCGGGCCGAGGAGAGCTGGTCGAGGAGTTGCGGCGCCGGGGCTACCGCGCGCAGCATTTCGGGGCGGCGCATTGATGGCGAAGCCCCTGGTGTATGTCGCCGTGGATCTCGAGACGACCGGTGTGCAGGCCTACCGTGACGATATTGTTGAGATCGCGGCTGTCCACTTCGAAGACGGCGTGCCCGCCAAGCGTTGGAGCAGCCTCGTCCGATCACGCGTGCCGATGCCGGAAGAGGCTTTCGAGATCCATGGCCTGGGCGACGCAGACCTGGGGACCGCAGCCAGGATCGAAGACGTGCTGCCGGACTTTGTCGAACTGGTCGGTGCGCTGCCGATTGTGGCGCACAACGCGGGCTTCGACGTCGGGTTTTTGAGTCGCGAGTTGGCGGCGCAGGGTCTCGAGGCCTCGGTGCCCGTGATCGACACCCTGAAGGTCGCACGCGAGCGTCTACCGAGGCAACGGGTGAAGACTCTCGATGCGCTGTGCCGTCGCTTGGGAGTAAGGCGTCCGCGTAAGCACCGAGCAGAGGCGGACGCCGTGGCCGCAGGCTTGCTGCTATGGAAAATGCTGGGCAACGATGGTGTCGAACGCCGAAAGCGCTTCGCCCGCTACCTTCGCACCGGCATGCGTCTCGAGCCCATGTTCCAGGGAACTTGGAGCCACGACCCCGACGTCTTGCGCCTGCACCGGCAATGCCCGCCGGGCTGCCATGTCGAGATCGACTACGCCTCAGGCTACCAGCCTCACAAGCGCGTCGTGACCGTGGAGTTCTTCAGTCGCACGCAGAGAGCCGTCTACCTCGTGGGCGCTTGTCATGACAGCCGGCTGGAGCGAAGGACTTTCAGGGTCGACCGGATTGTGTCGTGGCGGCGGATCCGTAATCCGTTTGAGCACTTGCCCTGATAGGGAACCCCGAACTCTACCAGCGCTCTGCACGGGGCGCAGTTGAAGAGTCTGTGGAATTCCCCGGGCACCGTTTACCTGATGTCGCTCGCCACCAGAGCCACCCCAGCCGATACTCCTTTCAACATCGATACCTGGCGCTACTCTGAGGCCCGCGAAATCGCGCTTCGCGGGCCTCTGCCCTTGACGGCACAAAGGCGAGGAAGAAGAAGCACGGGAATCAGAACCAGGCTGATCTCCGTCTTCTTGGAACCAGAGGCAGGGGAAGGCTCACGCCCGGAATCCGGCGGGTTCTTTGGGGGCATTTGCCACAAAGACCCTTGGATCTGGAAAACAAGCTGGGTTTTCTCGCCGGAGGCCCACCTGCGCAGCTTGCATGTACTCCTCATACCACTAATACTTCTACGAGCACCATAGATTTGAGAGGACCAGCCATGCCCCTGAGTAGCGATCAGGAGACGCGTCTGTGGGATCGCTGGGAATCTCTGCTGCGGTCGCGTTCGTACCTCGGCGACCCAGAGTCATCCCTCGATACGCCCTTGGCCCCGCAAGCCCTGGAAGCGAGTTTCCTGCCTGCCGAATGGTGCGGCCCGGATCAGCTGGCACCAGAGCCCCCATCCAGGCAGGAACTTCCGGACGCCTGCAAAACCACCCTCGCGTTTCACGATGCTTTTGAAGTTACCGAAGTGCTTGGACGCGGGGGGATGGGGACTGTTTTCCGGGCACGACAGGTGTCGCTTGAACGTGATGTGGCGCTCAAACAGCTGACTCCGAAACGCGGTCGCAGCACTCCGGCCATGGTCCGTTTGTTTCGGGACGAAGCTCGACTGATGGGAAGGCTGGAACATCCCAATATCATGCCGATCCATGGGGCATACATTCGTGGAGAAGGTGAGACGTCGTTCTTGGTCATGAAGCTGCTGGAAGCCCGGCCTTGGAGCGAGATTCTCAACGAGCGCCCCGCAGACCTCAGCTTTCATCTACACGTCCTGCTCCAAGTAAGCCAAGCGGTTTCGTTCGCTCATAGCCGGGGCATTGTTCACAATGATCTCAAGCCCTCGAACGTCCTATTGGGCGATTTCGGCGAGGTTCGAGTGGCCGATTGGGGCCTTGCCGCCTGTTTTACGAATCGGTTGAAGGAGGTCGGCCTTCGCCACGTTACGGACATCAGAAGTCCCTGTGGGACTCCAGCGTACATGGCTCCGGAGCTTGCGGAGGGTCTGGGCGACCAAGTCGGGCCCCACACGGACGTGTTCCTTCTTGGGGGGATCCTCTACAGAATACTCCACCGCACGCCACCGCACCGGGGCAAGACTGCTTGGGACGTCATCGTCAGCGCGGCGCAGGGGGTCCAACCGCCGCCCCACGAGTCGGTGGCTACCGAACTCGAGGACATTTACCGTCAGGCCATGGCGTTCGACCCGAAGGAGCGCTTCGGGAACGCACGGGAGTTCCACGCCGCCCTTGCAAGCTTCTTGAGTCACAAAGAGAGCGTCGCTATCGAGTCTCATGCGCGTAGGACACTCCAACGCTGCAAGCTTGCTGAGCTATCGAAACTGCGGCAGCCTGAAGGGGCACACGTCAAGATCTATGATCTGCTCAACCAAGCGGTGGGAGCCTTCCAACAGGCCAGCCGCCTTTGGCCTGAGAAGACCAGTGCGCGTCTAGGGATCATAGAGTCGAGACTCCAATTCGCACAAACGGCATGCGCCCGCGGGGATCTCTCCTTAGCCGAGACCCAACTCCTCCAATGCGATCCAAGACATTTGGATGAGGCGCCCGACGAACTGGAGGCCGCATGGAAGGGACTTCGAGAGACTGTCGCTCTGGCACACAGCAAGCGCACGAGAGAGGGCCTCTTCCGCAAACGGCTGCAATTCGCGTTGGCAGCCTCGCTGGTTCTCGTTGTGGGCATTTTGGTGTCGAGCGTGGTCTTGTTGAAGACGGAGGTGAAGCAGACCTTGGCCGAAAAAGCGGCCAAGGTGCTTGCTCTCCATAACCTGGAACTGGAAAAATCGGCCAGTGACAGAGCCTTTGAACAGCTGCGAGCGGAAAAGGCTACGGCCGAGATGCGAGGACAAATCGCAGTCCAAGCACTTCTGAAGATGTCTCACCCATTCCAGATCGCGCTTCAACATGAGTTTGCTGACCAACGCTCCCTACAGATCGCCAAGGAGTTGCTTGTGACCGTCATCGACGGGTGGGAGCAGTTGCGCAGAGCAGAAATCGCGCAGGCCTTCGCTTTATTCGGAGACGCCATGGTTCATCTCTACTCCGGTGACATGCAAGGGCTGATCGATGGCGATGCAGCAGGTGCAGTGCAGCACTACGAGGCGGCCCATTCGGATCTCGTGGCACTTCATGACTCTGATCTAATCACGCTCGATTCTGCGGAGATCGTAAATCAGCTTTTCCGATGCAAGCAGAGTCTCGGGCACATGCACCAGAGGCTTGGCCAATCCGAGGCTGCTCTCGAGTACGCGGTGCCGGCCTTCACGCACTGGCAAAGCAAGGCAATGGGAAACGCGACGAGCGAGAGTGACGTCCTGAACTTTGCGACCGCCGCCGAGATTCTCGCCCGGATCTACCTGGAGCTAGGTCAACAGACAGAGGGGCACTCCACAATCGGAGAGTCGCTCCGCATTCAGGACGAATACCATGCCCGTCTTAGCAAGGCAGGGGCGACTCCAAGTGCCGATGCGATGTTGTACCTTTCCTCCACCATGTACAAACGCGCACGCAGCCTCGAGGCAATAGGCGATCCCCGGACTGCTCACAACCTGTTTGTGAGAGCAACGGTGTACGCAGAATCGGCTTCGGTATGGCAGCCAGAACGGCTTAGCGCGCAAAGCAACTACGCGATCATCCTGAACGGACTTGCGGCAAACCTAGCGAACAGTGGCCATGCGCACGAAGCAGAGACGGCTGCTGTCCGAGCAGTTGAGATCTTGGCCAAGGTCCGCGCCATGAGTCCCAGGAGCGCGGAGAGCGCGTTCCAACTCGCGCAAGGCAAAGGAACGCTTGCTGTTTGCCTTGCCAAGACAGAAAGACACACCATCGCGCTCCAAGAGATCCAAGAGGCTATTACGGTTCAAGAAGAAGTGCCGCGCTCGCGCATCGGGGCTGAACTACAGCTGGCACAGTTACGCATCCGGCTCGCAAAGATCTTGCTCATGCAATCTCGGAGCGATGAGGCCGAGGACCCGCTAATAGAAGCACAACTCGCACTGAGCGGGTTGCTTGTCCAAGCGCCAGAACGGGTAGATGTCGTCTTGCACTTGTTGGATTGCCACCGGACAACTTCTCGCCTATTGGAACAAGGTGGCGACTACGAAGGATCGTACGAAATCCTCACACAGTCGTTCGAAATGCTAGCGCAACTCGACGAAGAGATGTGTCAGCTGACCTCGGTCAAACTCCGGCTTGGCGAAGTCTACTCAAGGATGAGCCGAGCCTTGAAGCACCTTCGAAGGATTCCGGAAAGCCGCGAAGCACTTCACCAGGCGCTCCAGATCCATCAGGCGCCTGTCAAGAACGCAGACGAATCCCACCAGTTTCGCCTGTCACTCGGCGCGAACCTGCGCGAGTTGGCGATTCACTGTGAGATGGACGGCGAGATTGACGCGTCGCTGGACCATTTGCGACGCTCAACCGAGCTGTTGCGACAACTCAGGGCGAGCGACAGCGGAAATGTCGATCTAAAAGTAGAGCTCGCGACCAGCTGTTCATTCTTGGGACGGCTGCTCTTTCTCCGCCAGCGGAATGAAGACGCAAGGTCGCTCTTTCTCGAATGCCTGAAAGTCGACCCTGGAAACACAGAGGCCTTTCGGTATCTGGGCGACACCACGTTGTTCCTAGAGGGCCCAGAGGCAAGCACTCCTTGGTACCGTAGGGCCTGTGAGGTCTCAGACTGGAGGGTTCACGAACTCCACCTGCGCGCAGCGTTGGCCGGAGTACAGCTTGGAGATACGGAACTCGCGGCACAAGAACTTGGGGAGGCATTCTCTACTGCAGGGACCATTCGAGGACAACAGGAGGTCGTCCTGTTTGCCGGCGCGTACCGAGCCTTTTTCGGCATCGAGCAAAACGAGCTCCCCCGCATTGAAGGAGCCTTCGATTGGTATCGAATTGTCGCCCGCCTGTTTCTGGGTGAGTTGTCGCTACAAGAAGCCGGCCTGCAACTGCAGGATCTGCGCGCAAGACAGGCACTAGCCCCATCCGTTTCTGCAGAGATCGACTATTACTTGTCTGTCTATTGCTCTCTGCATCGTGATCAGGAACGCGCCGTGAGCTACTCTCAATCTGGATACCTGCAAAAGAACATGGCTCCGGACGGTTTTGTCTACGTCTGGGCAATGACTCTTCAGCAGAGCCACCAATGATGGCCACGGAATCGAAATGAGCAACAGCAACAAACAGCAGAATCTCCCTGCCTGGGCAGCGAAGCATCTTGTGCGTTTCGAGCATTGGATTCGGAAGAAGTCGGCGTCAGAGGCGATGCGCGAGTATCGCATGATCTTGGAGGCAGCCATTGCTGAAGCACGGGATGGGTATCTTGAAGGCCAGGAACTCGCTTGCAGACCCCACTGCAATGCCTGTTGCCACCAAATGCTGGCCGTCCAGTTGGTCGAACTCTGTGACATCTTTTTTGCCCAAGAGGCTCGTTTTTCAAAGAAGGGCTTCAAGAAGAAGCTGGCCCGAGAAATCAAACAACTCCGCCGTTGGAAGAAGATGGGTGCCGTGTTGGCACTCGACTTCACCAAAAGACAGTGGCAGGCGAAGTGGCCGTGTGTCCTCCTGGGCAAGGATGGGTTGTGTACGGCGTATGGCTCGCGTCCCATGATGTGCAGAAACCTGTTCTCGCTTACCACATGCACCTTCGACAACTATGCAGGCATTGGATCGGAAGTCATAGGACATTTGGGCAGGCACCTTCGGAGGGTCACCTTTCGGCATCTGGGGTTGGAGAGATTCTCCAAGCCCAAGCTCGATCTGGAGACCTACCAGTTTCTCCTGCCCCAGGGGATCCAGTGGATGCTCGAGGAAGCGCCGTTGGACGAGCTGCGGGAGGTGTTTCGAGCTTAGCGGGACCTACCCAGCGTACGCGATTCGACGGCCAGATAGATCCTGGTCGCTGGCGAAAGATCATCGTTGTTCCGGAAACCAAAACACTGGAGTCGGATGGCCCAGAAGACACTACCTGGATTCGCATTCCGCAAGCTTCGATGCGTCCTGCTCGGCAGAGGCCGTCCGAGCCGTCGCCGACGAAGCCGAAAAGTCGCTACGCCAATCCCAGAACCCAAGACTGGCGCCGATTCTCGCCGACCCCTCCACGTGACCAACAAAAACAAAAGAGGGGTCACCCCCTCTTCCGCTCGCAAGATCAAAAAATGGAGACGATGGGGATCGAACCCACGACCTCCGGCTTGCAAAGCCGGCGCTCTCCCAGCTGAGCTACATCCCCGAGCTACGCACTCCGAGAAGTATGCCAGCTGGCCGGCGCCGATGCAACCCTTGCCGGCGACTTCCTGCCCTTCCCCAGCAAGCTCCCCAGCAGCGCGCACAGCCCGATCACCGCCAGCCCCAGCCAGCCCAGCTGCGCCAGCGAAAAGCGCCCAAAATACGCCGGGAAGTGGTCCGCCCGCAACGGATCCAGCCCGCCGCACAGCCCCGCCAACAGCAGCAGAAACACCCCCAGCCGCCGCCCCGGCCGTTCGGGCCTGCCGATGCCGAGCAGCAGCATACACCCCAACAGGCAGCCCAGCGCCGCGTACGCCTGCACCGGATGCACCTCCAGCGAGCGGGAGGCGCCGGGCTCGAGCCAGAGCAGCTCCTGATGGTAGTGCGTGACCGGCGAGTCCGCCCCGAAGCTCACCGCCCAGGCCAGGTCGGGCGCCGCCCGCACGCCGAAGCCCACGCCAGCCAGCAGACACGCGCCCAAGCCGACGGCCAGCGCCAGGGCCGCCGCGGGCGCCAGCGCCTCACTCAGCACAGCCAGCCGCACCCCACGCACGCGGCAGAAGAGCAACAGCGCCAGCAGCGCCCCGAGCACGCCGCTGGGCAGCTCGAAGCCCCCCTCGTCGACGCGGAAAGCGTCCGCCCAGCCCCGCCCGACGCCCTCGGCCCGCAGCAGCCCGCCGGCTTCCCCCTCTGAATGCGCCAGAGCCAGCCGCTGGCAGGGCTGCGCATCGCCCAGCGCCGCCAGCCAGATGCCCTCGCCCGCGCTCAGGGTGCGCACGCTGAAGTCGCCGGCCAGCCCGGGCACCAGCACGAGCTGGTCGGACACCTCGCCGAACGCCAGCTCCAAGGCCTCGACGCTGTCGATCGCCTGGCTGGCGGTCACGGTCCGATCGCTCACCTGGCTGCCGTTGCCGATCCGGAAGCGGATCTGCGCGCCCGCCTCGAGCGGTTGCAGCAGCCGGCCCTGCAAGACCGCGGGCTGGGCGGAGAACAGCGTGCCATAATGCAGTGCGACAAAGCCCGCGCGTGCCCCGAACACACCACCGAGGAAACACACCAGGCAGCCACCCGCCACGGTCAGGGCCCGCAGCCCCAGCCGCCGGCGCAGCAGCAGCGCGCACAGCAGGCCGACCAGCAGCGCCAGCCCCACTCCGAGGCCCAGGGCATGGATGCGCAGCTCGCCGGTCTGGAACAATACCGGCCCGTTGTCTATCGCGATCGCCGCAAACACCCCGCTCATGCCCCCGTCACAGCCTGCGCCCCCCACCAGGTTAACACAGCCTCAGCCCCGCCGCATCCACCAGCGGGACACAAAGATCGGCACCAGCAGCGCCAGAATCGCCAGGGCCTGCCATTGTCCGCCGCAGGCCAGCGCCAGGCCGGCATCGAAGCCGACGAAGGCAAACAGCAGGTGCCGCACCATCAACCCGACGCCCTTCGGCCGCGGCGCGTTGCGCTGGCGCCAGGCCTCGGCCGCGAAGCTCAGCCCCAGCAGCCCCCAGACCACGCTGGCCAGCGCGTCCGCCTGCCAGACGGCCAGCCCCCCCAGCCCGAGCAGCAGCAGCAGGCTGAACACCAGGCCCACGGGCCCGGCGCGCCCCTCCCCTTCCTCGAAGGTGCTGAGCAGCGTCAACAGCAGCGTGTAGCCGAACACCGCCGCCGCCGGCCACCAGGGCACCTCTCCGCGCCAGAGCTCCAGGCCGCCCAGCGCCATCAGCACCACCAGCCCGCGGCAGGCGGCCATCATCAGCGCCCCCGGCAGACGAAAGCCCTTGAAGGCGAAGTTGTACAGCAGCACGCAGGCCACCAGCCCGCCGGCCAGCAGCATGCGCGGCCAGCCCAGGGCCAACCCTGCCAGCAGCGCTGTGCCGATCAGCAGCCCGCCGAAGCGGCCCGCGCCGCTGCGCGTGATGCGTCCGCTGGGAATCGGCCGCTCAGGGTGCAGGCGGGCGTCACGCCCCGCATCCGCCACGTCGTTGAGCACCATGCCGCCCAGGTAGGCCAGGCAGCCGCAGACCGCGCACAGCAGCAGCGTCTGCGCGGGCACCGGCCAGACGGCGTGCGCCACCAGCAGGTTGCCGAGCACGGTGAAGACCAGCGGCAGGCGCGTCAGAGACAACCAGGTTCGCAGCGACACGCGTGGAGCAGGCGCGTCCATCTCAGAACACGATGATGTCGTCGAGCGCGGAGACGCTCTTGACATGCAGACTGCGCACCAACACGCGCTTGCGGTTCGGCTTGCTGCCCAGCCGGGCGGCTTCCATGATGTAGACCTCTTTGGTGGTGCGCCCGCTGCCCATCTCATGCACATCGGCCGGCGCCAGCTCGACGAAATAGGCCCCCGCAGACTGCAAGACCCCCACGTAGGTCAAGCCGCCGTCGACATCGAGCACCACCTCGCGCCCCAGCAGCGAGGCCCACTCCGAGTCGCCCCGTGGCTCCGCCTGCGCCAGCACCTCCGCCCGCTCGGCGGCCTCACTGCCCTCCAGAGACCCGTCGCGCATCACTGAATGCCCAGAATCCGCAGGATGTCATTGGTGGTGACGGCCAACATCAGCGCGACGATGGCCAAAAAGCCCAGGATCTTGGTGACCCGGATGGTCTTCTCATTGACCGGCTTGCCCTTCAACCCCTCGATCAGCACCAACAAGATCTGGCCCCCGTCGAGCACCGGGATCGGCAGCAGGTTCAAGATCGCCAGGTTCAAGCTGAGGATGCCGAGGAAATAGAACAGCGTGCCGGTGCCCGACTTGGCGAAGTGGTAGGCCGTCTGCGCGATCAGCACAGGCCCCCCGACCATCTTCATCGAGATCTTCTGGCTGAACAGGCTGGTCAGGTGCACCAGCGTGCGGCGCAACCACAGCCAGGTGCTGGTGAAGCCGGTCTCCAGCGCGTCGCCCAACCCCACAGAGCGCTTGATGAAGTACGCGCCCCCACGGTTGCTCAGCAGCCCCGTGTAGCCGTAGCTGCGCGCGCCCAGCACCGGTGTCAGCTCAGCCTCGAAGCTCTCGTCGGCCCGCTGCCAGCCCACAGTCAGAGCACCCGCCTCGGTGCCGTGCTGCACCAGGGCCGCGTCGAGGTTGCGCAAACTCGGGTAGCTCAGCGCGCCGAGCTTGGTGACCACGTCGCCGGCTTCGACGCCTGCCAGGGCTGCCGGACCACCGGGGAGCACCGAACGCACCAGGCCGCCGGCCAGGATCACCCCGATCAGGTAGCGTTCCCCTTTGGGCTCGGCCGAGACCGTCAGCTCCAGAACCTCGTCGCCGCGCAGCACGCGGATCATGACCGGCCGCCCCTCCGACGCCCGGACCGCGTCCTGCACGCCCGCGGGGTTCACCGACTGGCCGTCGATGCTCAAGAAGGCGTCGCCGACCTGGATGCCGGCCTGGGCCGCGGGACTGCCGTCGACCAGCGCCGAGATCACGGCCGTGTCGGCCAGCTGCATCCCCAGCTCGGGGATCTTGCGCTGCTCGCTCCGCAGAGCCACCGTGATGAAGTTATCGTCGCGCCGCAGCCCGACCGTCACGCTCTCACCGGGGTGCTCGAAGAACCAGGCGTCGATCGCGTAGTGCGAGGCAGACACCTCGCCGTTCAGCGAAATCACCATGTCGCCGGGCTCGATGCCGGCCCGTGCGGCCGGGCTATGCTCTTCGACCAGGGCGACATCCTCGATCATCTGCACGCCGATGGTCTGGACCAGATCGCCCGGCTCGGGCACCAGCTCGGCCTTGTGCACGACGCCATCACGCTGGAACTCGACGACCACCGAGCTGTCTGCCAGGGCGACCGCCGTCAGAATGTCGTTGAACTCGATGACCGGATCGCCATCGATATTGGTGATCAGGTCGCCCCGCTGCAGCACCCCGTCCGCCGGCGAGCCGCGGACCACCGAGCCCACCACCGGGCTGGGAAAAGACACGCCCAGGTTGAAGGCCAACGCGAAACAGAACACGGCGATGGCTGTGTTCATCAACACCCCCGCCGACAGCACGAAGACCCGCGCGGGCACCGATTTCGAGCTCAGCTCGTCCGCCTTGCCGGTCGGCTCTTCTTCAGGATCTTCGCCGGCCATCGCTACATAGCCACCGACCGGAATCAGGGACACCCGGTAGTCGGTCGGTCCGCGCTTGAAACCGAACAGCCGCGGTCCGAAGCCCAACGAGAAGACGTTGACCCGCACACCGCAGCGCTTGGCCGCCATAAAGTGGCCCAGCTCGTGGACGAACACCAGAAAGCCGAGACCGAGGACGACCTGGCCAATATTGACGATGGAATCCAGCATGCACACGCTCAATCTTGGGGAGATCGGGGAACCGCGCCGCTCGCTTGGACAGGTCTCAGGGCAAAGACCACGGCGCACCAGTCCCCCGGGGCGCCTCTATGCTACCCCATGCGGCGGTGCCTGACCAGACCAGTCCCGCAGGCTGTCTGGGCAGGGCTGCCCGTCAGCCCGCCACCGGGCCGCGGGCCGCGCTCAGCTCGCGGCGCAGGCGCTCGTTCTCGCCCAGCAGCTCGCGTTGCCGCTCTTCAAGCCGCTGCAGCCGCTCGGCGAGGCCGTCGACGTCGGCCTGGCTGGGAATGCTGAGACGCGTCTGCACCTCGGTCAGCCGCTCGCGCAGGACGTAGTCGATCTTCTCCATGTAGGACTCGACCTTGGTGCGCACCTCATCTTTGAGCTGCTTGCCCTCGGCGGAGGAGAGCCTGCCGTTGTCGACCAGCGTGTCGATGTCCTGCTGCAGGTCGGGCTCAGCCCCCTCGCTCAGCCAGGGCAGCCAACGCCCCATGGCCTCGCGCACCTGGTGGAACATCGAGGGGCCGCCCCCCCGGATCAGGTTGGCCAGGAAGTCGCGCGGCAGGTAGGTGGACTTCTGCTTGCCTTGCTCGAGAAGAATCTGGGACAGCGTGACATTGGTCAGATCGGCGCCCGACTTGTTGTCGACCACCGAGATCTTCTCGCCAGCGCGCACCAACTCGGCGATCTCGGGCAGCGTGATGTAGCGCTTGTCCTTGGTGTCGTAGAGCTTGCGATTCGAATATCGCTTGATCGTGTGCATCGTGGTTCTGTGCTCCGGCGGGCCTGTTTTCATCGATGGTATGAAATCTGGCGCGCCGCGTCAAATCTTACAAACCCTAACCCCAACCGGGCGGAGGAGGCGGAGGCCGCCAGCTGCCCGTACCGGAGTCGGCCGGTTTGCTGGGCTTGCTCGGCCCCGCCGGCTTGCTGGGCGGCGCCCAGCCAGGCGGCGGCCCCCCCTTGGGCGGCTGCCAACCGGGCGGCGGACCCGCCTGCTTCGCCGGCGGCCGCGGGGCGGCTTGCATCTTCCCCGATGGCGGCCGTGCCGGTGGACGCGGCTGCGGCGGCGCCCCCCGTTTCATGCTCGGCGGCCCCTGCGGCGGCCGTCCCTGCGGAGGCCTGCCCGACGGCGGCCCCTGCGGTGGCCGGCCTGGCGGCCCGCCCTTCCCCATCGGAGGCCTGCCCTGCGGAGGCCGCCCCTTCTGCTGCGGGTACTTCCCGGCAGGAGGCGCCGGCGGCCGGCCCTTCTGCTGCGGGGGGCGCCGCCCCGACGGCGGCGGCCCCGGCTGGCGCGCCGAGGGAGGCCGCGGCGGCTGCTTGCCATCGGGGGCCCGGCCGGACGGCCGCGGCTCGGGCCGCTGCACCCGCGCGGTGCCGTGGCCGCTCGGCTTGGGCGCGGACGCCTTGGCGGGCGGCGCCATGGTCGGCGGCGTCGGCCAGCCGGGTGGCGCCAGGCCCGCACGCCCTGCCCCGAATGGTGTCGGAGTCTTGGCCACCGGCGGCGGCTCGGTTCCCGGCATCGGCGGCGGCGGCGGCAGATTCGGCGTCGGCGCCAGGTCGAGCTCGAAACTTGGCATGTCATCCATTGCGGGTGGCTGCGGCCTGGCGGGGGCCGCCGGCTGCGGAGCCTTCGCGGGGGCCCCACTGGTGGGGGGACGATCGGTGCGGATGTAGTCGTCCTCGCTGACCTTCTTGGGGCCGAAGTGCGGCTTGTGCGCCCCGGGGTTCCTGCGCAGCGGGTGCACCTCAGGTTTCTCGTCGCCCGAGCCTTCGATCAGCAGGGGCTTCTTGCGCATCTTGATGCGGCACGACTTCGGGTCGACGCCCGGGTCTGCCTGACACTTCTGGTAGGCGTCGTTGCGTGCGTTGCGCGCCGTGGTGCCCCGCCCAGCAAATTCGATGTACGACCCGTCGGGTTGCTTCCCTTCGGCATAACACTCATAGATGGCCATGCACGTCTCCGTTTCAGCGCGCCCCGCGCCGATGCGCCAGCGTATTCCATTGATCCTGAAGCCGCAACTGCAGGCTCTCAGCCAGCTCCGCGACATCCGCTCCGCGCCCCGCGTCCAGACCCGCAGTCGGGATGGAGGCGCCAAAACTCATCGACCATTTCGAAGGCAGGGGCAGCAGCCCCGCCAGTCCCAATAACGGAAAGGTCGGCGTGATCGCCAGCCCGGGCAGCCCCAGCAACTCCGCCAGCCCGTCCAGCCGGTACAGCACCGGCCAGGCTTCCCTCGAGCCCACGCTGGCGACCGGCACCACGGGACAGCCCGCCTCGATGGCCAGCTGCAGCCACCGATGCGGCGGCTGCCCGAGCCGGTAGGGCTGGTCCCCCTCGGGCAGGAAGACCGCCACCCGCTCTCCCCGGTGCAACAGCTGGCGCACGTTCTCTTCGCCCAACGGCAGGCAGCCGAGCCGGGTCAGAAGCGGCGCCGCGAAGGGCAGCCCGAACCAGCGCGGCGGCAGCAACATGCGCACCACCTGCGAGGTCCGCGCCCCACTCTCGATCGTGTGGGCCAGCAACAACCCCTCAAAGGCCGCACAGCTGGCCGGCGTGGCGATCATCAGCTGGCCCCCGGCAGGCACGTGGCGCAGCCCCAGCGTCTCGAGTTGGCAGTAGCGCTGGGCCACGATCTGCTTGAGTGGCCGCAGCAGCTCCTTGAAGTCGACGTCCAGCCCCCACATGTCGGTCTCGTTCAGCCCGTGGCGGCGCCGCTGCAGCCCCGCCCGCAGATCTTCCAGCCCGCGCCACAGCAGCGACCACATGGGGCCCTGAGCGGGGGAGGCCCCCAGCGGCAGCGACTGCGCGTGGTAGGCCGCCGTCAACAGGCGGCGTCGGAAAGTCGCTCCGAGGGGGTTCCAGCTCAACTGCGTCACAAGAACATCCTCACAAGGTCTTGCGCCGGACGCTGCGGATCGCGACCTTCAGGCGTTCACGGTGGTTGCCGGCATGCTCGTAGCGCCGGCTGCTGATGTCCTGGTCTGCGGCGCTGCGGAAAGACTCGAGCACTTCCCGCAGATCCCGGGTCGGGTGGAAGCGGAACCCGTCGTGCATGGCCAGGTTGCTCGCGGTGCAGGGGAACTGCAAGAACGGCGTATCGGGGGAATCGGGGAAGTCGACCCCGAACCAGCGCATCAGCCTCTCACTCAGCGCCAGCGCCAGCGACGGCACGGGCAGCGGCGTGCTTCCCAGTAAGCGGATGATCCTGCTCAGGGGCAACGCCCCGTCGGCCGTCACGTTGAAGGGACCGCGGACGCCAGGCGCATTCAGCGCGTGAGCCAGGGCGTCGACGACATCATCTTCGTGGATCAGCTGCAGCAGAGGATCGAAGCCGAGCACCATCGGCACCAGGCTGCGTCCGAGGTAGTGCGTCAGGCTGGTCTCGACCGAGGGTCCGAGCACCCCGGGGAAGCGCAGCACCACACAAGAGATCTCGGGATGGTTGCGGCGGAACAGGTCGCAGAAATTCTCGATGTCGACGAGATCCTTGACGTACTGGTGTTGCGAGCCGTAGCTGAGCTCGCGCTCTTCCTGCATGTACATCGGTAGCTCGGGGTCGGCCCCGTAGACCAGGGTCGAGCTCTTCAGCACCACCTTCGAGACCCCCGCGCGCACGCAGGCAGACAGCAGGCGCATGGTGCCGAGCACGTTGAGCTTGAACAGCTCTTCCCGGTACACCCGGGAGGGCAGGAACAGCAGGTGGCAGACCGTGTCGACTTTCTCCGTCTGCAGCAGGTTGGAGAGCAGCGGGTTGAGCAGATCGATGGGGATGAACTCGCAGCGCTCGAACGGGTGCAGGGGGTCGACGTAGTCGATGCCCAGAATGCGGTCGAAGCGCGGATTCTGCTCGAGCTGCCGCACCACCCGCTGGCCCCAGTAGCCACTGACGCCGGTGACCAGCAGGGTCGACTTGCGTTCGAAATCGAGCCCATCCTCGGGCCGACGGTCTGCGGGTTGCGCGCCGTCTGGCCCGTCGGTCGAGCGCCGAGGAGCTTCGTCAAGCCGCCGGACGCTGGAGGAAACTGCGCTAAGGGCTGCAGGCACGCATGCACTCCGACGCCGCAGGAAAAAAGACCTGTCTACCACCAACTTAGCGGACACAGCGCCTCCGCGTCAAGCCCGGCCACAGGGCCTGCCAGGGGCCTCGGTTCCTCGGCTGCGGCCCTGGTTTGATCGCGCTTTGGGGATGGGGTATCGTGGCGTCCGTGAGACATGAACACACGGAGACCGCTATGCGCAGCGCACTGATCATGATTCTGGCCGCCGCCAGCCTTCAGGCCCAGGGCCTGATGGAAGTCGAGCAGATGTACCTCGACTTTGGAATGCAGGCAGGCGAGGCCCTCTACAATATTGAGATCCACAACCACATCCCGGGCCGCGAGCCGACCCTGCAGCGCGGCGTGCTGGCGCTGACCATCAGCGAGGTCCACGACGACGGCAGCGGCCTGTTGCACTACTCCTACCAGAGCCTGAGTGTCGACGGAGAGGCCCTCGACGCGCCCGCTCTCAAGGCCATGAACGAGGCGATGAGCCAGCTGGAGTACCGGGTCTCGGCGCGCTGGCAGCTGCTCGAGGTGCAGGGTACCGGAGGCTCGGACCTGGCTGCTTCCCGCGAGGCCTACCACGAGGCGCTCGATCGCCTGCTGGCGGGCGAGCGCGAGGCGCTGCCGCAGGTCGTGACGCGGGGACTGCGTCTGAGCGCGATGCTTGCGGCCCAGCGGGCGATCGCGGGGATCTCGGCTATGCCGCTGGCGGGCTCGGGACTGCAGCAGGTCTTCGACGCGCTGCTGGCCGACCCGCATGCTGAGCTTGACGAGCACAACAGCCAGACCCTGGGTCCCTTCACAGTCGAGAGCGAAGTCGCCCTGACCGGTCGCTACCTGCTCGGCATGCGGCGCCTGTTCGGCTACCAGGGGAAGTTCTCGGCGGGCATGGAGCAAGGCGGCTTCGAGGCCTTCAACAGCGGCATGTACACGCACTGGGGCCTCGCCCACGAGGTCGAGTCGGGGTTGGAATACTACCTCGGGCCGTTTGGCGGCTCGGTGCGTACCCGGCTCGAGCTGATCGGCTTCAGCCAGGCTGCGGCCGCACGCGCCAGCGACCACTGCTCCAGCTGCGAGCAGGCAGTGGGCGACGGCGCTCGCCAGCTGCACGGCGCCGATGGCCAGACCCATCGCTTCTGCTGTGAACAGTGCGAGATGGACTTCTTGCGGCTGGGTATGAACAAGGCCCTCTCGACCTGTGCGCACTGCGCCGCGACGGGCAGCGGCTTTCGGGTACTGAGCGACGCGCAGGGCGCGAAACACGCGTTCTGCTGCAGCAACTGCCAGCAGGCCTATCTATTCGGAAGCGACTGAGAGCATGTCACTGGGTGCGCAATGGATTGGGCAGGAGATCGGCAACTACCGCGTGCTGTCGGTCCTTGGTGAAGGCGGCATGGGGCTGGTGCTCAGAGCCGAGCACCGCAAGTCTGGCCAGATCGTCGCCATCAAGCTGTTGCGTCCCGAGCTGCTCAGCGACTTCAAGTACCGCCAGCGCTTCTTGCGCGAAGCCCAGGCGATGGCCCGCCTGAATCACCCGAACGCCATCCGCCTGTACGATTGCGTCGACAGCTCTTCGAGCTGCTATCTGGTGATGGAGTGCCTCGAGGGCCAGACCATCCGCGAGCACATGGGCCTGCGGGGGATCATTCCCGCACAGGACTGCTGCCTCTGGGCCGAGCAGATCCTGTCGGCGCTGCGCTACGCGCACGATCAGCAGGTGGTGCACCGCGACCTGAAGCCGTCGAACATCATGGTGACCGCCTTCGAGCAGGTGAAGTTGCTCGACTTCGGTACGGCCAAGGTGCTCGACGCGACCAAGCTGACCGCCCACGGCATGACGCTGGGGACGGTGGTCTACATGCCCCCCGAGCAGTTGCGCGGCCAGGAGATCGACGCGCGCTCGGACATCTACGCGCTCGGCATCACCCTCTACGAGATGTGCACCAGCCAGCTGCCGTATGCCGAGGCCACCGATATCGTCTGCGCCCAGCCCAAACCGCCCATCCCGCCGACCGTCCACTACCCCTTCCTGCCGCGCCGGCTCGAGAGCATCATCCTCAAGGCCATCGCCCTCGACCCACGCGACCGCTTCCAGTCTGCGGGCGAGATGCTGAAGTACATCACGGCCCTCAAGAAAGAGCTGACGGTCTCGGGCCTGCGCACGCTCGGCTCCGACGCTCCCTCGCGGGCGCTCCCGGCGATGCCGGCAGAACCGGCAGAGCCTGCCCTCGCGCTTCCTCCGACGCTGCCACCTCGCACGCCGATGTGGCTGGGGGCGGCCGCGCTGTTGCTGCTCGCAGCGGGACTGTCCGTCGGCTGCCAATGGGCGGGCTACAGTGAGGCAGCCCTGCTGAGCGCCGTGCTGTTGGGCCAGGGCGCGCTGTTTCTGGCCTTGCTGGCGCTGCGCCCGGCTGCGGCGCTCGAGATCCCCGCTGATGAGCCCGCCGCTCCGCCGGATCAGCCTGTGCCAGGCGTGCCGCCGAGCGTCGACCCGGCGTTGCGCAAAGTCCGTGAAGACTCGGCGCGCTTCAAGGCGACGGTCGCGGCAGACTATTCCGAGGTGCTCGAGGCGATGCCCGGCATCGACCTGACGAGCCCGGAGCCCCAGCCGCTGGGGCCGCATCTGTATGTTCTGGAGGGCCCCAGCCAGGGGCAGCAGTTCTTCCTGCAACCTGGCGAGGTGATGCTGGGACGTGGCGAAAGCTGCGGCATCTGCCTGCCCGATCCGGGCATCTCCGAAGTCCACGCCCGCATCACTCTGAGTCCCCACGAATGCCTGCTTGAAGACCTCGACAGCAGCAACGGCTGCTATGTCAACAGCACCCGGGTGCGCCGCCAGCCCCTGCGCGATCAGGATATGCTGATCATGGGCAGCACGCTGTTGGTTGTTGGACTGAAACCCGCCGCCCCCTGAGCACGGAGAGACCATGCGCCTGCTACGAACTCCCGACGAGCGCTTCGAGAATCTGCCCGGCTATGACTTCGAACCGCACTACATCGAGGTCGACGGTGTCCGCATCCACTATCTGGACGAAGGGCCGCGCGAGGCGCCTCCGGTGCTGTTGATGCACGGGGAGCCGTCCTGGTGTTATCTGTACCGCAAGATGGTCCCGCCCCTGGTCGCCGCCGGCTTCCGGGTGGTGGCTCCGGACCTGGTCGGCTTCGGGCGCTCGGACAAGCCCGCCGAGCGCGAAGACTACAGCTACCAGCGCCACGTCGACTGGATGCGGGGTGTGGTCGAAGGGCTCGACCTGCAGGGCATCACGATGTTCTGTCAAGACTGGGGCGGGCTGATCGGCTTGCGCTTGCTGGCAGAGCAGATGGAGCGCTTCACGCGCGTGGTGGCGGCCAACACCT
Source organism: Planctomycetota bacterium (assembly GCA_029260765.1). Lineage (GTDB taxonomy): Bacteria > Planctomycetota > J058 > JAJDCP01 > JAJDCP01 > JAJDCP01. The sequence goes on from JAJDCP010000011.1 coordinate 65,994, forward strand.
TCCTGCCGACCGGCGAGATTCCCCTGGGGAAGGCTTTTGAGCAGTGGCGCGAGCATTCGCAAACGACGCCTGTCTTCAACATCGGCAAGATCATCGACAAGGGAACTGTCAATGAGCTCGCGCCCGAGGTGCGGGCCGCCTACGACGCGCCCTTCCCCGACGAGTCGTACAAGGCCGGGGCGCGGGTGTTTCCCGCGCTGGTTCCCAACACTCCAGACGATCCGGCCTCGGCTCCCAACAAGCAGGCATGGAAGGCTCTGTACAAGTGCCAGCTGCCCTTCTTGACGGCCTTCAGCGATTCGGACCCGATCACCAAGGGCGGCGATATGCTGCTGCGCATGGCGATCCCTGGCTGCCAGGGGCAGTCCCATACGACCATCGAAGCCGCTGGACACTTTCTCCAGGAAGACAAAGGTGAAGAGCTCGCGCAGCTGATCATAGACTTTGTGGCGGGCTCTGAATAATCCGCGCCCGCCCCCGTCATACAGTTGGCATAAGGGGACCGGAATTGCAACGGAGAGTGCCGTGAGCACAGCTTGCCGACAATTTCACGCGGATCTGACGGCGTACATCGAACGCCGGCTGCCCCCCCATCTCGTCACAGCCCTGGAGCAACATTGGTTGCAGTGCCCGGACTGCGAGGCCGAGATCACACGCCTGTTTCCCGAGGCGCAGGTGCGGCTCACGCCCGAAGCCTCGGCCGCCCTGTGGCAGGGCATTGCGGGGCAGCTGCCGCTTTCGCAGCCCGCCCAACCAACCGAGCCCGTCCAGCGGGCCCAGCCGGCCCGACGCCTGAGGCAAGGCTTGCTGATGGCGGTCGCCGCCGTCCTCATGTTGGCGGTTGCGGGCTTGCCTGCGTGGTTCCGTGCCGCCCAGCGCGAGCACAAGCCCCAGGCGATGCTGCCGCCTCCTCCGCCCCAGACGGCGCCCGCGGCTCCCGTCCTGGAGGACCCGCCGCAGCCACCTGTGGTGCCCACCAGCGAGCCGCCCGTGGCGGCACAGCCCCCGCCGCTGCAGCCTGTGCACGGCCCCCCACCGGCGCCCCGTGACGGAGACCCGGTAGCCCGCGTAGCCCGCTCAGCCTGGACGCCCCAGCCTCCACGCCTGCCAAGCTCGGCCCGCACCCGCGACCCCCAGCCGGCCCGCCAGCCCACGGCCGAAGGCTGGATCCCCGTGCTAGGTGAGTCGTGGCACGCCCGCAACCGCAGCTCCGAGGCGGCCGAAGAGCCTGGCAAGTTCCCCCTCTCCGAGCTGCAGCAGCACATGCCGATCTGGTAGTCGCGCAGCGGCGGGCACTATCCTCATCTGAAATTCCTCGACGGAACATCCTCAGCAAGACCAAGGATCACATGGGCGCCTCTTGCCCGCAGCCAAGCCAGGCGCCAGAATGAGCCAGACAAACACAAGAGGCGCCGATGCCCCAGACCCCGCCTGCGGCCGAAGAGTCGAACCCTGTCATCCTCGCCGCCATCGGCCGGCGCCGGCGCGCCCTGTGGGCGCTGCTGATCTTCAACCTCGCGGCCGTGGTGCTGTTCGCATCGCTGCGCGTGCGGGCCAGCACAGCAGACGCCGCATGGCTCGGCTACGAGCTGGGCTTTGAGCCGTTCAGCACGAGCACCTGGATCACGGGGGCTTTGATTCTGCTCAGCCAACTGATCATCAGCCACGGAATGGTGCTCTCGGCGCTGAGCTCTGATGACGCCCGCCGCCTGCATCCGCCGCCAGAGTCCGATGCACCGATCCCGCAGCCCACCGGCGCTGCGGACTCCTCGCGCATAGCGGAGCTGGTGCATGAGGTCGCGCGCAGCTGTGGCATCCAGCAAGTCGACGAGATCTACTACATCTTGCGGCCGATCCCCAACGCCTTCACGGTGCGCTTGTTCGGCTCGGGAAACATCGTGGCGCTCAACTCCAACCTGTTCGATTTCCTTGGCACCGACGGCGTGCGGGCTGTTGTGGCCCATGAGCTGGCGCACATCAAGCATCGCGACTCGCTGATCCGCCAGCTGGTGATGGCACCGACGCTGCATGTGGCGCTGATCTTGACCTGGGGATTCCTGCAGATCCTCTCCGGCCTGCTGACTCCCGAGAGCGCTTGGATCTTCACCCAGCGCCTCGGCTTTCTGGTCGTGTTCGCCCTGCTGGGCTTGATCGTCTTCGCGCTGATCGGCACGCTCGCCACCCGCGCCGCCCGGCTGGCAGAGCTGCTGGCCGACGCCTTCGCCGGCCGCGTCTGCGGGCTGGTCAGCACTGCCAACATGCTGTTGCTGCTCGGCGAGCGCACCGAGGCGCTGACGGCCCTGGTCGAGAAGTACAAGCTGCTGGTGGCCCGGGAGGGCGACGACGAGCGCGGTGCCAGCGAGGCCGAGCTGCGCCGGATTCTGGGGCGCTTTCCCCGCGCCGAGGTGCATGAGGAGGTCACCCACAAGCTGGTCCCCGAGCTCTTCATCAGGGACCGCCTCGAGACCTTGCGGGAGCATTTCGCGGTGCCCCTCGACGACCAGGACATCGAAGATCTGGCTCGGCGTGGCGCGCGCGCTCTGGTCGCACGCATGGCCGAAGAGAAGAGCGCCAAGGCGGCCGAGACTGCGGCGGCGCAGAGCGAGGCGGGCACTCAGGCGGAGACGGACGAAGAGCAAGCCGACCCGCTGCTCGACTGGCGCAGCTTCGATTTCGACCACTCCGGCCACCTCGACGCACAAGAGCTTCCCCATCTGTTCGAGAAGTTGCGGGCCTCCCCCGAGCGCATGCTGTTCCGCCAGTTCCTCGATCCGGATAGCCGCAACGAAGACCATCCTCCCATCCGTGAGCGCTTGCTGTTCGTCGCAGAGGTGCTGGCCGCTGAACCTGCCTGATCTGGCTCGACCCGGATGCAAAAAACCCCGCGGCAGCCGAGCTACGAGCTCATGCGCCGGCGGGGGGTCCGGGGTTCTGCCTTACTCTTCGGTGGGCGCCAGGGCGCTGCGCAGAGGAATCTGCACCTCGCTGTACAGGCTGCCGCTGTTGAGCAGCTTGGGCTGCTGGTACATCAGGCGTCGCGGCGGGCCGGCCGCGACCCAGAGAGCCGCATTGTCCTGCAACCAGGTCTCCAGCTCTGCAACAGCTTTGCGGTAGTTGCGCATGCTGTAGCTGGCTCGTACTCCCAGGCTGACAACGGTCTGGGCCGGCATGTCCGCGACCGCCACTTCGTCTGCGGAGCCCGTCTGTCCCTGCATGTTGCTCGGGTAGAAGAAGCCGACCTGCATAGTGCCGCGGGCGCGCTCTTCGGCCGTCTCGGGGTAGTTGGCCAGCACGGGGCTGGTCATGGCGATCTCTTCTGCTTGGATATGCATGAACAGGGGCCGGAAGGCTTTCCAGATGCCCAGCTCAAAGAAACCCCGCTGCTCGCTGACCACAGCACGTGAGACCGGGTAGAGCTTGATCTCGATCTCGCCCGGAGGCGTGGGAACCGGGAAGCCTGCGGGAAGCTCGGCCTCAGTCGGGGGTTGCCAGTCTTCGGAGCTCTGGCCACTCACAACGGCCGCCACGATCAAGAGACAAGGAAGGGTCAGACGCAGCATGGTGGGGTCTCCTCAAGACCCGGCCGGGAGGCCGGGCGTGGTGGGGGTTGTTACTTGGAGGGCGCGGGAATCAGGACGCTGTCGATCACGTGGATCACACCGTTGCCGGCGATCACATCGGCCTGCACGACCTGCGCACCGGCCACGGTCACGCCGTCTGCGTTGTTGATAGGCAGCATGCCGCCCTGCAGGCTGGCCACTTTCGTGGAGCCTTCGGCCAGATCAGTCGACAAGATCTTGCCGGAGACCACGTGGTACTTCAGGATCGCCTGCAGCGTGGGAATGTCCTGCAACAAGGCTTCGACAGTGCCTGGAGTCAGGGCAGCGAAAGCTTCGTCGGTCGGCGCGAAGATCGTGAAGGGGCCGTCGTTGCTCAGCACGTCGGCCAGGCCTGCGGCCGTGGCAGCAGCCAGCAGAGTCTTGAAGGCACCGGCAGCTGCGGCGGTCTCGACCAGATTCTTGCGGGGCAGCATGACGCTGTCGATCACGTGGATGATGCCGTTCGAAGCGTAGATGTCTGCAGCGGCGATGCCGGCTTCGTCGATGAAGGGCGCACCGTCGCGCATCGAGACGAGCAGCTCCTGGCCCTGCAGGGTCGGCAGCCACTGGCTTGCCAGCACCTTCTCTGCGCTCAGCTTGCCGGCCACGACGTGGTACTTCAGGATCTCAGCGAGCTGCTCGGGCTGCGCCAGCAGGGCCTCGACGGTGCCCGCGGGCAGCTTGGCGAAGGCTTCGTCGGTCGGGGCGAAGACAGTGATCGGGCCTTCGCCGTTCAGGGCGTCGACCAGGCCAGCGGCCTCGGCAGCTGCGAGCAACGTGGAGAAGTTGCCAGCCTCGGCAGCAGTCTGTACCACGGTCTTGGTCAGATCCTGGGCTTGCGCGTGGTCGTTGCCTTGGCATTGGGCCCAAGCCACAGAGCTCGAGAGGACGACGGAAAGAAGGATGGTCAAAGAAAGTCTCACGGGAGGGCTCCTTTTTCGGCACGGGGAAATCTGCTTACCCCCTCAGACTAGCAACCTCGCATTATTTGTCTAGCTTTTTTCTATACAAAATTTGAACAAAACCTAGGACGCGTTACCCGGTTCGCCAGCCATGCGTGGCAATACCTATACAATGCAATGACGAAGCCTGGACGCATGCGATGCACGGTCGGCAGGGGAAGAGGGCACGGATCGAAGCCGTCTTCTGTAGCGGCGCTCTGTGAGCGCCGGAAGGAGCCTTGGCGGAGGTTGCATCCAGAGGTTCAGGGTCCGCCCCTCCGGATCGGTCTTCTCTGGCGCTCGCAGAGCGCTCTGGTCATAGACCGACGCTACATGCGGCTCTCAGCAGTTCGAAGGCATGAACCAGGCCTTACCGAAGTCTCTTGCGGATGTCAGGTGCTCTGAAGCCGGATGCGGCGCCACGAGAGCGCGCTACATGCACGTACCGGCTCTGAGCGTCAGCGCTCGGACACAGACAGCCCGAACGGCGCAGTTGCTGGGCACAGGCAGGCGGCTGGCGTGCGCTACTCTATGCTCTCGTCGGAGGAGAACTCTTCTTCTGCGTAGTCATCGTCGAAGAAGCCGTGGCGCTTTGAGCCGCCCTCGGGGTGGCCGCGTCGCTGACGCCTCATGCGGCGGCGTTCTTTCGCGCGCTGGCTCTCGGCAAAGGATTCATCGACTTCTGGACTGGGTTGAGCAGGCATGACTGACTCGCTGTCGAGGTGCGTGGGGTCGTCCCACAGATGAAGAGATCCAGGTCGACGCCTCTGCAGATCCTCGCCACCTCAAATGAGGACGCACAGAGACCCTTGCGGCACACGGGCCGCTATGCGAACGTTGGCAATCCACATGCCAACGCTCGTATCCGCTTACCAGGCCCATGGCTAGACACTCCCTGCAAGAATCGGAAACTGGCTGCCTCTTTTTTCGGATGTATACTTCCGATGTGAGCTCAAACCGGAAATGAGATTCCGAATGATGCGAGTATGAAATCCAGCCGCCCCAGTCTGTCGAGCTTCGTTTCGTCCAGCCCTGCCATGCAAGCCTTCCTGCACGTCGCCCGGAGGATGACGACCAGCAACACCTCGCTGTTGATCACTGGCGAGACGGGCGTGGGCAAAGAGTGGCTGGCCCGCGCCATCCATGGTGAGTCCCCCCGCAACACCGGCCCCTTTGTGGCGATCAACTGCGGAGCTCTGCCCGAAGGCCTGCTCGAGAGTGAGCTCTTCGGACATGAAAAGGGCGCGTTCACCGGCGCCACCCGAAGCAAGCGGGGGCACTTCGAGGCCGCCGAAGGTGGTAGCCTGTTCCTCGACGAGATCGGCGAGATCCCGCTGCACCTGCAGGTGCGGCTTCTGCGTGTGATCCAGGCGCGTGAGGTGCAGCGCCTGGGCGCCGAGCAACCTCTGCGGGTCGATGTGCGCATCCTCGCGGCTACCAACCGCAACCTGCTTCAGGAGGTCGCCTGCGGGAACTTCCGCCGCGACCTGTATTATCGACTGAGCGTGGTCAGCCTGGCGGTCCCGCCACTCCGCGAGCGGCGGGAGGACATCCCCGACCTGATCGAGCGCTACTTGACGCACTTCCAGAGCCAGCTCCCCAACAGCATCCAGGGCGTGGACCCGCATGCGCTGCAGGCTCTGATCGAATACAACTGGCCGGGAAACGTGCGCGAGCTGATCAACGTCATCGAACGCGCGGTCCTGCTGTGTGAAGGCGAGCGCATCAGCCGGCAGGATCTGCCCGACGTCATCGCCCGCAACGACACACTGCCTGCCCCGATCCTGGTCACCCCGGATGCCGATCAGGGGCTGCCTGCAAGCTGGCTGCAACTCCCGCTCAAGGAGGCGCAGCAGAAGCTTCGCGACCGCTTCGAACAGGCGTATCTGGTCGGCCTGCTGCAACAAACCCGCGGACGCGTCGGTGAGACCGCGCGGCGGGCGGGCATCTCCAGCCGCTCGCTCTACACACGCATGCTACGCCTTGGACTGCGCAAAGAAGACTTCCGCAGCCCCTGAGCACCCGTGGATCCGTCCCGCAGGCAGCCTCGGCTCCGACACCCGGTGGAGCGCGCCCAACGCCCTCGACAGGCGCCGCTCCGGTGGACGCCCCTGGCAGACTGTTGTACTATGCGGCCTGCGCAGCATTGAGGAGGTGCGATGCCATTCCTGCAGATCCATGGGCTCGGTGCTACCGACATGGGCCTCACGCGCACCAACAACGAAGATGCCTTCCACGTCGATGACACGCTGGGGCTGTACATCGTCTCCGACGGTATGGGAGGCGCCGCCTCGGGTGAGGTCGCGTCGAGCCTGGCGGTCGAAGAGGTGGCCCGGCAGCTCGTCGCTCAGCGCGCGGCCATCGAAGCAATCCGCACCGGCGACGAGGACTTTCAACAGCTGCGTGGGTTGCTGCGGAAAGCCGTGCTGGCCGCCAACAAGGCCGTCTATGACGAAGGCCAGAGGCTGTCCCAGCACAAGGGCATGGGCTGCACCCTGACTTGCCTGCTGGTGGTCGCCGGCCACGGAATGCTGGCGCATGTCGGCGACTCGCGTGCGTATCTGCTGCGCGAAGGCACGGCGCACCAGCTGAGCAACGACCACACCCTGGCTGCCGAGCTCGTGCGCTCCGGAGCCATCCCGCCCGAAAAGTTGCGTACCCACATGTACGCCCACGTGCTCAGCCGGGTGATCGGCCACCAGACCGGCGTCGAGGTCGACCTGCTCCCCCTGAGCGTGCTGCCCGGCGACCGGCTGTTGCTGTGCAGCGACGGCCTGAGCCAGTATCTGGAGCTCGACCAGGTCGCCACAGAGTTGGGCAGCGACGACTTCAACGGCCTGCCCGCCAGACTGATCGCTCATGCGAATTCCGCAGGCGGGCGCGACAACATCACGCTGGTGCTGGTCGAGGCCCATCTGGGCGCGGTCCCCCTCCCCCCGCGTCTGCAAGAGGTACCCTCGAAGCTTGCCGCGCTGCGTCGCTCCTTCCTGTTTCAGGGACTCGAATTCGCCGAGCTCAGCCGCGTGCTGCATGTCTGCCAGACGCGCAGCTTCGACGCGGATAAGGTGGTCTTCGAGTGTGGTGCCGAGTCCAGCGGCCTGTTCGTCCTGCTCGAGGGCGAGCTGCATCTGGAGCATCCACGCCTAGGCCGCCTGGCCGTGCGCCCCGGCCGATCCCTGGGGGCGGGCAGCCTGATGGAGCCGCAGAAGGTGCGCTCCCGGGTGGTCGTCCACTCCGGGGCGCGCGCGCTGTTTCTACCCGGAGAGCGCTTCCGCACGCTCTGCCGCGAGCGGCCGCGCCTCGGCCAGACCCTGCTCGAACGGCTCGGGTGCAAGCTCTCGCGGCAGCTGGAACATGCCTACGCGCGCTTCGAGGGCGAACAGACTGAGCTCGAAGCCTGGGAGATGTTCTGACGCTCAGACCGCCCCGAGCTGCGCGCGCAGCCAGCCCGGCCGGTTGGTGATGATGCCATCGACCCCGGCAGCGACCAGCGCACGCGCCTGCGGCAGCTTGTCGACCGTCCAGACGAACAGCTGCAGCCCTGCGGCCCGCATCGCCGCACAACTCTGCACATCCAGCGGTCCATCGCTTCCCAGACCCAGGCCGTCGAAGCTCGAGCAGCGGGCGAGGATCTCAGTCAAGCCCGGCCACTGGCTCCCATCGGGCTTGCGCCGGAAGGCGATCAGCCCGAAGACCCGCAACTCCGGGCGCTGCCGCTTGAGCAGGTGCATCGCCTCGTGCTCGAAGCCCTGCACGATGATCTGCTCGGGACGCGTGCCCGCCGTGTCGAGCTGGGCCAGCAGCGAAGGGATCGCCCTGGGGCCGCCCTTGACTTCAATCAACAGCTGCTTGCCGGCCGGAATTGCAGACAAGACCTCGACCAGACCGGGGATGCGTGCACCCGCCCAGCGCGGGCCTTTCCAGCTGCCCGCATCGAGCCTTGCCAGGGCGGCCAGGCTCATGTCCTCCACCCGCCCCTCAACCCCGGTGGTCCGGGTGGTGGTCGCATCGTGGATGGCGGCCAGCTGCCCGTCGGCCGTACGGTGCACGTCGATCTCCACCAGATCCGCCCCGCGCTGCCAGCCCAACTCGATGGCGGCCATGGTGTTCTCGGGGGCGTCGTACGAGGCCCCGCGATGGGCGATGATCTTGACCATTCAGTCCCCCTGCCCTTCGCTGTACCATGCCTGACGGGCAACCTCGGGGTAGTGCTCTGCCACGTAGCGGCCGACGAGATGCGCAAAGGTGAATTGGGCCCACGGCATGCTGACAAAGAAACCCAGATAGCAGGTGAAGATCCCGACCATGCCCGCCAGAAAGTTCAACACCATCTGCAGCAGCACCAGCACCAGGTAGTCGCCAAAACGGTCGGCGACATGACGCCAGAGATTCTTGAAATGGAAGCCCGCGAACAGACTGCCGCTGATCAGGAACTCCAGGGTGACCGCGGGCTGCACGGCATTGACGAGCAGCGCGAGCAGAGCGACAAAGCCGTAGAAGGCAAAAATCCCCAGAATCGCCAGCTCTTCAGGCGCGCCCGCGGCGACTGCCAGCGCCACCGCCCCGACCACCACCAGCACAAAGCCCCCGACCAGCAGCAGAATGGGTAGCGTGAGCGCACACAGGTGGCGGAACCCGTCACCCACCAGGGCGAAGAAGTTGTCCCAGCCGGGCAGCGGTGCGTCCGGATCGACCATCGCCCGCCGCATGATGCGGAGCTGCAGGCCCATGTAGGCGAAGGCCGGCAAGACCACAATGCCCGCCAGACTCATCAGCCCTGCGAGCACGAGCTTGCCGAACCAACCTTCCTGCTTGAAGATCCATTGGAATGCCCGGGTGGTCGGGTCGCCTGAAGTCTGGGCGGGCGTCTGGCAGTCGACGCACAGCTTGTTGCCCGGCTGGTAACACGCCCCGCAGCAGTAACGTTCACAACCCACGCAGATGCCGATCGAGGCCGCGCCATGCGGGGCACAAGGCGGTGAGGAGACGAGCTCTTCCATACTCAGGGCGCCTCGGTGATCTCGTTCATGCGTTCGAGCGCCTTGCGGGCATCGCGCCGGATGGCCTCGCGGCTGGCGGCATCGAGCCGCTCTCGGTAGCCGCTGCTCTCGTCGACAGCATCACCGACCAGCACCTGGTTGATGTCCGGAGCCTGGCCTTTGTGCAGCAGGTCGAGCATCGCGACCAGGTGCGGCGGGTCGTTGCGGCTCATCGTCGCGCAGCCACAGCCGAAGCTGGCGAAGCCCGGCTCGGGGATGTCGGCCAGGTGCACCACCTCGACCCCCCGCCGCTGCGCCTGCTCGCGGGCGTTGCTGACGAAATGCCCCTCCGTGCCGATGGCCAGCTTCGAGCCGGGCGGCGCATCCATCACCGCTTTCCACAGATAGGCGGTCGAGCCCGACCCGTCGGCAGCCATCACCGCCTCCGCGGGCGACTCGGGATGGACGTGCACTCCGTACCCGCGCTCTCGCCAATACTCGACCTGCGAGGCCTTGAAGATGGTGTGGACGCCGCAATAGCTGCCCCAGAGGATCATCGCGCTGGCATCCAACGCCTCCAGCGCGGCGCCCTCGGGCCGGTAGTTGGCTCCCTCCAGTCCACCCTTCCATTGGAACAGCTGCTCGTTGGGGATGCCTACATTGCGTGCCGTGTTGATGCCCAGATGCAGGTCGGGCACGAACACGATCTTCTTGCCCTGCTTCTGCACCCAGCGCAAGATCTTCGGCGCGTTGCTGCTGGTGCAGACGGCTCCTCCGGTGGCCCCCGCCAGGGCCTTCAAGCGCCCCGAGGTGTTCATGTAGGCGACCACCACCAGGTCATCACCGTAGCGCTCTTGCAGAAACTCGAAAGCCGGCACGACGTGCTCTTCTTTGGCCATCATCTCCATCGTGCAGCCGGCCTTGGGGTTGGTGATGTAGACCTGCTGATCCTCGTTCTTGAGGATGGCGATCGCCTCGGCCATGAAGTGCACGGCAGACTCGACGAACAGCTTGGTGTCCGGGTGCATCACGGCCTGTTTCGCCAACAGGTACGAGTCGGCGATCGAACCGCCGTAGCGCTCGACCAGTTTGACGATCTCTCCGCCCATGTAGTAGTGGGCCAACAGCATCAGCCTGTCGCCGAAGTGCTTGAGCGCCGGCTCGATGTACGAGTCCATCCAGGGCAGCACCGTCTCGGGCTGACGGTTGGGCAGCGCCAGGTATTCCTCCGCGTAGGGTTTGAACTCCTTCTGGTACCAGTCGAGGGGCAGATCCGTCTGGCAGATCGGCATGCCGCTCTGCAGCTCGATGCCACTCGACTCGATGGACGTATTGCGTTCGACGCGTCGTTCCACGGAAATCTCCTCAAACTCAGCCGACGCCGTCACAGCGGTCGGAGTGAAAGCGCCGCAACACACCGACCGCCACCGCTTCGATGCGCAGCCTTGCCGGTTGACCCTGCAGCTGCCAGCTGCCGGTTTCGTCGCGTTGGAAGACGAGGGCCTCGATGCCCGACGCCAAGCGATCGGGCAGCAGCTGCGCGAAGTCGCTGCCTGCGATATAGCGACGCACCACGCAGCGCGGGGCTTCGTCAGCCAGCGCGTAGCTGGCCAGCACCAGATCGCCCCCGGCGGGGGACTGCTCGGGATCGAAAAACAGCACGTCGCCGGGCTTGATCTCGGGGGCCAGCGCCGTGTCCTCTGCCTGCAAGGCAAAGCTGCGCTTGCTGGCCAACCGCACCAGCAAGCCCTGCTGCCCGCTCGGAGGCAGCAGCCCGCCCAGCTCGCCGCCCTCAAGCTGCTCGCGATCGAGCTCGAAACCCTCGAGCTTGCGGCTGCCAAAGCTCGGCAGCCCGGCATCGGGCAGAGTCCGAAACACGCGCGTGTACGCCGAAGCGACCTCGCTGACAGCCTTGCCCTGGATCTCCGCGATGCTCTCGATGATCAGCTGCTCGGTCCCCTTCGCGCGGTCGAGCAGAATGTAGTAGATGCACGCGTGCTTGTTCAGTCCTTCCTTCAACAAGGTCTCAAGGATGAACCGGGCCGGCGGAGGATAACTCAGGCGGTCTTTCTGGCGCTCGTAGGCCCGCCGCAGGATATAGCTCAACCAACAATCGATCAGCGGCGTGACCTCTTCCCGCAGGCGCGATTCGACCTTCTCCAGATAGAAGTCGAATTTCTTCAGATCCCTCTCAACCAGGGGCTCGGGCACGCCGAGCACCAACTGCATGATCACCAGGTTCTCGACGCTGGCCTGCGAGAAGACCTTCTGCCGGAAGGACGTCTCAAGGATCTCTTCGACCTTGATCGGCAGGGTCTCCGAGTTCAGGCAGCGCTCATACGCGCGGGTCAGCTGCTCGGGCGTAAACTCGTCCTCCGCGTCGAGCTCTTGGAACAGCCGCCGCACCTCGACCATCGTCAGGGCCTGCTCTTCGGCGTAGCGCTCTTCTTCCTGCAGCTCGAGTCGGCTGCTCTTCTGCTTGGCAAACGCGTCGAGCTCGCTCGCGACCAGCTCGATCTCGGAGGAAGCCATCGCATCGAGCACGTTGTGGTACTCGAGCTTGTGGATCGGGTCGTGGAAGATCGATAGCGCCTCGAAGCGGTCGCCATACTTCTTCTGCAGGGCAGCGAGGAAACCGCGCACTTCGTGGTTGTCCAGCCAGAGGAAGTCGGCCGCCAGCTCGGAGACGCGGACGGCGAAGGAGTCGGTCGCCCCCTCAGAGGAGTCGGTCAGGCTCGACACATCGATGGGATCGCTCATCATCATCTCCTTCGAGCCCTTGACTACCAGATCGCACCAGCCCCGCCAAGCCTCATTTGTCGGACGCGCCCGCGTCGAGAGACGCGACGAAGCTGCCCAACAGCCCACCCACCTTCTCGGCGATGCGCCGGAACGAGCGCGCCCTTGCCCGGGAGGCCGGGTCCGGCCTGGCCTTGCTGCTCAGGTAGCGCTCGCGTGCCTCATCGGCGACCAGATCCGGATGGAACTGCGTGGTGTAGAACGGCGCCCCCCGCACCTTGAAAGCCTGCGTCTCGAGGCGCTCGTTGCTCGCGAGCAACTCGACTCCTGATGGCACCTCTGTCACGCAGTCGGTATGGCCGGTGTGCGCCTGGAAGCTCGGGCTCAGGCTGCCAAACAGCTTGCAGCGGCGCCCCGCTTCGGTCAGCTGAAAGCCGTGCGTCCCGAGCTCCTCGTGGGCATCGCTGGTGCGCACCGTTGCGCCGAGGTGCATACCGAGGAGCTGATGGCCAAAGCAGACGCCGAAGCCCGGCAGGCGACGCTCGAGAGCGCTCTCGAGCACATGCCGCAAGGGCCCCACCCAGGCCTGACTGTCGGGATGGTGCACGCTGAAATTGCCCGAGCCGCCGATCATCATGCCGTCGAGGTCGTCGAGCCACGCGCGCTGCGCCGTCTCCGCCACCGCATTGTGTGTCCGCAGCTCCACGTGTTGACCAGCCAGGCGGCGCTCAAAGCAGGCCAGCTCATGCGCGAGCATAGGATCCCCCGCGCGGCGCACCTGGATCAGCAGCAGCCGCCGCGGCCGCGGTTGCGGTGCTCCGGCAGGGTTGGCATAATCGCATCCCGATCTCACGGCCCGGTCCGCCCGCGCCGCAACCCAAGGACTGCCCATGCCATCGCGACTCCTCCTCTGTGGGCTTCTGCTCTGCGCCTGGTTGCCCGGCCAGGACCTGGTCGGTGATCCCGACACCGCGCTGGCCGACCTGCTGCGCACGACCGCGCAAGACCGCGACGCGCTCACGCAACGCTACAGCTTGCGTGGCGCTTCGTGCCTGACAAGGCTGCACGCATTCTCCAGCCGACGCTGGCAACAGCTGGAACAACTGCCCTTTGCCGAGCTGTCCCGTGCCCGCCAGCTCGACTATATCGTTTTTGGAAGCTGGCTCCAACGTGAACTCGCCGGGCTGGAAGACGAAGCGTTGCGGCTCGCCGAGCTTGCGGATGTCTTTCCCTGGGTCTCTGTGCTGGTCGACCTCAGCGAGGCCGACCGGCAGGCAGTGCCTTGGGACTACGCTGAGCTCTCCCGCCGGCTGCAGGCCATGCAGAAGGGCCTCGCGAGCCAGGAGGTCTCCGGCAGCCCCCAGCTGGTGCGCGCCGCGCGCGGCTGGACCGGTCGCGGTATCGACCTCTGCAAGCAGCTGCGCAAAGAGCAGCTGCCCCGCGATCCCTTGCTGGGCTGGTGGCTGGCCGAGCCGCTCGAGGCCGTGCAGAAGGGGCTGGAAGACTACGCCGCCAAGTTGGACGAGAGCCTGGAACAGATGCGCCAGCAGGCGGGGAACATCTTCGCCATCGGTGAAGAGGCCTTTGCCCTCGAGCTCGAGCGGCACGCCGTCCCGCACACGCCGCGCTCGCTGCTTGCTTTCGGCCAGGAGCAGTTCGCCGCTATCGAGGCTGAGTTGCAGCGCGAAGCCGAGAAGATCGCCCCCGGTGAACCCTGGCAGACCGCGCTGCAGCTGGTCAAGCAGGACATCGCCGAGCCCGGGCAGCAGCGTGTCGAGGTCGCGGCCCTGGCCCGCGAGGCGATCGACTTCGTCCGCACGCAGCGCTTGTTCCGCGTTCCCGAGCTGTGTGCGGAGATCTGGTACCTGACGCCCATCGACCGCGAAGCGCAGCAACGCTTCCCGTTCGCGTACTACAGTGGCAACCGCATGGGTGTGGCCTATGCGGAGGATGGCATGGCCATAGAAGGCAAGTGGCAGGCGATGCTGGGCAACAACCGCCACTTCACGCGCAACGTCGTGCCCCACGAGCTGATCCCCGGGCACCACCTGCAGCGCTTCTACGCCGACCGCTACAACGCGCAGCGCAAGCCCTACAGCAGCACCCCCTTCTATGTCGAGGGGCACGGGTTGTATACCGAGCTCCTGCTGGACGAGCAGGGCTTCTTCCGCACTCCCGAAGAGCGCATGGGCAGCCTCTTCTGGCGGCTGATCCGGGCGGCGCGCATCATCGTCTCGACCCGCTACCACCTCGGCGAGATGCAACAGCAGGAGATGGTCGATTTCCTGATCGAGAAGGTCGGACTCGAGGAATCAGGTGCGCGTGGCGAGGTCGACCGCTACATGACCTACAGCCCGCTCTACCAGGCCGCCTACCTGACCGGCGCCCACCAGATCCTGGCGCTGCGTGAGTCCTGCCGAGAAGCCTGGGGTGATGGGTTCAACCTGGAATCTTTCCACGAGGCATTCTTGCGCCAGGGCGCCCTGCCGATCGTCTGGATCGAAGACTACCTGTGTGGACGCCCGCTGAGCCCCGACCAGATCTGGCTGCGCCCCGCGCGTGAGATCGGCTATTTCTGAGTGCTCCCAGTTCCAGGTCAGGCTTCCAAGGCCGCCCGGATGTCCCAGTCGACATCCTCCAACGCTGCGCGCGCGGCCTGCTCTGAACAGGGCTTGAGGCTCGCGACGATGCCGACAGCCCGCTCGCGAAGCTTGGCATTGCTCGGCCGCATAGCCAGCATCAGACCCGCGCGCACGCGCCCCAGCTGACACGCAGCCAGCGTGGTGAGCCGGTCGAGCACACACTTGGCCGCGGTCGCGGCCTTGAGCCGTGTGCTGCCGGCCAGCAGCTCGGGCCCGGTCGGCGTACACAGCAGGATGTCAGTCTCGATCCGGGGGGCCGGCGATGCGCTCAGCAACACCCGCAGGGCCCCGCGTGCGGCGGCCGCATCGAGACAACCGCGCACGAACGGCGTCGAGCCACTCGCGGTCACCCCCAGCACGATATCTTCGCTGCCCGCGCCCAACTGCTCCAGAGCGTCGGCCCCCGCGGCCACCTGGTCTTCAGCACCTTCGCGGGCAGCCACCAGCGCCCCCTCGCCGCCCGCGATGCGCGCCGCGATGGCCTCGGAGCCCAGGCCAAAGGTCGGCAGGCATTCGGCGGCCTGCTGAAAGGCCAGCCGTCCAGAGGTTCCGGCGCCGAACAGCAGCAACCGATGCCCCAGGCGCCACGCGCGCGCCACCCGGGGCACCAATGTCAGCAGCGCCGCATCGGTGCGCGCCGCCGCCTCGATGGCCAGGGCGTCTGCGCGGCCAAAAGCCCGCAGTGCGTCTGCCAGGGACAGCTCATCGATCCGCCCGCTCACGCGCCCAGCTTCTCGAAGATGACCGCGACGGCCTGATCTTGAGAGATCCGCTCTTGCTCGGTCGTGTCCCGATCGCGCAGCGTGATGCTGCCGTCTTCGAGGGTCTGCTTGTCGATGGTCAGGCACCAGGGCGTGCCGATCTCATCGTGGCGGCGGTAGCGTTTGCCGATCGCGTGGGTCTCGTCATACGAGGCGTTGATGCCCCGAGCGAGGAATGCGTCGGCGAGCGCGCGTCCCAGCTCGGGCATGCCGTCTTTCTTGACCAGCGGCAGCACGGCCACCTTGATCGGCGCCAGGCGCGGGTGCAGCTTCAACACCGTGCGGGTCTGCGCCTTGCCCTGCGCGTCGGGGACGGTATCTTCTGTGTAGGCATCGTTGAGGAACGCCAGCACGCCGCGGGTCGCCCCGGCCGCGGGCTCGATCACATACGGCAGGTAGCGCTCACGCGTCTCGGGGTCGAAGTAGCTCAGCTTGCTCTTGCTGTACTCCTGATGCTTCTTCAGGTCATAGTCGGTGCGGTTGGCGATGCCTTCGAGCTCATCGAATCCCCAGGGGAAGCGGTACTCGACATCGAAGCAGCCCTTGGCGTAGTGGGCGAGTTCGCTGGGCTCATGGGCGCGCAAGCGGAAGTCATCCGGCTGGTTGGCGTAGCGCCGCCACCAGGACATGCGCGCCTCCTTCCAGTACTCCAACCACTGATCGTCCTCGCCCGGCCTGCAGAAGAACTCCATCTCCATCTGCTCGAATTCGCAACTACGGAAGATGAAGTTCTTGGTCGTGACCTCGTTGCGGAAGCTCTTGCCCATCTGGGCGATGCCGAAGGGGATCTTCATCGCCAGCGAGCTCTGTACGTTGGCGAACTGCACGAACATACCCTGGGCCGTTTCGGGCCGGAGATAG
Source organism: Planctomycetota bacterium (assembly GCA_029260765.1). Classification (GTDB taxonomy): domain Bacteria; phylum Planctomycetota; class J058; order JAJDCP01; family JAJDCP01; genus JAJDCP01. The sequence goes on from JAJDCP010000011.1 coordinate 82,516, forward strand.
ACGGCGCTGGGCTTGAGCTGGGCGTCGATGCGGGCCTTGATGGCACGCTCGTCGAGCCCGTCCAGCTCACCTCGCGCGATCACTCCAGCCAGCTCGCCGGTCGGGTCGACGGGACCCAGGCTGGTGCGGAACATCAGGTTGAACTGGCGCTCGTCAGACAGAAAGGGGCTGCCGCAGTTCGGGCAGACATAGCCACGGGCGTTGCCTGTCGCGCCCCGCAGAACCTTCTTCATGCGCTCGAGCTCGACGCCCAGCTTCTCCTGGATCAGGCTCAGCGCGAGCTTGGCCTTGCCCTTGTCTGGAAAAGCGAGCGGTGCGGGCTGCCCCTCGGCCACCTGCGGGGCCTTGTCCGCCCGGAAGCGCTCCTTGCAGACCAGGCAGTCCACCAGTGGGTCGCTGAAGCCTGCCAGGTGTCCCGACGCCTTCCAGACATCAGGATGCATGATGATCGAGGTGTCCAGACCGACGACGTTGTGGCGCCGATGGACAGTGTCGGTCCACCACTCCTGCATCAGGTTGCGTTTGAGCTCGATCCCCAGAGGCCCGTAGTCGTAGGCACTCTTCAGGCCCCCGTAGATCTCCGAAGATTGGAAAACGAACCCGCGCCGCTTGCACAGCGACACGATCTTCTGCATGCGGTCTTCACTCACGATGGGTCCTCTTCATGGCCTGTCAGGCGCCCCAATACTGGGGGCAGTTTTAGCAAACGGCGCCACGGAGAGGTACCTCCCTTTTTCGGGGCGTCCAATCTTCAACACCGTCAGATAGCTGACGCATTTTTCTAATCCATTGAAATCATGAGAGATATGCGCGTCAGCTATTGCACAGTTGCCCGCTTTGTGCTACAATTTCCAGACAGGTAGCGTCAATTACCTGACACGCGTTGAAGATCCCACACCGAGTTTCCCATGCAACCCCATCTACTGGTCATCAGCGACCTCCATCTCGGCATCGCTGGAGTCACCGGACCCGGCGAATCCAGCCAGCGCACCGACCGCGAGCTGGTCTCGTTTCTGCGTCAGCAGCGTGAGAACCGCCACAATGGGCATCCGTGGAAGCTGGTGATCAACGGCGACATGCTGGAATTCATGCGCGCTGCGCCCCCCACCGACACCAGGAGCGATGACTGGAGTGAAGACTGCACCACTCCCATCCTCTCCACCCTCGACGCGATCATCGCCGAGCACATCGCATTCTTCACTGAGCTGGCGCGCTTCGTGGCCGCCGGGAACCAGCTGGTCATCGTCCGGGGCAACCACGACCCCGAACTGCACATCCCTTTGGTGGGCAGATACTTCAAGCTGCAGCTCTTCCAGCTCCTCGACCAGACCAGTGCGTCGCGGGAGGCATTCTGCCAGGCCATCGTGCTCGAGCCCCACGCCTATCACGAGAAGGGCAAACTGCACATCGAGCACGGGCACATGTACGACATCTTCAGCGCCTGGCAAGACGAACACGACGGCTTCTCCTCCCAGGGCAGCCTGCCACTGGGAACCCGCGTCGTGCGGGATCTGTGCAACCACTTCCAGGGTGTCAACTTCTTCCGCATGGAGGGCTGGGGCATGTTGCGCACGATGCGCTGGCTGCTCTCCAGCGCGGTCCCCTGGCGCTTGGTCTTTCTGCTGCCCTGGCTGTACTGCAAGGTGGTCGGAAGCCTGCTGCGGAACTATTTCAGCGGCTATGCCACAGAACGGAAACCGACCGAGCGCTTCCGGCATCTGCATTCTCTCTGGGTTCGGCCGGGCTACACCAGCCTCGCGCATATCGCGGGCGCGGTCTACCTCGACCGGTTGATCCTGACAGGGGCCGCATTGCTGGCAGGCTGGATCGGCACGGGCCATAGCTGGTGGCTGGGCCTGCTGGCCAGCAGCGGGCTGTTCGTGCTCGGTGAGCTGCTCGGGCGCCTGACCTGGACGCGCTACGAGGCCCGTTCGATAAACCAACGCCTGCGCCAGGCGGCGGCTGACGTGAGCCGTATGCTCAAGGTTCCGGTGGTGGTCTTCGGCCACACCCATCGCCCCGAACAGCTGAAGCGCGGCCGACGTAGCTATGTCAATGTGGGCAACTGGTTGGCCGATGGCTCTGGCGATCCTGCTGCCCGGCGGTTCTTCAACCGCTTCGTGTTCCTCAAGATTCTGCGCAAGAAGCACCAGCCCCTGCGGCTGAGCTTGAAGCTGTGGGACACCAAGGACGGAGAGCAGCCGTTCAGCACTCCCCCCAAGCCCGCGCCCGCGACCACAGGCAGTTGGCTGCCTCCGGTCGAGCCCACTGCCCGGCTGGCCATCTGATCCCACCCGCAACATTCCTGTAGAGATTGCGTGCCGGTGCGCCGCATCTGGCGCGCTGTTGCTTCGCATGGGCACTCCAAGGGGCGGCAAGCCGCTTGCTTGGAGTCCGCCACCACGCCGCAGTTCCGCGGCTTCGGTGCGGAGGACTGCTGTGCTGGCAAGAATGGTATCGGCGACATTGCAGGGAGTGCGGGGGGAGCGGGTCGAGGTTGAAGTCGACCACGCATCGGGGCTGCCAGGGTTCATCATCGTCGGCTTGCCCGATGCCGCGGTGCGCGAATCGCGTGAGCGCGTGCGCAGCGCCATCGGCAACGCCGGGTTCAAGCGCCCGCAACGCAAGGTGACGGTCAACCTCGCGCCGGGCGACCTGCGGAAGGAGGGCGCGCTCTACGACCTGCCCATCGCGATGGCCCTGCTCGCCTCTTCGGGCCAGCTGCAGCTCAGCGACGGCTGGGCCGCCTTCGGGGCGCTCTCGCTCGACGGAGGCGTGCGCCCGGTGCGCGGCGCCCTCCCCCTGGCGTCGGCGGTCGCTCGCTCAGGCTGCCAGAGACTGCTGGTGGCCCGGGACAACGGCCCCGAAGCCGCCCTGGTCGAGGGTCTCGAGGTCTACGGAGTCGACAGCCTGCGCGAGGCGGCCGAGCTGGTGGCGGGCCAGCTGCGGCGCCCCGCGGACGTTGCGCTGGCCCCCGAAGACGCCGAGTTGGTGTTCCGGGATATGGCCGACGTGCGTGGCCAGGCGCTGGCACGCCGGGGGCTGCTGATCGCCGCTGCAGGCCACCACAGCGCACTGCTGGTCGGGCCGCCGGGCAGCGGCAAGACTATGCTTGCCGAGCGCCTGCCCGGCATCTTGCCTCCCCTGTCGCAGACAGAGGCCATCGAGGTGGCCGAGATCACCAGCGCGGCAGGGCTGTGGCGCGACCGACGCCTGCCCCGTCACAGGCCGTTCCGCGCTCCGCATCACACCACCAGCTCCGCGGGCCTGATCGGCGGTGGAAGCTTCCCGCGGCCCGGAGAGCTCAGTCTCGCCCACCGGGGAGTGCTGTTTCTCGACGAGGTGGTCGAATACCCGCGCCGCATCCTCGAGCTGCTCCGCCAGCCGCTAGAATCGGGCATGGTGACCGTGGCGCGCGCGAGGGCCACCTTCAGCTTTCCCGGCGAGGTGCTGCTGGTGCTGGCGATGAATCCCTGCCCTTGCGGCTACTACGGCGACGGTCTGCGTCCCTGCCGCTGCAGTCCGCTCGAGGTGCGGCAGTACCAGGGCAGGCTCTCCGGCCCCTTGCTCGACCGCATCGACCTGCGCCTGCAAGTGCCGCGCGTGCCGGCCGATGAGTTGGACCGGCCCGGTGGCACCGACTCGCGCAGCATGCGCGCGCAGGTGCAGGCAGCCCGGGAGCGTCAGGCTCGCAGAGACTCTCGCCTCAACGGCCGACTCTCGACAGCTAGCTGGCTGACCGACCGCCTGCTGCATCCGCAGGCCCGACGCCTGCTGCTGCGTTCGGTGGCTGATCTGGGTCTGTCGGCGCGCGGCCTGGGGAAGCTGTACCGCGTCGCCCGCACCATCGCCGACCTCGAAGCCGAAGAGATGGTACGCGAAGACCACGTCGCCGAGGGGTTGCAGTTCCGGGATCTTCCCCAGGAGCTTCGGGTCGAATGAGGGGCAGCGGCTACCCCGTCGCCACCATCAAGAACCGCAAGACCTCGTCGACGATCTCGCGCAGCTCGACGATGTTCGCATCTTCGACGTAGCTACGCCCGCGGTTCCAGTGCGGCGACCCCCAATCGTGCAAGAAGGTCCGTACGCCGTGCACCCACGGGTAGCGCCGGGCACGGACGGCCGCCACCAGGTCCTTGCGCAGCAATTGGGCATGGCTGAAGTCCCAATTCCAGATGCGGTTGAGCAGCTCTCGGCTTGGCTTGGGCAGCCGCACCTTGACCAGCTGCCCGTACGAGACCGCACTGCCACGCAGATCGACCACCATCAGGCGCGCGTCGTCGAAAGCTACCCCATCGAGGTTGGCGTCGCGCAGGCTCGCTCGCCGGAGGTCGACGCGACGCATGACCGCATCCTTGAGATCGCAACCGTCCAGGCAGGCATCGACCAGAATCGCGCCGTCGAGCACCGTGCCGCGCATCTGCGCATTCTGCAGGTCTGCCTCCGCAAGGTTGGCGCCCGAGAGGTCGGCCCCACTCAGGTCGGCACCCGCCAGTTTGGCTCCCCGCAGGTCGGCGTCGATCATCGACAACTGCCCGAGCATCGCGCCGGGTTGGATGGACGCACGAGGCACCAACAGTGGCATGCCTTCGATGGTCTCCAACGGCGGCGCACCCAATGTGCGGCGGGGCATGACCCGCGCGACGATCTCGACTCCCATATCGGGCAGAGGGGGGGAGACCAACATCGGCACAGGGGTCGGTTCGGGCCGGTCGAGAAACACCACCATATCTTGACAATAGGCACGAGACCGCTCGATCGAGGGGTACATGACCTCGACCAGACGCGCCGCGGACAGGCGACGCGTCACGCCTGGACGCACGCTTTCGGGCGCGACTTCAGCCGTGTGCTCAACATGCATCAGCTGGGAATTCCTCTACGATGGCAGCTGCATCCTTGTAGGCGATGCAGGCAGGTTCTGCCAGCGCACGGCCTGCACAAGCCCCGACCGATTGCCTGATCACGGCCTTGGACCTGGGCGTATCCCAGGCGCAGGCCAGAGACACCTGCGGGTGCATGTCAGCAAAGAGAACAGGCTCAGCTTCCCTGGAAGCCAAGCCTGTCCGGTATCGACAGATTCGCGTGCCGCTCAAGAGGCGCTGGAGACGGTCCGTTTCTGGTAGGTCCGCTCCAGGTGCTTCGCACCGCAGGGACAGTCCCAGAGCGTAAACAGGACATCCCTCTCCAGAACCTCGTACTGATGCAGCATCTCTTCATGGCACTTTTGGCAGACGACCATGCAGCCCCCCTGGTTTCCTGAGACGCGATCCAAAGTATATGAAGATGCTCGGACGATGATCGTCACCTTACGCAGATCGCAAAAGGGCTTCAAGTCCAAAGTCAGATTTGCCGGCTCAAAAATCCCCATCCCCAGCCCGGCGTGCGGCCGTGGGACCCTGTCCACGAGCTGCGATGGCCCACGCTGTACGACGCCTTTCTGGCCGTCACCTGGAGCTGATCGGCGAAACTTGACGCGCTCCGGGAATTGTGCGACAAACAGCCCTTTCCCGACGACGCTTTCGGAGACGGACTGGTGATCTACAACAACGTCCTCGAGCTGATTGGCGATACTCCGCTGGTGAGGCTGAATCGCATGGCCCAGGGGCTCAAGGCGACCGTCGTCTGCAAGCTCGAATACCTCAACCCCGGGTCGAGCATCAAGGACCGGATTGGTCTGCGGATGATCGAGGATGGCGAAGCCCGCGGACTGATCAAACCTGGCGGCACCATCATCGAAGGCACCTCCGGCAACACAGGAGTCGGCCTGGCTTTGGCGGCCGTCATGAAGGGCTATCGTTGCATCTTTGTGATGCCTGACAAGATGTCGTCCGAAAAAATCGACGCCCTGCGCGCATACGGAGCCGAGGTGATCGTCACCCCCACCGCCGTCGCTCCCGAAGATCCGCGCAGCTACTACTCGGTCTCGCAACGGCTGAGCGAAGAGATCCCCAACTCGTACTACCCCAACCAATACCACAACCCCAGCAACCCACAGACACATTACGAAGAGACGGGTCCGGAGATCTGGAAACAGACCGAGGGGCGTATCACCCACTTCGTGGCCGGCATGGGAACCGGGGGCACACTCACCGGCATCAGCCGCTACCTGAAAGAGCAGAATCCCGACGTCAAGGTGGTCGGCGTCGATCCAGTCGGCTCACTGTATTGGGACAAGTTCCACAAGGGTGAGGTGATCGAGGAGAACATCCATCCTTACCTGGTCGAAGGCATCGGGGAAGACTTCCTGCCCTCAACCATGGACCTGAGCCAGCTCGACGATGTGATCCGCATCAAAGACCGCGACTGTTTCATGACCGCCCGCGCGCTCGCCCGCCGCGAAGGGATCTTCACGGGCGGGTCCGGAGGCGCCGCCGTCTGGGCCGCGCTGCAGGTGGCGCGAGACTGCGATGAGAATGCGTTGATCGTGACGCTGCTCCCCGACTCGGGCTCCCGCTACCTCTCGAAGGTCTACAACGACACCTACCTGCGCGACAACGGTATGCTCGGCACGATGGTCGAGCTCAACGCCGCCCAGCTCATCGGGCACAAGGGTGCGGGGCCGGAGAAGCTGTATTCTGTCGACCCGGATTCATCGGTGCTCGCTTGCATCAAGCTGATGCGCCAGTATGAAATCAGCCAGCTCCCCGTGTTGCACGAGGGCGAGAGCATCGGCAGCATCCGCGAAGACCAGGTGGTGCCGCTGCTCCTGCAGGGCGAAGACCTCGACAACATCCAAGTGCGCGCTGTCATGGCCGAGCCCTTGCCTGTGATCGACTACGACGAGCCGGTCCGCAGCGTGTCGCGGCTGATGACCCCACACAATCCCGCGGTCCTGATCCGTCAGGCCGACGGCAGCCTGAATATCCTGACCAAGCACGATCTGATCCGCAGTATCGAGATCTGATCCCTGCCCGCCTCCCTGGCCTCAGCTCCCTACCCGCTTCGGCACCTCGGCGCCGGCCAGCCAGGCGTGGGCAGCGGCGTCCACCGACTGCTGGGCCTCGATCAGTACGCGGGCATTGCGTCCCATGGTATGACGGGCTTCGCGGGCAGCCAAGGAATCGAGCAACGCGTCCACCAGCGCGTCCCCGTTGGCCACGCGGCCATGGACGGAGTCTTCGATGGGAATCCCGTCGGCCCCCCAGGTCGTGGTCACCACGGGCATGGCCCGCGCCATCGCCTCCAAGGTCTTCGTCTTGATCCCACCCCCGTAACGCATCGGCGCAACGAACAGCGCATGCTGGTCGAAGAGCGGCCCCAGATCTGGGACGAAACCTGCCAGATGCACGGCTGCACCACAGCGCAGGGCGGCCTGTTGCACCTTGGCTGGCGGCTCCCTTCCCACCAGGCTCAGCCGCACATCCGGCCGGCGCGCCTGCAGCGCGGGAAAGAGCTCGTCGAGCAGGTACAGCGCGGCATCGACGTTCGGCTCGTGCGCAAAGCTGCCGACGAATAGCAGGCTCCCGTCGCGCTCTTGAGCAGGATCCCTGACAGGCAAGGCTGCCAGGTCGATGCCCAGAGGCACCACGGTCACGTGCGGGCAACCGGAAAAGGCCGTCAGCACCGCGCGGTCCTGTGCCGTGAAGCACATCACCCGGTCGAAATCGTGCACGACGGTGCTCTCGTAGCGCGCCCAGCGCAGCGCTCGCAGCCCCTCGGCCAGCTGGCGCTCGGGACGGCGGGCGAGACGCTGCGCCCCAAAGACCTTGATGGTGTTGACCTCGTGGGTGTTGAGCTGCAGGCGGGCCGGATGGTGCGCGAACAAACGCGCGTAGGGCGCCATCTGCAGGAATTCGAAGCCGACCAGCTCGAAAGGCTGCGCGGCGAGCTCGCGCAGGCAACGCGACATCGCGGGCTGTTGGTACTTCTGCACGAAGTAGGGCAGAGACCCCACCAGGCTCGCTCCCGCAGCCCAGAGCCGTGAGCCGAGCAGCCGCAGCCGCCCCGTCAGGTCGACATCACGATCGCTGACAAAGGGCACCGCATGGACGGCAGCACACTGCGCACGCCAGGGGTCGACCGCGTCTTGTTCGCCCGTCCGCGTGAAAGCGACCAGCGTCAACTCGCAGTGCTGGCTGAGCCGTTCCACCAGGCCCGTGAGGGCCATCCCGCCGCCGTGGCCGATGCCGGGACGGGGCAAATAGGGACTTACCAGCAGGACGCGCATGCCGATTCCGCTTCCCAAAGCCGGAAGTCTAATGGGCCCGCTGACAGAATGCCAGTCGGGGTGCGGTGCGGTACTGCGGCGCTAGTACACCTTGTAGGGGCGGGGGTAAACCTCTCCCCTACATGGAATTGCCCGTGGCTCACACAGACGCTACGGTTTGTCCGTGGCCTCCCCGGGCCTGCACAATTCTTCCAGTCCGGTCAGGCACTCCCCGCGTGTGACCGCAACCCTGAGCCCCTGATTGTGCGCCAGCCAGCCTTCTCGGATAGCCTCAGGCACCGCGTGTTCTTCGAGAACCTCGCGCAAGATCTGCAGGCGGCGGTTGAACTGTCCGTCGAAGATGTGGTGGGCTGCATGGGCGGCGTGCAGAGGCCGTCCCTGATACGCCACGCCAGCACCGAGATGGCGGGCCGCGAATTGTAGCTCGAGCTCTTTGAGGCGCGGGATGTCTACCTGGTCGAAGAAAAACCCGATCATCACGTCCTTCCGCACCCGATCGATGAAGACGTTGACGATCTCCCGCAAACCCTCGAGCCCTCCCATCGCCGCCATCGCTTCCATCGCCATGCCTCCCCAAGGGCTTCAGCTGCCGCTCTGGTTGTGCTACGATCCCCGCTTTGCCAGAGCCTGTCAATCAGTCCGGAGGAATCGATGCCCGCCACCCGCCTGGCGACCTGCATGCTGGTGCTCTGCTTGCAGGTTCTGGCCCAACAGCTCGACTGTCCCCAGCGTTTGTTCAGCCGTGGGTTTGCGGGCGACAGCCAGGAATGGCCCGAGGTGGCCGACGTAGACGGAGACGGCGATGCAGACCTGCTGACGTTCACGCCGTCGGGAAAAGTCTATGTCGCCGTCAACGAAGACGGCCAGCGCTGTCACGGCGGCCGCGTCTGGGCTCGGGATGCGTTCGCCGCGGGCGCCCAGGCCGTGGTCGGAGACTTTGACGGCAATGGCCGGGCGGGATTTGCGGTGTTGCTGCCCGACGGGGCATTGCTGCTCGGCAGGCCCGGTCCGGACAGCTTCGCCGTCAGTACCCAGGGCGCGCTCGGCACAGGCAGGCTCCTGGCCGGCGACATCAACGCCGACGGACTGTGCGACCTGGTCCTGGCCGGCGACAGCCTGGCGCTGTACCTCAGCCGTGGAGAGGCGGGATTCGCAGCCCCGCGGGGCTGGACCAGACTGCCCACGAGCGCGCTTATCTGTGGACGCCTCGACGCACAGCCAGGCGCTGATCTGCTGACGGTGATCGACGGGCGCTTCCTGTTGGCCTCAGGCGGCAGCGAGCCCGGCCCCTGGCAAGACTGGGGAGACGCCCCTGCCGCGCCACGGATGGCTATCGACCTCGATGGCGCAGACCGCGACGCCGTGCTGGCAGGATCGTGGTTGTTGCGCCCCCATCAGAGCGGCTTTGTCGCCTGGCCCATGGGCTTGCAGCTTCCGGCCAGCCCCGCCGTGGTGCGAGCGGGCGACGCGGACGGTGACGGCGGGGGCGAGCTGTTTCTGTTCGAACGCAAGGGCGGGCGGGTATCCCTGGCGCGTCCCAGCGCGGGCCAGTTCGCCGCCTGGGAGTGTTGGGGAGAGCTGCCGCAACCAGCTGCCTCGCCTCCCAGGGTAGAGTCGCGCGCGCTGCAGACCGCCGTATGGCGCCTCGAGCTGGGAGACCACTGGAATCTGCAGCCGCGCGCTGCCCCGCTCGCTGGACCCCGGATGCTCGGCCGCCTCGTCACGCGTGCAGGTGCGGGGCGGCTCAGCGTCGCTGCGGATGGCTCTCTGCGTGCCTGTTCCGACGCCCCCGAGCCCGGCTGGAACATGCTGCTCGGTCAAATCTCGGCCGAGTGCCAGCCCCTGGGCGTCGCGGCGGACGGTTCCTTCTGGCTGGCAGACCCCGCCGGGGCCGGCTGGCGCATCGATGCCGGGCTGCGCCTCGAGCCGTGGCCGCTGCCTCCAGGCGTGCACGCCGGAGGCGACTTCAACGCGGATGGCTGGCCGGATGTGGTGGTCGCAAGCGACGCGGGCCTGCAACCCTGCTATTGGCTGCCCGAGCTGCAGCGTTTCGAGCCTGCCGGCCCCGCGCTGGGGCAGCACGGGCTAGAGCTGCTCGCGGCTGTGGACTGGAGCGCAGACGGCTGGCCCGACCTGATCGCGCTCGATCGCCGGGGCCAGGTGATGGTGGCGCGCGGCAGTGCTCGCCAGGACGCCGATGGGGACCTGCTTGGCGATCTCGACGAGCGACGCAGCTGGGGCACCGATCCGCACGCCTGGGACAGCGACCGTGATGGCCTGGCGGACGGCTGGGAGGCCCGTGGGCTGTTCCGCGGCCAACGCATAGACCTGCTCGGCGCAGACCCGTTGCGGCGCACACTTCTGCTCGAGCTCGATGTCGACCAGGGCGCGGATATGGGCAAAGTACAGAAGGCCATCGCGCGGCTCGAGAAGCTGTACGCCGGGTGTCCCACTCCCAATCCAGACGGCAGCCTGGGGATCGATGCCATCGTCGTCGTCGACACCCGTGTTCCACGGGGCAGCGACATGCCCTCCCGCAACCGCCACCAGCTGCGCGAGCAGTACTTCAGTCCCGAGCGGGCCGGGATCTTCCATTGGATGCACCTGTCGGCGCAAGGCGGTGGCGGCCAGGCGAACCTGATGTCCGACCACGGCTCGTGCGGCGGTGTCTTCGAGGCCACGCTTCCCCACGAGCTCGGCCATCAGCTGAGTTTGCGGCACGGGGGCGGCACCTCCCGCAACTCCATACCGCATTATCCCAGCCTGATGAACTACGCGTACAACTACGCCCTCGATGGCAAGCTGGACAACATCGACTATTCCCGTGGCCACCTGGCCTCGATCAGCTTCGATGAGTACGCCCTGGCTGAGCTGGTCGACGTGCCGTACGCCGCGCTGCGCTACCTGTCCAACCGCCCCTTCCACTTCCCGGTCGAGGCTGTCGGCGATGGCCAGACCTGGATCGATTGGAACCTGGACGGCGTGCAGAATTCTGCGCCGGTGGCCGCCAACATCAACTGGGCCAGCGGCGAGGGCTACGGCAAGCGCAGCTTCATCGATGACGAGGACGCGCATGAGCTGCACACGGCCAGCCGCCACGACCCACTTGTGCTCGATGTCGGCGGACGCCTGGTGGTGCTCAGCATTCCCCCCGATAGCCAGGGAATCGGCCTGCGTAGCTTCAGCCACGAAGCTGGCTGGTCCGCGAGCCGCCAGCTGCACCCGCAGCCTTGTGCCAGCCACCTGACCGGCGCGGCGCTAGGTGAAAGGATCGAGCTGTTCGGCAACCTGCCTGGAGGGGGCATCGGCCACTGGCGCGGGGAGCTCGACAGCAGCTTCGTGCTGCTGGGAAGTCTGCCGGGTAGCCAGGACATGTGGGCCAGCGCCGCGGGACGAGGGTCCGGAGACAGCGCCGAGTTGTTCCTGATGCTCGCGCACAGCACGGCCATCCACGCCGACTCGAACGGGCAGGCCCCTCCTTGGGTGCCCGCTTCGGACAGCTCGGGAACGACGCTGCGTGTCCGGCGCGGCGGTGACTGGCAGGAGGTCGCCTTTCCGACTCTACGCTCGGGAGTCCCCCTGGGCCTGGCGATCGACGAGCGCGCGGGCCAGCTCTTGTGCGCAGGCACGCTGCGCGCCAGCCAGGGACGCATGCATCTGTGGCGCATCGATCTGTCCAGCCTCGAGCTCGTCGCGGACGAGCCAGTCGGGGGTTCCCAAGGCAAGGACGCGACCAGCTGCAGACCCGCGGTGGTCCTCCAGTCGGGGCCGGGGCTGCCCGAACAGGGCCGCATCAACATCTACCACGCGGGCCGTTTCAAGCCCGGCGACCCGAACAGCTACCACATGTGGCGCAGCTTCACGATCGGCGACAAGACCTGGCGCGGCCGCGAAGGCTGGAAGCAAGAACAGATGTTCAACCAGTGGAGCTACTCGAACGCAGGCCCCGGCGCTGCCTTGCACGCCGGAAAACCTGTGGTCATCACACGATTTTGGACCCACTACAGCAGCAAGACCCGCAATGACGCACTGTGCGTCGCCTTTGATGGCGATGGCATCGTCGACCGGAGCTTGCGCGACCACGACGACTGGGCGGCCATCTGCGACCGTGGCCTGGAGCAGTCGATCTTGATCGTGCATCGCCCGCGGGGGAGACCATGATGTTCCGACTGGCAGCCTTTCTTTGTCTCACAGCCGGCCTGGTGGGCTGCAGCAGCTCGACCGGTGTGCGCTGGTTCAGCAACCAACGCAGTCTGACCTTCGAGGGCGCTGACCGCCAGATGCTCCAAGACCTCGTGGTCGAAGCGCTCAGCAAGGTTCCGCGCAACGCCGATGGTCTCGAGCCGCTGGCCGACGCCTATGCGCAACGCATCGCGGGGCAGCTGGGTCCTTCCTATCAGGCTGCGATCGAGAATCCCTACCTCAGCCGCCGCCGCTCGATCAGACTCGGCGATCTCGAGCTGGTTGAAAACCGCAACCGTGCCATTGAGCTGGGAGCCGGAGCGAAGACTCTTCGCTCGCTCAAGCCCCCCCCCAATTCTGACGTACTGCTGCAGGTACAATGGCAGGTCTGGCTCGAAAGTCCCGACTTCCCCATCCCCGAAAGCCAGGTGATCATCGTCAACCGCGTGCACGCCATTGCGGCGATCAATGACCGCGAGCTCGAGCGCGACATGCACTGCTTCGCGCTCGGCCTGGGCCAGGCCGTGGCCGACCGGCTCGAAGAGGAGCTGCGCAACACGGGCCTGAGCAAGGGTTTCTATGTGGACGTCAGCCGCGAGGGCTACGGGATCGAGACCGACCACCAACTCTACACCCCCTGAGTGCGGCCCGAATCCAGCTCTGCGTGACTGTGGAAAACTCACGATTCCGCGCCCCATGCAACGGCGGATGGGCACGCACTTCGCCGCACTGCGTTCGACGTAACAACTTTGGCAGTTTGCGGAAACTCTGTGGAAAACAGGGTTTGGCGCGCGGGTCTTCTCAGTTGGGTGGGCAGGAGGGCGAAAAGGCGTCACGCTCGGCTTGATTGATGGTGGCGCGTTCGATCAGCTTGTGCATCTTGCGCAGGCGCCCGAGTGCGCGCAGCCGTGCCTGCTTGACGGCATCGTACGACACGCCCCGCTCTTCGGCGAGAGCTTCGATGCTGGCCCCTTCGGCGGCCTTCTTCAAAAGGTCGCGGTCAGAAGTACGGATACGGGCCAGGGCCCTGGTCAAAGTGACGATCTGCTCACGCCGCGCCGCGATGCTCGACGGACTGGTGCCCGTATCGACGGGGTCAAAACCGTCTGTTTCGGTCTCGTAGATCCGGATCAAACCACCCGAGTTCCGCCGCAAGGCCTTCCAGTAAGCGGTGCGGTTGTACATATAGTGGCGCGCGATCTGGTAGATCCAGCCAAAGAACTCTTTGTCGCTGCGGTACTCGAACTTTTCGCCGGCCTTGAGCGCTTGCAGGTGGACTCCCTGTACGATGTCTTCGACGCTCTCGTACCGCAACGCGAGCAGACTCGCATTGTTGCGCACAAAAGCATGCAGATTCTCGTCATGCTCGACCAAAAGCTTCTCTAGAGACTTGCTAGAGCTCAGCAGATCACCCTCCGTGCAAGAATTCAGGGTAGCGCAAGCGGATCTCGAACGCGAGAATTTCCCGGCTGCGTTGAGACGGGTTTTCTGCACCTGCCCCCGAAGAGCTCAACGATGCAGGCTGAGCACGAAGCGCATCGCGCGGTCGATGTAGTGCTGCAGGTTCTTGTCGATCGGCTCGAACCAGTACGCGTGCGCGTCCTCGACATGCTCCACCGGAGAGACGGACATGATCGCCGCTTCGATGCGGTCTCGCTCGTCCTTGCCGAGCAGGGCGGCGATCTGGTCGAGGTACTCGTCGTCGACCTGGCCGTTCTTGTGCACGTACAACGCCCTGTGGATGAAGTACTCCTGCACCGAGGAGAAGCCGACCTTGTCCCCGAGGTTGATGCCCAGACGCCGCGCATACAGGTCCACCACCGTCGGGTGCGAGCGGGCCGGGGAGAGGTAGAAGCTGCGGAACACGAAAGGCTCAAAGCCGCCGCCAAGCGCCGTCAGATCCTCGCGCAGCTCGGCCGTCGTCGTCAGCTGCACCTTCTCCATGTAGTAGGCGCGCACGAAGCGCTCGAGCGTGGCACCCAGGCGCAGAAAGCTGCCCATGCGCATGAAGTTGATGGTGTGGTCGCGGTGGAAGACGTCGAGCAGCGTCTCGCAACCCTCAGGCATCACCTGCCGCATCTCGGGGGTCAATGTCCGCTTGCTGAGCGCCTTGCGCAGAATCGGGACCAACACGCGCTCGGCGGCCTCGATACGGTTGATCGAGTTCCAGGCTGCCTTCTGGGCATCGTTGTACTGGGTCCAGTCGGCCACCGCGGAGCCTCCTCTGCCTGGGTTGTGTGGCAATCTACGAGCGTCGGAGTGAGAATCCGTTGAGTTGCGTGGACTGCAGGCATGTGGTCAAAGCTACGGGTAGATCCTGGCGAAGGCAAGCCTCCGGCGCGGTTTTCCCGCTTTGTCGGCAAACTGCAGATCGGCTACCATCTACACGCGCATCGCGCCCGGAGGGCCCGCCATGTTCTGCACAGCTTGCGGCGCACGCCTGCCCGCGTGGGCGAGGTTCTGCTCGGGGTGCGGCGCGGCGGTCGCCGCCCCTCCCGCAACCCGACCGGCCTCGCCGACTCTGTCCGATGCGCAGACTCTGGCTCCCTCGGTGGCGTCGCCCTCCCAGCCTGCAGACCTGACCTTGACCGGGACCCAGACTCAGGCTCTCTCGCACACGCTCAGCGGCGCCGCCACGATCAGCAGAGAGCCGCTTGCCGTCTGGCTGGGGCGCGAGCTCGGCGGCTACAAGCTCGAGCAACTCTGCGGCAGCGGGCCCCTGGGCGCGGTGTTTCAGGCCCGCCGCCTGGGCGATGGGCCCAGGGTGGCGGTCAAACTTTTGCGCCCCTGGCTGGCCAACGATACGGCCTTGATCGACGAGCACCTGCAGACGTTGCACCTGCTCAATCTGCTCGAGCACCCCCATCTGTTGCCGGTCAGCGAATCGTTCCGGCGGGCGGGCATCTATGCCATCGTCACCCCCTGGGCCGAAGGGGGCTCGCTCAGCGGCCTGCTCGCGCGGCGGGGGAAGCTGTCGGAGCCGCAGGCAGTGGGTCTGTTGACGCAGGCAGTGCGAGGCTTGCTGGCCGCCGCCGAGAGTGGGCTGCACCATGGCAATCTCAAGCCCTCCAACCTGCTGTTCGATACTGCCGGGCGGTTGATGCTGACAGACTTCAGCCTGGCGACTGCCGAGCTCTCCGAGGCTACGACAGCCGGTGTCGGATCGCTGCGCGCCCACGCCTACCGCGCCCCCGAGCAGTGGCACGACACACGCCTGGCCGACAGCCGCTCGGACCAGTATGCCCTGGGCTGCCTGTTGTTCCTGATGTTGACTGGGGCTCCGCCCTTTTCGGGGCCCGGCCGCGTGCAGCTGCTGCGGCAACACTGCGCTGAGCCCGCGCCGCGGCTGCGCGAGCAGTGTCCGGCCGTGTCCACAGAGCTGGAGACGCTCGCCGCGCGCCTGCTCGCCAAGGAGCCCTCGGCACGCTTTGCCGATCTGGCGGCGCTCGCCGAGGCCCTGGCCAGGCTGCCGAGTTGGCAACCCGCGCTCGCGCGGCGCTTGAGCTTTGAGTTGCCCGCAGCGGAGGCTGCTCCGCAAGCCGTGCGGGTGTTCCCCCAGGCGGGCGAGACCTGGCAACGCATCCCGGCGGGCGGATTCACGCGCTGCTGCGCCGAAGCAGGGAATGAGCCCCTGCGGGTCGAGCTGGCCCGCCCCTTCCTGTTGCGAGCCATGCCGCTCAGCCAACGGGATTGGCTCGAGCTGATGGGAACGCCCTGCGCCCGCGTTGCGCAACCCGGAGACCGCCTGCCGGCGACCGGGATCAGCTGGTGGCAGGCGCTGGACGCGTGCAACCGGCTCTCCGAGAGAGAGGGGCTTGCACCCTTCTATCAGCTCGCTGACCGTCGCATGCAGGTCCTGGGCGGCACGGGCTACCGGCTGCCGAGCGAGGACGAATGGGAGCTCGCCTGCCGTGCAGGCAGCGACACGCCCTACTGGCACGGAGCGCAGCTGCTCCCCAGCCAGGCCTGCTTCGACACCAGCTACCCGCTGCCCGGGCTGAGGCGTACAGACAGCCCCACAGCCCCCGCGCCCGTGGCCAGCTTCGCTCCCAATCCCTGGGGCTTGTTTGGTCTGCATGGCGGCGTCTGGGAATGGTGCGCCGAGCGCTTCGGCCGGCGCCCGCTGCGGGTGGCTCGCGGCGGTAGCTGGGGCACACCTGCAGGCCAGTGCCACGCCTCATTCCGCGGCCGCTTCCACCCCGCCAGCCAGCTCCCTACGCTAGGCCTGCGTCCGGCACGCTGGGAAGAGGCCTGAGAACCACCCCCAGAAATAGTTTTCAAGAAATCTGCATGGTTCAGGCTCCTCCCGTCTCTATCTCCTCCAGAAGGCAACCGCCCCCGGGGCAGAGGAGATGGCATGCGCAAGGGTTTCACCCTGATCGAGTTGCTGGTGGTCATCGCGATCATCAGTGTGTTGTCCGGCCTGGTGATGGCCGGAGTGTTCGCGGGACTACGCAGAGCGGACCAGCTGCAGGACCTCAACAATCTGCGCGGCATCGGCCAGGCAGCCGTGTTGTACGCGCAGAACCATCGTTTCTTCCCCCACTACGGCGACGGGAGCAACGGCATCGCCGGCGAGAACGATGCCGAGGGTTCGTTGCTATCGCTGTCGTTGCTGGTGCGCGAGCGCTTGATCGACAACCCCGCATTGTTTGTCCCCGACGCATCGAACATGATCGCGGCAGAGTCTCCAGACTGGGAGAACAAAGAAGAGTTGGCGGAGTTCACCCTCGAGCCGTACAACTGCGCATATGGCTGGTCGAAGCGCGCGCGCAAGCCCGGCGGCCGCAGCGACCTGCCCTTGGCCTCCACCGCCTACATCGAGTTCGAGTCCGACGCCGATATAGAAGGAGACGGCACCGACGCTTCGCAGTGCTTCCCCGATGGCATCAACGTCCTGTACCTGGACGGTCGGGTCGCCTGGTGTTCTTTGACCAACGAGGATGCGCTGCTGCGGGTGGTCGAGAGGGTGGTCGTCTCGGAGGGTCTGGAGTCGTACACCGACCGATGATCCTAGCGCAAACTTCGCAGGAGTCAGCTTGAAGCGCCTGGTCCGTAGTCTGTCGGGAATGCTGCTCGTCGCCCTGTTGGGGACGGGCCTGTGGTGGCTTGTGTTCTTCGGCTTCGCGGGCTCTCTCTGGTCGGGCGCGGCGGCCATCGACGCCTTGAGCATCGAGCAGAGCCCCCCCGGCCAGGCGCTCGGCGAGCGCGTGTTCGCCGAGCTTCGCGGCATGCTGTGGCAGGCCACCAAGCCCCCGCGACCGCCCGCGCCGGAGCAGGCTACCGGCGGAGAGCTCTGGGAGCGCCTGCTGTGGCAGGCGCTGACCGGCAAGCGCAGCGAGCAGCAAGGCCTGATCGAACAGGCCCTGGCGGCGCACCCTCGCGGACGCGCCCTGCGCGCGTTCCACTTCGTGTGGCTGCTCGATCAGCTGGTGGCGGCTCCCCAGACCTCCACCAACGCCCGGCTGAGAGGGCTGGAAGCGGCCGCACAGGCAGGTCTTGCCGTCGACTCCGACAACGGTGTGTACCCACTCGGGCTGTGCATCGCGCGCCTGGCCGTCGCCTGGGAGCAGACGCCGAACGCTCTGCCCGAAGCCGCCCAGCGAGAAGCCCTGGACAGCCTGTTCGAGGCCGCAGAGCAGCCCAGGCTGCGCTTCTACCACACCCGTACCAACCGGCTGTCGCTTGCGCGCCGCGTCGGTGTCCCGCTCGAGAGTTGGCAGGGAGTTTTCGCCCTGAACCAAGCGCATGATCTGCAATACCACTGGCCGCTGTACGACGCCCTCGGCAGCTTGAGCGAACACGCCGCCGCGCTGCACAGCGTCGGGCAGCGTGCGGACGCCCAGGGGATCTGGCAGGCCATCGTCGATGTCAGCTTGCGCTACCAGCAGGGCTCTGAGCTGCTGATCGATTTGTTGACCGGCGTGGCGGTCGAGACCGAAGCGCGCCGGCGCCGCGCAGAGGCTTGGGTCGAGGCCGGCGAGGCCTCGGCAGCCGCCCGCGAGCTCAAGATCGTGGCCGCCATCGAAGAGTTGTTGAGTGAGGTCCAGACCCTGCCGCAGAATACCGCTTTGCCTGGCTTCGGCGCGCTCGACAATCAGCTGGTGCCCGCGGGCGGCGGCCCCGGCGATAGCGCCTGGGGACGGCAACTGGAATACCGCACCTTCGGTCTTCTGGCGCTGGGCGCACTGGCTCTGTGTCTGGTGCTGTGGGCGGCGTTGAACACCGGCGGGGCTCTGTGGAATGGGCAGGACCGCCTGATCTGGCCGAAGGCGCGTATGCTCTGGTTGATGCAGGTCTTCGGAGTGCTGGCACCGGTGGCGGCCTGGCTGTTCTTCGACAACTTCCATCCCAGCCGCCAGATCGGGTTGTTCTACCAACCGGCCGTGCTGATCCAACCTCTGGCCCTGAGCCTGCTGGTGCCGGCGCTGCTGCTGTGGCTGGCGCGCCGGCTCGAAGACTCAGGCGACCTCCCCGAGCCGCCGGATGGACGCCGCCGCGCAGCCCTGTTCCTGCTCGGGCTCGGTTGCTTCCTCGCCTGCTTCTGGACGGGCAACGTACGAGCGATCCTGGCGCTGCACTCACCCGCCAGCTGGGCTCTGCTCTGCTGGTTCGTGGCCGGGCTGGTGATGCTCGACGCGGGACTGGTCGCCCGACGCAGCCTGTCGGTCGAGCTGCGGGCCCAGCGTCAACTGCGTGTGGCTGTGGCTTCGCTGTTGGGGGTGCTGCTGGTGCTCGCGGTCTCGCTGGGTGTGGGCCTGCCGGTGTATCAACGTGCCGAGCAGGACTACCTGCAGAGGGTTGTGCTCCCGCTCAGCCAGGGAGAGGTGTCGATCACCCGCTGGAGCGTCGTGCGCGACTTCGACCGCGAGTCCACTCCGCCATGAGCCTGACACCGGCGCTCCGGGAGTGCCGGGACGCGGCCCGCCTGCCGGAGCTGCTGCGTGCCAGCCTCGACAGCCTGTTCCGCTTGTTGCGTGCCTGGGGCCTGGCCTCCGAAGTCGCCGAAGAAGTCGTGCAGGAGACCTGCTGCCTGGCTCTCGAGCGCCGCCAGCAATACCGGGGCGCGGGACCGCTGTTCGCGTGGGTGTTGAAGATCGCCTACCGCCAGGCCGGCCGCCGCCGGCGCCAGAGGAAGAACCTGCCGCTGCCGGAGCAGCTGGCTGCCCGGCTGGTTCCGCCGGAGAAACGCGCTATGCTGCGGGAAGAGACCCAGCGTGTGAAAGCGGCGATGGAGAGGTTGTCCGAGCGCGAGCGCAGTGTCTTGCTGATGCGCTCTGTCGAAGGCCTGTCGGGCCGCGAGATCGCCGATGTACTCGAGATTCCCATCGGCACCGTCTGGAGTGACCTGAGCCGCGCCCGCGGTCAGCTCAAAGCTCTGTTGGGAGGAGCCGGTGATGGACTGTAGCCAGGCAGGTCCCCAGCTGCGAGCCAGCCTTGCAGGCCTGTTGGACGACGCGGAAGAGAAGGCGCTGCGCGGACATCTGGCCCATTGCCAGGCGTGCGCCGCCGCCCTGCCCTTCGCTCCACCAGCCGAGGCCCAACAACGCATGGCGGCCCGGCTCGAGCTGCTCTTGGCGCAGCCGCGGCCCCCAAGACGCGCCCCGGACAGGCTTGCCGCCATGCTGGCTGTCGCGGCGGCACTCTTGTTGCTCTGCGTGTTGTGGCTACCCGCGACCCCCGAGCCTGCACTGCGGGCGCCGGTCAGAGACCAGGGTTGGGTTCCGCCGCTGGCGGCTTCCCGGCAGACTCCCGCCATCCGCAGCCTGCCTGAGACCATCTTGCTCGCGGCCCGCCGTGGCAGGGCGGAGCAGCCCTGAGGCCGCAGGCCCTGGTCTGTCCGCCAGGCATTACGGGCGCCGAAGGCTGCGCACAATGCGGAAGCCGAGGAAGTCGCTCGAGGACGCCGGATCAAACGAAAAACGCTGGGCCGCGCGGCAGAAGCCTGCATCCTCGAACACGTGGCCCCCCCGCCACACCCGCTTGCCAGGGCTCGCGGGGCCCAGTGGATCTACTGACGCCTGGGGGTAGGGGCCGGCTACGTTCCAGCACCACTCGGCCACATTCCCCAGCAAGTCATAGAGGCCCCAGAGGTTGGGATCTTTGCCTCCCCCGGGCTGCGGCCTGTTCACCGCGTCCCCCTCCCACCAGGCGACGCGCTCCAGCGCGCCGTAGCGCGGCCCGAAGGTTCCCGCCCGGCAGGCCAGCTCCCACTCCGCCTCGGTCGGCAGCCGGTAGCCCTCGGCATCGAGGCCCAGGAAGGCAACCTCCGCAGACACGATCGACCCCCGCGCATCCCGCTCGATGTGTTCAAGACTGTAGGCGGCGGAGAGGCACTCGCGGGCAGAGAGGACATTGCAGAAGGCGACCGCATCGTACCAACACACGCCCCCGACCGGCACGCCAGGGTCCTTGTACACAGCGGGGTTGAACTCCAACAACTCCTCGAAGTCTCGCTGGTTGACCTCCATGCGCCCCATGAAAAAGCTACGGGTCACGGTCACACTATGGGCAGGTTGCTCGTCTCCCCAGGACTCGGTCTCTTCAGCCGACGACCCCATCGTGAAACGGCCCGCCGGTACGAGCATCAACTCCATCCCCAGAGTGTTGGTCATCGCTACGTTGACACCGCAGGCCTCGGCTGCCGCATGTTGCTGGCGCAACGCTCTGAGAGCCTGCTCCATATGGGCAACCGCCCTCTGCACCGTCTGCCACTTCGACAACAGATCGGCGAGCACCTGCTCGAGCTTGGCGACCTCGAGTCCGTCCTTCGATGCTCGGAACTCCGAGTCGCCGGGTCGTTGCAGCCGGCGCGATAGCCTCATCCGGGTGGCGTGATGGAGACGGATGCGAGGGGTCAGCGCCGCGTAGGTCTCGAGCCACGCGTGGACCTGGACGGTGTCTCCGGGCGGCGTAGCATTGCGGGCCAGGTCTTCGACCAGCTTCAGGTCGTAGAGCCGCCCGATGTTCGCCAGGTGCTCGTTGGTCTCGGCCAGGAGCCTCTGATTGTCGGCCTTCTGCCCCAACACCACGAAGGTCGTGGCCCCCATGCCCACGAGCAGCACGAGCAGCATGGCCAAGGCCAGCGCGCGCACGGGATGCCGGCGGCAGTACTTGGCCATCAGCTCAGCCGTACCCGCCGCCCGCGCGTGGATGGGGCGATGCTCCAACCAACGCTCAAGATCGTCGGCCAGGGCGCCGGCGGAGGGATAGCGCTTGCTCTCGTCGGGGTGGGTCGCGCGCGCGACGATGGTGTCCAGGTCTGTTGGAATCCCACCGACGTACGCCGAGAGGCGTGGCAGGTTGCCCAGCTGCGCCTGTTTCATGATGTCATGGTCGCTGTCGAGCTCATGGAAGGGCTTCCTGCCGCTGAGCAGCGCGTACAAGGTCATGCCCAGGCCGTAGATGTCGGCCGGGGGCCCGACGCGCTTGGCATCGAGGATCTGCTCGGGGGCCATGTAGCGCGGGGTCCCCAGCTGTGCCCGGCTGCGGGTCAGATCGCCTCCTCCGACATGCGCCAGACCGAAATCGAGCAGCCGCACCCGGCCCTGCCCGTCCAGCATCAGGTTGGCGGGTTTGACATCGCGATGCACCACCTGCAACTGATGCACGGCGTGCAGCGCCCGCGCAGCGTCGACGATCCAACGGACACGCTGCCGCAGCGAAGTCGGTTCGGAGTTGCCCTCTTCAGCGCGGGCTGCCAGCCAGGCTTCGAGTGTGGGCCCCGGTAGGAGCTCCATCACGAAGAACAGGCTGCCGGCTTCCTCGCCGACTTCGAAGATCCGCACGATATGGGGATGCCCCACGGACGCCAGCACGCGGGCTTCGCTGAGGAAACGCTGGCGCGCTTCGCGTCTGGCCCAACTTCCACCGACCAACAGCTTGAGCGCAACTTCACGCTGTAAGCGGGTGTCCCAACCGCGGTAGACCTCCCCCATCGCCCCGCGGCCGACGGGCTCGACGATCCTGTAGACGTTGCCGAGGACCCGGCCGACGAAAGGATCCAGCACCTTCGCTGGCGCATCGTCGGGCGTTCCAGGCTCGGCGCTGTCGCGCTCGCCGTTGTCGCGCTCAGCGTCCGTCACTGCGACCAACCTGCGGGACTCACTGCCATTGCTCAGCGCGAGCAGCTCGGCGTAGCGGTGCTTGAGCACCCGCGGCGGGCTGCCGTCCAGCGCGCCATACCGAGGCCGTTGGGGGTCGATCCGCTGCAGCAACAGCACCTCGCCCGCATCGATGATCCAGAAGGGATCGAGCTCGAGGAAGCGCCGCCCGCAACGCCAGTACAAACGGCCCGGGGCCAGGCCTGGCGCGGCGGTGAAGGCCCGGCCGCGGAAGGCCCCTTGCGCCCCGCTGAGCTCGAGGGGATGGTAGCGTACGCGCGCAGCGTCCGCCACCACAGCGCTCTCGATACACACCAGCTTGCCGGTGCGAAACAGCGCGCTGGAGCGGGACAGCTCGACCATGCGTGACAACAGGTCGATCTCTTCGTCACGCGGCCAGATGTGGGCACTCTTGTTGCGCAGCGCGAGCAGTCTCTCAAGAAACCGCAGCAGCGTGCTCCGGCGTCCACCCTGGGAAGCGAACAGCAACTCCCGCGCGTCGCGGGCCAGCTCGTCGTCTGCCGCGCTCCCCTGCAGGCCGTCGCGCGCGAGCCCGATCCACACGCCGAACGAAGGGCGGAAGGAGAGTCTGAGCATGCCCGGGGGCAGCGGCCGGCCCGCTTCACGCAACAAAGCGCAGCCGATCGCCGCCAGCAGACGCGTGAGGCCTTCCCACAGCAGGTAGGCGATCATCCTCCGGGGCAGCCCGGGACGCGCATTCCAGGCCGCCTGTGCAGCCTGAGCCAGGGGCAGGGGAAGGCTCTGGAAGTCGCTCGGCGCGAAGGACGTCGCCTCTGCCTCTTCGCAGAGTGCCGGAAACCGGGCCCTGCGGTCGCGCACAGAGTCTGCGCTGGAGCGAACGGCCGCCTCGTCCTCTGGCTCTCCGAGCAGGGCTTGCAGGCAACTCCGCACCAGCTCGGCTCTGGGCGGGCGCCCCGCTGGCTCGGGCTCGGTCAGCGCTCGCAGAAGAGAGTACAGCTCAGGGATCGGCTCCGGCGCGTCGAGCTCGAAGGGCCGCCGGCCGTCGAGCTCTGGAGGAAACGGGGCACGCCCGCTCAGACAGAACGCGAGCGTCGCGCCGAGGCCGTAGAGATCCGAGACGGCAGAGAAGCTTCCCTGGCCCGTCTCCGGCGCCGCATAGGCCGGATCCGCGAGCCGCTCGCCCAGCACAGTCAGGCTCTGCTCCTCGACGCGCCCCACCGGATGCGCGAGGCCCAGATCGGCCAACCTCACGCTGTTCGAGCCCGGATCGATCAGCACCGTGTCCGGGCAGAGGCTGCGATGGACCAGGGCATGCTCGTGCAAACACTCCAGGGCCCGCGCGAGCTCGCAAGCGATCTCGACGGCGCGCCGGGGATCCTGCCTGCCCAGCTCGGCCAGCGTCTGCTCTTCGGAGCGTGCGTCGGTAGCGACGTAGGCGTAGTCTCCGGCCTCTCCCGCGCTCAGAATGCGTACCAGGTTCGGGTGGACGACCCGCAGGGCCAGCTCGCGGCGTCGGCGCTCGCGCTCTGCAGCGCTGCTGCCTCGCAGCGCCAACACCTTGAGCTCGACCCAGCGCCCGTCCGCCTCATCAACGGCCGCGAAAGCCGTACCTGTAGCGGTGCGTCGGCGGATGGCCTCGAGCCGGAAGGGGCCGATCATACGCCCGATCAGGAGTTTCTCGTGAGACGAGGCGGACAGCTCGAACCCGCATCGCCGGCAGCGAGCGAGTCTGGCCGGATTCTCCTGACTGCAATCGGGGCAAACCCGAGCAGGTTGCGTCGATGCCGGTGCGTCCATGCGAGGAGTATCCCGAATTCGCTCCGTGTTGCCAACTGAGAAGCGGGCCGCCTGCGATTGACGTTCCTGCAAACCGCGGGTTTTCCGCAATTCTCCGTGCGCGGTTAACCAGGTGCATCCAGGCCGCCCGTACCGAACACACCGAAGCGCATCGAACGAGACCTGGAGTTGGGTAGCGCTTCACAGCTCGGAGAGAATTCCAATGGTCGAAGAGTCCAGAACGTTGCCGGAAATGAACGTCGGACCGCTCACGGAGTATCCCGTGAAGTGTGTCTGGATGTGGCTGGTCTGCCGCATCACTGAGGACGCGGATGGACAGGACGAGGTCAGCTTCCGGGTCGACGGCAGCACGTTGGTCCCGACCTCGTCGTTTACAACCAAGCCAGGCAACAGCTACAACCCGGGTTCCAGCGCGGACGAGTTGCTGTGGGAGGGCGTCTTTACCCACAACGACGGCTCCGAGATCCAGACTTTCGACCTCGAGCTGGTGGAGTTCGATGGCGCGACGCCCACTTCGCTGGGCAAGTACACAGTGCACATCAATGTGACGGCGCAGGGTCCTCAGATCCATTCTCTCAGCTTCAAGAAGACCCAGCTGACGATCCTTTCCAATACGCGGGAGATGGACTTCGAGGAGGCGGAGGAATACAAGTACACGGCCAAGATCAGGGTACTGGACAACAGCTGAAGGGACGGGCCGGCGGAGCGGCGCGTGCGCCTCCACTCCCTTGCATTGACAAGGCATCGATGGTACCATCGACACATTGTTACCACGGTACCATAAGAAGGGGGTACGTCCGATGCCGAAGAAACCCAAAGCAGGCTTCACGATCGAGCGCGTCCAGACCGGTGTGCGGATCGAGAAGCGTATCCTGAAAGTCCTCAAAGCCCTGGCAGAGCTCTATGAGATCTCTCTCGGTGACCTGCTCGAAGGCGTTGTGTTGCATGCTTTCGAAGGCAAATGCCCGTTCGAGGGTGCGTCGCTGGAGCGCATCTCCGCCTTGAAGAAAGTCTACGGGCTTGAGCTCGACGCCTCGGCGAGCCACCGACTGGTCGAGAGCTGAGGAGGCGTACCGATTCAGTCACCGTGCGCGAGGCTGCCCTGCTGGCATTTCTCGCGCAGAGGCGCAAAGGAGCAAAGAGGACGCGCCACGCCTGAGCTTCGATCCATCCAGCTGTCAAGCAACCCATCGCTCCCCTTCGGAGCAACCGAACGACTTCCCAACCTTCACCAAAAAACTTCCCTCACTGTGAGCACGACTCTGCATTGTTCAAGCACACAGCCATGAGGAGCGCTCTGCGCCTCTGCGCGAGAACTTATTGACCTCAGCGTAAGTTCTGTCCTGTCCTTGTAGGGGCGGGGTTTATCCCCGCCCGCGGGAGGGGGTGAACCCCTCCCCTACAGAAGGGTCGCGAACTTATGCTGACCTCAGTAGTGCGAGGAGAGTAATCCCCGCTCAGAACAAGCAGGGTTTCGGAGGGCTTGAGCAGACCTTAGCGGTTATGGAAGAACGGCACGCCGTCCATTGCCTCGCGGCGCTCGTTCTCGATACCGATGTCATCGTCGATCAAGCTGAGCACTTGATCACTCAGGTAGTCGATGACATCGGTCCGTACCAGAGGCGTACGGATGTTGTAGCGCACCATCACCTCGTCGAGCGCGTCGCTCGGGATCTGACGGTTGCTCATGTTGAACGCCGGCTGCACTGAAGGATCGGTCGCCTTGCGCGAGGCTGCCCCGCTGCCGTCACGCACACTGTGCTCTCGGGCAAAGGTCATCGGCGGAGGCGCCGGCGAAGCCACCGTCGCAGGGCCCGCCTCTACAGCGTGCTGCACCGCATGGGCTTCGGCCTCGAGGCTGCCCTCGGAGCGGGTCTGGAACTCGCCAGCCTGGTGCTGCGCGACGTGGGTCAGCTCGTGCGCCAACAGGCCGAGACCCTGGCGGCTGATCGAGCTGTACTGACCGCTGGCGAAGAACACCTTGTTGCCGAAGGCGAACGCATCGGCATAGATCGAGTCGGCCATCTTGCCAGCTTCCTGGCCGATGAACAGCTCAGCATCGCCGAGCCGGCGGCCCAGCATCTGCTCGAGCATCGACTTGGTCAGAATATCGAGCTGGAAACCGCCCCGCTTCGCGCGCGCTTCCTTCTTGACCTCGCGCTCAGCTTTCTCGGGAGGAGGCGCCATCAAGGTGGACGGACTGCGCGGCAGCGTGTCTTCTTCGGCGTAGACCTTGTCCAGGTACTCGTTGTAGCGCTTCTGCTGCGCATCTTCGAAGGGCTTGGTGATCGACACCTTCTTGACGTCTTTGGTGCTGACCCAGCCATCCATCCCGAGCATGTCACGCACGGTCTCGGGGTCGAGCGCGCGCACCAGCCAGCGGTCGCGGATGCGGCCGGTCTTCATGAACGTCGGGTACTCTTCGATCGCCACCAGGTACCGTGGGTGACCGGCCTGGGTCTCTTCGAGCGTGATGCTCTCGCCCTCGATATCCGCATCGGGAATCTCGAGGTCGAGCTCCTTGAAGTCGGCCTTCAGACCGCGGCCCCCGGCCTTCTTGATCTTCCACTCATAGAACAGCCCCGGCTTGACCAGCTGCATGCTGCAGGACTTGTTGGTGACCTCGAGCACATGGAAGATCTTCTCGGTAGTGCCTAGGTTCGAAGCCATATTCAGGCCGCGGGTGGGCGACAGCAGACCCTGCCGCATCAACAGCGCGTAGCTGTTCTTGTCGAGGCCGTCCCGCTCTTCTTCGTGGCGCAGAAACATCGAATCGAGCTGTTTCCCAAAGAAGCTCGCCGAGATGTGGGTGTGCTCGACTTCGTCTTCTTTGACCCAGCGCTCGACCACCTCATCGGGGTTGGTGGTGTCGGGCTTCTTGGCGGCCAGCAGCATCTTGTAGTTCTTCGGCCAGCCATCTTCCTGGTTCTTGACGAGGTAGAAGGTGTTGCCCGCCATCAACTGCTCGGACGGGTCTACGGTGGTATCGAGCACCTCGTAGGCCCCGATCGCGCCGCAGTCTTTCTTGATCAGCCGGTCGCCGCCGGGCATGACCGCGCCCAGAATCTCCAGGGGCTTGGCACGCTCTTCGATGTAGTTGGCGGCCAGCTCGGGAGTCACCGGATAGAGCAGGTTCTTGAAGGTCTTGAAGGCTTCGCGCAGCTTCGCTGTGGTGACAAAGTCGCCCAGGCGCCCGCCCCACAGGATTTTGAGGTCCTTGATCAGGTTGTAGAAACGCTTGATCGGCTCGCTGAGGCCGGTCGGCTCGCCCTCGGCACGGAAGCCTGCCTTGTCGTAGGCCTCGTACACCGCGCTGAAGGTGACCTTGCCGGCCATGAAGCTGAAGTAGCTACCACTGTCCATCTTCTCGAGGGCATAGTGGTTCTCTTTGTACATCTTCTTGATCAGGGCCTTCTCTTGGGCGTCGGACAGGTCTCCTTCGGTGGGATCGCGCTCGGCCTGCATCTTCTGGAACATGCCGTACAGCCCGAGCATCGCCGGACGCAGCAGTGGGTAGGCCCCGCTGTCGTCGTGGGTGATGGCGGCGTCTTCGCCCAGCTTTTGCAGCATGTCGAGCACAGCCGACTGCAGCTTGCGGTCGCTGACGGCCTTGGCGAACCTGCGCTGCCAGACTTTGATGATATCGCTGCGCACCGCGAGCAGCTTCTGGGTGTCGGCCTGTACGGACTCGATGGCCCTGGAGGTCTCTTCTTTCCAGACCGGCGCCTCGGGCTTTTCGTCTGGCAGCTTCTTGACTGTCTCCCGCGCGGTCTCGAGCACTGCGTCGACCGGCTTATGGTCGAAGGGCGCCAGCGCCGGCATCGACATCGTGGTGGCGTAGTCGGAGAGGTGTTTCTGCCACTCGTCCGAGTCTTTGTCGAGCAGGCCCAGGATGTCGCGGGGCAGGCCGGCTTTCTGCATCTCTTCGGAGTGGCCGCTCAGCAACCCACGCATGGCCCCGCCGTGCTCACGCCAACTGCGGGGGTTTCTGCGCAGATCTTCGATCTCTTTGTCGCTGAGCCCGACTTTGCTCAGCTCTTCGTCTTTGACGCCGTTGATCAGGCTGATGGCGATGAAGTCCCGCTGGCGCGTCGTCAGCTTCTTGGCCAGTGTGCGCACTTTGGACTTCGAAACGCCCAGAGCGCCCCCGAGTGCCTGGCCGCGCCAGTTCTTGTCGAGCGCTTTGCTGAGGATCGCTGCCTCGTAACGCATCTGCAGGTATTCCCGCTCCTGCGACATGCGCCCCTTTTCTTCTTCGCTGGCATCGGCCCCCAACTGCTCGAGGTGCAGCAGGGCCGTGTAGCGCGTGCCCAGCTTACGCAGCTGCGAGTTGGCCGGATCGGAGTAGTCGCGGATCAACGGCTCGAAGACCATCGCGTTCTGACGCACGGCCTCGCGCTTGAGCTTGAAGCCCATGTATTTCATCGCCAGATCGAAGTAGATCGCCGCCTTGAGGTCATAGGCATCGCCGACGCGGTTGTCGGTGCGAACCTTCTCCTGGATCTCTCGCCAGGCTTTGGTGAAGCGGTCTTCGACCTCAGTACCCTTGAGCAGCAGGTCGACCTGGAAGCGCTCGAGCTTGGTGACCAGCTTCTTGGCCTTGCCGATCTCTTCCTGCAAGAAGACCTGCGTATGGGTCTCGGGCCGGTTCATCAGCGTCGCTACGCGGGGTTCTACGCGGGCGGAGTACTCTTTGTAGGTCTTCTCGTAGTCATCGAGCGAGCGAGTGAACCGCAGCACATTGGTCGTGCCTTGCATCCAGTTCTGCAAGAATTCGGTGGCCTTGGCTGTCGTGCCAAAGTACTTGTCCAGCGCAAACAGGGCGATGCCTGGGATCAGTGCCACCCCGCCGGTCGCCGCCGCGCTCATGCCGAGGGCCTTGGCGCCGAAGGTCAGGCCCGCCTTGGAACCGACCGAGACCATCGTCTTGCTCAGACCCGTGACGGCCTTCGCCCGCGCCTCGGTGCTGGTGCCGTGACGGTAGGCCTTCATCGAGCCGGCGATGGTCGAGATGGGGCTGACGATGCTCAGGCTGAAGCCCATGCCATCGAAGCCCTCGGCCACGCCTCCCAGGCCGCTGTCGAAGTGCCCGAAGTCTTGCGTAAAGGCACCCTTGAGCGACAGATAGCTCGTCATCTTGGTGCCAGCGAAGAAGTCGACCAGTCCGCCGACGGTGGTCGCCAGGCCGACCGCGCTGAGCGTCTTGTCGAGCAGCCCCGAGCGCACGTCTTTGAGCGTGCTGTTGAGCTTGCGGCCGGCAAACAGCAGCTTGGCCCCACCGCCCACCAGGCCCATGATGTCGTTGGCATCGCCTGCCTGGCCGTCGACCTTGAAGGGCTTGGTCGCCACCCCGCCGAGGCCCAGGCTCTGCTTGATCTCGCCCTCTTTGCCCGCCACACCGGAGAGACCGGTCTTGCGCAGACCGGCGACCGTGGCGTTCGCCGACGAGATCCCCGACTTCTTGTCCCCCAGCGTCTTCAGCTGACCGGTCGCTGAGGGGCCTGAGCGCACGCCGCCCCCGCTGCCGGCTTCCTCATTCTCGACTTCCAGCAGCAGCTTCTGGGTGTAGGTCTCAGCCTTCTCGGGGGACTTCTGCAAGCCGTCGAAGCGGGAGACGAACTCGTGGGCGATGGCCCGCAGCTCATCGACTTCGCGCACCAGCTCCTTGCGGGTCTTCTCGTAACGGGGCAGCACAAACGTGTAGAAGGACGCGTCACCGCCCGCCTCGTCCTGCTGCGCCTTCAAGTTCGCGATGTAGCGGTCGAGCTGCAAGACCTCGGCACTCGCCGAACGGTGCAGCTTGCACAGTCCCTGCGCGAGCTTCTGGATCTGCTCGGAATCCGGCTTGTCGCCGCTGGACGCCCCGAGAGCTTGCAGCCAGCTGGTCACGACCTCTCCCCGCAGGCTCGTGGAGGTCGACGAGACTTCGGGGTGGCGTGCCATGTTCAGCAGGTAGCGGGTCAGCCCCTTGCTGTTGTCTTCGAAGGCTTTGAGCTGCGCATCGACTTCTTCGAGCACAGCGCGCTGCGCGTTCTCAGCCTCACGCTTCAGACCGCTGTGCAGGGTGCCATCGGCCCAGCCCTGCAGCTGTCCGCCGAGCTTCGCCTCGGCCAGCTCACGGGCCTGCTTCTGCTGCTCTTCGATGCGCGCCCGGACCTGCTTGTCGAGATCGCTGAGCACACCGCGCAGCTGGTCTTTCTGCTGCTTGGTCTGGGGCTCATCGTCATCGGCGGGCTTGCATTTCTCCCGGGCCTCGTCGAGGTGGCCGAGCAGGGCCTCGATCTTGGTCGAGAAACCCGACAGTTTCTCTTCGACCTGCGAACGCGCCGACGAGACGTCGCCGAGCATGCCCTGCAGCAACGGCAGCATCTGCTCTTTGCGCTGCTTGAGCCTCCGGTGGGCGGCGTCACAGCGCTTGCCCCGCGTCTCAAGGGTGCGCACGATCCCCTGCTGCACGGACTGGACTTCCGCCAGACTGGGCTGACGCTTCAGCTGCTGCAGCTTGTCGGTCTCGCTACGCAGCGCGTCCTGGGTCTCTTGCCAGACGGTGTCGGCCGGCTCGAGCACCGTCTTGCGGTAGTTCTGGAAGGCCGGCACGTTGGCGTGCTTCTTCTCGACCAGATCCTTGAATTCCCAGCTGTGGCGGGAATGCAGGCCGTGGAACAGCGAGGCCTTTTGTTGGAACACCTCCATGCTGGCGTCGAGCTGGCGCAAGCTGTCACTGGTGGTCTCCAGCCCGGCCTGGCCCGTGTCTTTCAGCGCCTGCCAGGCCGGCAGCGACTCTCCCTGGGCCGCCAGCCGCGACAGCGGGAGCAGCACACTGATCTGGCCCTTGAGCTGGCGTACCTGAGGCAGCTCAAGCAGCGCCTTGCGGCTGTTCTGGGCCGACGACACCGCGACCAGCTTCTTGGCGTAGTCTTCGCGTAGTTTCCGGCGCAAGACCTCGACATCGGACCTGTAACCGAGGGCCTTGGAATTCGGATCGAACACCCACCACTTCTGGTGTGCCCGGACCGCCTCGGTCTCGAGCTCTTGCACGGCCCGATTGAATTTGCCCCGCATGCGCTCGATGCAGGCGAAATAGAGCTCTTTCTTCTCCGCCAGATCGTCGCTGGTCTTCTGCAACCGAGCCCGGAATTTGCGTACCGTCTGCGATGCGACTTGCGGGTTCTGCCCCAGATGCTCGCCGAACATCTTGTCGTGTCCGGCCATCACCTCGCGCACAAAACTGCGCCGGGTGCGCGCGAGCAGCTG
Organism: Planctomycetota bacterium; assembly: GCA_029260765.1. Lineage (GTDB taxonomy): Bacteria > Planctomycetota > J058 > JAJDCP01 > JAJDCP01 > JAJDCP01. Next base: position 114,001 of record JAJDCP010000011.1, read on the forward strand.
CCGCGACGTGCTGAGGAAACCCGCATAGTTCCAGAAGGTCAGATCCAGGTCAGGATCGCGCTTTTTGCAAGCTTTGTTGTACTGCTCGAACTCTGTCCGCCAGGCCTGCACGCGCGCTATGGCCTGCTCGAAGGTCTCGATGAAGGCGCGGATGGAGTCTTGCAGCTCAGCGTCAGCCCTGAAATGGTAGCCCAGGTAGGCGAAAACCCCACGCTGTTCTTCGCAGGCCAGCTCGTCTTTGAGCGCATCGCCCTGCTTGGCGATCTCTCGCAGGGCTTTGTTCAGCTCTTGCTGGTTGCTCTCTCCTTCGAGCTGCTCGGCGAGCTTGTTGAGACGGGCATGGAGCTGCCCGCGCTGTTGGTCGTGAGCGTCCGCCGCGCCTCCGCGCGCAGCCTGCTCTTCACGGAACATCGGCGCAGACATGGCCAGGAAGCGACGCCAGCGGTCGATCTGCTTGCGGAAGCGGTCGAGAGCTTGATCGGATCCTGAGCTGGCCGATTCCAGGCTGCGTTTGCTCGCGGCATCTTTCGGCGTTTTGGAGCCGGCGACACGGATGTCGGCCTCCAGCGCGTCGATAATGATGGCCATGCAGAGACTCCGATGGGAGAGGATGCGTACGCATTGAATATTGTACCGTCTGTCGCGCCTTTTTCCGCCCTCTTGTAGCGCCGTCGGAAAGGGCTTGACACTCCGCAAGCTTTCGCCCAGTTTCAGGGAAAACCGCCGCAGGGAATGAGCTCAAATGTCCAGCGCCTCCACCCCGACCGGCATCGCCGCGTTTGGCCTGCATTTGCCTGGCCTTGCACTGCCGCTCAAAGTCCTCGCGCAGCTGCGTGACGAAGAGCCCGAAAAGTACACTCTGGGCCTGGGTCTCGAGCAGCAGGCGCTCTGTCCCCACGGCTACACCATCGTCGATCTGGCGGCTGAGGCCGCGCACAGGGCACTCGCTCGTTGGGGCGGCGATCCTGCGCGCATCGGTCTGCTGGTCGTCGGCACCGAGAGCGGGGTCGACATGTCCCGGCCTCTGAGCGCTTGGGTGGCCAACCGGCTGGGATTGGCCGGCGCCCTGCGTTCCTACGAGGTCAAGCATTCTTCCTATGCCGGCACGCTCGCCCTGCGGCAGGCGTTGGAGTGGCGGTTGAGCGGTGCTGCCGGCGGCAAGGCGGCGCTGGTGGTGGCCGCCGACATCGCGCTGTATGAGCCGCAGCATCCGGCTGAGCCCACCCAGGGAGCCGGGGCGGTGGCCATGATCGTCGACAGCCCCGAGGTCGCTTGGATCGATCCGGTCTCCTATCCCTGGAGTGAACCGGAGTTCGACATCTGGCAGCCCGTGGGGAAGCCCTATCCCACCGTCCAAGGGGCCCTGAGCCTCGATTGCTACCAACGTGCGGCGCTGCATTGCTTCCGCGAGTTGCTGGGCGCACGGAAGCCCGAGGTCGCCTTTGCCTCGCTGGCCAAAGCATGCTTCCATTGCCCGTTTCCCGAGCTGGTGCACAAAACGGTCTTCCGTATCGGCGAAGGCCTGGGTTGGGACGCCCACCAGAGCCGGCTATTCTTTGAGCGCTACGTGCAGGGCACGCTGGCCTGGAACCGCAAGAGCGGTCACGCCTATTCGGCCAGCTTGTGGTTGACGGTCGCCCATGCCTTGCGTGGTCTGGCTGAGGGAGCAGAGTTGTTGGCCTTCTCCTACGGCTCGGGTTTCGGCGCCGAGCTGCTCCAGCTGCGTGCGGGCCCACGGGCCGCTGCGGGTCTCTGGGCCGAAGACATCACCCGCGATCTCGAGAGCCGCAAGATCTTGAGCGGCAAAGAGTACGAAGAGCTGCGCCGCGAGGAGCAGAGTGACCCAGAGGTGGTGCCCGTTTTTTGAGCGCCGAACACACACTCGCCATCGTCCGTCTGCAGACCGCCCAGCACGCCGCGGCCCTGAAGATCGCGCGCGCCCTGCCCCAGTGGTTCACAGTGGGTGGCGTGCGCCAGTTGCAGGCCGATCTGGAGCAGCACTCCGGCTTTGTCGCACTGTTCGACAAAGAGCCCCGTGGCTTCCTCACCTGGACTCCTGACGCTGATGCCTTGCGCCTGAGCTGGATGGGCGTGCACCCCGCGCATCATCGGCAGGGCATCGGCCGCCATTTAGTGCTGAGCCTGGCCGAGGAAGCCTGCCGGCGCGGCATCAAGCGGGTGCTGGTCGACACCCTCGGCGACAGCGTCGACTACCCCCCGTACGCAGCCACCCGCCGCTTCTACCGCGCGCTGGGCTTCCGCGATCATCAGCGCACGTTTCAGCCGGACAACCCCGAGTGTAAAGAGAACCTGACGCTGCTACTGCGTCTGCCCTGGACCGACTGAGGCGGCCCCTCCAGCACGCTGCAGGCGCCGCGCCAGCAGGGCCGCGAAGACGGCGAACAACGCCAGGCTCGGCAGCAGAGCCCAGGCTCCGGGGATTCCCAGCCAGCTGCCCGGGAAGTCGTGCGTTGGCAGCCACCAGCGCTCTGCCGAGCTGTTCGGCTCCCGGAACCAACGGTAGAGCAGCCGGTAGCAGAAGAACAGCGGCGAGGCCATGCCCCGGGTGGACAACATCGGGGAGATGCAAGCGATCACCAGCATGTGGACCCCGCCGAGCGTGGCCAGCACGAAGGCTACGCGGCGCAGCCAGCCCCGCCAGGGCAGCCCGGCCAGCAGCAGCACGTAGAGCGGCAACGCGACGATCTGGTAGCGCGGCCCGACGGTTCCTCCGCCATGCCAGCCGAAGAAGCCGGCATTGAGCACCAGCAGAGCCGCCACACAGCCCACACTCAGCCACCGCAGACGCCGCGGCAAGCCGCCCGCCCTCAGGGCCCACGGTGCCAACAACAACACCGGCATGCTGAAAAACAGCCCGCGGTACGGGCTCAGGGTCAGATGGAACAACCGCCCGAGCTCTGGCGCCTCCGCCTGCCCCACCGGCCCCGAGAAGTCTGGGTTGGCCCAGATGGTCGCCGGCATCAGCGCATCGCCGAACAGCAGCTGGTGGTAGACCAGATGCACGCCCGCCAGCGGGAGCGCGCCCAGCAGGTAGTAGCCCACCCGCTGCCTGTCGCGGAGCGCCAGCCAGAGCGCCAGGCAGCCCACAATCAGCACCGAGGCGTTGTCCGACAGCACGGCCAGGGCGGCGAACGCCCCCGACGCCATCAGCTCTATCGGCGTCGCAGCCCCGGCTGCCTGCCCCGTTTCCAGCGCCCGGATCTGGCCACGCATCGCCCAGAACAGCGCCGCCACGAGCGCCGCCAGAGCCGTGGTATGTCCCCAGAACTGGGTACTGTACGGGAAGGCCATGCTGCCGAAGTACAAAACCAGCGTCCAGAATAATGCCGCCTGCGCGCCGCAGCCCAGGCTCCGCAGCAGGCGCAGAAACAGGGGGGCGGACAGGGCCACCGGCAGCACCGTCAGCAGCAGATTCAAACCCCAGAGAGGTCGTGAAGGAGGATCTTCGGGAGACCACCAGAGACCGACTTGTCGATAGACCGCGTACAGAGGAATGCCGACGAGCGCAGGGCCAGGGGGCTTGTTGGAATAGCGCTCGGGGCCGCGCTCAGGGTTCTGGGACCAATCCCCGGTGTACAGCGGGTCGTGCGTGTCTACGGTGAAGCTGTTGATCGCCAGCCCGCCCTGCTCGGGTCCAAGCTCGACACAGGCGAAGATGGTCGCGTAGCGCGCGGACTGGTTCCAACCCGAGCCGTGGAAGAAGCTGCCGTGCACGCACAACACAGCGAGCAGCAGCAGGCATTCGAGCCGCCGGTCACGGACAGTCGATGGCTGGCGCTCGAGGATGGTCTCCATGGCGGCTCAGCTTGCCAGATGGACCGGCAGCTGGCAAGACGTCGGGCGATTCGGCCCTACCCCGCCACCTCCTGCAGAACGGGCTCTGCCTTTTCCAGCGAGCGCTCTTGCGGCCTCCCCCGCATCCGCTGCCAGAGCGCGCCCAGGCTCTTCCACCAGCGCCCCTGGCGCGCCAGCTCATAGACCAGGTCGGCGCTGGCACACCCGACCACGTGGGGCGGGTAGTGCAGGGCACGTCCCTGGGCAGAAGCACGCAACCGCGCGCGGAAGCGCTCGCTGCTCATGCCGTGTTTGGCCAACGCGAGGTCGACCTCGGCCTGGGCGGCCCGGCGCGCCTTGAACAGCTGCATCTGGATACGGCTCTTGACGTTGACCTCGCCATCGCCGCTGGTCTCGATCGGCAGGAAGATCGCCTGCGGGTGCAGCTCGGTCACCAGCGTCTGCACACCGTCGCTGACAGAGCTGCTGGGCATGCAGCCGAAGGGCTTGACACTCAAGGTCATGTTGACTTTGCTATGCACGAGGTTGAGGATGGTCTTCCCGACTTCCATGTGGCCTTCCCCGCCGCGCACGTGGTTGTCGTAGTACGGCTGGGCGGCCTTGGCGAGGGCCTCCATGTCAGGCAGCTTGTAGCCGGACAAGCCTGTCAGCTTCGCGATGCTACCGAAAATCGCCCGCAGGGCCAGCTCTGCCAGGCGCAGCAGCCGCAACCGCCGTCCGACATTCACACCAGCCAGGCCCTTGCGTCCAGCGTCCAAGCCGCTCAAGCCGGCACGCTGTTCGGTATCCCAGCGCGTCTCCCAGATCATGTACAGCAGCCAGGCCGTGACCAGCTGCACCTCGACCTCAGCGCCTTCGCTCTCGAGGAAGCGCTGCAGCTTGTAGTTGCCGTCGCCTTCAGTGGTCATCGCCCAGAACTCGCCGATGATCGCCACCCGCGGGCACACCCGGCTCCGGTCGACGGGGATGCGCGCCAGCGTGCGGCGGCAACGCATCAACGCGGGCACCAGTGACTTACGGCGCCGCAGGGTGTCGGCTACCCACGCGCGGCAGCGCTCGAGGGCCGCATCTGTGGCGCCCGCTTGCCGCTCATAGGGCCGGATGCGGTAGCCCAGCGCGTTGAGCACATCACCGCTGACCACCGCCTTGAGCAGCGCCATGAAGAAGGCGCTGTCGAGCCGCAGGCCCGCCTCTTCACCGGTCGCCTGGGCAAAGCCCCCGGTCTGCTGGAACAGCAGCACGCGGAAACCGTCGAAGTCCGCATCACGCAGCGCCTTGCGGTATTCGGTCACGTAACTGCCGAAGCGGCAGGGGCCGCAGGCGCCCGCGGTCACAAACACGTAGTCCGCGATGATGCGCTCGGTCGAGATCCCCTCTTCATCGCGCATCCGCACCAGGTGCTTGATCAGGTTCCCGACCGTGAACCAGGTCGGGTTGCACTGGCCGCGGTTGCCGTACTCCTTGCCAAACCGCAGGGCCTTGTTGTCGGGCACATCCAACGCCCGAGCCCGGTAACCCAACCCCTCCAGGGCCGCCTCGATCAGACGATCCTGCAGCAGGGTCAGACCGCCCAGCAACAGCGTGGTATGGGGACGCTGGCGGGCCACGAAATCGGACGGCAGCGGATCGTGCCAGTGGCGTGCCGGGTTGAGCTTGGGGAGTCCCAACCGCTCGCGTTCCTCGGCCTCAAAACGGGCCAGGGCTGCGTCGATGTCGGCGATGCCGGCCTTCTCGAGCACACTCTGCAGGTCATCCATCGGGGGGCTCCTCCTAGCTCGTGGCCCGTGCGGCCAGCAATTCACGGCGTTTGGCGGCCAGGCGTTCACCCAGCAGGCGTTCCTTCTTGCGGCGGTCTTCGAGGCGTTCGCGTTGCAGTTTCAGCGTGTGCGCGTAGGTCAGCACGCGGATCTTGATCGAGCCCGAGGGCTTGTTGGCGTCGACGTCATGCAACGCCGAGAACGGACAACCCGCGGCGGCCAGGATGCTGTCGATCAGCCCATAGGTCGGCGCATCGTGGCCGCATTTGAAGCTCGACAGGTCGAGGACGGCCACGTTGGGGTGGCGGGCGGCGAACTTGGCGGCCCAGACCTTCTGCACGCTGTTGGCGGAGAAGTTCTCGGGCCACACGTCCCCTATGTCCAGCGCGCTGCTGACGCGGCCCTGGGCCAGGTCCTGGGCAAAGAAGCGCTGCAACCAGGCTTTGTCTTTGGGAATCGAGCGGATCGACAGGATCGGATAGCCGAGCGCCTGGAATTCCTCGAGGACCCCATGGTTCAGGCCCGGATCGTTGTGGTAGGGGCGGCCGAGCAGCAAGATGGCCAACCCGTCCCGAGCCTCGACCTCGCTGAGGATCTCGCGTCCCCGGGCCTCCATGCGGGCGTCGAATTCCCGCAACGCCGCCAGTCCCTGGCGTACCGCGAAGCGGTTCTCGTCGGCGCTGACGTCGAGACGCTCGCCCCAGGCTGCCCACAGCTGTTCGGCCAGCAGGTGGGGCTCGGCGAGCGTGAGCGCCGGATCGAGGTACTCGATGCCCCGCACCGCAAAGAAGTCCTGCTCCTTGGTGAACGCCGCCCGGATCACGTTGGGAGTGCCCGCCACGATCGGACAGGAGGCGGTGTCCATCACGTTCTCGACAAAGCTGGGCACATGGGTCAGGCCGGGGAAGAAGACGTAGTCGAGCGGCTTCTTGCCGTGTTTGTCGAACAGCAGGTTGTGGATGTGCGCCTGCACGACCTTGGCGGGGTAGCACGGGTCGACGGCGCCGTACTTGCCGCCCGCCTGCCAGAGCTCTTCGCTGGTGCTGTCCGACCAGACCAGATGCGCGGGGCGGATGCCCAGAGCCTGGAAATAGGAGCGGAAGAACGGCCCAGTGCTGTAGAAGTTCAACACCCGAGGCATGCCGATACGCAGGCTACGGCGCCGCGCGGCCGCTTCCGGCGAAGAGCTCTCGAAGGGCCGCCGGATCGGGAGCCGCCGCACGCCGCCGAACAGAGTGCGCTGCACTTTCCAGTCGTCGACCTGCTGCTCGGGGCCCGGCAGCGGCTCGTGCTTGAAGAAGTTCTTGAAGGCGAGCGAGGCTTCCTCCTCGACCAGGTTGGGGAAACGCTGCATGCGCGCCTTCCGGGAGCGCTGCAGAGTCTGCAGGGCGGCGATGTCTTCGACGGTGCCCTTCTCGCAGCTGAAGCCGGAGATGTAGCGGGCGCGCTCTCCGTCGGGCGTCCAGCTGTCGATGAACGTGCGTGAGCACTCGTTCGGACAGAAGTGGCAGATGGTGTCCTCGTCGTTGCGGGTGGCGAATTCGAGGCCGAGGGCGGCTTCGAGTCCAACGAAGCTGCTGCTGCCGCGGCGTTGCACGACGCGCAGCGCCTCCATGGCTGCACCGAACGCCCCCGCTTCGCCGGTGTACGGGTGCACGGAGATCTTCGCGCCCGGTACGCGCTCGCGGATGTAGTCGACCTGCGCCTTGACTGCGGCCAGGTTGTGCTGGGTGCCCCCCTGCAGCACAAAGTGCTGGCCGAGCTCGGCCATGCGCGGGATCTGCACCACGTACTGCCAGATGTTCTTCGGCAGCACCAGGGCAAGACCTGCCAGCAGCTCTTCTTTGCTGAAGCCTTCTTTCTGGAAGTTGACCCGGTCGGTGTCGAGGAACACCGCGCAGCCGTACGAGAAACGCGGAGAGAGCTCGGCATCGAACGCGTGGCTCGCATACTCGGTGACCGGTAAGCCGAACTGGTCGGCCATGGCCTGCAGCAGCATGCCGTTCCCGGCGCTGCACTGGTTGGAGAGGCGGAAGTTCTGGATGTCGCCCCGGCGCAGGAACAGCACCTTGATGTCCTGGCCCCCGATGTCGCAGACCACGTCGGCGTCGGGAAAGAAGCGCAAGGCGCTCTCGGCGTGGGCGACGGTCTCGACGATGTTGGCATCGGCGCGCAGGGCTTTCTCCATCACGTCGCCCGCATAGCCTGTGACTCCGAAGCCGATCACTTCAAGCTCAGCCTGCTGGTCGGTTACATAGCTGGCCAGGCGCGCGAACATCTCTTTCATATCCCGGATCGGGTTGCCGCCGGAGAGCTGGTACTCCTTCTTGAGCACCTGGCCATCCTCGGAGACCAGCACACATTTCGAGGATGTCGAGCCGCCGTCGAGCCCCAACGCGGCCCGTACCACCTGGCCGGGCTTGAAACGGGCCGGCTCGAAGTGGGGGACGCTGTACTCCGCGGCAAAACGCTCCAGCTCGTCACGACTGCGCACCAGTGGTGGACCGGCATGCTCGGCCAGGCGGGCCTTGCGGCCGTGCTCGATGTAGCGGTCGAGGCCGGCCAGACCGGTGAAGTTGAGGCTTGCGGTCAGATCGTGGCGCCCGAACAGCACCGCACCGTAGGCCGCGTAGTATTGGGAATTCTCGGGGACGAAGATCAGCTCTTCGACCGGGATGTGCTCGGGGTAGGCGAAGCCACGTTCGCGCCAGGTCTCGGGAATGCGCAAGCGCCAGCAGTCGACCAGGAAGGGCAGGTAGGTGTTGGGACCTCCGAGCAGGACGACCTGCGGACGCAGCGTGTTGCCGCGGGTCAGGACCGACAGGTTCTGCTGTACGATGGCGTTGGCCAACGAACACAGAATCTCTTCGGAAGGGATGCCGGTCTTGACCAGGTTGACGATGTCGGTCTCGGCGAACACCCCGCATTTGGCGGCGACATGGTGCAGGCTGGAGTTGTCGAAGCGCAGCCGGCCGACGTCCTCTTCGCGCATGCCGACTTTGATCAGGCATTTGTCGATCGTCGCGCCTGTGCCCGAAGCGCATTTGTCGTTCATCGAGCAGATCGTCTGACGGGCACCGGTCTCTTCATGGACCTTGAAGATGATGATCTTGGCATCCTGCCCACCGAGTTCGACCACGCTGCCCGCGTCCGGATGCAGGATCTCGACGGCCATCGTGACCGCGTTGACTTCCTGCACGTAGTGTGCGCCCAGGGGCTCGACCAGCGGTCCGGAACCGGAGCCGGTGATGCAGATACGCTGAGCGGCTGGCGGAATGTCGGGGAATGTGGCCGCGATGTCGGCGAGCATCGCCCGCACGACCTCCGGCTGGCGGGTCTGGTGGCGCCGGTACTCGCTCCACAGAATCTGCAGGTTGTCCGGATCGACGGCCGTGGCCTTGACCGTGGTCGAGCCCACGTCCAGGCCGATCCACAACGAGCTCGGTTGAACCATCCGAGGCCTCCTCCACACGCCCACAGCATCACTGGACTGACGTGTCATTTCACTGGACTGACATGTCAGTCTAGTTGCAAAGCAGGGGCCGAAGAGGGAGCCTGAAGGCAGCCCGGGGCTGCACGGGGGAGCCGCATCCCCGCTCGGTAACAGCAAGATGGGGGCGTTGCGGCAGATGCCTGGATCAGGCCGTGCGAGGAGGGACACCCAGCGGTGACAGCCGAATTGGAAAATGTTACCCGCAGGGATCGGCGCAGTCTCAGTAGTCGCCCTGTAGCGTCGGTTGTGACCGACTCCTGGGAGCAGCCTCTACGCACGGGGCTTCCGGCGCTCACAGAGCGCCGCTACAGCGGCTCTTCCGCTGCACAGCGGCGGGACCCCTGTAGCGTCGGTCTATGACCGACGAAACCACCGATCTGCAGGCTGAACCTTGATTCCTTGGGGAACCTCTCCGCAGGCGCCTTCCGGCTCTCACAGAGCGCCGCTACAGCGGCCGGACAAGCGGCTAAAACGCATCCGGACGGGCGATCACACCGTGCAGGGCAAAATCGATGATCTCGTCGACCAGCTGGCCCAGCTCCGGCAAGTCCGGCGTCTCCAGCAGCTGGCCCACCACCCCACGCACCGCGCCCAGGCAGGCGGCGGCCACCCACTCGGTCCGGCAGGGCCGCAGCAAGCCCATCTCTATGCCTGTGTCCAGAGACGAGCGGATCATGGCGCGCACCCTGGTGAAGAAACTGGCCAGCGGTTGCTGGCCCTCGGGATCGGGGCTCAGGCTGTTGTCGAGCAACAAACTGCACAGCGCCCGCTCGCTCAGCAGCAGACTCAGAACCCGCGTCAGGTTGGCGTGCAGCTGCGTCCTGGGAGGCAGGGAATCGGGCCCCAGCTCTATCGGCCGGATGGCCTCGGCCAGCCTCTCGATCGCCTGCTCGAGAATCTCTTCGAACACGCTGCGTTTGTTGGAAAAGTACAAGTAGAAGGTGCCCCGAGCGATCCCCGCCCGGGCGATGATGTCACTGATCGAGGCTTTGTGGTAGCCGCGCTCGGCGATGATGGCAGTCGCCGCTAGCAGAATCGAGGCATGCCGCGGGCCACGCGCGGGGGGGTCAGTCGCTTCCACACTTGGGCTTTCCATGCGTTCCAGCATAGCAGCTGGCAACCAAGCTGCCGTCAGAAGTTCCTGGCAGGGCCGAGACATGCCCGAATCTGTTGACCGGGGAGACTCCCAGACAAGCGGATGGCCGGGTACACTGGCGGAACGACTTGCGAGGTGACTGTGGTCTTGAAGCCCTTCTGTCCACGTCTGCGGCCTGAGCTCAGGCTGCATCCTCAGCAGCGCTGGCTGCGCGACCCATTGACCCGCTTGGAGCTGGCGCTCGACCCCGGCAGCCTGGCGGTCGTGCAGGCGCTGGATGGGACACGTGGGCCGGCGGAGCTGGCCCAGCAGGCAGGGCTGTCTCGCGGGGCCGTCGAGACTGTTTTGCGGCGCCTGCTGCTGCTTCACCTGCTCGAAGGGGCCGGTCAGGAAACCGTCGAGACCCTGCGGGCCCTGCAAGCGGGCAACCACGAGCTGCCGTTCTCGGTGCTGCGCGAGGGCCGCTTCGCCTGCCAGGGCAGTGGCGCGTGTTGCCGCAGCTATGGGCGTTGTGAGCTCGACGACGACGACCTGGCCACCATCTCCAGCCTGGACCTTGGCAGTGCCCTTCCCGAGCTGGCAGGCACGCCTTGGTTCGAGGCGCTGCCCACCAGCGGGGGTGTGCGGAAGTTCCTGGCCAGCCGCAATGGTGTCTGTGTATTCCTGCTCGAGAGTGGCTTGTGCGGCCTGCATGCAGCCTTCGGGGAGGCGGTCAAGCCCAAGGTGTGCCGGCTCTATCCCTACACCGTCCTGCATACGGTCATCGGAGTGAAGGTGTATGACCAGGGCGAATGCGCACGCTTCGCCACCAGTAGCCGCTCGGGCCCACCGGTGAGTGAAGAGCTCGAGCGCATCCAAGAGCTGGTCGGACCGACCCGGACTCTCTACCATCCGGTGGTGCGGGCAGGCAGCCAGCTCCATTTCGACTTCGGCATCTTTCTGCGGCTGCAAAAAGAACTGGTCGGCCGGATCGCCCGCGCCCCCCTTACGGCCGTCGCGTGCTTGCTGCAGGCCGCCCGCCTGCAACGCAGCCTGTTCGACGCGCTGGCGGGCTGCCCCCTCCAGGTCGGACAGCCAGAGAAGCTCGTCCAGACCGTCCTGGCGGCGGACTGCCCAGCTGTGGCCCCCACGAAGGCGGCGCTGGCAGCTGGGGCTCAGGCCTGCGCTGGGCTGTGTGATCAGTTACGCGAGGTCCTCCACAGCAGCCTGCATGATCCCGAGACTCCCTTGCGACGGGGCATGCGCGCGCAGATCGAAGGGTCGCTGGAGGTGCTCGCGGCCCTGGGCCAGCGCGCGACCTCCAAGGCGGCTGATGCTCTGCTATCCGGCCCCGAGCTGCCCTCCGGCCCCAAGCTGCCCTCCGGCCCCGAATTGGATGCACTGTTCCGGATCAGCTTCCGCCAGACCTTGTTCGGAGACTTTGCGATGGTGCAAGAGCGGCCCCGTGCCGGCCTGTTGCGGCTGGCCTTGGGCTTCCTGCTCAGCCTGCAGGCGATGGCCGGGCGGTCGACGGACCCGCTGCAGCACTTCGATGCAGGCCACAGCCTTGCCCTGCGCGTATTGCGCCGACACGAGCTCGACGGGGTCTTCGTCGCTTTTGAAGAGCACGTCTGGGACGTGTTTGAGGCGCTTCCCGAGCTGGTCGCTTGAGCGGGGTTCTACTCCCCTTCTACTTCCTCGAAGACCACCGTCGCCTTGTCGACCGCCACCCCCATCAAGCCGTCTGCGTTGAGCTCGAAGGGGCCGAAGCTGTCGCCACCGACCTCAAACATGACCTGCGCGCCGCTGCGCACGGCGCGGAAGACGTAGTCTTTTTGCACCGGCAGGGGCTCGTCGAGCAGAAACTCCCAGCTGCCTGCCCGCAGGCGCTGGACCTTGAGACGGCCATTGGAGGTCGCGAACCCCACCGTCCAGTCGTCAGCGGTGTAGTCGAGCAACAGACCCACGCGCCAGAACTCACCGGCCGGCTGGCTCACCCGCGCCTGCACCTGCTGGAGAGGCGTCTTGAAGGCACAGAAGCTGACCTCTTCGGCGCTACCCTGCAGGCGTCCGTCCCCCAGATCCTCCCACAGGTTGAAGACATGCAGCATCGGCTGTTGCTCTTCCTGCAACCACTCGAGGAAAGCAGCCTGGAGGGCCTCGGGCGGCCCGAGAGCGTCGGCGAAGGCGCCCGGTCCTCCGCCCGCATCGAGTTGTTTGGCCAGCTTCCCGAAGCGCTTGCGAAGCCTGCCCTTCTTGACCGTATGAAGAAATCGCACCACCGCCCAGTACTCGGCGTAGCCGTAGTCATTGCCCGCAACCAATGCGGCCAATGAAGGCTCGCCGTCGGCCAGGCTCTCGAGCGCAGACGCCGCGCTATCCTTCAGTGTGACTCTTGGTAGCACAGCAAGCTCGAGCTGCTGGCCATCCCAGGTGTGGTGGGCCAGATACTCGGCCAGCCCCTCGACATACCAACTCTGGGGTATGTGCCTGTTGTTCGCGCGTGCGAGGTAGTGAAACTGATGGCAGGCTTCGTGGATCAACAGCTGACGCGAGTAGTACGGGGTCGGTTGCCGGAAGAGATAGATCGTTCGGTTCTCCGGCCAATAATACCCCCCTGCCCCTCTCGGAACCCCGACATTGTCCGCTCGCATCGCCTCCGCCCAGCTCTCTTCGTTGGCCAGGAACTCGACCATCAACCTCTCGCGCTTGCGCAGGCGCGGCTTGGCACCGAAGTAGTCTGCAAACTGTTCCCAGGCCGCCTCCAGAACCTCGCCATAGGCCTCGGCTTCGGCTTGTGGCCCTTCGTAACTCAGCGCATAGTGTTCGGTCTCGACCTGCGCGAGCTGTTGGGCCTGGAGGCTCCCCAAGAGCAGGCAGACGCCCGCCAGAAATCTGTAGCGCATTCCGCTTCTCCTCAGATCGAGGCTTCGCACAGGGTAGCATTCCGGTGGACCGAGTGGGATCACAGCCTTCGGCACTAGCGCCCGGCACGCCGATGCAGCTCGCGCTCTTCTTCGCGCAGGTGGGGAATCATCGGATCGAGCTTGCGGGCGGACTCGAGGTGCCAGCGGGCCTCGTCGTAGCGCCCCACGCGGCTGCAGATGCCCGCGATGTCCAAGACCTTCTGCGCCGCCAGGCTCAGCTCCCCACGGCTGCGGTGGATATCGGCCAGGCCTTTGTGGGCCTCGAGGTCGAACGGCTGCTCTTCGAGCAACTTCAGCAGGAAGCCTTCGGCCGCCGACGGCCGGTCACGGTCGAGGCTGCTCTGGGCCAGCTGCCGCATCACTCTCGACTGCAGCTCGCGGTCGCCCCGCCAACTCGCCACCCGCGCCAACGACAAGCCGATGACCTCGTCTCCAGGCAACATCTTGAAGAGCTTGGTCAGGCGCTCGAAGGTCCCATCCTTGACCGCCGTCTCGGTGTCCTCCAGGTTCGGCTTGAGCGTCTCCCACGCGGCCACGGGATTGGCATCTTCGAGCTGTGCATCGATCAGCAGGTCGCGCACCGCGGCGTTGTTGGGTTGCTGCTTCAAGAGCCGGGAGTACATCTGGATCAGCTCGTCGCCGCTGACACCGATCACACCGGTATCCTTCAGGTCGTGCTCGAGCCGCTTGTAGTCGTTGATGGCGCGCTCGATCTCGCCCTTCTGGGTGAGCAGCGAGGCGCGTTGCAGGCGCGCGGTCACATGCCCGTTGTCGACCTCGAGAATCCGCGAGTAGATCTCGACAGCCTTGTCGAGCTCACTGTTGCTGCAATGCCTCTCGGCCAACTGCTCGAGGTAGGTGACCGCCTTGTGCGGCTCGTCCTGGCCGGCGAAGAAGTCCGCCAACATCAGCAGCGGTCGCTCGTCTTTGGGGTCGAGCTTGATCAGGTACTCGAGGGCCCAACGCTGATCGCCATCGGCCTCGGCCTCTTGGCTCGCGTCCACCATCCGCCAGAGTGCCTTGATCAGATTCTCTAGCTGGCGCATCTCGTGAAACAGCAAAACCAGGTCACGATGCGAGGACATGTCCTGCGGGCGCAGCCGGATGGCGCGCTCGAGGTGCGCGACGGCCCGGTTCGGCTCTTCAGACTTCTTCTTGAGCTCGGCGAGCTCGCGGTAACGCCGCGCCGCCTCTTCGGCCTTGCCGGAAAGCTCGCAGGCCCGAGCCGCCATTTCCGCGACCTCTGAACCGATATCGACCTGGGCCTCGAGACGCTCGAAGACGCGCAGGGCTTTGACGTAGTGCCCCGAACGTTCATTACGGGCGAAGACCTCGAGCAGCTCTTTGGGTCCCAGGGGCACGATCTTGTGGTCTTCGAGCAGATCGACCACCGCGCGCAGCACCTCATTGCGGGTGGCACGCGCCTCGAGGCACAGCTCTTCGACAGTGCGGTTGCCATCACATAGCTGCATCAGCTCGGCCTCGAGCCCTTCTTCGCCTACCGCCTGGGGCAAGGGCACCAGCACATCAGCCTCGTCGGGGAGACGATCCTTGAGCTGCTCCATCTCGTCTTCACGCCGGGCTGCGTCCATCAGCAGGCTGAGCGGCCCGATCTCGACCGTATCGAGCAGCTCGCTGGGGTCGAACGCACTGGAGGCAGGCTCGTCCGGAGAAAAGCTGATCTCAGGCGCATCGGCGTTCATGCAGTCGATCAGCTCTTCCATCGCCAGGTAGCGGGCGGCTTTGTTGAGCTCATTGGGGGTGATGACGTTGCGCTCGAGCCAGCTCTGTTTCAAGCTCTTCTTGGTGTTGAGGTTGATGCCCTCAAAGGTGCTCGACTCGATCAAGCCGAGCTTGTAGAGCGCGTGGGCCGTCGAGCGCGTCGAAGCGGAGTTCTTGACCGCCTTGATCACCCCGTTCTCAACCAGGACGCGCACCGTGGCGCCCGGCTCTAGAGACACGTACAGAATGCCGCTGCGCCGCGAGGCGGCCAACATCTGCATGGTCTCAGCCAGATCGAGAAGTCCCGCTTTCAGTCGGCCCTTCGACTCGACAGGGGGATCTTTGACCACCTGTTGCACGTCGATCGGAGCTGTCGGGAAACGGTTGCTCGCAGAGGAGTCGTGTGCCATACCTGCCTCGACCAGGGACGGAGCGCGGTCTTGCACCAGAGCGACGCGGCAGGTCTAATGCCGGCGCCCCAAGCTCCGTAGAGGATTCATGAAAGCAGCTTACCTGATTTTTACCGATGGCGCCTGCAGTGGCAACCCCGGGACCGGAGGATGGGCCGCACGCATAGAGTATCAGCACCAGGACAGTGTGGTCGAGCTGGGCGGACCTGCGCCCAAGACGACCAACAACCGCATGGAGATGACTGCCGCGCTCGAGGCGTTGCGGTTCGTGGCCGCCAGCGCCCCGGGCGACGTCGACCTGTACACCGACAGCAGCTATGTCATCAAGGGCGTCACCTCCTGGGTGAAGGGCTGGAAGCGCCGGGGTTGGCGCACGGCCAAGGGCACCCCCGTGCTCAATCAAGACCTGTGGGAGGCTCTGGACGCCGTCAACCAGGAGCTCGGGGTGCAATGGCTGCACGTGCCCGGCCACGCAGGCCACGCCGGCAACGAGCGGGTCGACAGCATCGCGCAGGCCTACTCCAAGGGTCGCGAACCCGAGCTGCTCGCCGGCCCCCTGGCCAAAGAAGACCGCTGCCCGCGGCCTACAATCAATGCAGCGAGCAAGAAGAAAAAGAAGAGCAAGAGCGGCGGCAAAGCCTGGGGTTACCTGGCTCTGGTGCAGGGTGAGCTCCGGCTCTTCAAGGCCTGGCCGGCCTGCCAGAATTTCGTCTCTGGACGCTCGGGAGCCCGCTTCAAGAAGGTCGCTTCGGAGATCGAGGCGCAGAGCCTGGCGCGCGCCTGGGGTGGTAACTGGAGCGCGTTGCAGCGGGGTTGATTTGCTCACAGGGTTTCGGGTAAGCCTGCATTCCTCAGCGGTTCAACGACCACCTCAGGTTGATGGGGCCGGTCGCGAACTCACGCTGAGATCAACAACTTGGCTGCTGCTGACCAACCTCAGCCTGCCTTGACATGCCTTGTGGGATCTGTGGACCGGCCGCAATCGTCCACAAACGGGCTATTGTGGCAGGGGGAGCTAAAGGGGACCGACAGTTACGGCAGGTCGTCGACGAATTGCAGACCCGCGGGCAAACTGAGCGAGTCGTTAGAAAACGCCAGGAAACAAGATCGGGTGCCATTGGAGCTGGAGGACCCAGCTACGAAAATAGCGGTGGCGGTCGAATTGGCAGGGACGGTGAGCGTCAAGTTGTGCAAGACATTGGGTCCGAAGTCCGATCCTCCGCTATCCCAGTTGCTGCCGTTGAGGGAGACGCTGGCCCGCTCACCCCAACCTCCGTACGCGGTCGCGAAGAAGCTCACCGTCCAGTCGATCGGGCTACCGGTGGTGTTCTCAATCCTGAAGAGGGCACCGGCGTGTTTGGAATTGGTCGAGGACTGGGAGTACCATTCGTCAGCCCAGATCGTCGCGTTCGCGTTGGCGTAGCCCTTCTTGTTGAAGAGGGTGCCGAGCACTTGTAGATCTGAGCTCATTTGGGATGCACGGGCACCGCCATCCCCCCAGTTCGAAGGAAAGACCCCACCAAAGAGCGAGTTGTTGTTGTTGCCATACCAAACACCGTGCGACTGGCCATAGCTCGACCACACCGCCCAGCGATAGGTGGCATCGGATCCCCCGCCGCCGCTCGCGGCTTGCAAATCGGCGACCGCAAGTTCCAGGTCGTCGATCGCGGTCTGCTGAGCGACGTCCGTCGTGTTGACGTTGGTGTCGATCTGGCCGAAGTTGTTCTGGATCCCGGTCTCGTTGGTGTTGACCGCATCTGCGAGGACGGTGAAGTTGGCGTTGACCGCAGCGGCGCTGGCGGCCTCGCCGGCCACGAATGTATTCGGCAAGCTGACGGTACCTTGCAACCATGTGGGAATGATCAAGAGAGCGCCCACCATGAGGGCGAGCTGTGGCCAACTGAGACGGACCGTGCCGGGACGCATGATTTCCCCTTCATTCAAGAACCTTGCTGTGACGTCTCTGCAATTCCAAAGCGCTCTTGCAGACGCACATTCCAAGGGTCTTGGGTAAATATTTGACGTGCCTCAAATTTTACCTCTGACAACGACTGAAGGCAAGCTCCTCCCCAAACACTGGAGTCGGTTGACCCAGATAGCTACACCCGGTCTTCAAGGCCTGGCCGGCCTGCCAGAATTTCGTCTCTGGACGCTCGGGAGCGCGCTTCAAGAAGGTGGCTTCGGAGATCGAGGCGCAGAGCCTGGCACGCGCCTGGGGCGGCAACTGGAGCGCGTTGCAGCGGGGTTGATTTGCGCGCCTGGTTCAACCGGATCGGCAAGGTTGACCCGCGCCTACTTCAACCGGATCGAAGCAGTCATCCGCGCGTCTTCTGTGCCCGCCTCGTCATCGACGACCACACTCTCACGGCGTAGCTCAGCGTACCACGGCTGGCCATCCTGCCAACGCAACGTGGTACGCACCACCGGCGCGGCCGGGGCAGCGTAGCTCCAGCAGAATTCGCAGGCTCCGCCGGCATCGCGCAGCTCTTGCTGGCAGGTGAAGCCGTCGACCACGAAGTCTTCGGCTTCTTCGCTGGGCTCGAAGACCGCGTTCAATTGCGGGAAGTCAAACAACCAACCCAGCTCGGTGAAGGGATCGAAGACCGGATCGCTCTCCGGCGCGCTGAGCTGGCTCGCCAAGACTGTTCCGTTGTCTTCTTCCTCCGCAGCCTCGTCGTCCGCAGCTTTCGGCTCGGGCGGCCGCAGGGCGCAGACCTCAAGCAGGCGGACGCGATTGGCGGGCGGCTCCTCGTCGCTATCCTCGACCACGGCGGTTTCGCTGCCATCGGCGGGCTCCACCCGTTCGCGCAGCAGATTCAAACGGTAGGCGCTACCCGAGAAAGGACTGTCGACCGAAGTGCAGATCAGGTTGAGCGCAACCTCTCCCACACCGGCGGGGGATTCGGGTGCTGCCACCACGTCGACGCGCCAGGCCGACTCCACCACTTCCTCTTTCGTGTCCCGCCATTCTTTGGGGGCCTTGGGGTGGTCGAAGACCGGCACGCGGAAGCGCCCATACAGTTGGTGCATCAGGTCGGCCTCGAGCTCGAAGCTCTGGCCTCTGCTCCAGACGGGCAGCTCGAAGCTAGCCATGCAATGTCCTCTCGTCGGGGTTTCAGGCGTACTTGTCGCGCAGCTCGATGATCTTCTTGTCCAGCGGTACGCGGTCGATGTAGGGGTTGCCGCCGCCGAAGTCGTCCTGGGGATTGCGGCTGGTGGCCACGGGCAGGCGCGGGGCAAGCAGGTAGCTGGTCATGTACAGCTCGCCCGGGAAGGGACTGCCCATGAAGAAACTGAAGGATGTGAACTTGTTGTTCGCATCGCCCTTGTCCGCATCTCCACTGTCCTTGTACTTCATGTCGAGCTTCTGGCGCCGTCCCCAGAAGTCCTTGGGCACGATCTCGCCCTTGGAAACATTGCAGGTCGGCTTGCCGATCATCTTGGCATTGTCGATGTTGAAGTAGAAATCGTTGACCATGGTCAGCTCTTTCTCGTCGCTGCTGCCCTGGCGTTGGGTGAAGTTCGCGCGCACGTACATCAGGCAGTTGTTCCAGATCGGCGAGTAGTCTTCGCTCGCCTGGTTGGCGCGGATGTTGCCCAGAGCGGGCTCACCGTGGACACCCACCAGCTTCATCGCCCCGTCGAGGAAGTCGACACCGACCTTGATCCACCATTTCTTCACGTGGTCGTTGAAGCCCTTCTTGTCCCCAAACAGCTTGAAAATACGGTCCGCCTCTTTCTGGCACATGGCCGGATCCATCTGCACGTAGTCTGGCTCGCTGTACTTGAAGCGCGTGTGCAACAGATCGGCCAATTTCGAACCGGGATCGGTGTCCGCCGGCTTGAAGTAGTAGGTCAGGTCCAACGGACCACCCTTCGGGTTCTTGACGACATTGTCGGTCCAGGTGGTGCCGGACTTGACCTTGTAGTGGATCCAGTAGCTGAGGTTGAGCTTGGGCATGCTCCAGCTGTTGGGGCCCCCGACCTGAATGTAGTTGCCGGCGAATTCGGTCTGGATGAACTCGAGCTCGCTCTGGCTGAACTTCACGCTGTTGTGGGACTTGCCAGCCTTGTCGGGCTCTTTGAACATCATCGCCGCGGGGGCGGCGTTGTGGCAGTGGCCCGCCCAGCCAGGCTGCTTCGGACGGTAATGGCCGAGGTCTTTGTCTTCGTAGTAGGAGACCGCCGCCTTCTTCAGCACTTCTGCGTGGCCTTTCGCCTTGCCGTCCTTGATCGCTTCGGCCCCACCGATCTCCCACCAGACCACCTCGTCTGCGTCCTTGCCAAACGCCTTGGCGTAGCGGTAGAGCACGGCGTTCTTGGTCTCGAAAGGCTCTTTCTGGTTCACGGGCCAATAGTAGAAGTGGTACGGGAAGAAGGGCGTATCATCCTTCTCGCGCGGGAAAGCCTCTTCGTAGTATTCGGCGTACACCTTGCCGGGCTTCGATGCCAGCACGTAGAACCACTTGTACTCACCCTGCTTGAGAAACACCGTCAGCTGCTTGTCGGCCTTGAGCTCTTCGGCGCTGCCAGTGGGTTTGCACTTCTCGTCCCGCTCCTTGAAGCCCTTGTACGGAGTCTTCAGATCGGGATGGAAGAGTGAGAGCTGGGCCTTGGAATCTGCGTGCACGATACGCAGCACTCCCCCACGCTTCGACGGCACGTACACCCGGGCCAGCGTACACGCGGGCAGATTGATCTTCGCGTCTCTCCCCAAGGGCAACTTGACGCACTTGAGCTTCAGCTTGACGGCGAGCTTTTTGCCCTGGGGATCACCGGTGTTGACCTTTTGGGCATCGGCCTCTTTGACCTGCGAGCTCAGCCAGCTTGTCTCCAGCGCCGCGCCGGGGGGGCTGCAGAAGAAGTGGTAGTCCGTGCCCTTGAACAGCTTGCCACCGACCGCGTTGTCTTTGAGCTGCCAGGCATTCTCGAGCTTGAACTTTGCGCCGCCGGGCAAGCCGGTATAGACCCACCATTTCTTGGCGGGAATGTTCTCGAGCAGCGCGCCCTCGGTGTCGTTTTCCCAGGCATGCACATCGAGTGTGTAGCTGACGGGAAACAAGGTCGCATCCGCCGCGGGATCGGGCTTGGGCGTGTCACTGTTCCATTCGAAGCCAGGCATGCATCCCCCTATCCGGCGACACAAGGTCGGGCACCGGCTTGCAGATCCGCTGAACTGAACTCTTCTGTTGCTCTTATTTTGACGCCAGGAACCTCAAAACACAACGGGCACGTCAGTTCGTGAGAGTCCAATCGATGTCGACGTGGATGCCGTTGTGGTCGGAGAGATCATTCCCGGCTGCATCGACGAATTCGTCGGCGATTCTCCAGAAAACGGCCTCGAGCAGAACATGGTCGCCCGAACGGAAAAGGACCCGATCGATCTTCTCTTGCATGCCGAGGTGGCGCGCGCTGTCTGTCAGCCCACAGACTTGCATGAAGTCGACCAACACCGGCTCGTCATCAGGATCAAAACCGCCCAGATTGGTGTCACCGGCGACCAGAATCGCGCGGTTGGCCGACTGTGCCAGAATGTAGGTGGCCAGCTGCGCGAATTGATCGGTGCGTGCCTGCACATCTCCGGGAGCCCCGCCCGCATCGGCGTGCAGATTGTAGACATCGATCTCCACGCCGGGAGCGATCAGGTGGGTCGCGAATGAGAAGCCCTTCTCGGACAGGCAGTCATTGGCGTTGCTGAAGGTTCCAAAGCAGAACATCCACTTCTCGCGATAGAAACCGCTGAACGAGAAATCGGCGAAGCGGTTGAGCCCGTCGGGGCCCAGCGCCGTACTCGGTTGGCTGGTGATCGACTGGTAGGGATGGTAGGCATCCTGGGTCAACAGGGTGTTGTAGGCGAAGTCTTCCTGCACCAACACCATGTCATAGCTGTTCAGCAGCGGGCTGATCTGGGGGATGTTGACGGTCGGATTCGAGCCTGAGAGGCCCTGCGGCAGGCCCGCGACGTTGTAGGTCAACAGGCTGAAGCTGCCGCTGTCGAGCACCACGACCGGAATGGGGGTGGGAGTCGGAGTCGGAGTCGGGGCCGGCGGCTGGGTGCTCGGCGGCTGGGTGCTCGGCGGCTGCGAGCTCGGCGGCTGCGAGCTCGGCGGCTGGGTGCTGGAGGCACTCGACCCTCCGGACCCCGACGAGCCCCCCTGGCTGCAACCGAGGAACACGCTGAGGCAGACTGCCAGACCGACGAGACTGTGGCGCGCCATGCAGAACTCCTAACAACATGGATCAGGCCGAATGTGCCACAAACCAGCACACTCCGCAAGACCTGACCAGGTCCAGCGACGAGTTTTCGGCGCTCAGGAGGCATCACCGAGCAAACGGGCCACGCGTTTGCGTTGGCCAGACTCCGAGTCGATGGAGTTCATCTTCGCGTTGCCCGCCAGAGCTGCGCAGATGAAGCGGCTCATCTCTTCAGCGGCCTGCTCAAGCTGCGCCGCAAAAGGATCTTTACCGGAGGAAAATGTGCGAACAACCGCGCGACCCTCGTCAGGATCCCAGTCCCACATCCCTACCCACTCACTGCCATGGAACAGGGGACGCAGCCACATCCACTTCAGTTCGCCGATGGCCTGGCTGCTGCTGCCTCTCGTCGGCAACTCGCGGCCATGGTGTTGCGGCGCGCAGAAAAGCCGCGGCGCGTCTCGCAGAGCGTGCAGGTTGTCCAACGAGGCGAGCAGCCGGACTCCTTCGGGCTCAGGTGATGCGTCCAGCCTGGCGAGCCCATCATGCGCCATCCAGACGGGCTCGTCCCTGCCTTCCATCGCCAACTCGAGCAACTCGAGAGTCTTCAGGGCCTTGCCCGCCACACGTTTTCCCAACCCACTCCAACCGACAAACTCGGTCAGGGTGGCCGGGGCCGCCCAGGCAAAGTAGCGACGGGCCAACGCCTGGGCCCGCTTGTGCTCGTCCTCCAGAGCCTCGCTGCTCGCCAACGGATCGCGCTCGGGGAGGCTCCACAGCAGCTTCTCGCTTGCCAGCTCGTTGTTGGCCAGGCGCCGTTGCACCCGCCCCTCTCCCTCGAGCAAGCGCAGGCAGGCGGGCAGGGCCGTCGAATGCCCCCGTTTCTTACCCGCCGGCCCCAGGCTTCGGGCGAGCTCAGCCGGCAGCCGTGCACGCAGCTGTTGCGGCCTCTGCGGCCCGTGCTCGAGAGCTTCCAAGACGGCCGCCTCGAGCGTAGGCAGCTCTTCTGCGCTGACCCCTGCCTGGGAGAGCTCGCGCAGGCTGCGTTTGCGGTAGTGGGCGTCGGCGACCCGCAGGGCCAGGGGCACGTCTTCCGCCGGCAGCAGCCAGATGCAGTTGCGCACCCCCGGCACGACGCGCAGCTGATCCGATGCCAGCAACGAACGGATGGTCTCGGGGCTCTCGGCGCAGCGGGCTGCCAGACTCAGGTAGCTGGAGATGCCCCCCAGGTTGCGCATCCAGCCGCCTGGCACAGACGCGGCCGGAGCTCCCCCAGCAAATCGTTGGCCGGAAAACCAGGCGCGCCGGGCTTCGACAAGTGTCAGGCGTCGCATCTGTTCTCAAGCCCCGGGAAGATGTGGGACGGTCAGCACCGGACAATGCGCGTTGCGCACAACCTTGTCAGCGACGCTGCCCAACACCCAGCGATCGAGCCCGGTGCGGCCATGGGTTCCCGTCACGATCAAACCAGTATCGAGGGCCTTTGCCCGCGCCACGATCGCCTCCCAGGGCTTGCCCACTGCCACCTCGCGCGTGATGACCAGGGTCTCTTCGCTGTCGATCGAGCTCAGACCAGCTTCGGCCTCAGCACGCGCGGCGTCATAGAAGGCGCTGAGTGCCTCTTCCCCTTCGTGCTCATCAGGCTGGGGCACCACGTGCAGAATTGCCAGCTTGCAGCCAAAGCCCACAGCCAGGTAGATCGCCATCCGACGCGCCGACTGACTGGTCGGGGTCAAGTCGGTGGCGATGAGTATGCTCAGAGGAGGAATCTTGTCCTCGTCACCGCGCATCACCCAGACCGGGCACTTCGCGTGACGCACCAACTTCTCCGCCACGCTGCCCAGCAGCGCGCGCTCGACGCCCGTGCGTCCGTGGCTGCCGCACAAGATCACATCGACCGCATTGTCGCGGGCGAAATCGATCGACGCGTACGCGGCATGGCCCACCTCGATGTGGCGCGAGATGTCGGCGAGGGCACCCTGGTTGTGCTCTTCGACAAACTCCATCAGCCGCGTCTCGGAGGCCGGATCGAACTCGCGGATATGCAAGACGCTCAGGTGCGCTCCAAAGATACGTGCCAGGCGGATCCCCACCTGCAGCGCGTGGGCAGAAAAGCTCGAAAAGTCCACCGGACAAAGGATGTGGCGGATACGCATGGCGCGGCCCTCACTGTTGATGTGCTGTCAGTACACCGAGCTTTTCCGGTTCAACGCCTGAAACACCCGGCTGACGGGCTCGAGTCCCATCGTGTCCCTTACGAATCGGCCTGCCTCGAGCAACCGCTGCAGGTCGACCCCCGTCTCTATTCCCATACCGTCGAGCATGTAGACGACATCCTCGGTGGCGACATTCCCTGAAGCCGAACGTGCATACGGGCAGCCGCCCAAGCCCGTGACGGAAGCGTCCACCACTGACAATCCCAACTCGAGGACCGCCAGGATGTTGGCCAGGGCCTGACCGTAGGTGTCGTGGAAGTGCGCGGCCAGCCGCCCGATCGGTACGACCTCGGCCACCTGCTTGACCATACGTTGGGCCTTGGCGGGCGTGCCCACGCCGATCGTGTCTCCGAGCGAGATCTCGTAGCAGCCCATCGCATCCAGGGCTTCGACGACTTTGACCACTTCGGGAACGGGGACCTCGCCCTGGTACGGGCAGCCCAGCACGCAAGAGATGTACCCCCGCACGCGGATGCCGCGCTCGCGCGCCGCGTTGCAGACCTTTTCCAACCGCTCGAAGCTCTCTTCAACCGTGCAGTTGGTGTTTTTCATCGAGAAGGTGTCCGAAGCCGCCGCGAACACCGCGATCTCGGTGGCACCGGCGTCACAAGCGACCTGAAAGCCCTTCAAGTTCGGGACCAGGCAACTGTAGACGACGTTGTCGCGGCGGGCGATGCCCTCCATCACCTCACGGCAATCAGCCATCTGCGGCACCCAGCGCGGCGACACGAAACTGGTCGCCTCGATCACGGGCAGTCCCGCAGCGGAGAGCGCCTCGATCAGGTGCAGCTTCTGGGCAGTGGGGATGAAGGACTTCAGGTTCTGCAACCCGTCCCGCGGCGAGACCTCGACCAGCTTGACATGGCTGGGAAGGCCCATCACGCGCCTTTTTCGCTGCCACTGGCGGCGAAGGCGACGAGCACGACCCCCTCTTCGACCAGGGCCCCGACCGGGAAGTGCAGGGCCTCGACCACGCCGTCGGCAGGTGCGGACACAGTATGCTCCATCTTCATCGCCTCGAGGATCAAGAGCGGCTGGCCGCGCGTCACCGCGGCCCCCACCTCCACAAGCACCTCGATGATGCGTCCGGGCATGGGCGACGTCAAGGACCCAGCCGTATCGTCAACATGGGCGACGCTGGCCAGCGGGTCTATATGGGTCAGCGTATGCACCCGATGCTGCAACATCACTGTGCGTTGCTGCGCCTGTGCCACGACTGTGGCGCGTTGCCGTGCGCCATCGAGGGAGAAGACCAGCTCATGATCTTCGAGCCGCGCGCGGGCTTCGTAGCGTCCCCCAGGCAGCGCCAACTGGTAGCATCCTCCGCCGAGGTACGCCACTTCGACTTCGGGTCCCTCTTCAAAAGCCACCCGCTCCGAGGCCTGGTCGTTGAGGCGCCAGCCCTCCGCCAGCGTCCAGGGAGACCTCGGATCGCAGCTCTGGGCCGCGCGCTCCTTGGCGACCTGTGCGCGCTCGAGCAGCAGATGCAACACCGCCGCAGCCAGCACCGGATCGTCGGCGGGACGCTGCTCAGGAATCAGATCGTCGCGGTTCCGGGCGATGAAATCGGTGGTCACCGAGCCCGCAGCGAACTCCGGATGGTTCGCCACCGCGTACAGGAACGCCAGGTTGGTGCACAAGCCCGCGATGCGGGTCTGGTCCAGCGCCCGCCGCAATCGGCGCAGCGCCAACGCACGGCTCGCGTCCCAAACGACCAACTTGGCCAGCATCGGGTCGTAGTGCACGCTGATCCGATCGCGGGCCTGCACGCCTGTCTCTACACGCAGATACGGCGAGGCCTCGGGCCACTCGAGGTGCTCGATCCAACCACTGGCGGGCAGGAAGTCACGGCCGGGATCCTCGGCGTAGAGGCGCACTTCTATGGCGTGGCCTTTGATCTCGAGCTCGTCCTGACTGTGCGGAAGCGGCTCGCCCGAGGCCACCTGCAGCTGCCAGGCGACCAGATCCTGGCCGGTCACCATCTCGGTCACCGGATGCTCGACCTGCAGCCGCGTGTTCATCTCCATGAAGTAGAAGTTCTCGTCGGCATCGGCGATGAACTCCACCGTGCCCGCGCCGACATAGTCGATCGCCCGAGCCGCCTCGACCGCGGCGGTCCCCAGGCGCGTGCGCATCGCCTGGGAGATACCGGGTGCCGGCGCTTCCTCGACGACTTTCTGATGCCGGCGCTGCACCGAGCAGTCGCGCTCAAACAGGTGCACGACCTGGCCATGGCTGTCGGCGAAGACCTGCACCTCGATGTGGCGCGGGCCGAGAATGTACTTCTCGAGCAGCATGCGCTGGTCACCGAAGGCTTTCTGCGACTCACGCCGCGCGCCGGTCAAGGCCGCCTCGAGATCTTCGGCCCGGTCGACCCGGCGCATCCCCTTGCCACCACCCCCGGCGCTGGCCTTGAGCAGCACGGGGTAACCCGTCCGCTCGGCCTCGGCCAGGAAGCGCTCGAGGCTCTGGTCTTCCCCCTCATAGCCGGGCACCACGGGCACACCTGCCGCACGCATGCGCGTCTTGGCCGCGCTCTTGTCACCCATCGCCCGGATCGCCTCGGCCGGCGGACCGACGAACACCAGGCCCGCCTCGACCACCGCCTGGGCAAAGGCCGCATTCTCGCTGAGGAAGCCATAGCCCGGGTGGATGGCCTGCGCCCCGGTGCGCTGCGCCAGCGCGATCAAGCGATCGCCGACCAGGTAGCTCTCCGCCGCGGGAGCCGGCCCGATGGGATGGGCCTCGTCAGCCATCTGGCCATGCAGCGCGTACTGGTCTGCCTCCGAATAGACCGCCACAGTCCGCACGCCAAAGCGCCGGCAGCTGCGGATGATGCGGCAGGCGATCTCTCCGCGGTTGGCGATCAGGATCTTCTCGAACATGGCACTCCTCACATGCGGAAGACCCCGAACCGCGTCTGCGGAATCGGAGCGTTCAGGGCCGCCGAAATGCCCAGACCCAGCACAGTGCGTGTCTGAAGGGGATCGATGATGCCGTCGTCCCAGAGGCGTGCGCTGGCATAGTAGGGGTGGCCCTGGGTCTCATATTGCTCGAGCAGGGGACGCCGGAATGCCGCCTCCGCCTCGGCGCTCCAGACCTCGCCACGGCGCTCGCGGGCGTCGCGCTGGATGGTTGCCAGCACACTGGCCGCCTGCTCGCCGCCCATCACCGAGATGCGCGCATTGGGCCACATGAACAACAGTCGGGGGCTGTACGCCCGGCCGCACATGCCGTAGTTCCCGGCCCCAAAGCTGCCGCCGATGATCACGGTGAACTTCGGCACCTGCGCGCAGGCCACGGCGGTCACCATCTTGGCGCCGTCCTTGGCGATGCCGCCGTGCTCGTACTTCCGGCCGACCATGAAACCGGCGATGTTCTGGAGGAACACCAGGGGAATGCCACGCTGGCTGCACAGCTGGATGAAGTGCGCCCCCTTCAGGGCCGACTCCGAGAACAGGATGCCGTTGTTGGCCACAATGCCCACCGGGTAGCCGAGAATATGCGCGAAGCCGCAGACCAGGGTGCTGCCGTACAAGCGCTTGAATTCGTCGAGCTCGCTGCCGTCGACCAAACGCGCGATCACTTCGTGCACATCGTAGGGCTTGCGGCGGTCGGTCGGCACAATCCCATAGAGCTCTGCGGGATCGTAGGCCGGCTCGCGCGGCGCACGCAGCTCGAGATCCATGCGCTTCGGCCGGTTGAGGTGCGAGACGATCCTGCGGGCGAGCCCCAGGCCGTGCAGGTCGTTGAGCGCGTAGTGGTCGGTCACCCCGGAGATGCGCGTGTGCACATCGGCTCCGCCGAGCTCTTCGGGACTGACCACCTCCCCCGTGGCTGCTTTGACCAGTGGCGGACCGCCCAGAAAAATGGTGCCGACATCTTTGACGATGATGCTCTCGTCAGCCATCGCCGGGACATAGGCGCCCCCCGCCGTGCAACTGCCCATCACCACGGCGATCTGGGGAATGTCCAGCGAAGACATGCGTGCCTGGTTGAAGAAGATGCGTCCAAAGTGCTCCCGGTCGGGAAAGACATCATCCTGGTTGGGCAGGTTGGCGCCCCCGGAGTCGACCAGGTAGATGCATGGCAGCCGATTCTGCTCGGCGATCTCTTGGGCGCGCAGGTGTTTCTTGACCGTGATCGGAAAGTAGCTGCCGCCCTTGACCGTCGCGTCGTTGGCCACAATCAGGCACTCACGCCCGCCGACGCGGCCGATGCCGGTGATGATTCCGCCACAGTGGATGCCGCCACCATACATGCCATAGGCCGCCAACTGCGACAGCTCGAGAAAGGGCGCGCCCGGGTCGAGCAGGCGCAAGACCCGCTCGCGAGGCAGCAGTTTCCCGCGCTTGAGATGCTTGGCGCGGGAACGCTCGCTGCCCCCCTGTTGCGCGGCGCCGACCTTCGCACGCAGGTCGGCCACCAGGCCCCGCATCGCGGTGTCGTTGCGGCGGAACTCGGGAGAATGCACCTGAAGGGCGCTACTGATCACGGACATTCGGCTCCCCTTCCGCTCAGTCTCGCGCCAAACGCTCGAGCACGGCTTTGATGATCAAGGGCCAGGCGATGGTGGCGTCGGCGGGCACCTCGACCCACTCGCCCCCCTCCGCGCGCGGCACGAATTTGCCCCACGACACTCCCTCGGCATAGGTGCAGCCCGACAGACCGCCCCAATGCACTGGTTCGGGGCAGATGCGGATGCCGCTGTGGAAGCGGAAGAAAGCCCCGAGCTCAGGATCGATACGGTCTGAGATCACATCGAGGTAGGGACCGATCTGCTGTGCCCAGTTGCGCGGCACACCTCCCCCGATGGTGAAGATGCCGGCCTTGTCGCAAGCGAGGATCCAGCGTGCATAGTGCTCGAGGTCGAGCAACGGGTTGAAGCCCAGGGGCGTCTTGCCGGCCCTCTGGCGCTTGATGTTGACGATCCCCAGCTCGAGCCCCAACTCCGAATCGCTGAAGGCCGGGATGTAGATCGGCACGTTGTGCTTGTAGGCCGCGCTGAGGATGCCGCGCCCGGGCTGTGTCTCTGCCAGATAGCGGCCGAGCATCCGGCAGGTGCTCTCGCTGCACCAGACCTCCTGCTCGTCGCCATGGAGCGCAAAGGCCTTCTCCGTGATGGCCTGTACGCTGTCGAGGTTGGACTCGAGCTCCAGAGTGTCGTAGACGCGGTTGTAGCCTTTGTGGTAGAGCGCCGCATCCGTCTCGGCAGGTGCCTCGAAGTGCTTCATGCCGGCATTCTCGACAAAGCCGTGGCAGACCAAAGCACCCGTCGACACGATGGCGTGCACCATGCCGCTTTCGATCATGTCGCAGATCACCAGCCCCATCTTGGCGACCGTCATCGCCCCCGAGAGCGTCAGCACCACGCGCATGGAGGAGTCGCGCACCATCGCCTCGAACAGTCGCGCCGCCTTCCCCACAGTACGGCCGCCGAACGCCGTGTGCTCCATCGCCGCGACCAGCTCGGAGACCCCCGAGACCGCCTGCAGATCGAGAGGCTGCAACGGAGTGAGCCCTTCGCCGCGGCCATAGGCCTGCGGATTGCGTCCCAGCTGCTCTTTGTTGCACCTCGGTTCCATGGTTTCTCCTTCGGACTCCGAAGAGGGCTGGCCAGATACGACCAAAAGTCTCAGCAGCGAGCGTCCAACCAGCGCAGCGCACAATCGATCACTTCCTGGCGGTCGGGCTCACGCTCATTGAAGATCTCATGGCGCAGCTCAGGGAATATGACCAGCGACTTGTCCTCGGAGCCGACCTCAACCACGAAGCGTTCGACGTCGGGCCGGGAGACCACGATGTCCTCACCCCCGAGCAGGACCAACAGAGGCAGCTCAATCCTGCCAGCTTGCTGGAAGACCGCCTGCTGCGCCTTGCAGGCCTGGATGTACCAGCCGCTGGTCGCACGGCCCAGCACCAGCGGGTCCGACTCGTAGCGTGCCATCTCATCCGGATCGTGGCTCAGGCTCTCAGCCGCGATCTCGGTCGGCAACGAAAAGGTGGGCGCAACCCTTGCCAGAATGCGTGCCGCCAGGTCCTTCAACAGCGGCACCGGCGTGCCGAAGCCGAAGAAAGGGCCCGAGAACAGGGCCGCCTCGAAACCGTGCCGGCTGTGAGTCTGCAGGAAGCGGGCTGCCACCAGGCCCCCCATACTGTGGCCCAGCAGAAAGCGGGGCGCCTCAACGCCCTGCTCGCGGACCATTTCGAGCAACGCTTCGACGTCCGCACCATACTCGTCGAAGTGTTGTACGAAACCCCGCGTACCTGATGAGCGGCCATGTCCGCGCAAGTCCACGGCCGACACCGCCATCCCTCGCCGATTCAGCTCATCGGCCAGCTTCCAGTAGCGCCCGCAGTGTTCCGCGAAGCCGTGCACCAACACCAACTCAGCTCGGATGGTGCCCGAAGGGGCCCAACGTTGTGCGAATAGCCTCGTACCGTCACCGGTCTTCAGCTCGCAGACGCGATGCTCCACCACCGGACCCATGCTCGTCCTCCTGCCCAACTTCCTGCCACAGCACGCACAGTCTACGCTGCAGTGGGCCTCAGGTCCAGAGCCCTCCACCACTTGCAGCGCTCAGAACAGGCTCCTGTGGCGACATGCGGGCAGGACCGTCGACACATGAGGAGCCAGACAGTAGACTCGGCTCCCCCATCCCGAGAGGTCGCCGCATGCGCTGTCCGTTCTGCCACATCGACCGTGACAAGGTTGTCGACTCGCGCTCGGCCCAGGACGGGGCAGCCATCCGCCGCCGCCGTGAGTGCCTCGATTGCGGACAGCGTTTCACGACCTACGAACGTGTCGACCGCGTGCTGCGGGTGGTCAAGAAGCAAGGCACCCGTGAACCCTTCCGCCGGGACAAGATCCTGCGGGGACTCAAGCGCGCCTGTGAGAAACGTGCGATCCCCGTCGAACGTCTCGAGGGTCTGTGTGAGGACGTCGAGCGTGACCTGATCGGATCCCAGCTGCGCGAGATCGCGTCCCGCCATGTCGGTGAGAGGGTGCTCGAGCATCTGAAGTTGATCGACCAGGTTGCCTACGTGCGCTTTGCTTCGGTCTACAGGGAGTTCCAGGACATCCACGAGTTCGTCGAGGCGATGCGCCCGCTGTTGGAACCTTGAGCCTGCCATGGACACTCTCAGCAAACGGGACGGCCGCCGCGTCCCCCTCGATAATGCCAAGCTCTGCCAGTCGATCCGGCGCGCGGCCGAGGCCAGCGGCCACGGCGACCCCAGCCTGGCCCAGGAGCTCGCCGAGGTCGTCAGCCAGCTGCTGGTGGCCGAGCCCGACGCCCCGCGCAGCACAGAACGGGTCGCTGAGCTGACCGGGTTGGTCTTGCGTGAGACCGGCCACGTCTCGTGGGCCGAAGCCTATCTCAACTTTCGCGAGCAGCGGCGCCGCCAGAGGGCGCGCTTGATCTTGAGCGGGCCGCTGACAGCCAAGCGCAGCGTCGGCTTCAGCAAGGGACCGCTCCTGCAGGCCCTGGTTCGCGAGGCACAGCTCAACCAGGGTCTGGCCGAAGAGGTGGCGGCAGCGGTCGAGGACAAGCTGCTGCGCTCGGGCTTGCGGCGCGTCTCGAGCAGCCTGCTGCGCGAGCTGGCGGATGCAGAGCTGCTCGAGCGCGGCCACACCGCGGCCCTGCGTCGGCATGCCCTGGTCGGCATTCCGCGCGCGGCCATACAGGACTGGATGTTCCACGGGGCGGCGCAGCACACCCGCCATCCGGGCCGCCTCCGTGGCCTGCTCGCCGACGCGATCCTCGAACAGTACAGCCTCGACCACCTCTACACCTCGAGCGCCAGCGAAGCCCATCGCGCGGGTCGCATCCATATCGAAGACAGCGCGCAGAGCCCCTTGCTGCACAGTGCCCTGCTCGACCTCAGGGTGTTGTTGGAGCGGGGTATCGACGCGGCGGGCTGCCGACTGTCTCCGCCACGCAACCTGTGGCAGTGGCTGAACAACCTGCGTGTAGGACTCGAATTCGCACGGGCCCATTGCGCAAGGCGCGTGGGCCTGCCGGCACTCGAATGGCTGGCCGCGCCCCTGGTAGCGGAGGGCCTGTGCAGCCCAGAGGAGCTTGCCGACGCCTTGCTCGAGATCCTGCGGACGCCGCTGGCGCATTCGGCGGCCGAGCTGGTGCTCTGTTTCTATCCCGAGCCCCCAGACTTCCTCGCCGCCCTGCGCGGCCTGGCGGAGCGGCCTCGCCACGACTGCGCCGCGCTGCAAGCTGCGGCGGATGCCTTGCGTAGCGGTTTGTTGCGGGGCATCGCCAGCAACCAGGTGAGGGTCGTCGTGCGGGCGGCTCCCCGGCCCGACGAGCTGGCCTCGCAGCTCCGCGCGCTGCCTTCCCCCGTCCGGATCTATCAGCGAGATCGCCGTCGGCTGTCGCGGGCCGAGGGTGTCTGCGGGCTGCCCGGCCCCGCGGCGACGCCGCGGGCCCTGCTGCGGCGTGCGGTCTCGGGTGTCGCCTGTGTGAACCTGCCACGGATGGCCTGCGAGGCCGGCCCCGGCGACTGGGACGGCTTCCTTGAGCGAGCCGAGGAGGCGGTCACGCAGTCCCTGCAGGGGCTGGGTCGGCGGCGTCGACTGCAGCAGGCCCTGTTCGGCCGCCCCGATCTGCCCTTGTGGAACCTCGGCCAGAGCGACTGGACACCGCTCGATGTCGAGGACTCCGTATCTGTGCTGGCGCCGACAGGCTTGTCGCAGGCGATCGAGCTGCTGACCGGTGAATGTCCCAGCGAGAACCGCGAAGCTCTGAAACTTGCAGCCCGATTGTTGCAAGCCATGCAGAAGCGAGCCCGCGCGAGTGGGCGGAAGCTGGGACTCCATTCGTTGCTCGAGCCAGCCGCGAGCCTCGAGGCTGCCGAACGCTTCCAGGCCCTGGACACTGAGCTCGGCCTGCCGGTGGCGGGTGCCTATGAACGGCTCTGGGGTTCCCGACTGTCCCCGCGCCAGCGCCACACCAAGCTGGAGGCCCGCCTGGGGCTGGCGGGCTGGCAGACGGCCTAGGAGCCTGTCGGATTACTCGCTTCACAGAGCACTACGGCGGCGGGCCGCTGCCTTCGTTGTCCTCCTCGACGGCCATCCGGGCCACCTGCGTCGTCCGCCTCGGCATCGACCCACCGGCGCAGCACTCCGTTTCACTAGTTCTCCGACACACTCCTAGCAGGAACAAGAATCCAAAAAAGGTTGTTCTCCAAGTGGAGATTCAATGCTTGCACCCTCTGAACGGGAAACACGCGGGCAGGCCAGCAAAGGTTGACGACGGCCCTCCGGTGTGGGATTCTCCGCCCTACGACAACTGCGCGGACTGACGTCCGCCTCGCCACGAGGTGCCCCCATGGAACTCACCAGCCTCATCTTCCTCGCCCAGGACGCCACCACGGAGGCCGCAGGCCCTGGAGCCGGCTCCTACCTGCTGGCAGCCGGAGGCGTGATCGGCGGCCTCGGCTGCTTGATCATGATTTTCGGGCTGTTCAAGAAACTGAAGGCCGGCCGGCTTTCCCAGACTCCCTTCGTGCCTACGGCCGAAGCCGCGGACCGTGGCGATGAGGTCGCGGGCGCCAAAGGCGCGATCTCGGTCGAAGGGGACGTGCAGTGTGAAGAGCCCCTGACCGCACCGGCCAGCGGCGAACCCTGCCTGTACTACGAGCTGGACGTAACCGGCAGCTGGAAAGAAGGCGACTCGCGCAAGTCCAAGACCTATGTCAGCGAGAAGGTCTATGCAAACTTCTCTCTCGACGATGGCTCGGGCGCCGTGCAGATCGTGACCGAGAAAGGCGCTTCCTTCGATCCTCTCGAGCGCACCTTCTCCGAGACCAAAAAGGAAGGCTTCCTGGCCGACCTCAAGGGTCTGGTCGGCAAGAACCAGGTCATGCAATTCGGTCAGTACGGCTTCCGCAACCCGACCATGAGCAAAGCAGACACCTTCACCTGCACCGAACGGGTCTACAAGACGCACCCCCGGCTGTACGTCTGCGGCAAGACCGACAACGGCACGATCACCAAGCCCGGTTGGTCGTCCCTGATGGTCGCCAACAAGACCCGCGACGCTCTGCTCGGCAGCACGATGAAAGCTTCGAAGCTCGCCCTGACCATCGGCACCATCGCCTTCGGCTTCGGTTTCCTGTTCAGCGGTGTGGGCTTCTTCGTCTGAGCGGCCTCAAAAACAACGCTCGAACCTGGCGCGCCTGGACCCTTCAAGGGACGGGCGCGCCGACCGCGTGGTCTTCCAACAAACAGACAGCCCACAACTTCCACATCAGGAGACCCACCATGGCAGAGCAGGCCGCTCATCAGCATCATGCCATCGACTACATCGAGTTCACGGTTGTGGACATGGCCGAGGCCCAGAGCTTCTACGGCGCCGCCTTCGGCTGGAAGTTCAGCAACTACGGTCCGGACTATGCGGGCATTCAGAAACCCGGCGGCGGGGAAGCTGGCGGCTTGCGGTTGGAAAGTGAGGTGCAGCGCGGCGGACCGTTGGTCATTCTGTATTCTGAGGATCTGGAGACGTCGCTTGCGCAGGTGCGCGCTGCCGGCGGGACGATCGTCAAGGAGCCGTTCTCCTTTCCCGGCGGCCGACGCTTCCAGTTCAAGGACCCGAGCGGAAACGAGCTCGCCGTCTGGGGAGAAGCCTGACAGCTTCGGCCTGATCTTCTGTCGGCTCGAGAACTGGAGAGTCAGAGTGCTTGCATTGCCCATTCCCCGTGCGCGGGGAAGTTACACCGGAGGACGCTGGCGCGTCGGGTCCGGGCTCGACGCTGACGTCGAACCCCGAGTCGCGCGCATTCTGCAGAGCTTCGACGGCCAAAAGGACCTTGTTGCCGTCGCGTCGAGCCTGCGCCCCGCTGTCTCCGCAAAAGAGCTGCGAGAAGTGGTGCAGCGCGCAGCGCTCTCAGGGCTCCTCGAAGAACCCGACTGGCAACGGCTTCCCATCGAGGTGCTGGGGGAATCGCGGTTTCGATGCCTCGGTTGCGGAACCAGCTGCCGGTTCGACATCGGTCCACTGCTGCCATCCGACCTCGAACGTCTGGCTGCCCTCGATTTGCGGCGCGTCGGCCACCAAGGGGACTATCTGCGGGAGATGGAGGTCGCAGGCGTCTCCAGAAGCTTCTTGAAGAAGCACGAGGACGCCTGCGTCTTCTACGACCACGATGCCCGCAACTGCAAGCTACACGCCACCTTCGGAGCCCAATCCAAACCTCTTGCCTGTCAGGCCTTCCCCGTGCAACTGGCGTTCGGTCCCGGTGGGTTGCGGCTGTCCCTGCGTTCCAGCTGCGCACAGCGTATCGAGACTTTCCAGCGCGGCACTCTGCTCAAACAGCAGGAGAGCTGGGTACGGCAGCTGCAGACACTCGGTTGGGGAAAGCAGGGACCGTTCCCCGTCTGGGTTCTTTTCTTGCCCGAGCAGGCTACTGCCGAGCTCGCGCCTGGTGCGCACATCCCTTTCAGCACCTACGTTCAACTCGAAGGCGCACTGCTCGAGGCGCTGAGCGATCCCAAGCTCCCGATGGCGGGCGCGCTATGCCAGGGGTTGCGTTTCTTGTATGGCGTGCTGACCGGGCAGCCGGCGCTTGGGGCGCAGGCTCCCACAGTGCGTGAGCGCGCACGGGGCCGCGAGTGCCTGCGCAACGTGTGCGCGCTGCTGGCCGCTGAGGTGTTTGAGCCCGAGCAGGCGGCCCTGCTCCGGAGGATCGGCCAGGACGGTGACGCCTCAGCAACCGAGCTCGACGCGCAGGCTGATGGCTTCCTGCGTGAGCTACTCAAACAGGAGATCTGGGGTTACGAGCCGCTGCGCTGGACGGGCTCCTTTCTGCCTGGTTGCGTGATGCTCGTCATCGCCTGCATCGCCGCCCTTGCGTTGGCACGTGGCGCAGCCGAACGCCGGGGTGCGGCAGTCCCCAATGCCGCGGAGATCCACGCTGCCTACAACGGCATCAACCGGATCGTGCTGCGGGTGCAGCCCGACCGCCCCGAGACACTGCTACCCTTTGCGCAGGGGCCTGTTTTTCCAAGCTAGCATCACAACACCCACCTGACGCCCGGGTCTGCGAGGTTCCGGACCACCGATCCAGCCCTCGCCGGCCGTTTGCTCTTCGCCAAAGGTCAATTGTCGTAAAGCCCTTCGGTCAGTATCATTAGCGTACACGAACGGGGGATTTGACGATGACTGTCAAGGCGCGTATCACCGACACCGCTCGAAATTTGATCCAGGCCTACTGCCAGAACCACGGGGCGCGGATCGATCCGATCAGCCAGGCGAAAGTCTGCCATAGCGACTTCAACAAGCTGCGTGTGCATTACAAAGCAACGCTGCGTTGGAAACCGTCCAAGAAATACAAGCGTATCGACAATGTCATCCGCGCGGGGCGCGTTGTGCTGGCCCTGGGGCAGATGGGCGCGGGGCTTGGAGGAATCCCCACGGGCATGGCTCCCGACGGTGCTCCAGGGGTGGGCGCTCGCGGTGGCGGTGCTTTCGGGATGGATGCCGGCATGATGGCCACCGGGCTCGACAAGGCCCATCAGCTCGTCAGCCCCAGCTACCGGCGCTTCAAGCGCGGTTTGCGGGAGAATGAGAACTACAAGATGGTGAAGGCCGGCAAGTTCGTGCTGTACTGCATCGTCGTGTTCCAGTTCGTCAAGGGTCGACTGCCGGCCAACACCTGGCCCGACGGCAACGGCGGCTTCCTGCGGGCAGGCCAGGCGGTCGGCAGGCTGTTCGCGGTCAAGGTCGGTCTGACGGACGGCGCGGGGCAGTACTTCCCGATCCCCGCCACGACGGAGGATCTGCCCGGGTGTTTCGTAATGCCTGGCCAGGACGCGATGGATGGAGTGGCTTGGAACACCAAGAACAACATCAACCTGTACGTGGGCCAGGATCTGGAGAACGGCCCGCAGCTGATTCCCCTCGCCTGGCAGGATGTGGTATAGGGCGGACTGCTGCTCGGTGCTGGGCTGAGACCCGCGAAAAAATGGAGCCATGTGAACCTACCAGCCCGACCCCAGAGCTCCTGACACGGGTTCGATGCAAAGGGGCTGGAGGGATTTTGGCGGCTACTATCCGTTGCGACCGCTGGCTGTACCGAATCGAAGCCGTCTTCTGTAGCGGCGCTCTGTGAGCGCCGGAAGGAGCTCTGGCGGAGGTTGTATCCAGAGGCTCTGGGTTCACCATACGGATCGATCATCTCGTCGGTCATAGACCGACGCTACAGGCGGCTCTCAGCAGATCGAATGCATCGACCAAACCTGATCGAAGGTCCCGGAGCGAAGTCTCAATCAAGAGTTGCCCATGTCAAGAGCTCCCGACCCCGACACCACCCGGATCAAGACCCGCGCTCTGGAGCTCGCCTGCCTGAGCTGGGGGACGGGTCCCCTGGTCGTAATGATCCACGGTTTTCCCGACACGCCACGGACCTGGGACCTGATCGGACCGCGGGTCGCCGCCGAGGGTTTTCGTGTGGTCGCGCCCTACACCCGCGGCATTGCTCCCAGCGAGATCCCGGCCGACGGGGACTACCGCAATGACACGCTGGGGCAGGATGTGCTCGATCTCATCGAGGCACTCGGGGAAGAATCCGCCATCGTGGTGGGACACGACTTTGGGGCAGCCGCGGCGTACACAGCTGCGGGAGTGGGGCCCGAGCGGGTGTCGCGGCTGGTGACGTTGGCGATTCCCCATCCCGCCACGCTCAAGCCCAGCCTGGGTGGGCTCTGGCGGGCCCGCCACTTCTTGAGCCACAAGCTGCCCGGCGCAGCGCGACGGTTCGCGGCCCGGGACTTCGCCCAGATGCGGACGCTGTATGAACGTTGGTCGCCGGGCTTCGCCTGGCCGGAAGCAGAATTCGAGCACGCCAAGAACGCCTACAGCGCCCCTGGCTGTACGGACGCTGCCATGGGCTACTACCGATGCCTGCGTTTTTCAGCCAGTCCGGGGCTGCGTACACGGATCGCGGTGCCGACGTTGATTCTCGGTGGCCTGTCCGATGGTGTGGCTTCCGCAGCGGACTTCGAGGCGAGCCGTTCGCGGTTTACGGGCCCGATCGAGGTGCGGATGCTGCCGGGCGGGCACTTCCTGCACCGTGAGCACCCCGAGCCTTGCCTGGAGGTCTTGCTGCCCTTCTTGAAAGGGCAGGCTTCTCAACCGGCTTGAACCTCAGCGGCCCGGACGCAGAGGGCAGCCGCCGACCTCACGCTAGAAGCACGGGTCCCCGGGCAGCTCCGATGCCTGCCGGATCCAACTTGTCAGGGGCTCCCCGCCAGGCTGGTCGGCCTCGTGGATGTGGAAGTAGCGCGTTTCCCCGACCTTGGACTTCCCCGGGGGCACGGGCTGCAGCGACGCGCCGCGGAAGAAGGTCAGCTTGACGTACTTCGTGAAGCAGTGGTACGCCAGGAACCAGCCCTGGCCCTCGATGCCGTAGAAGGGCGTGTTCCACCGCACCGCCTTGCGCACGGCGGGCACGGTGGCCACGATGAGCGCGTCGAGGCGGCGCCCGACATCGTGCTTCCAGCCTGGCATGGCAGCGATGTAGGCCTGCACGGGGGCGTCTCCGTCGGCCTTTGCGATCTGAGGGTTGCCTCCTGAGAGGAGTTTCGGCGGCGCGGTCTTGCGGGGTTGGGCCGCCCTCGCTGCGACCTGCTTGGCCGTGGCCTTCTTTGCGGCCTTCGGCGGCTGCTTGGCAGCTTTCTTCTTCGCTACGTTCTTCGTTGGCTTGCCGGCCATTGTGTTCACTCCTGGCAACGCGGC
This sequence comes from Planctomycetota bacterium, assembly GCA_029260765.1. Classification (GTDB taxonomy): domain Bacteria; phylum Planctomycetota; class J058; order JAJDCP01; family JAJDCP01; genus JAJDCP01. The sequence goes on from JAJDCP010000011.1 coordinate 152,362, forward strand.
GCGAGAAGGCTCGAGGTGCGGTGCCACCTTTTCAAGCCGCTGTTCTGGACGATGGGCGACAGGAAAACAAGGGCATTGTGCAGGGCCGATCGTTGCACCTGCCAGGCCCCCACGATAGACTAACCTAGACCTAGTCCACCAGGGGGCGATGGGCATGACCCAGGTCAATATCCACGACGCCAAGACACGATTCTCCAAGCTCGTTGCACGCGCAGCCGAGGGCGAAGAGATCATCATCGCTCGTGCTGGGCGCCCTGTATGCAGGCTTGTTCCTCTGCGTGCGAAGAGCGCCCCACGGGTACCAGGTCTGTTTGCGGGCCAGCCCTATTCGATGGCTGAGGATTTTGACGATCTGCCTGAAGACATGCTCGAAGCGTTCGGGGCGCGCCCGTGAAGTTGCTTCTCGACACCCACGTCTTGATCTGGCTGTTGCTCGAGCCGGCCAAAGTCGCTGGGCCAGCTCTGCGCGCATTCTGTGATCCGGAAAACGTCGTCCTCGTCAGCGCGGCCACGGCATGGGAGATAGCGATCAAGGAGTCGATCGGCAAGCTCAGCCTCCCTGCTCCCTCCCGCACGTGGCTCCCATCAGCATGCACGAAGGCGGGACTCGACTGGCTGAGCATAACGGCAGCCCATGCCCTGGCGGTCTCCACGCTACCATGGCACCATCGAGATCCCTTCGACCGAATGCTGGTGGCCCAATCGCTTGCTGAGGGGTGCACGCTCATCAGCAAGGATGGAACGCTCAAATCCTACGGGGTTTCTCTTCTCTGGACGTGAACGCCACATCCGCCTTCGCACCTTGGTGTGGCTGCGCGCCACCGTAAGCGACGACCCATTTTTCAACGACTGGCGCGAGAAATTGCGAATCTCCAAGCCTACTCCAACAGCGCCTACGGTCCGCTGAGCTTCGAAGGCGCGCAGCGCTCGGTCCCCACGGTCGCGCTCTGGTGTCGCTGCTCGGAACCTGCTCTGAGCCTATGCTGGTTGGGGCAACTGCGGGGGCCAGAGCTCGCCAGGGTCGCCGACTCGGGATCCGGAGAGCCTGACATAGGCAAGTCTGCAATGCGACTTGCTCGGAGCGAAAAGACCAGCAAGAGATCGGGCTCGATTTGCAACCGTTGGCTGCGGGAGCTATGGGGCACTTTCCCAGGCATTGAAGACAAGAAGATGCTCTGAGGAAGCCAGGAAGCCAGGAAGCCATGAAAGCAGCAGAAGAGCCGCAGGACCTCCCGCGCCGCAGGCGCCTCCTGGGTTCCTGATAGATTTTCCGGCTCGAGAACGTACTTGGCCCAGGGCCCACGGGAGCGCGTCGAGGCCCCTGGCTGGGGTGCATGCGATGGCACGAGTGCACAGGCCGAGCGACATGGCCTGGATCCTCATCTCCACAGAGTGCGCGACGATTCCAGCTGGATGAGTGAAGGCGGGTGAGCACCGTCCGCAAACGCCTACCGCGCCCGCACAAACTCTGCGTGCTGCTCCAGCCAGTCCGCCAGCGCCGCGCCCAGGTCGGTGCCCGTCTGAACGGCCCGCTCACGGCCCTTGCGGAATTCGAGCCCGATCTCCAGCTGCACAGCCTGGATCCCGTCGTCCGCGGTGCTGCCATAAGTCGCGACCGTGTACCCGCCACCATACGGGCGCTCCGCGTCTTCCCAGCTGTTCGGGAAGGTCGAATAGCCGCGGGCCCGTAGACCCGTCATCAACCCCTGCTCGCCTTCGAGGCGGTCCTCGCCGACCAGCAGCCCCGCAGCGGTCGCGCCGCCGCGGGTGCCGCGCCAGATCACATCCGGCCGGCTCTTCTGGCCATGGATGTCGATCAACAGCGCCTGCTGCCAGCCGGCACGCAGCGCGTCCACTGCCTCGCGCAGCTCTGCGTGGTAGGTCTCATACGGCAGCCGCGCCCCTTCGTGCTCGAAGGCACGCTCCGCCGGGCGGTTGGCATCGCAGTACTTGCGGTTGAACTGCGCCAGCACGAAGAAGGGCCGCGCACCGGTGCGGCGCTCGAGCTCGGCCACGGCAGCCTCGAGGATCAGATGGGTGTTGGTGTCCCACAAGGGGTTGAACTGCGCAACGCCCTCCCCCCGCCGCTTCGGCACCTCGGGAATCACCAGCTCAGGGGAACCTCCATGCGGAGCACAGAGCACGATGGGCAGGCTGCCCTCGCCAGCACGCACCTGCCCGCCCTCGTCCGCCAGCACGCACGAGACCAGCAACAGAGCCAGACTCCCAACCAAGGCATGCTTCACGCCACCACCTCCAAGCGCTGATTGCCGAGATCGAGCAGACCGTCTGGGGTGCGGATCGACGCCTCGATGACGCTGCCATCCTTCAGGAAACGCCCGTTCTCCGCCTGGATCTCAACGAACTTCTGCCACATCTCCTTTTCGGACAGGAACAGGCTCGCCAGCTTGCGCTTCCAGGCCGCTGGCGCCTGCATCGCCACTCCGCCAGGCGTGCCGGTCAGGACCAGGTCACCGGGGCGCAGGTCGAGAACCCGGCTCAGCTCGGAGAGGGTCTCGGCCGGGGGAAACAGCATCTGCCGCACGCGCGCCTGCTGCCGCAGCCCGCCATCGACGTGCAGCTGCAGTTCGAGCTCGGGCAGCCGTTCGATGTCCCCATCCTCCAGCAAGACCAGGCGCGGCCCCACCGGACAGAAGCTGCGGAAGCTCTTGCCTTTGAACCACTGGTTCTGGGGCAGCTGGATGTCACGCGCGGAGATGTCGTTGCAGATCACCAGCCCTGCGACCACTTCGCTCAATTCCTCGGCAGCCAGCTCACGGGGTCGATCGACCGCAGCACCGATCACCAGCCCCAATTCGAGCTCATAGTCGAGCAGCTGCACGCCCTCGGGGCGCTGCACTGTCCCGACCCCGGGGCAGATGGCCGACGAGGCCTTGCGGAAGAACAGGTTGTAGGTCTTCTCTTCGGGCCGGGTGCCTGTCTCGACCATATGCTCGGTGTAGTTCTTGCCCTGGCAGATCACCGCACAGGGCGCGGTCACCGGCGCCAGCAACTCGAGATCGGCACGCGGCAGGCCGTCGCCCCCGGCCTCTAAGAGCGCGCGGGCCTGCTGAGCGCCGCGGGCCAGGAAGTCCGCCAGGTCGTCGAAGGCCTGCACGAACGGCAGCACCTGCTCGTCCTTCTCGACTCCCCAACGCTCGACCCCTGCCTGCCGGAACCTCAGCACCTGGACTGCCATGCTTGCCCCTCTGTGGATGGCTGCGGCTATTGTGCCGGTCCACGGGGAGCAATGCAATCAGACTGCCCTAGCAGGCCGGATAGCGGATCACCGTGATCGGCTTGCCGGTCTTGCTGACGACCGCGCACAGCTGGGGATCGCGCATGACATCGGCGACCTTCTTCTGCTGGCCGTCCACGGTCATCGTGTTCTTCACCAGCCGGATCCCCTGCGCATAGTCGACGAACACCAGGGCGTGGGGACTCGTGGATCCCTGAATGATCTTGTTCCACAACCACCAGCCGTAGATGGCGACGCGCTTCTTGGGGGCGGGCCGGCCGTGCCAGTTTTTCGCCGAGAGCAGATCCTGGGCGAGCACGACGTTCTTCTTGTGGCCGGCCATCAACTGCCCCAGGGCCGCGCCCTTGCGCCCCTTCTCGCACTTGTCGTTGTGGTTCTTCAGCCACTCGGTGCTGCTCATCTTGGCGCCCGGCTTGAGGTTGGACGCCACGATCTTCACCTTCGCCTGGGCGTAGATGGCATCGACCATCTTCATCGTCGGCAGGATGCAGTTCCAGGCATCTGCCACGCGCTGGGCGGTCATCGCCGCCATCGGCATGCGCACAAAGTCTGCGTCGCTGCCGATCGACAGGAAGTCTGGTGTCACCCAGATGGTCCCCTTGTGCCCTCCGCCCTCAAGCTGTACGGCTTGCCAGTTCTTGAGGAAGGGCGGGAAATGCCCGGCGAGCAGCGCATCTTCGATCGGCTTCTCGCGCTTGTCGAAGCGGGTATCCCAGTGGGTCTTGACGAACTGCGAGCCCGTCAGGCCCGGCTTGGGAGCGGGCATGCCCGCCCCTGGAGGCGGCGGAGTCTGATCCGCTGGCGCAGACGGCGGGCCTGGTGCCGCCGGAGGCAATGCGGAGGGAGCCGCCGGCTTGGGCACCTTGCCCTGGGCGTCGGCCAGCGTCGGCACGCCCGGCAGCTGCTCGAGCTTACCGAAACGCAGCTTGGGAACCGGATTGTTGGCATAGGCCCCGCCGTCGGGCTTGGCATCGTCCTTGATGTTCTTGCACATCCAGATGGCCACATCGCTCTTCAAGCCTGGCTTCTTCTTGACGTAGCGGGGATCGGTGTCGATGCGCTTCCAGCACAGCGGCGTGGCCGAGAACAGCGTACGGTCCTTGTTGAAGTTGCCATCGGCGGACAGCTTGTACAGACCCGGCTCATAGACCTGGTTGCCGCGGGTGCGGTCTTTGATCTTCAGCCGCTCACCCAGCTTCCAGACGGTGACGACGTGGCCGTAATGCAGACCTATGCTGAACTCGGAGAACTGCTTCCAACGATCCTCGGCCAGCCAGTAGCTCCACGCCTGGCGCTTGCCCTCTTCGACCGGCGTGAAGTAGTGGGCGAAGTCGGCGTTGTAGTGCTTGCCTTTGCCCTCATAGGCCTTGCTCAGGCAACGCAGGGTGCTGTTGCCGATCCAGTTGGCCCACTGGTCGTTGATATGCAACCAGTAGCAACAGATCCAAGAGCAGAGGGTGCTGCAGGCAAACCCCTGGGTCAATGGGTCCATCGCCCGTTTGGGCTGGCAGCGCTTGGACCAGCGGTTGTTGGCGATGCAGAGGTTGTTCTCTTTGTCGTACTTGAGGTTCATCGGCCCATAGACACAGCCGCGGCCGTCGAAGGAGAACTTCAGGTAGTCGAGCAGCAGTTGGAATTTCGCCGAGCAGGGATTGGCTGCCGCCGCGCTGTCGAACTGCACCTTCGAGCTGGGCACCGCCGGCCCCGAGGGCGCGGGAGCCGTGCCTGGGCTGGCAGGTGGACTGGCGACCGGAGTCGCCGGACCACCACACTTCGGGCAGTGCTTGACGCTTCCGCCGCCTGAAGGCGCGCTGGTCCCCGCGGGAGCACCGCCGGGGCTCGGGCTGCCCCCGGTCTGCGGCGTGCCCCCGCCGGAGGGAGTGGCCGTCGGCGTCGGGCTCGGGGGCGCGGGAGTACCCGCCGGAGCCGGGGATCCGCCTGTGGCCTTCGGCATCGGCGCCAGCGGGCGCTTGTCCGCGGGTCCCTTCCAGCCCATCTTCTCCGCGTAGGCTGCCCGGGGTCGGTACGCCCCCTTGGGCGGCCAGGGGTTGAACGGCTTCGGGGCCGCGCCACTCTGCAGCGGGTCGGTGCCCTGCGGTGCCAGAGTCCGCCCGGACGCCGGCGCCGCGCTCGGCATCGGCAGGCCCTTGACGCGCTTGAGGCACGACTCGAGGGTCTTGGCGTACTTGTCCGGCGGGGCCGTGAAGTAGCCTTGCTTGTGCAGCGCCTTGGCGTAGGCGATCACGCTGCCCTGCTCGAGGATCGGGACACACTTCGAGTAGCGCTTGCTCTTCAGCTTCAGGGCCAGATAGTTGTCGATGCCTTCTTGCAGGGTGGGAAAGGCGCGGAAACGGTTGAGCTTCCCCGGCGTGAAGTCGAACCACACCGCCTTGCCCTTGAAGATCTCATTGCCCTGGTAGTAGGTCACGCCCCCCGACCAGGACCCGCCGCACTTCACGTTGCCGAGGTTGTGGCAGTACATCTCCTTGCCCCAGCCGGTCTCGAGTCCGCAATGGGCGAGCAGAATATGCAGCGCTGGCAGCGGGGGCGTGGTGCCCTTGTGCTTCTTCCAGGCAGCATGAAAGCCCTGGAGCATGACTCCCAGGGACGGCCAGGGTGTGATCTCAGCGGGAAAGTAGGGGTTCGCCATACTGTGCGGCCGCGCGGCCTCCTCCGGCTTGACAACTCAATTCTAATCAACGCCCGGGCAAAGATCAGCCACCATACAGACTTCGGGGCAGCTCTTTCCTGTCGAGCGCCATCAGGTTCGGAAGGGGTACAGCTTTTTTTCGACAACCCTGGAGGACAGCACGGGAACTGCGCGATTCCACTCACACGCTCTTTACACTATGATTTAATGGAATGACACACATAGGCGCCGTGGCTGTCTGCCCGGCACCCGGGAGGCTGCCAGCATGGCGGATCCGTCCTCGAACATCGAGATCACTTCCGGCTCGCCCACCGGGCGCATCAGGCTGCACACAGGGCGCAGCACCAAGATCACCTTCAAGATCCCACGCTTCTACTACCAAGAAAAAGACGGGTCGGGCATCGAGACCATCGACGAAGGCCAGCTGCATCTCGTCGACCCTTTGGGGGCAGTGAAGTCCTTCCCGATGCAGCCCGGGGGCCGCTGCCCCACGGCCGAACCCGTCCTGCAATGGGGCACAGGCTACAAGCTGTTCATCACAGATGAGCCCTGCAACCAGCAAGAGATGCAGTACCTGCAAGCGGCTTGCCGCGAGGTGCCCATCGCGACCAAAGTGTGCATCCCTGCGCCCGAATGTTTCGAATACCACTGGGAGATTGATGCCTCCGACCCGGAGGCGCGTGACGACGTGCTCACGCTCGAAGCCTGTGATGGTTCCTACCTGGTGCGCGAGCCCTTCGATGCCACGCGCCACAAAAAGGGCAGCTCCGTCTGTTATCGGTTCTACGGAGTCAAGCCTGGGGTGCTCTACAACCTGACCTGGGATACCGGTGAAGAGAAGCTCAAGATCTTTGAGAAGCAAGCGCTCGAGTTGGGAGATTAGGCCACCATGTACTACGTCTTCCAGCATACTGACGAGCTGAACGCCCTCGCCCGACAGCACGGCCTTGGCAGCGGCCTCGAGATCTATTCCCACGAAAAAAACGCGGCCCTGCGGCAGAAACGCCCGGACCCGAAGGCGATCTACCCGGGTGACCTGTTGTTCATCCCCGCGAACAGCAGCCAGCCTCCAGAGCAGCCCCCTGCGGGCGTGTCGCGCATCGATCCAGCCCTCAAGACCCGGCGCTTTGCTGAGGTGCGTTTCTTCGATATCTGGGGCAACCGTGCGGACGAAACGACGGCCCGCCTGCTGTACTACAGCATGGACATCGGGGGAGTCTCCAAGCCGCAGGCGATGCGTTTTCCCATCGAGGAGACGGGCCGCTACCAGCTGATCGTCGACTCAGAGAACCTGTTCGCGATGGTGTTGGACTTCGATGTCGAAGAGGCACATGAGCCTCTCGGAGCGCTGCACTTCAGTGGACTGTTGGGGGAAGCGAGTGACCCCAAGACCGGTGTTGTGCGCATGGCTCGGTCTTTGGCGATCGAACGGCGGGGCAAGAAGTCGCGTATCAAGCGGGCGGTCTACTACATCGATCTCTACCTGTCCGATCCCTGGTTCGTGACGACCTCGACGCCGCCACGCGATGGCTGCAAGGTCGAGGTGCTGGTCGATGGGGAAGAGGCCTGGAAGTCGGTGGTGGCTGAGCTGCGCAAGGCGCAAGACACGATCCACATCACCACCTGGATGTACCAGTCGACCACTGAGTTGCTGCGGCCTCGCGAGCTGGAGTGGGCGCCCTACGAAGAGCGCGAGAAGTACACCATCCACGAGTACCTGCTGCGCAGCCCGGCCCGCAAGCGCCTGTTGCTCTTTGATTGGCCGGTCATGGGTCCCGAGGACAAGGTCAAGAAGCTGGCCAAGGAAGCGGGCGACAACTTCGAGGTGATGGAACAGAAGAACCCGACCAAGGGCTCGATCTTCTGGGGCTCCAAACCCGAGTACGTCGTGGCCGCTCACCCCGCGATGAAGAAACATTCCCTGTTCAACTGGGGTTGGTTGCCGGTCGGTTCCTACCACCAGAAGACGATGACCATCGATAGCCGGGTCGGCTTCTGTGGCGGCATGAACCTCAAGGAGAACGACTGGGACACGTCGGACCACGACATCTATGACCCCCGGCGTTGTGCGTCGGACCGCAGTCCTGAGCATCGGAAGAAGGTGTCGTTGGGCCAGAAACGCACCGACAACGCGCCCCGCCATGACTTCATCGCGCGGGTCGAAGGCCCGGCGGTGCGTGACCTCGAATACAACTTCAACCAACGTTGGAACTACACGCTCGACCAGAAGGCGAAGAACTGGCAGAGCGCGAGCAAGGTCGCCGAAGGGCCCTTGCCGCCGAAGGCGGGGAGCATGCGGGCGCAGATTGTGCGCACGATGCCTCCTCCCTTCCACGACACCGGCATCCTGCAGGCCCACAAGCGGGCGATCGCGATGGCGCGGCGCATGATCTATGTTGAAGACCAGTACTTCCGCTCCCGTGAGCTTTCGGACGCGATGCGTGAGGCCAAGCGGCGCTCGCCCGACCTGCATATCATTGTGGTGACCCCCGATCCTGGCTTCGCCTCGCGCAGTTGGACGCGCACCTGTGTCGAGACCATCCAGGAGACCGCCAAGGAGTTTCACCCGGTACGCCTGCAGATGTGGGACGGTGGGGAAGAAGAATTCGTGCCGATCGACACCCACGCCAAGATCATGATCGTCGACGATGTCTGGTGCACCGTGGGCTCTGCGAACCTGAACGATCGCGGCATGGACTATGAAGGCGAGATCAATGTCGCCTACCTCGAGCCGGCGAATGTAAAGGCCCTGCGCTTGAAGCTGTTCAGGGAGCATCTCGAAGGCGACCCGCGCTTGACGGGGGACATCGACAACGACGTGGCGGTCTGGAAGGCACACGTCAGTACGAATGCCTCGGCAGAGGAAAGAGAAGTGAAGCCGAAGAGCCGCATCTTCCCGCTCGACCTGGGAAAGGGGATCTTCCCGAAGTGGATGTATCCCTCCCCCGAGCTGATGTAGGGTTCCGTTCGACTCGGCAGAATGAGCCGAGATCCCAAAACTCGGAGACCGAACCAGGATTCCGGTTCACTTGTGGACCATTCCAAGCCAGAACCGTGCTGAGCAGCGAGCCTTCGCGTGCGGCACGGTTTTTTCTTGTAGAACGGCATCGTGCCTGAGAATGAAACATCTGTGAGGAATCCCATGCAACGCTCCCTGAGCCAACTCGCTGTGATTGCTGGCATCTGCCTGCTGATCGGCATCTGCGGCTGTGAGAAGAAAAGCTCATCCAGCTCGAGCAACAGCAACACTGCCACTCCTGGTCTGGGTGGTGGAGGCGTCGCACCGGGCACGGGAACGGGAACGGGCACGGGAACGGGCACGGGCACGGGCACGGGAACGGGAACGGGCACCAGCGGCCCCAACACGGCTCCCAGCCTGCAACTGGGCAGTCCCAGTGGCCCGCAGGTCGACCAGGTGTATCTGCCGTTCATCCTCAGCGACGACCAGTCTGATCCTGTGGACGTCAGCGTCGAGTTCAGCACCGACCTCGGGCAGAGTTGGGCTCTGGCGACCGAAGGCGCCGCCGGCAACGGCACCACAGCCCTCAGCACCGCGCCCGGCGGAGTCGCACATTTCTTCGTCTGGGATTCGATGGCAGACCTGGGCAACAGCAACAACCTGCACGTCGAGCTGCGCATGACGCCCGCCGACGCAGACACGGGCACGACGGCGCACAGTCTGGAGTTCGCCGTGGTCAACCTCGGACGCAACGATCCGGACGCCGACTATCCGGCCCTCGCCGGTGAATTGGTGATCCGTTGTGCGGTCGAAGGCGGCTTTGTGCCCTGGAGCTATGTCGTCAACCGGGTCGACGGAGCGCGCATCTATGGAGACGGCAAGGTGGTCTTCGTCCGGGCCGGCGCCAATGGCATGACTGAGATCAGCCAGGGCTGGCTGAGCGAAGAGCAGATCGTGGTGCTGCTGTTGCGTATCAACGAAGAGGGTTTCTGGAATTTCCAGGACTACTACCAGGCCTGGATGGCGCCGACCGACCTGCCCAGCTGGAACATCGAGGTCAACCTGAACAGCAACGCCCACATCTCTGGATCGTATGGCGGCAGCCTCAGCGCCCCTGGCGGCTTCATGGACATCTTCGGGTTCTGCAACGACCCCGAGCTGCCCGTCCAGCAAGTGGTGAGCTACCAGCGCGTGACGATCGATCCTGCCGAGCTGAGTCAGGGGTTCTACGCCGGCGAGGAGTACCAGAAGAAGCTCGACACCCCCACCGATTGGAGCTGGGAAGACGGCGCCCAGGGTATGCGCTGGGTCTCGCCTTGAGCGCATGAGCTGACGGTCCGCGCAACGGCGTCCTGCCTCACCTGAGCAGACGCCGTTGTTTCGATGCGGAAACTTCCCTCGGCGGCATGATTTCTTTATAACGGTGTCACTTGAGACACCTGAGCAGATAATAATACTTCCAGGTCCGAATCCTGGCCTCCCTGGACCCCGGTGCAACGTGAAGCGAAGAATTCTCGGACTTGCCGTATTGAGCCTCGTTCTCGGCCTGGCTCTTGTCCTTGGCTTGCGCCATCCAGGGGCAGCGCCCCAGCCAGAGTTGCCGGGCACGCCAGAAGATCCGGGTATTGAAGCGCGCACCATCATCGGCATCGACGCCACACAAACCGTCGCGGGAGCACAGGCGCTGCCCGTCGGCTTCCCCATCGAGGCCCACTACCCCGAGCTCGGCCTGCTGGTCGTGCGTGGCAAGCTCGAAGCCGTCCGCGAGGCCCTGCTGGGGCAGCCTGGCATCCGCTTCGTCGAAGCCGATCCCTGGCTGTTGACCACGGTAGGCGATTGCTGCGAGCTCGACGCCGAGCTCTACGCCCGTGAGCTCGATTCGGCCATGGGCCGAGAGCGGGCCGCCATCCAAGAGCTTTTTGGACTAGCCTGGCAGCTGGCCCAGGGTGAAGATGTGACCGTGGCGGTCCTCGACACCGGAGTCGACGCGGGGCATGCGGACCTGCAAGACCGCGTTCTTCCGGCGATCACGCTGCTGAAGCCGAGCGCGCAACCAGACCTCAACGGCCACGGCACGGCGATGGCGAGCCTGGTGGCCGCGCACAACCACGAGGGTCTGCTCGGCGCCGCTCCCGAGGCGCAGGTGCTTCCAGTCATCGTGGCTGACGAGCGCGGACGTGCGCGCGTTTCCCAGGTCGCCGCCGGCCTGCGTCGGGCCGTAGAAGCGGGCGCTGATGTCGTGCTGCTCGCGCTGGGCACCCGCGTCGATTCGAGCGCGCTGCGGGAAGCGGTGGCCTTTGCCGAGGCCGAGGGGGTGCTTTGTGTCGCCGCCGCCGGCAACGACCCGATCGCCCAGGAGCTGTATCCGGCGGCCTATGCCGAGGTGCTCTCGGTCGGGGGACTCGACGACCAGCAGGGCCTCTCGAATCTCTCCGCCGTCGCGCCGGGCATCGATGTCTATGCCGCGGGCGAGCGTGCCATGGTGGCCCTGCCCTTCGGCATGCGCGGCACGGTCAGCGGGACCAGTGTGGCGGCAGCCCGGGTGGCCGGCCTGGCGGCGCTATTGCGCAGCCACAACCCCGAGCTGTCTCCGCTGCAGCTGCGAGGACTGATCCGCGGCAGCGCCCTGCCTCTGGATGCCGTCGCCGACTTCGAAGGCCTGCTGCCCGCGGGCCGGCTCGCTCCGTATGCCAGCCTGGAACGCGCCGACGCAGCCAGCCAGGACGGCGCCCTGGGCTTCGTGCGCTGCCTGCCGCGCCGCCCGCTGCCCGGCGCCAGCACGCTCTTCCGGGTGCGCCTGCAGAACGCCGGTTGCGCAGCCCTGACCCCGCGCGCGCTGGTCTTTGAGGTCGACGGCGCTGAGGTCGCCCGCACCATCACCCCCTTGCTGGCGGTAGGGGGAGCCGCTTGGGTCGAAACCCGCGCGCGCTTCCCCGATGTCCAGGGCGGCGAGCTGCGTGCCCGGCTGAGCGACGACTGGCCCGCCAACAACCTGACCGCCCGCGCGGTCGAGTGCGCCGCCAGCGCCCTGCGGGATATCAGCCTGCGCTCGCTCAGCCTGGTCTCCGATGCCAAGACCCTGGTGGTCGAAGCGCTGCTCGAAAACCTCGGTCACCTGCCGCTGCGGCCTGGTGTCCTGCGTTTTGCCCTCGACGGCCAGGTCCGCCTGATCGATTCCCAGACTGAGCTGTTGCCCGGCGAGAGCACCCGCATCCACGCGAGTTTTGACCGCCCCGACGGAGACCTCGATGGCACTGTGCTGGTCGCAGAGCTGAGCGTGGCGACGCAAGCTGATGAGATCGATGCCTGGGACAACCAGATCCGCGTCGATTTCGCCCCTGCAGAGGGTGATGCCCCCGCCCACACACAGTACCAGCAGTCGAATGACGTCGACTGGATCCTCGACGCTCCGTGGCGGATCAACCCCAATGTCGACGCCATCCCGGTGATGGCCTACGCCGCCAGCAAGGGCACCCGCAGCAACCAACTTGACCTCGAGCTGCGCGGCCTGCGCCTGACTGCGCGCTCGCAAGCGGCGACCAGCACGGCAGGCACGCTGGTCTACAAGTGCACCCACAGCAGCGCCAGCACGGTGCCGGCAGGCTTGGAGATCCTCGACGAGATGGGCGTGCCTACGGGCAATCCGGTCGCGTTCGAGAGCATGAAATGGTATGAAAACGGCCGCTACCGCATCTTGCAGCTGCCCGTGGCGGCGTTGCCGTTCACGCGGCCCCAGACGATCTTCCTCGAGGCAGCCCTCGACTGGAAGACCACCCGGCACATCATCTGGAGCATCACCACCACCAAGACCGGTACCCACAAGAAGGTTCTGCGCATCCATCTGGCCGACGAAGACCTGCCCCGACTCGACCCCGAGGGGCACTACTACGACGTGCACTTCCACGCCGAGTCCGAGTGGCACTTCGACTCGTTCTTCAACATCCTCGCACCGCGCAAGGCCTACGGTGGCCCGCACCTGATGGTGCACCTGGCGGCACACGCCATCGGGCTGATCGACGATCCGGCCGACGTCTTCCAGAAGCTGTGCATCAGCGACCACAACTGCTTCTACAACCGCCAGATGTCCAACCCCGATCACCCGGACTTCCGGCCGCCCTTCGGGCTGATTTCGCCCGCGGCCAGCCCCGGTCTGACTGAGCTGGAGCGGGCCCGCGAGATCTATGGCGGCACGGCGGCCGAAGAGATCACGTTCAGCCACAACGGCGCCAGCTTCCTGGGTCTCAGTCTGCCGGTCCCCACCGGGGCGCACATGCTGATGTACCGCGGCCAACACATCGAAGGGCCCTGGCATGGCGGCAGCTCGCTGTCACAAACACTCGGCCAGGGCAGCCCCGTCGAGTTGGTTGACGTTTTGACGACGATGGCGAAGAACAACCGGAGCGAGAATTCGGAGGCCTTCGCCTACAGCGCCCACGCCTTCGGCGGCGGCTTCAATTGGGGAACCGCCAAACGCAGCCGCGCACTGACGCGCACGGCCTCCAAGAGCGACGAGTTCGCCCATGTCGAAGGCACGGGCTTCGTGTTCAAGGGCCATCAGCTCTGGAACAAGCGCGCAGCCCGCAGCCTCGACAGCTCCGAGATCGAATGGCGCGACCTGAACCCCTGGACCAACAGCGACTTCATGACCGGCAGCAAGCGCTGGGATGGCCGGCTCTGGGAAGGCTTGGAGGCGTACCACACCGAGCTGAGTGAGCTCTTGCAGTTCGCCTATGACAACGAGCCCGAGGTGGTCTTCATCCGCAAGCACTATTTCATGGCGGGCAGCGATGCGCACGGCGACTTCAACTTCGGCGAGAGCCGCGCGGCCTCTCTGATCGACATCCAATCGACCTTCTCGGTGCGTGACAGCGCCTTTGCCTATGCACGCAGCTACGTGCTTCCCGACGGGCAGGCCGGCAGCCAACTCGACGACCGCCGCGTCAACGCGCTGGCCTCGGGCAACGCGATCAGCACCGACGGGCCGCTGCTAGAAGTGCAGCTCGACAGCGAGCTGCGCTTCGACAGTTCCCTGTTGCAGTGGCATGACCTGGGGCTCGCCCCCGAAGATGCCGACGGACGCATCGGCGGACGCGGCGACTACGATGGCGGCTTCACCGCTCTGGTGCCCTCCAACGCACAAGCAGCGTTCCGCTACCGCTACGCCGAGAGCCAAGAGCTCGGGGGGCCGCTGCACACCATCAACATCTACCGCTCCAGTGTGGGCAGTGTGAATCCCAGCCGCGACCGCAGTGGCATTCCCATTCTGTTGTCGCAGGGCAAGTTGGACACCGCGGGACCGGGTGCCTGGCACAGTGAAGAGCTGAACCCCGCCGAAGAAGGACTGGCCGACGCGCTCGGCGCATTCGCGTTTGGCGCGTTCACCGATGCCGACCCTGACCTGGTCGACCTGCCGGTTGAGGGGCGGCGCTGCTACACCAACCCGATCTGGATCGCGCCGGTCGAGGTCACTCTGCAGGTCGGTACGCCGGTCGGTGACAAGCTGCCCGTCGGTGCCGTGCAGGTACAGCTCGACTTCCCGATCAGCATGGCAGACACGCCGCTACAGCTCGAGATCAAGGCCCTCGACACTGCGGGCGTCTCGAGCACTGCGGCGACCGCCGGGATCGCGACGCTGAGCGGCAGCTGGAGCGTGCGGGCGGGAGTGCGTAATGGCCGCTTCACCGCTAGCAACGATCACGAGCTAGCCTTGAACCTCGACCGCTGGCCGAACGCTTCGACAGTCACCTTCGTGGTGTATACCCGTCAAGCCCCTGAGGACATCTTCGCCAATCCGCTCAACCCCTTCGCCACCACTTTCGAGGCTCCGGGCGTCGGCACGGGCGGCGGCACGGGCGTTCCCCTGGGTAGCAGCACGACGGGAAGCACAGGCACCGGAAGCACAGGCACGGGCAGCACGGGCAACACGAGTAGCCCCACGACCACAGGAACGGCGCCCGCCGGGGGCGGCGGCAGCTCGAGTAGCTGTGCTGTCGGCGTTCGGCAGCCCGGGATCCCCCTGGCGGTGTGGCTGCTGGCGCTCGCCGCCATAGTGGCGCTCCGGCGCCGGGCCGCTGCGCTGGCCAGATCCTAGTGCCTTCGCGCACAAGTTCCGGTACATCCGGACGATGTGTGCGTCGTGAATGGCAAATTCTTGTAGGGGAGGGGTTTACCCCCTCCCGCGGCTACCGGGCGGGGGTAAACCCCGCCCCTACGGGGTGTACCGGGATTTTCGCGGCGAGGCACTAGCAGAAAACACACGGCAATCTGGCGACGGCTTTCTGGAGTCTGCCATGCAGGGCACGAGCTTCCGGTTTCCAAGAATTGTCGGGTTGAAGCGACGAGTGCCGAACAAGACCCCATGGGGCACCTGAAGATGTCCGTCTGGAAACGGATCACTGCGCTGGTCCCCGATGTGCCATGTCCGCGGATGCCCGATTTTCTCGGGATCGGCGCGCAGAAAGCCGGTACGACCTGGCTATTCCACCAGCTTCGCTCCCATCCCGGTCTGTATCTGCCCCCGCGCAAGGAGCTGCACTACTTCGACATTCCGAAGCACAAGCTGAGCTGGGGCCGTGTGCATGATCTGTTGATCGAGCTTCGCGGCTCATGGACCCAACCCATGCTCGATCGGCCGGGTCTGGTTGCATTTCTGCTCTATTACTATCTCGCTCCTCGAGGCGACCTCTGGTACGCGGGTTTGTTCGCAGGTGCTGAGAACCGTGTCAGGGGCGAGATCACTCCCGCCTATGCGACCTTGCGGCGCTCGACATTGCGCGCTATTCGAGCGCTGGCTCCCGACCTCCGTTTCATCTTCTTGCTGAGGGATCCGATCGACCGCGCGTGGTCACAAGCACGTATGGAGTTGTCCGCGAGAGAACTGGCCTCAGACGGGGCTTGCCTGAATGCGTTTGCCAACAGAGCGTCGCAACTCCGTAGCCGGTATACACAAACGCTAGACGTCTACGGCTCCGTGTTCGGCCGAGACCGCATCTTTGTGGGATTCTACGACGCCATTTGCCAGGAACCGACCCGCCTGTTGCACGACATCTTCGCTTTCCTGGGGGTCGATGCGGAGTATCCTCTAGACCCGACTGTGCTGTCCGAACGCTTCTTCTGCGGCCGGACCGAGCCGTTGCGTCCACGCCTCGCCGTGTGGCTGGCGCGTAGCTATCACAGTGAGCTGCGCCTGCTCGAAGAGCGGCTCGGAGAGCGGCCAGGGGCGTGGCTGCGGCGCGCCGAGAGGATCCTGCAGAGCGGCGGAAATGACGGGCACGCCGGGAAGTAAGCTCCGGGCTGCTTCAACAATCTCAGGCATCGCGTACCGTCTACTGACCTCAGCATGAGTCTTGTCCCTTTTGTAGGGGAGGGGTTCACCCCCTCCCGCAAGCGAAGCGTCCGAGTCGGCGAGAGCGAAGCGTCCGAGTCCTCGAGGTGTAAACCCCGCCCCTACGGGATGATGTCCTGGACTTATGCTGAGGTCAGTCATCCACGCAAAGACTGGCGTCGGATGGCCCTCCTTTTTGTAGTTCTTGCGAAAAAAAAGCAGCTTTCCCTTGGAGGTGGTTAACCCTGTGGTTAATATTCCCATTAACCAATCGGT
This sequence comes from Planctomycetota bacterium, assembly GCA_029260765.1. GTDB lineage: Bacteria > Planctomycetota > J058 > JAJDCP01 > JAJDCP01 > JAJDCP01. The sequence continues at coordinate 168,830 of JAJDCP010000011.1, forward strand.
CAAATTCACTGCCAGGAGACACCCATGCCACGCACTCTCGCTTTGCTTGCCATCTGTGCCAGCTTCGGCTTCGCCATCGACAGCGCCGACCTCAACCCGATGCAGCTCGGCGACACCCGCACTTTTGACGTCCAATCACCCTCGGGTATCCGCCCGCTGATCGTGATGGAAGTGACGCAGATGTTCGGCAACTGGGCTCAAGTCAGCAACCACCCGCTCACCAACGGCAGCGGCTGGTTCCGCAACGCGAACCGCGACGAGATCGTGCAGTGGGTCGGCGGCCACCGCGAGACCATTATCGAGACCGATGCCGGACTCAACCACGGCTGGTCCTTTGCCTCGACCAACCAGTGCCACACCACCAACTGGGCACAGCTGGTCGACGAGAACCTGACCCTGACGACCGCGGCGGGCACGTTCAGCAACTGCCGCGTCTACAACATCACGGGCAACTGCCGTGGCGCCGGTGTCACCCAGATGATCATGGCCCCGGGTGTCGGGCTGGTCGGTTGGGATGAGTACAGCTTGCTCGGCCCGATCGAGTTCCGCCTCAAAGAAGCCACCATCGGTGGGGTGCAGTATCCGGTCCCCTTCCAGAGCCTGGCCTTCGCAGCGGTCACCGACAAGCGGGTCTACACTCAGGGGGGCGGAGCGCCTGGTAGCACGCCGACCACGGCCACGATCTCGGTCCAGGCCGAGCTGCGCAACCAGACCTCGCAAGACTTCCAGTTCTGGCAGAGCGGCAAAGAGTTCGATGTCACCCTGACCGAAGCCGGCAGCACCGTCCCGGTCACGACCTGGAGCCTCGGCAAGTTCTTCCACAAAGCACTGATCCAGAAGACCCTGGCCGCGGGTGACACGATGACCTGGCAGGTCAGCCTGCCCGCCGCCAATGACGCCGGCCAGCGCTTGAACGGCGAGTACATCCTGCGCTTCTGGCTGATCGGCCAGGGCGTCAACGGCTATGCCGCCGAGCTGCCGATCAAGATTCTGTTCGCACCGACGCCGGTCCCGACGCCCGTGCCCCTGGCACCCGCCGTCGCTACCCCGTCGCTGATCGGCAATCCCTGATAGGACAGACACACTGAGGGGGGGCCCTCAAGGTCTCGGATCTTTCGATCCGGGGCCTTTTTTGCGTCGGGGTCCGCGTGGTCCCCTTGGCTGCGCCCTTGAAACTTCCATAGACCGCTTCCCAACAACCTGCGAGAATGCCCTGGCTGGTGGAGGGCGTTCCAACAGTGTGCCGCCCCTCACGTATGCAAGAGACACGGTAGCCGTCCCGGGGTCTACCGTCCTCCGACCAGGAAACTCGATGAACCTCCCAGACGTGCTGGCCTTTGCCCGCGAGACGGCTCTGCAAGCCGGTGCCATCCTGGCGGCCCGCTTCCGCACCGCGCTCGAGGTGCACACCAAGGGCGGCCGCTCCCGCGATCTGGTCACAGAGGCCGACGAGGCCTCCGAAGCCTGCATTCTCGAGGCGCTGCGCAGCCGGTTTCCCGAGCACGGCATCTTCGCCGAAGAATCTGGCAGCCACGCGGGAACCGCACCGGCCGTCTGGTACGTCGATCCTCTGGACGGCACGGTCAATTTCGCCCGCGGCCACCCCTTCTTCGCCGTCTCCCTGGGGATGGAGTTGGAGGGTGAGCTGGTGGTGGGCGTTGTCTATGCGCCCCTGCTCGACGAGTTGTACTCGGCCGCGCGCGGCTTGGGCGCCTGGCGCGAGCAGGCGGGCAGGAAACAGCGCCTGCAGGTCTCCGACCGCGAGACTCTGCTGCGCGCCATCGTTGCCAGCGGCTTCGCGTACCGCCGCAACGAGACGCGTCAGGACAACCGCGACAATGTCTACCGCCTGTTGACCCAGGTGGGCGGCTTCCGCCGCTGTGGCTCCGCGGCTCTCGACCTCGCCTATGTCGCCGCAGGCCACTTCGACGCCCACTTCGAGCTGTGGCTCAAGCCCTTCGACGTGGCCGCCGGCGCAGTCCTGGTGCGCGAGGCAGGGGGACAGGTCAGCGATTTCGCCGGAGACGGTTTTGATGTGCACGCAGGCAACGTGATCGCCAGCAATGGCCGCTTGCACGAAGCCCTACGGGCCCAGCTCGACCCCTTTCAAGCGGAGGACTTCTCTTGAGCCGCCATGCCCGTCGGACCCTGTTCGCTGCGGGCCTGCTCGCTGTCTGCCTGCCGCTGACGGCCTGCCAGTTCAAGATGCCCCAAGCAGACGCGGCCGCCGAGAGTGACAGCTTGAGAGTGCCGCGGGCCCTGGTGCGCGTCGCCACGCCCGTGCGGGCACCGATCCAGAAGCGCGTGCGGGCGACGGGTAATCTCGAGCCGCGGGACTATGTCGACATCTTCCCGGAGTCGCTGGGAAAGGTCGCGCAGGTCCGCGTCGAGCTGCGCAGCCCTGTGCAGGCTGGTGACACCCTGGCGGTGCTCGAGAGCAATGAGCAGCGCCTGGCCACCCTGACCGCGATCGAGAAGGTCAGGCGGCTCGAAGCCATCGAAGCCCGCCAGGAGGGACTGCTCGCCCGCGGAGGCCTCGGCATCGACGCCCTGGAAGAGACGCGCAACTCGCTGTCTCTGGCTCGCATCGAGGCCGAACGCTCGCAGCTTGCCTGGTCGAAGACGACGCTGATCAGCCCGATCTCGGGCGTGGTGACCTTCGAGGACATCCGCGCCGGAGAGGTGCTGAGCCAACGAAGGATCTTCAAGATCGAAGACCTCTCTGAGCTGCTGGTCAAGCTGTATATTCCCGAGCGCGATCTCCCGAGCCTGCGTCTGGAGCAGCCGGTGGAGATTCTCCACTTCAGCCAGACCAACCCGTACGACGCCCGCGTCGATTTGATCGCGCCCACGCTCGATCCGGACAGCGGCACCGGCGAAGTGCACGTCGCCCTCGACGCGCCGGCAGAGCTGCGGGTCGGCTACTTCGTCAGCGCGGAGATCATCGTCGAAGACCGCACAGACGCGCTGCTGGTGCCGAAGAAGGCCGTGCTGCGCGAGCCGGGAGGCAACTTCCTGGTGCTGGCTTTGCCCGAAGCCCCGGCTCCGACTGACTCCCTCGCTATGGCCCCGGGCAACGAACCCGAACGTTTCGCTCGAGCCCTGCGGGTCGAGGTCGAGCTGGGGCTCGAAGACGCGCAGCGGGCCGAGATCCTCGGCCTGATCGGCAAGCTGCCTGAGGGCCTCGGGCTCGAGGATGTGCAGGTCGTGGTCGAAGGCCAGTACGGCCTGCTCGACGACACCGCCCTCAAGCTGGTGGACTGATGGCCGAAGCCTCCCATAGCTGGTTCGCGCTGCCGGTCCGGCGGCCCGTAGGCGTGCTGATGGCGACGGCGGCCATCTTCGTCTTCGGGCTGGTCTCCTACACCAAGCTGCCCCTCAGCCTGATGCCCGACATCAGCTACCCGCGCTTGACCGTGCGTACCGAGATGGCCGGCGCCGCCCCCGAAGAGATCGAGACGCTGGTCACTGAGCCCCTCGAAGAGGCGCTGGAGGTCGCCACCCAACTGGTATCGATCCGAAGCGTCTCGCGTCCCGAGCTGTCAGAGATCGTGCTCGAGTTCTCCTGGGGCACCGACATGAGCCGGCTCTCGCTGGAGGTCCGCGAGAAACTCGACCAGGTCAATCTGCCCGATGAGGCCGAACGGCCCGCCATTCTGCGCTATGACCCCAGCCTCGATCCGATCATCGAGGTGGCCTTGTACGGAGCGGGCGAAGAGGCCCTGTTCCGCTGCGCCAAAGAAGAGGTCAAACGTCGGCTTGAGGTTCTCGAAGGCGTGGCCGCGGTCAAGATCCGCGGCGGCCGCGAAGAACAGGTATTGGTGCGGGTCGACCAGGAAACGCTGACCCGGCTGCGCATCGATGTCGCCACCATCAACCGGCGCCTGCGTGAAGAGAATATCAACCTGGCCGGCGGCAGCCTGCGCGAGGGAGAGACGCTCTACCTTATCCGCACAGTCAACGAGTTCCGCTCGCTCGACGACATCAGCCGCCTGATTCTGGCCAACGGCGCCAACAACGAACCGATCCTGCTCGAAGACGTCGCCCACGTCTCCAAGGCCTCGAAAGACGCCGAGGTGATCGCCCGCGTAGACAACAAACCCGCTGTGATCCTGGAAGTCTACAAAGAGGGTGCTTCCAACCTGGTTGAGGTCGCAGCCCGCGTCAAGAAGCTGCTCTTCGGTCCTCCACCTCCCAGCGAGCTGGAGAAGAGACTGCGGGCGATGTCCGGGCCTCCCTCAGACGGGGGCGCGCGCAGCAAACCCGCGCTGGCTGACAACCTGCCCGGGGGCATCGGCGCGCGCGTGGTCTCGGACCAGTCGACTTTCATCGAAGCCGCGCTGGCCGAGGTGCGGAATGCCGCGCTGCTCGGCGGCCTGGGCGCGGCGCTGGTGATCTTCTTGTTCCTGCGCAAGGTGTTCCGCACGCTGGTGGTCGCGGTCTCGATCCCCGTCTCTGTCGTGGTCGCCTTCGCATTCCTGAAGATGGGCGAGGTCAGCCTCAACCTGATGAGCCTCGGCGGGCTGGCGCTCGGCATCGGCATGCTGGTCGACAACGCCATCGTGGTGCTCGAGAGCATCTCGCTGCGCAAAGAGTCTGGCCAATCTGGGCAAGAAGCGGCCATCGAGGGCGCCCGCGAGGTGGGCCCCGCCGTGCTGGCTTCCACGCTGACCACCATCTGCGTGTTCTTCCCGATCGTATTTGTCGACGGACTCGCGGGCCGGCTGTTCCGCGACCAGGCGCTGACTGTGGTGTTCTCGCTGCTCGCCTCCCTGGGGGTGTCACTGACGCTGATTCCAGCCTTGGCCGGAAGACGCGAGCGCGCGGCGGGCCAACCACGAGTGCGCCGCATGCTGGGGCTGCTGACCCGCCGGCCCGACCTGCCGGAGGCGCGCTTTCTGGCCAGCCTGGGCGGCCGACTCTGGGCAGTTCTTGGCGCCCCTTTCGCCGTCGTGCTGCTCGTGCTGCGTCTGGCGCTGGTGCTGGTAGCCCGTCTGCTGACGGCGCTGGCGTTGCTGGTGTTGATCCTGGTGTGGCTGCTCACACGCCCACCGATCTATCTCTTGCGCGTTGTGAGCTGGCTCCCCCTGCGGATCTTCACGGTCTGCTTCGGCCTGCTGGAGACGTCCTATCCGTACGCCATCCGCAGTGCGATCAGACTGCGTTGGCCCGTGGTGCTGCTCGGCGTCGCACTGTTCGCCTTCGCCTGGCAAGAGGGGACCACGCTGGGCCGCGAGTTGCTGCCTCGGGTTGAGCGCGGCGAGTTCCGCGTCCAGGTGACCATGCCCAGCGGTACACCGCTCGAGCAGACCCACCAACGGGTCTTGGAGGTAGAGCGCATCCTGCGCGAAGAGGGCGGCCAGGCCGTCGCCACCCTCGCTTCGCTGACAGGCGCCGAGGACGACCGCACGACCGAGGGAGATCAGGGGCCGCATACCGGGGTAGTGAGCTGTGTCTTGACCCCCGGCGGAGACCTGGCCTCGCGCGAAAGGGCGCTGCTGGCCCGGGCTCGGCCGCGCTTCGACGCACTGCTCGAGACCGACACGCGCATCGTCTACCCCAGCCTGTTCAACCTGCGCGCGCCTTTGGAGGTGCGGGTCTTCGGGCGTGATCTCGCCAGCATGGCAGACGCCGTGCACACCGTCGAGGAGGCGATGCGCAGTGTGCCCGGCCTGGCAGACCTCGAGTCCACACTCAGTCCCGGCAACCCCGAGATCCAGATCATCTGGGACCAGGGCAAGCTCGGGCGGCTGGGTCTCGATCCCGAGCAAGCCTCGAATGTCGTGCGCGAGAAGATCCGGGGCGAGATTCCCACCCGCTTCCGCGACCCCTCCGGCGAGAAGATCGACATCCTCGTGCGGCTCGACCAACGCACACGCCAGACTCTCGAAGACCTGGAAAACCTGATCCTGACTCCTCCGGGCCGCAAGCCGATCCCGCTCAAAGAAGTCGCCCGGGTCGTGCCGGGCACGGGGCCCGGTGAGATCCACCATGTCGACCGCCAGCGCTGCTCCCTGCTGTGGGCGAATGTCACGCGGGGCGACTTGAGCGCGAACCTCGGGCGCCTCGAAGGCTCGCTCGAGAACCTGCTGCTTCCCCGCGGCTTCCATGTGACGACCGCCGGCCAGGGGCGCGACATGGAGCGCTCCCTCGACAGCCTGACGCAGGCGCTGCTGTTGGCGATCTTCCTGGTCTACGTGGTGATGGCCGCCCTGTTCGAATCACTGCTCTCGCCGCTGTTGATCCTGTTGTCGATTCCCTTCGCTCTGGTGGGAACCGTGCTGGCCCTGAAGTGGCTGGCCCTGCCCATCTCGGTGGTGGTCGGCATCGGCGTCGTGGTGCTGGCCGGCATCGTCGTCAACAACTCCATCGTGCTGGTAGACTGTGCACAGCGTTGCAGCGCTGATGGCATGGAGCCGCGCGAAGCGATTGTCGAAGCGGGGCGCCGCCGCCTGCGGCCGATCTTGATGACCACGCTGACCACCTTGATCGGCCTGCTGCCGATGGCGCTGGGAACAGGGGAAGGCGCCGAAATCCGCGTGCCCCTGGCCGTGACCGTGATGGGAGGGTTGATCAGCTCGACCTTCTTGATGCTGTTTTTCATCCCCTCTTTGCTGGCGATCTTTGCGCGTTTCATGCCGCGGCCGGACACCGCCGACGAAGACGAAGTCCCTGCGACGGAGGCAGCACCATGAGAGGGCTCCTGCTCCTGAGCTGCCTGTCCGCTCTGGCTTGGGGACAGACCGCATCCGAGTGGGCCGCGCGTGGCCGCAGCGCCTATGAAGCCGAAGACTATGGCGAGGCTGTGTTCCTCTTTCGCAAAGCGCACAGACTCGCGCCCGACCACAAGCTGTTGCGGACCAACCTGGCCACCAGCCTGTTGGCACTCGCCCGCCAACAACTCGACGCTTTCGACTTCCGCGCTGCCCGCTTGACGGCGCTGGAAGCCGTCGAAGTCGGGGGCGAGAATGCTCCGCTGCTGTACCTGCTGGCCCTGATCTCTGTCAAAGCCTCCGAAGACGAGCGCGCACGCCCTTGGCTGAACAAGCTGCTCGAGCTCGAGCCACTCCATCTGCGCGGGCTCGAGCTGCTCGGCTACATCGAATACCGCGGCAACCGCACCGCGGCCGCCGTCGACGCATGGCGACGCATAGCAGAAGAGTCGCGCTCAGAGAAGCTGCTACGCCTGTTGCGGAAGGCCGAAAAGGACCTCGCCATCGAACAGGGCTTCCACGGCTGGGAGACCACGCATTTCAACATCCGCTCCGATGATGCGGTCGCCGATCCGTTGCCCAAGCTGGTCGGCGACGCCCTCGAGGATGCGTACACCAGTGTCGGTTACCGGCTGGGAGTCTACCCTGAGCGGACCATCTCGGTGCTGATCTACACGTCGGAGACTTTCGAAGAGCTGGCCAACGTCGACTGGGCACGCGGCATGTACGACGGCAAGATCCGGCTGGCTGTCGGAGGCCTCGACGAAGAGCAGCGCAACGACCTGGCGGCCTTGCTGCGCCACGAATATGCCCATGTGCTGATCCACGAGCTGAGCGCGCGGGTGCCAGCCTGGGTGCACGAAGGCCTGGCGACCTGGCTGGACGGGAGCTCGGTGGTGGCCGCCCAGGAGCGGCTGCGGGCGGCTGGCGAGCTGCCTCGCCTGGCCGCTCTCGGCCGCAGCTTCACGAACATCAAGAGCGCCCGTCAGGCGCGCTTGGCCTACGACCTGAGCCTGTGCTTCGTCGAGCGGCTGTCCGACAGCTGGGGCGAGGTGCGGCTGGTCGACTGGTTGCGGGCCATGAACCAGGCGGACGACGCCGAGGCCGCGTTTGAAGAGATCTTCGCCACCAGCGTCGCTGACGAAGAGGGCAAGCTACGCAAGGAACTGGGCAAAGAGCCCTGAGGGACATGAGCTGATGAGCGCACAGCGCCCCACCATGCCCGGCATGCTGCCCAGCTTCTCACTGCGGCGGCCGGTCAGCGTGCTCGTGTTGTTCTGCGTCAGCCTGGTGCTCGGTTACATCTCGTACCAGCGCACTCCTCTGCAGCTATTGCCGTCTGACTTCGACCCGCCCTTCCTGTTCGTGTCTTTTCCCTACCCCAACGCCAACCCGAAGGAGGTCGAGAACCAGGTCACCCGGCCCGTCGAAGAAGTGCTCGCGACCGTGCACGGCCTCGAGCAGATGGACACCCGCAGCTCCGAGAACGCCTCGATCGCCTTCCTGCGCTTCACCGCCAACGCCGACATGGACAACTCCTACGTCGAGGTACGCGATGCCCTTGACCGGGTGCGCGACGAGCTACCCGACGACGTCGGCGACGCGCGCATTCTGCGCTTCGACCCCAACGGCACGCCTGTGGCCTTCCTGTCTGTGCGCCTGCCCGAGGAGGCGTCCGCCGACCCGCACCAGCTGCTCGACGAGCACTTCTCCCGCAAACTGATGCGCATTCCGGGCGTGGCCAACGTCGAGCTGGTCGGAGTGTTTCCTCGAGAGGTCGCGGTCGACTTCCGCTCGAGCGACGTCGGAGCCCACAAGCTCAACCTCTTCCAGATCATCGAGCAGCTCAAGCGGGCCTCGTTCCAGATGGCCTGCGGCAAGACCGAAGACGGTGGGCGTGAGCTGTTCATCCGCTCCCGCGCACGCTTCGAAACTCTCGAGGCGCTGCAGGACCACCGGCTCGCCAGCGGCTTGCCCCTGGCCAGTGTCGCCGACGTGCGCCATGACGTGCTCGGGGTCGGTGAGCTGTTCTTCTTGAACGGCCAGAGCGCCGCGCTGGTGCTGGTCCACAAAGAGTCCCAGGCCAACGCCATCGATGTCTGTGCGGACGTGCTCGAGTTCGTCGAGCACGGCATCCACGAAGATCCCAACCTGGCAGGGGTCGAGGTGCTCCCCCTGTTCAGTATCGGCGAGGTGATCCAGGACTCTGTAGAGACGCTGTTGACCTCGGCCGCCTGGGGCTCGCTGTTCGCTATCGGCATCTTGCTCGTGTTCCTGCGCCGCCTGCGCATGACGCTGATCGTGACTCTGGCGATCCCGATGTCGGTGCTGATCACGGTCATCTATCTGTACTTCTCCGGCTCTTCGTTCAACATGCTCAGCCTGATGGGGATCATGCTGGCCGTCGGCATGCTGGTCGACAACTCGGTGGTTGTGCTCGAGAACATCGTACGCTTGCGCCAGGCCGGTTTGAGCGCGCGCCAGGCCGCGTTGCAGGGGACCACCGACGTCAGTCTGGCGGTCGCCACGGCGACCTTTACCACCATCGTCGCCTTCGCCCCCCTGCTGCTTGCCGAGTCGCGCTTCAAGATCTTCCTGCGGGCGATCGGCGAGCCCGTCTGCGTCTCGCTGCTCGCATCGCTGCTGGTGGCTCTGGTCGGGATCCCGATTGCCGCCTTGCGGCTCGGCGGCATGCGCGCCCAGAGCACGAAACGCAACGCCGGCGTGGACCGGCTCTCACGGGCCTACGGCTGGTTGCTCGACAAGGCGCTGCGCCACCGCATCCTGGCCTGCCTGGTGCTGCTCGGCGTGGCCGCCTCGACTGCCTGGCCGATCACCCATCTCAAGCGCACCTTCCAGGCGCAAGGCGGTGCGAGCTGGCTGATGGTGCAGTGCAGCACGCCCGCCCACTTCTCCCTGGGCGACACCTATGGTGTGATCGACCGCGCCTCGGAGATCCTGCAGGAAAACCGCGAGCGCCTGGGCATCGCCAACATCCTGGCCTCGTGCCGAACCCAATCTGGGCGTATCCGCTGCTTCCTGGTCGACGCCGACGACCGGCCGATGACCCTCGAAGACATGATGGAGGACATCAAAAAAGCGCTACCCCAGATCCCCGATGTGACCTGGAAGCTCGGCCGCTCCAGCGAAGGCCAGGGTGACACCCGCGTGCAGATCACCCTGCAGGGACGGGAATCAGACGTGCTCGTCGAGGCGGCGGAGGTCCTGGCCCTGCAGTACCAGCAGGTCCCCGGCGTGCTTGAGGTCGAGGTCGATCTGACCTCGGGACTGCGCGAGCTGAGCCTGCGCATCGACAGCCAGAAGGCCCACAAGCTCGGGGTGGCCCCACTGGTGATCTTCGGCACCGTCAACGACGCTCTGCGTGGGCGCGAGCTGCCTGAGGTGCGTCTGGACGACGAGGAAGTGCACGCGTTGGCGCGGCTCGATCCGCTCGCGATCGCGGCGGTCGAAGACCTGCTGGCCCTACAGGTCAAGACGGCCGCCGGGGTCGCCATCCCGCTCGGCCGGCTCGTCACCCTCGAGTGGGGCCGCGGCTTCCAGACCATCCGCCGCACCAACCGCCGCACGCGGGTCAACCTCGACATCACCTCTTCGCGCGACGACATGAAAGAGCTCTACGACGAGCTCGAGGAGATCGCCGACGCCACCCTTTTGCCCGCAGGAGTTGAGCTCGAGCGCGGATCTTCGTTCCGCAAGCTGCAAGAGTCCGACAGCGACATGGCCCAGGCCCTGCCGCTGGCTGCGCTGTTTGTGTTTCTGCTGATGGGCGTGCTGTTCGAGTCTCTGCTGCTGCCGCTGGCCGTGCTGGTGTCGGTTCCGCTGTCTTTTGTCGGCGTGTATTGGTTGCTCTACCTGACAGACACGCCCTTCGATGTGATGTCGGGCATCGGCAGCATCATCCTGATCGGGGTGGTGGTCAACAATGCCATCGTGCTGATCGACACCGTAAAGCAGATCCGGCGCAGTGGGGTTGCCCGCCGCGAAGCCCTGGTCAAGGCTGGCTCGCAGCGGTTGCGCCCCATCTTGATGACCAGCCTCACGACCATCTGCGGCCTGCTGCCGATGGCACTGGGCGACTCCAATCTGGTCGGCATGCCCTACTTTCCGCTGGGGCGGACGGTGATTGGCGGCATGGCCGCGGGCACGCTGCTGGTGTTGGGGGCTGTGCCCGTCGTGTACTCGCTGCTCGACGACGTCAGCCGCTGGACTCTGCGGCTGCGTGGAGCTCTGGCCGGCAAACCGCGCGCAAAAAAGGTGGTCTCGTGACCCGCTCAGCGCGCACCAAGGGTACCGGCCGCATGAGCGCCCCGCCACCCGGCAGTCCATCGACCCTGCGGCGGACTGCGGTGCTGGCGAGCTTGCTGATCCCGGCCTTGGTGCTGCTGGGCTTTGCGGCCCGCGCGGTGCTGCAGGAAGTCGCCCTGCTCGAGTCCCACCTGCTTGAGGCCCAGGAGCGGCTGCCCGACCGCGTCAACGGACTGTTCGGCCAGCGGCTGCTGCACTTCGAGGCAGCCCTGCGCGAGCGCTCGGGCAACGCGCAGCCCGACCTCGCCCCGCTGCCCCTCGGCCCCGACCATGTCTGGCTGCTCAGCGACTCGCTGGGATTGCGGACCCACACTCGGATCCTTGCCGGCACGCCTCCGCCGCTGCCGGGGCCTGCTCCAGCCGCCGAGGCTTGGGAACAGGCGCCCGACTCGCTGGTGTTGGGGCCGCTGGAAGCAGCGTTGGCCGGGCCGTTGAGCGCCGCGTTCCCGCGCTGGCTATTGCGCAGGGCCGAGCTGCTGCAACGCGCAGGGCGCCACCAGGAAGCGGAAGCGGCGCTCGAGCAACTGCTCGAAGACTGGTTCGAAGCACGCGACGCGGACGGCGTGCCCTTTGGTCTGAGCGGGGGCCTTTTGCGGGCGTCCCTCCTGGCCGAGCGGGGCGCGGCAGCGGAAGCCGTGCGCCAACTGAGCCTGCTCGAGCGGCGCGTGGTGGCGGATACCGGATTCGTCCCCAGTGTCCGACGCAACTCGGTCGCGAGGCAGCTCGCTGCGAGCACCGCCCCTTTGCTGTGGGACCGGCCGGAGCTGGCCGCGCAGCGCAACCAGCAGCTCTTGCCCGGCTACGCTTGGGCAGCCGTGCGCGCGCACGGAGACAGCCTCTCCGTGCACAACCGCTGGAACGCGAACGTCTTCGGCCGTGAGCTGCTGTTGCTTGCCAAGCGCGAACAGGGGCGGCTGCTGGTGGTGGCCATGGAGCCGGCCGCCCTGGTAGCGACGCTGCGTCCCTCGTTGGCTGAGCTGAGCCTCGCTGGCGAGCTCGAGCTCAGCTTCGCCGACGCCCTCGGGGTCGAACAGCTGCGCATCGGCCCCGGAGAGGTCGAAGGGCCTCCGCAATGGCACCCGCCCAGCAGGGTCTCAGGTCTGCCCGGTTGGAGCCTGCGCTGCAACTTCTTCGGCTTGCGGACCGAGCAGAAACGCCACTACGGAGTGCAGTTGACCCTGGCGGGGTTGCTCAGCGTGACCGCACTGCTCTTGCTCGGAGGCACCTGGTCCCTCTTCCAGATGCTAGCCAAAGAACGGCGGCTGGCCCTGTTGCAGCGGGAGTTCGTCGCGAACATCAGCCATGAGCTGCGTACACCCCTCACCTCGATCCGCGTACTCGCAGAGATCCTCGAAGCCGACGACGAGCTCGCGGCCGAAAGGCGCGTGACCTATGTGCAGACCATCCTGCGGGAGAGCGAACACCTCTCGGACATCGTCGACCGCGTACTCGACCTGTCGCGGCTCGAGCGCCGTAAGCTCGAGCTGCTCCTCGAGGACATCGAGCCTCTTCCCATGCTGGGTCTGCTCGCGGACGCCTATGAGGCCCGGGGAGCGGCGGCCAGCATCGAGCTGCGGCGCGTCCTGCCAGAAAAACTGCCCGAGGTGCGCGGCAACCGCAAGGCTCTGGAGGACGCACTGCGCAACCTGCTCGACAACGCGTTCAAGTACGGAGGGTCGGCGGGCATCATCTTCTTGCGGGCGCGGACGACTCCGGAGGCGGTCTTGATCGAAGTCGCCGACGGGGGTCCCGGCGTCCCCCGCGCAGAAGAATCGCGCGTATTCGAACGCTTCTTCCGCTCCTCTCAGACGGCCGACATCGTCAAAGGGAGCGGTATCGGGCTGTTCCTGTGCCGTGAGATCCTGCGCAACATGGGCGGTGACGTGCGTCTGGTGCGGCGGTCGGCACCGGGTGCCTGTTTCCAGGTCCGGCTGGTACGCAGCCATCCGGAGGAGCAGCCGCATTAGCGCGATCCCGCCCCCTGTAGCGTCGGTCTATGACCGACGAATCCACCGATCTGAATGGAAGAATCCAGAATCACAGGGAGAAACCTCTGCGAACGCGGCTGCGCCGCCTGTAGCGTCGGTCTATGACCGACGAGACCACCGTTCTGGCTGGAAGACGCCGAGACCTCAGAGAGAAACCTCTGCGAACGCGGCTCCCGGCGCTCGCAGAGCGCCGCTACAGCGGAAGAGCCCCCTGTAGCGTCGGTCTATGACCGACGAAACCACCGATCTGGCTGGAAGAATCCTAGATATCAGGGAGAAGCCGCTGCGGACGAGGCTCCCGGCGCTCACAGAGCGCCGCTACAGCGGCCCCGCTACCGCTGGATCAACAAACCCACCTTGTTCTGCACGGTACGCGTCAACACCAGGTCGTCGTGGCCGTCTCCGTTGATGTCCCCCGCCGCGAGCTCTTCCGGTCCGAGTCCGACCAACGAGCGTGCTTCGAAATCCGGGTTGCCATCGTAGAGGTAGAGCAGCTCTGACTCTTCCCGCATCGAGGCGGCGATGTCGCCGCGGCCGTCGGAGTTCAGGTCAGCCACTACCACATCCGCGAATTCGACGTCTGGACTGTACTGTTCGGCTTCGGGCGGCTCAAAGCTCAACGGACCACCGACTACCTGCCGCGCACGGATCAGCTGGCCGAGATCACAGACCGCAACCAGTGAGGGCTCGGTATCCTCTCCCAAGATTCCTACCGCGACAGCACGGGGCGCCACAGGGACCGGCACGCTCGTTTCAAGCACCAGGTCAGGCCCCATTACGGTGTAGACGTCGATCCGCAGGTCGTTGTGGTTGGCGACCACGACCTCGAGCCCGGGTTGGCCATTCAGCTCTGCCAGCGCGACGCCACGCCCGCCGAAGGTACCCATGCCGCTGCGTTGCACCAGCATGCCCATGCTCTGCTGCAACAGGATCACTTCGTCGCGCGTGACCGCCACCGCGTCATCCAGGCCATCGCCGTCGATATCGCCGGCCGCCAGGGCTCGCGGTCGGTTCGGCAGTTGGAAACCTGTCGTGGTCGGTTGCAGCGTCTGGTTGAGTTGCTCGAACAACACCAGCCGGTCGATACCGCTCAGGCCCACCAACAGGTCGGTGCTGCCGTCACCGTTGAAGTCGCCTGCCGCCAGAGTGTCTGGGTCATCCTGATCCATAAACGGAAAATCAGGACCGAGCAGGGTCTCGAATCCCAACCCGAAGAAGAAGACCTGCAGTCCATCGATGTTGTCCCCCAGCGCACCGTCGACGGTGAACACGATGTCGACGGTCTGGTCGCCGTTGAAGTCGCCCAGGGCCACGGCCTGCGGATTCTGAAAATCCCCCTGCAGGGCTTTGAAGGGCGATGGGGCACGCGGCGCCTCGCCCTTGAAGAAGCTGATCGAAGGTCCGTTGGGATTCTGATGGCTGGTGATCACATCGGGGGAGCCGTCTCCGTCCGCATCGCCGGCGAACAGCTCTTCACCATTGTGCCCGACTTCGATGACCTGGGTGGCCTCGAATCCCTGTGAACCCAGAGACAGGTTGATCCCCATCTCTGACGGGCCCAGCGGGAAACGCTTCAGGGCGATCACGTCGCCGCGCAGGTCCCCGTTGACGTCGGCGATCGCCGTGCCATTGAGGGAGCCAGCGCCCAGGGAAACCCGTAGCTCCGTGGCGTCGGCCGACAGCAGGCCTGTAACAGGATCGATGGACGCGGTGTAGAGTCCTCCAGATCCTCCCATCGAAGCCATCGACTCGGTCGTGAACGACAGATCACTCCGCAGACCATCGCCGTCAAAGTCACCGAGCGCGATATAGTTGCCTTGGAACTGGATCCCGGAAGGCGGCGCGAAAGGTGTCGCCAGGTCGGTGCGCAAGAACCGGGACATCGGCGCGTCCTGCCGGTAGACCACCAACTCGGGCGGCTCGCTGCCGCTGATGGCCACAAGATCTTCAAACCCGTCTCCGTCCCAGTCGCCAACCGCTACCCGGCGGCTGTTGGCAATGCCCGGACCGGGAAGGAACGCGGTCGGACCCGTGTCGACCAGTTGGCCTGCCTGGAACTCCAGCAAACGCAGCGGGCTGGTACCCGGAATCACGCCCTCATAGCTGGCGACCAGCAGCTGGCGCGCCGGGTCGCCGACTTCGATGTTGACGAGATCTTCGGCCACAGATCCCAGTGGTCCGTTCTTGAAGATGAAGTTCGAGAAGTCCAGCCCAGGCCCCTGGAGCGCCACAACCACACCAAACTGTGCTTCCTCCTGCGCGACGGCGATGTCGAGCAGGCCATCGCCGTTGTAGTCCCCCACTGCGGCCCAACGCGCCCGACCTGGCGTCGGCAGGAGCCCCAGCAACGCAAACGTGTCGACAGCCTGCTGCAACAGCACCAGGACCAAACCTCCGGGCACACCCGGCGCACTCAACGGCACCACCACATCCTTGAAGCCGTTTCCGTCCAGGTCGCCGACAGCCACGCGCTGGGGCAACAGCACACCCAACGTATCCTCGTCCAGCTGCAGGGTCGCGTCACGCCGGAAAGGGCCGTGTTGGACGACGAAGGTCGGCTCAGTCACTCCGGCAAAACCGTCGCTGGAGTCAAAGGGCTCAATGCGCACCTTGACCGACAAATCGTTGCCCCAGCCCAGATCGGCGAAAGCATCCCAGACGAAACGGTGCACGTTCTGGTTGCCAGGGTCGCCATTGGCCAGGCTGGCGAGCCCAGAGGTGCCCTCGCTGGGGGGACCAACTGCTTCTGTGGCCGACTGGAAGGGTCCGCCATCGACCGAGTATTCCACGGTGATCTCGACATTCTGGCGCTCTTCGTCGCGCACAAAGTAGACGATCCCGATATCGCCCGAGTTGTCGCCTGAAGGGCGCACCACCTGCACGCTGGGCCGCTGGTTGTTGTCGACAAGCACGCTGAGGGTGGTCTCGACACCGCTCTCCAGCTCGTCGCTCGGCAGCAGGTACACCGAGGCCTGCAAGGTCTGGCCCGGAATATCTGCGCGGGAGTCCCAGACATAGGTGTGGGAGGTGCCCTCGAAAGAGGTATTGAGATCAGCCGTGCTTCCGCTGGCCAGGTCGAGCGGCTGGCGGGAGTGCATAGAGGTCTCAAACTCGAGCTGCAGGGCAGCCAGATCGGTGGTCGAGTCACTCAACTCCAGCTCGAACACAATGTTGCCTCCGTCCCCCAGCACAGTCACATCGCTGAGCACCGGAGCATCGTTGCCCAGCTTGAAGGGAGGCAGCTCTTCGGTCTCTCCCTCTGTACCCTGATCATCCGTAGGTGTCAGACGCAGCTGCGCATCGGGGAAGCCTGCCTCGCCGACCTCAGGCTCGGCCTTGGACTGCCAGGTAAATGTGTGTACCCGGCCGCTGTCGAGATTCCCCACCACGCGCGGAGGTTGGACGCTGATCGGCTGATAACTTTCGCCGTCATCGAGCGAAAACTCGACGAACACCGTCACCGACTCGGAGGGCTCGTTGACCAGCGTATAGCTCACCTGGATGGGCCCATCACGCCCCATCGCCTCTTCAGGATCAACGTTCGGCGGCCGCGACGGCGGGGGCGCTGAACCGGACCCGCCTGAGGATGATGTTCCCACCAGAATGCCGATCGCGATCCAACCACAGCCCGATGGCAGCAACAGGGCCAACAGAGCCAGGCCGCGGACCAGCGCACGCCCATACCCGCGCACTCCCTTCGAAGTCCGGTTGTCCATGCTAGTCCCCTATCTTGAGCTTGAAGTCTTCGGCTGACCCGATCAACAGCGGTGTCTGCGAGAGCCCGGTGAACGCAAGCGCGGCGGGCGGAACCCGTTCGCGCAGGTGGGTGAAGATCTCAAGCAGCGAGAGCTCCCCGTCCCCACTGGTGTCTCGCGGTGAGCGTCCGGAGGAGGTCAAGAAGCTGGTCAGCAGTCCGCGCTCGTCTTCCGGCAAGTTTGTGGTCAGATTCCAGGCTGCTTCTTCAGGCCCCGCGGCCACGATCGCCCGCCAACCCCGCTCTGGATCTCCCAACTCGGCAAGATATCCCTCGGGGTCGATGGGAAGGCTGTCCGGATGCGTGCGCCCACCGCTGCCCCCGAAGGAGGTGTCGAGCAGGAACAGGACCCGCGTTGAGGCAACCCCGCCCATCGCTTCACGCAACGCCTCGAGGGGCAAGGCGGCGCCGGCCCCACAGTCGAGCTTGAACCCGTCCGCGTCATGCAGGCCGCGACCCGAGAAGTAGAACACCACCCGGTCTCGCTTGAGGGTCTTGGTACCCTGCAGCGCTTCAACTGCTTTGAGGATGGCCTCACGGCTCGCGCCTGATCCTGTCAACACGGTGCGGGAGCTCACGCCTTCCCCGCTGTGCTCAGCCAGGAACGCCTCTACGGCCTGCGCGTCCCTGTCCGCATTCTCGGCGCCCTCACCCGGCACCCCTACGATCACCGCGTGCGTGCGCGCAGAGTCATCGCTGCCCTCCTCGAAAGGAATGCGCCAGGCGTCCCCCTCAAAGAAGCTCGCAAGCGTGCGGCTCAACCAGTCCAACAGCGCTTGCTCGAACTGCAGCTCAGCATAAGGGAAGAGCTGGTCGTACACCTGCAGCCAATTCTCTGACTCGAAAGCACTCGGCGCACGGAACAGGCCGAGCACCAGCCAGCCATGCATGAACTCGTTCAACCATTCTTCGTGGCTGGCCTCGAAGGTCTCTGCGAACAAGGTCGTCTGGGTGCGGACCTCGAGCAACTCGACATGGGCTGCGAGGTCGACGGCAAAGCTCTCGTCGGGAACCCACCAGGCAAACGGCGGGCTCCAGATGAAGTAGTTGAACATGTTGAGCCACCAGACCAGCCCCGCAGTGCCCACGTAACGCACACGGCTGTCATCCAGCCGGACCTTCATCAACATGCGCGCGCCCGCCTCGTCGGCGATCTGATAGAAATCGCGCAGCTCATCACCGGTCTCGAGCCGCACCACGCCTTCCTCGAAGATCTTCGACCAACGCAGGCTCTCTTCGAGGTTGGCCTGCAGCTGTTTCAGATCTGCGCGCACTCGAAAGCTCGGGCCGAAGGCCTCGCCAGCTCCTACTTGCGACGAATCAGGCGGGGACGCGAAGCTCTGCAGCGTATCGGCAGCGACGCCGCGCAGATCTGGAATGAAGCCGAGCTCGATCGGCTCGAGCGCCAAACGGAACTGGATCGGATTCCTGCCGAAGTCACTCGTTCCCTCGCGCAGCCGCCGGGGCGGCGATACGGAGCATCCGGCGGCGAGCAGCAACCCCGCTATGCCGACAATCCACCTTCGTCCAGACATGCCTGCCTCCGCTTCAGGGTCCATCCAAAGCACAACGGAACCCCACACTGGGATCTTTCTCGCCCGGCAGAACGGGGAACCGGAACGCGAGCTTGAGCTCGACGTCGAGCGCCGAGCTGAAGCTGCCGCCCCGAACAACCCGGCCCTTGCCCAACTTGGGGTGGTTCGAGCTGCCCCCCGGATAGGGCTCAAAGATGTCGGCCGTCCACTCGGCGGCGTTTCCGGACATGTCCGCGAGACCGAAGTAGCTGTCTCCCTCAGGGAGGCTGCCCACGTCGACCGGCGTATCTGCGTTGAAGCGGCAGCGGACGGCATCCCAGCTGTCCCCCCAGGGAAAAGCGAAGCGCTGCGGACCGCGTGCCGCCAACTCCCACTCTGCCTCGCTGGGCAGGCGCTTGCCCGCCCAGCTTGCATACGCCTGCGCATCGAGCCACGACACGCCTGTCACGGGCCAGCGTGCATGATCGAGCTGCGCTTCCCAGCCGGCTGGCGTGTGACGGTAGCCTTCCGGCTCGCTCGGGTGGCAAAAGCCCAGCACGCGGTGATCGTTGCCGGCCTCCGGATCGATGATCACGGCCATGAACAGGTTGTATTGCTCGACCGTGGTTTCCTGAGGATCGATGCGGAATCCGGCGATGGCGACCCGCTGTGGGGGCTTTGCAACGGGCATCCGATCATCTCCCATCTCATAGCCATCGAAGCTCGGTATGGCGACCATGTCTGCGCGGCTCTGCTCGAAACGCGCCACTTCGGCGAGCAGCCCACTGATCGCCGCCCGCTGAGACGGCAGGCCGAATGCCTTTGCACGTTGCGCTCTCTCGCGTGCCTCGGACAGCTGCCGCGACGCAAGCGCTTCTCGAGCCCCAACCAACAGACTGTCTGCTGCGGTGCTCCGTCGCTGCCTCCAGGTCTCCATGGTTTGCTGGCAGTCTTTCCAGCTCTCCGTCTGCTCGAAGGCACGGTCGAAGCCCTGAAGTCCGGCGACAGCCTCGTCATAGTACTCCGGCATACGCGGGTCGAGCCCGGCAACGGCCTCTTCCACCTCGAGCTGCAGCCTGGCCAGGCGCGTGGATGCCGCAGCATGGAACATGGCCTGCAACGCAGACGCTCGGCTAGCGGCATCGTTGGCGCCCTGGGTCCCCTGGAAATCTGCGCGCTCCGCGATGCCCTTGAAGCGCGCGATGTAGCCCAGAAATGCCCGGGGGTCCCGCTCCAGCTCCGCCGCGAGATCTGCGGGCAGGTCGCTCTCCGCTGCGTCGAAGGCAATGCGGGCGGGCCCCGCGCCGGGATCGGCGGTGGCCAACTCGGAGACCTTGGCCAACTGGGCCCGTACTTCGGGGATCAGGCTGGGAACACCAGGGTCGACGCGGGCGAGGATCGCATTCAGCGAATCGAGGGCGACGATCAGGTTCTCTGTCTCATACCAGCCAGGCAGGGCTTCCTGCATGCTACGCCAGTCGCGTTGCAGGGTCTCCACGTGCTGCTCGGCTTGCGCGAGCATCGTCCGCAGGGCGCCGGAGTCGGCCCCGATGCCTCCATCGAGGGCGGCGGCCAGGCTCTGCGCCGCGGGCTCCCAGGAACCCTCGGCGAACAGTCGGCTGCCTGCAGAGGCGGCTTCCCGCACCTGGGCCAGGTGCGCCAGGCTCTGCTTCCAAGCACCCGCCTCAGACAGATACAAGCCCAGACTGTCCCGTTGTCCCACGCTCCCCAGCGAGTCGGCCTTCTGCAACTCTGCGATCGAGTACAGCAGGTTCTGCACACCTGCCGCGGCGGCCGCAGGGTCTCCAAGCAGGGACCGTTGCCGAAGGGTCACCCGGATACTGTCCATGCTGCTCTGGATCGCCCGGTAGTTGCCCTGGAAGCGCTGCAGGTTGAGCGCCTCGCGACTCTCGCCTCGCGGCCCCAGCGTCAATCCCAGCACCACGGCCAGGGCCAGCAGGGCAACCAACAGCACGATGAAGGGCGCGCGTTTCGTCGGCTCAAAGGCTCGTTTTCCCAGCTTGACCTGGCGGGCCAGCTCGGGAATGTCCAGACTACCGTCGAGCTGCGCGTCGAGGGCCTCGATGATCTCCTGCATGGTCTGGTACCGATGCTCGGGGTTCTTGAGCAACATCTTCTCGACGATCAGCGACAGGCCTTTGGGAATGGAACCGTTGCGCTCATGCGGAGGCTTGGGCAACACATGGCCGTGCTGGTAGATCACCGCCTGCGGCGTATCGCCGGTGAAGGGCCGCGCACCCGTCAACGCATAGTAGAAGGTCGCTCCCAATGAGTAGATGTCGCTGCGCGGGTCGACATCCCCGCCCGCGCCCTGCTCAGGGGACATGTAGTAGGGCGAGCCCACCACCTGCTGCGCCGTCAGCTCACTCTGCTCGGTGTAGAAGCGCGCCAGGCCGAAGTCGGCAACCTTGGCGACACCTGAGCCGTGCTGGGCCTCGTCGCCGCTGATCAGGATGTTCTGAGGTTTGATGTCACGATGGACGATGCCCTTCTCGTGGGCGACCTGCAGACCCAGGGCCGCCTGGCGCACATAGTCGCGCGCCGGCTCAACGGGCAGCAAGCCCTCTTCGGCTACACGGTCTGCGAGGCTTTTACCGGTCAGCAGCTCCATCACCATGTAGTGCACCGAAGCATTGCGGACCTCGGCCTGGTCCCACTCGAAGACTTCGACCACGTGCGGGCTGTCCAGCTGGCTGGTGGCCTTCCACTCCTGATGGAAGCGCATCAGATGGGTGACATCCGAGAGCGTGTGGGCGGCCAAGATCTTGACCGCCACCCGTTGGCCCTGCTTCTCGGCCTCGTACACAATGCCGACACCGCCACGCCCCAGCTCATGCGCGATGCGCCAGCTTCCGACCATGTCCCCGGGCTCGAGCTCGACACTGTAGGCCGGCAGCTCGTTGAAGTGGGTGACCCCAGCGTCGCCCAGATTCTTGATGGACTCGAGCGCTTCCAGGGCCGCGCTGGCCGAGGCATAGCGCTTGTCGGGGTATTTGGCCAGCAGACGGGCGACAAAGTCCGCCAGCTCTGCGGAGACCTTGTCGTTGTACTCCGCCAGATTCGGTGGCTCGAGACCGACATGCTGGTGCAGAATCGTGCGCGGGTCCGAGCCCATGAACGGCGGCCGGCCGGCCAACATGTGGAACAGCATGGCGCCGAAAGAATACAGATCACTGCGCGGCCCCACAGTCTTCGCATCGTTGATCTGCTCAGGGGACATGTAATGGGGCGTGCCCATAGCCGTGCCTGTAACGGTCAAGGCCAGGCTTTCATTGCCCGAACGCCGTGCCAGACCGAAGTCGGCCACTTTCACACTGCCGTCGTGGCCGAGCAGGATGTTGTCGGGCTTCAAGTCACGGTGGATCACGCCCGCCACACATTCGTGGGCGGCCTGCAGGCCCTGTAGCACCTTGGCGGCGATGTCGAGCGCCTCCTCGACCTCGAGCCGTTTTTTGCGCTGGATCAGCTGTTTGAGCGTCTCGCCATCGACGAACTCCAAGGCCATGTAGGTGGGGTTGGCACGCTGGAAGTCGAGGCAGCGGATGACATGGTCGCTGCTGATGGCCTGGGCAGACTTGGCCTCGCGCTCGAAGCGGTCGATGAAGCTGCCGTCCTGCGCCGCCCCGGGCAGGATCACTTTGATGGCCGCCAGCCGGTCTTCCTGCTCGTGGCGCCCCCGGTAGACCGCTCCCATGCCCCCACGCCCGAGCAGCCTCTCCAACTTCCAGGGGCCCAAGCGGCTGCCCACCAACGGATCGGGGGTCGACGACTTCGCCACCCGCCGGGCACGCTGGCTCGGCCGAGTTGCCGAGGCCCCCGCCAGGGTCTCGGCGCCCGAGCCAGGAGGCACGTCGAGGAAGGTGCTCATCTGCTCGAGCGGCACATCCATGAAGGTCTCGGAGTTGTGCCGGTCGTCCGTCGCGGGCGCTGCCAGACCGGGGAAGTTCCCGATGATCGAGAAGGCCTCTCCAGCCTGCTCGTAGCTCTCTGCCGACTTGAGCGCTGCGCCACAATGAGGGCAGGGCAACGGCAATTCGGACGGTGCGGGCGGCGGGACCTGCAGCTCGTAACGCTCGGCACAGGTCTGCGCCTCACAGGTGTAGGCAGCCAGCTCCCGTTGACGTGCCTGTTCAGCGAGCTGGCTGCGCGACACATAGCCGCGCTCGAACAAGCCGTGCAACAACGAGGTGTAGAAACCCTGCTGGCGCTTCGTACGGCAGATGTCGAGCGCCGCGCTCAGGTCGTTGCGGCGCAACAAACCGCGCATCACCAGCCGGTCGGCCAGCAAACGCTCCTCGAGCTTCCATTGGGCATAGATGCGCTTGAATTGCATCGGCGAGAGAAAGCCGCGTTCGACCAGCAATGCCGACGGATCACGCTGTTGGCCCGCGGTGGCCTGCACCTGCTCCCACTGGCTGGAGGTGATGAAACCCCGCTGCAGGGCCAGTTCGCCAATGGTCTGGTCCACACTCGTTCCTCGCCCTGACCCTGTGGCGGGGCCACCTCCACAGAGGAGTGGTGCCGCACCGCCGGAACTCTCAGGGCAGGAACCTATTGTGGAGCAGGCACATCCCTTTCGCAAGCCGAGGTTCGATTCTTACGGGGTGCAAGCGACGGCCCGCCGGATGCTAGCAGGGCTAGGGACGGGGCAGCCGAGCCAAGCCGTTGTAGCGGAGGCTTCCCAGGTAGAGATGCCCCTCCCAGACACAGGCGCTGGTCAACGGCGAGTAGGACTGCGGGCGCGCATCCTGCAGGTTGTGGACCACTCTTCCCTGGGAGTCCAGCCCCAGGACCCAGGCGTGGCGGGCAGCTTCGGGCCACAGGAACTTGGGCAACCGCACGAGCAGCTTGCGCAGGAAAGGATAGGGAGCGAGCGCGTCCGCGGCAGCATTGCGGGGAGCGACCAGCGCCAACCAGAAAATGCCATCGGGACCTGCGGTGATGTTGTCGGGGAAGCCTGGCAGGTTGTCGATGAACGTGTCGACGCGCCCTTTGTCAGGCCCGGTAAGCCAGAGACGGCGCACACGGTAGGCACCGGTCTCGTTGACCAGCACAAAGGACTGGTCGGGGCTGACCGCCACCCCGTTGGCGAAGTAGAGGCTGTCCAAGACCACCCGACTCTCGCCACTGGTCGGATCGTACGCGAGCAGGCGCCCGCTGGGACGGTGCTCGAGCAGGTCCAGACGCGGCTCTTCGACGCCGTGGCGGCTGCTCGCGTCGCTGAAGTAGATGGTCCCGTCCGCGGCGATGTCGAGGTCGTCGGCAAACCCCAGGGGCACGCCGTCGACCTGCTCGCACAGCACCTGCAGGCCGCCTTCAGGATCGAAACACAGCAGGCCGCGGTATGCGTCGGCCACAATCAGCCGGCCCTGCGCGTCCCACGCCATTCCCAAAGGCCGCCCTCCGGTGTCGACCACCAGCTCGGGGTCGGCGTCTAGCGACGCCAGGCGCACGATGCGGCCGTCGGCCAGGCCCGTGAAGATCACGCCCGCGCTGTCGAGCAGCACCACTTCCGGGCCGGGGAGCTTGCCCAGGCCAAACAACTCGACCTCGGCCAGCCTTGTGTCCGGCGCGTAGGGGCCTTCGAGCGCTGGCGGAGTCGGTGCTTGCCAGGCCACCGGCTCAATAGGAACCGGCCACAGGCAGAGATAGGCGGCCAACACGAGACAGCCGAAGAGCAGCCAACGTGGCCACACACGGCGCCGAGCCTTGTCAGTGGATGTCATGAGGTCTCTCAGGCGGCGACGTGGATGGGGGCCGTGGCCTTGTGCGCGTGCTCGCAGCAAGGTGCGCTGCGGAAGTTCCAGAGATGGGCGGCAGCGAGCACAAGCCCGCCCGTTATGCTGAGCAGCATACCGAGCCAGTTGGCATCGAACACCACTCCCATCGCGAGCAGCCCCAGACCGAGCAGGCCGAGGACCAGAATCGCCGAGCGGCCATGACGGGCACGTCCGCGCACCAGCCCGACCAGACCGACGGGAACGGCTGCCAGCAGAAAGACCACATGGGCGACAGGAAACGAGCCCGTGTGTTCGTGCTCATGCTCGAAGGCATGCCCGAGACCGGGCATCGCCACAGCCAGGGCCGGAAGCGCGAGGCAGTGGACCAGACACAGGCCCGAGGCCAGCATGCCCAGGCCGTCGACGGAGAGCCAGAGACGTTTCGAGCGCGGTGTCGCGGGATGCATCGCAGCTGCCTCCTATTGATTCTGATACAATGATATCAAGAACGCTCCGCCACGCAACCTCCCTGTGCCCACCCTCGCTTGCGTTACTGACCTCAGCATAAGTCTTGCCCCTTTTGTAGGGGAGGGGTTCACCCCCTCCCGCGGGCGGGGGTAAACCCCGCCCCTACAGGATGAGGTCCTGAACTTATGCTGAGCTCAGTATGTGGTAGAATCCTGCCACTCAAGGCAGTAGGGGAATGTGATGTCAGTGATGGAGATCGTCTTTCTGGTCGTGATCTCGATCGTATGCGGAGTACTGGGTCAGTGGCTGTCCGGGGTCCGCGTCGGCGGTTTCATCGCCTCAGCGGTGGTCGGCTTTGTCGGCGCCTGGCTGGGAAAATGGCTGGCGGCCAAGCTCGAGCTGGGGTATCTGCTGCCCGTCACCATCGACGGCAAGGCCTTCCCGATCGTCTGGGCTGTGGTCGGGGCCGCGCTGCTGACTTTCGTCGTCGGCTTTGTGATGAAGAAGAAGAAACGCTGAGCCCTCATCAGTCCCCGAAGACACCCAGCTGCCTCAGCCGAAGCGGCTGGCTGAAGCGGCGGAAGACGATCAGCAGGCGGTCGGTGCGCACAGGCTTGCGGAAGCGCACCCCACCCTGGCGGTCGGTGCTCAGATCGACCTGCAACTCCCACTCTTCCTGACCCTCGACCCGAGCGTAGACCTCGATCTCGGCAGTGAAATTCTGCCGCCTCCGCATCAACAACGAAAAGCCACAGCCTGCTACGGTCCCGAGCTCTTCGAGCCGCAGCAGAAATGCCACGGGTGCGTCGGCCTGTGGCATCAGCAGCTCATCCTCATTGTCACGCCGTACCAGGCGCAACAGGCGAGGATCGCGCAGGTTCGAGCGGATCGCCTCGACGCTGAGGAAGTCCTGATCGATCCCCTGCACAGGCGTGCCGCGCACGGCCCCCATCGGTTCTTCAGGGATCACGCTACCGAAAGCCTGCACCTCTGCGAGCTGGAGGGGCTTGCCGTCGTGCACCGTGCGCGCAATCAACAACAACTCGGCAGCGCGGAAATCGCGGGGCAGGCTGAAGGCCACCACCTGCCGGTCGATGCCGCTGCGCATTTCTGCCAGCGGCAGGTACTCTTTGGAGTCGGGTGCACGCCCCAACAGAAACAGCTCACTCGCCCCGCGGGAACGAGGCAGCAGCCCCTTGATCAGCGCGATCCGCTCGAGATGGACCGGGAAGACCGGCTTGATGGTCCAAACCGAGGGGGTTCGCGGCGAGCTCCAATGGGTCAGCAGGTTGCCATCGCACAGCAGCGCCTCAGCATCCTGCCCCCCGCTATAGCTGACCACCTCGGCCCCCTCGAGCAGGTTCTGCCCCCAGTCTTCGGGAATCTGCAGGCGAGAGTCCTCGTACAAGCGCTCGGAGACCTGCGACACGCGCGGGTAGGTCTCGAGCTCGTACAACTCGACAACGTCACGAAGCGGGCCGGGCGGCAGAGGGCGCCCCAGCGGCTCTGGGCCAGGACGCTCTCCAATTCCCGGGCCTGCGCTCGCCGGTACCAGCACGGCCAGCTCGCCGAGCCAGATGGGATCCCCCGGACGCTGGCCAGCGAGCACATCCAAGCGCAGCCGACGTCCACGCACGCCGCTCGGCAGGCTTGCGCCCTGCAGCTCGGCGTCTTCGAACAGCAGCACCGCCAGACGCTCCCCGCTGTCGGCATCGTAGATCTCGGCCACGGCCGGCCGGCTGCTACCGGACCAGGGAGTGCTGCTATCGAGACGCAAGCCGAGCAGCTCAGCGCTCTCCGGGAGCTCGAGCTCGAGGCTGAAGGGGGCGCGCAGCGCGACGCCATCGAGGGGATTGCCATCGATCAGCGTCGAGACATCAGCACCCGATGCGGCGCGGACGGCTGCGCCGCGCCGATCGAGCGCATTGGCCTGACCGTCGGGCAGCCAGGCGCGCAGTCCGCGCTGATAACAGACCACGAAGCTGGTCTCTGCGGCCAGCTGATCGACGCCGAGCCTCACCGTCAGCCAGCTCGGCTCATTGCGGGGCCAGATCTCCTGCTCGAAGAACGTCCCCTGCATGTGCGTCTTCGTGCCGCCCCAGGTGATCTCGATGGCCGTATCGTCGACATCGCTGCTCAGATAGAAGCCATCGGGAGCTGCGTCGATGCGCATGCTCAGGAAGCGCGCGGGCGCAGCCGGCACCACCGGAATCAGCTCGTAGTTGCACGAAACCACGCGCTCCGTGGGCTCGAGCCCCTCAGCATACAGACGCAGGGTGCGGCTGTTGCTGCCCGCCTGCAGAGGCCAATCGAGGCTCATTCCACCGGGCTGCCAGGAAAACGAACGCCCGAGGAACTCGACGGCCTGCAAACGCGGATCGCTGCTACGCAACTGGAGGCGCACGACGGGCTCTGCGCTGACCGATGGCAGCACAAGCTCATACTGCAACGGAGCAGGCGCAGGTTCTACCCCCGCGCCCAGGCGCACGACGGTCACCAGGCGTGCGTCGTGATTGCCCGCCGCGTCGACGGCTTCGATGCGGAAGCTGTTCTCTCCCAGCACGAGGGGAAAACTCTGTTGGAAGACTGCGTCTACCGTCTGACCATTGATGGTTACCTGGCGCAGATGGGGATCGTCGACCCGCCCATCGAGCACCACCTGGTCGTCCTCCGACTGTTGCCCGTCGAAGGGTGCGAACAGGCTGATCTGGGGCAGCACCGTATCGACAGTCACGTGCAGAGACTCGCTGCGCCTCCGGGCTACGGCGCTGGCCTCGAACACCAGCCAGCGCGCGCCGTCCTCGGGCAGTGAGAGCGTCAGAGCGAAGCCGCCCTCCTCGGGCTCCATCCCCCAGCTGCGGCCGCTGAGCCGGTCGTGCACCAGCAACTGGCGCGCATCAGAGACGGCCTGCAAGGTTATCTCGGCACCGACCACCGCGCCGTCAGCCGGCGCCCGCAACTCGAGCGCGATCCCTCCCGGAACGGGCGATGCGCCGAGCACCAGGCGTGCGATCTGCTCTCGGAAGTGCCAGCCGGCCGCCCCGGCTCCGACGATCAACACCAGCAGCAGCAACCAGACCCCGATGCGAGAGCCCGCTGCCTTTGTGGCCGGCGGACGCAACGGCTCGCTGCTCGCAAACATCGTGCGCTCGGCCTCGGAAACCCGCGGAACCGCTGCAACAGGAGGCGGCAGCGCCGGCATCGGCGGCTCCTTGCCGCGCAGGGCTCGCGCGAAATCGGCTGCCGTCTGCCAGCGCTGGGCGGGGTCCTTGCAGAGTCCACGTTTGATAGCCGCGGTCAGAAAGCCTGGCAGCTCCGGCCGAAAACCTTCGAGGGGCGCAGCCTCTTTGGTCAGGATCGCGTGGATCATGCGCAACCGCGTGGTCGCGCGATGGGGCAGCTGACCCGACAGCATGCGGTAGAGCATCGCTGCTGTGGAGAACAAGTCGCTGCGGGCATCGATCTCGTCGCCAGCAGCCTGCTCGGGCGACATGTATTCGGGGGTGCCGATCACCATTCCCGGTTGTGAGATCTGCACATCGCCTTCCTGCGCGGCGGTCGCAAGCAGCTTGGCGATGCCGAAGTCGAGCACCCAGACCCGCGGCCCGTGCTCACCGGGCGCTATGTGCACGTTCTTCGGCTTGATATCACGATGCACGATGCCCTTGGCGTGGGCAGCGACCAGCACGTCGAGGATCTGGCCACCGAGCTCGACGGCGAGCTCCGGCGCCATCGGTCCCTCACGTTTGAGGTAGTCCGACAGCGACTCCCCCGGGGCCAGGTCCATCACCATATACATCACGCCCGTGCCGCGGATCTCTCCCGCGTCATGCACCGAGACCGCACCGCGATGGCGGAAGCTGCGCAGCACGCGGGCCTCGCGGAAGAAGCGCTGACGCACCGACGCGTTGTTGCTCAAGCCCGGATCCATGAACTTGATGGCGACCTCGTCGCCCAGCATGCGGTGGCGCGCCCGGTAGACGATGCCCATCCCCCCGCGCCCCAGCTGCTCGATCAGCTCGTACTTCTCCTCGATGACCACGCCGGGCTTGAACAGCTCCCACGACCCGCCTGGCTGCGGAAGCTGCGTCTGCGCGCTGCTCATGGTATGTTGGCCGGGCAGGCCCGGGGTGACCCCCGGCGTCGGCGGAGTTGCCTGGGTAGGCATGGTCCCCCAGGTAGGCGACGTCTGGCCTGCCTGGCCGGGAAGGGGCGGCGTCCGCCCCGTCCCTGCCGGGAACGGCGTCCGCCCCGTCCCCTGGGTCATGCCGCCGCTGAGAGTCTGCCCACCACTCAGCGTACCGCCGATCGCAAACCCGCTGCCGCAATGGCAGCAAAGGCGCGCGTCGGGCAAGTTGGCGGCGCCACAGGCAGCGCAGGAAATCGTCGGGCTCATGCGGCCTCCGCGCCTCTACACAACGAAAAAGTCATCAGAGCGCACCTCGGCAAACACCAGCTCAGAGTTGCCGATCGTCAGCACCGAGCCCGGCTCCAGAGGCACCGTGTCACCTGCCGCCAGCGCTTCCCCGTTGCGTTTGACCCGCCCCTCGGCTTCGAGATAGTAGCGACCATTGCGGCGCCGCAGCACCGCGGCGTCCGGGTCGGAACCCGGCAGACGCACGGCACAGCGGTCGTCATTCCCGATCCGGATACTGTCCGCGAACATCACGTAGCTATGCTGTGGCCAGTTGTTGCGCCGCATCAGCACCAGAGCCGGACGCGCATCCTCCCCGCTCACCTGGCGCAGCTCCATCTCGAATACGCCAGCCAGCAACAGAGTGGCCGCATCCGGCAGAGACGACTTGTTCCCTCGCGTCAAAGGTGTCTCATCGAGCACGGTGCCGTAGGCGCTGTGATCCTCGAGCTCATACCCGCGGCCCGTCCAACGAAGGCTCAGATGCGAGCCGCTGATCTGCGAGCTCATCTGCCAGTTGTACGGATCGAGGTCGGGACTGCGGCACGGCAACAGGCGGATAGCGGCCCGGTCACCGCTCTCATCGGAGGCGCGATTTCTACCGAGCACCAACACCTGATCGTACAGGAACACCCGCCGGAACGTGCCGTCCGGCTGCCGCGCTGTCAGCTGTGCCTTGGGCAGCGGCCCGGAGATCCCGGTGCTCAGCGTGTGCTGCTGGAAGAGCTCGTCGGCCAGCGCCGCGCAGCTGGGAAAGCGGGCCGCGGGGTCTTTGTTCAGAGCCTTGCGCACCGCCTCGCGCTGGTGCTCGGGGATCGACTCCTGGATGTCCTCGGGGAAGTAGGGAATCGGCCCCTCGATATGCATCTTCGCCAACAGCGCGCCACTACAGTTCCCGTACGGAGGCCGCCCGCTCAGCATGTGGAAGAGCAGAGCACCGAGTCCGTAAACGTCCGCAGCGCGCGATCGCTTGTTGTGGATGATGTCCTCGGGAGCGCTGTAATGCGGCGGATACTGCGCGACCGTCGCATCCGTCGGCATCTTCGGCAGCAGATCACGGTACCCCGTGCCGCCGAGCACAACTCTCTCGTGCTCGTCGAGGAACACCGTCTCAGGCCGCAGAGCTCCGTGGAAAACGCCCCGTTGGTGCGCGGCGTCCAGAGCTTCGCACAGCTCTCGCGCGATGCGTAGAGCGCGCGCCGGCGCGAGCCGGTTCCCCGACAACAGCTCGAACAGGCTGTGCGCCGGCGGTGGATCGGTCACGACATACGGCAAGCCGTGGGCACTGCTGAGATCGCGCAAGGCCAGCACGCGCGGATGCTGAAAAGCAGCCAGCTTGCGGGCGTGCTTGCGGAAGTGGCGGAAGGCATCTTCGGACTGCCTCGGCATCACTTCGAGGCGAAACCCCTTCCCCAGCCCCGTGTGCTCGACGGCGTACATGTACCCGAGCAAGCCCTTCCCCAGCGGCGTATGCACCTGGTAGCGGTCGAAAGTCGTGCCCGCTTCGATGGCCTGGGGCAGGACATCGACCGCATCTACAGCGAAGCCAGAGGCCGCCTCGCCACAAAAGGGGCCCAGCTGCTCAGCGAAGGACTCTGCGGTCGGGATGCGTTGCTCGGGATCTTTCTCGAGCGCCCGGCCCAGAATTGCCTCGAGCTCAGCCGGTGCGTCGGGCAGCATCTCGCGGAGCATCGGCGGCTTCTTCATGATGTGACAGACCAGATAGCCGATGGCATTGTCTGCCGTGAAGGGCGCCTTGCCGACGAGCAGCCGGAACAGCAGAATGCCCACCGAATACAGGTCCGAGCGCGCGTCCACCGATTTGGCATCGGCCTGCTCGGGCGACATGTACATCGGCGTACCCAGCACCTGCTGTTCCTGGGTCAGATGGGCGGGCGCGGGGCCGTCGCCCTGTAACACCTTGGCGATGCCGAAGTCGAGCACCTTGACCTCTTCGCCGCGCGCGCCAGGGTAGACGAAGATGTTGGCAGGTTTGATGTCCCGGTGAACGATGCCCAACTGGTGTGCGACGGCCAACGCCTCGAGCACCCGCGCGACGATCAAGCAGGCCCGTTCCAGCGGCAGCTTGCGCTCACGCTTCAAGACCACGGAGAGCGGCTCACCCGGACAGAGGTCCATCGTGTAATAGAGGAAGTCATCGGTGACGTCGAAGTCCCGTACCACCACGATGTTCGGGTGGACCAACTGCGTGGTGAGGGAGAATTCGCGTTGGAAGCGGGCGCGCACCTGAGGATTGCCGCCGATGCCCGCTTTGATGACCTTGCAGGCAAAACGTCTGCCGGGCAGGCGCATGTGCTCGACTTCATAGACGGTCGCGAAACCGCCTTCCCCCAGGGGCTTGATCACGCGGTACTTGCCCGCGATCACCGCACCTTCTCTCAGGCCTTTGGCCACGATCTTCTCCTGGACATGTACATCACCGCAAACACGGCTGCAGCCTGCCACCGACCGACAGGATAACAGGATCACCGGCGGCCTCGCCAGTAGACGTGCCCCGGCGCGGTCGGATTCACCGACTTCCTGGTCGGGTTGCACGGCACCGCGCTGCGGCCTGAAGCTGTGGCAACTGTCTGCCGATGCGTGTCCAGTTTCTGACACGCATCAGGGGCCGGTGCCGGTCAACTCGCCTGGCGACCCGCTGTGTAGGCTCTGTGCGAAGCCTGGCTGAGAGCTCAGGGTTCGGGGGCGGACAGTGGCAGGTCCTGCATTGGCTGCCGGGTTGTCACTTTGTCCTGAGGGGAATCTCGCGCAGAGAACGCAGGGCGCTCCTTGTCGACGTCCGCAGGCACAAAGTATCTGGCTGGGTCTCAAGCTGGTTGCTTTGAAAGAGCCGGGCAGCGGGCAGACAAGCAGCGCCTGGCCATCACCTCGACACGAGCTGAGTTTTCCCCAGCCTCAGCTCCCCTGCTGTGCATCCAGCAACGCCCGCAGACGCTGCAACTCCTGCTCGGCACGTTCAGCGCGGGTGCGCTCCTGCTCGGCGCGGGCGTATTCCCGCTCGGCGCGTCCCTCCGCCAAGCTGGCCAATTCCAGCTGTGTGGCAAGAGGCTCGGCCGATCCGGGCTCAAAAAACCGTAGATGGTTGGCTTGCACTGCGAGCTCCAGCCCGAGCGCGGCGCTGCTCAGACGACCATTTGCGGGGTGAACTGGTTGATACACGCCCTGCTCGAGTCTGAAGCCGCGCAACTTCTCTGCAATCCACTCCCCCCACAGGTCGAAGAGAAAATACTCCGGCACGCGCAGGTCGTCGCGGTAGCGGGCCATTTTGTCGCCGAGATCGTGCAGCCGCGTGCTCTTCGATGAGATCTCGAGCACGAAGCAGGGAGTGTGGCCACCTTCCAACCAGACCTTGAAGGTATCCCGCAGTCCCGCCTCCACGCCCGGCACGACGTAGCAGTCGGGGGAGACGACCGCACGAGGGTCGCCTTCGCGGTAATACACGAAGTTGTTCCCCGACACATAGGCAGGTCGGTCGGAGAAATGGCGCCGTAACACATCGATGGCGTAGAACTGCATCTCATCGCGATGTTCGTCGCTCTCGGCCATCGGCTCTCCATCGCTGACCGGATACTCTAGATCGAGGGCGGATCGGCTCTTCATCGGGCCAGGCTCCAGGCTCGGACCTCCGTCAGTGTAACACATTGCCGCTGAATGCAACCGGCCGAGAGGCGCGCTGCCCGCTTTACAGACGGAGAGGTCTTCGACACTCCCCTCGGACCACGGTCATCCTCGGGGTCCAAGTCCGAGTCCGAGTCCGAGTCCGAGTCCGAGTCCGAGTCCGAGTCCGAGTCCGAGTCCGACCGAAAGAGCCGCTCAGCCCCCGCCGATCTCCAGAATCCCCTGGTAGTACCCGGCATAGAAGCTGATCACGTTGTAGCCGATGAACACGGCCACGCCGAGATAGCAGGCCACCGAGAAGCCCCCGCTCAACATCTTGATCGAACGGCTTGCGGCCATGCGCGCCGTCACGCACAGCTTGGTCAGGGCGCCGGACAGGTCGCCGGTGGTCTCCGCCACCCGCAGCCCCTGCACCACCTCGCTGCGGACCACCAGCTGCGGCTCGCTGGCGAAGGCCAGCGACAGGCTCTCGCCGTCTTCGAGCAACCTCGAAGCGCGCTCGGCGGCGGCTCCCAGGGCACGGTTGCCCGTGGCTCGGCCTGCCTGCCGCAAGGCCTGCGAATGCAACAACCCCGCGTCCTGCAGCGAGGCGAATCCTTCGAGCAGGTCGGCCAACGCCAGCCGGCGCAGGTTGCCCCCGAGCAAGGGCAAGCGCAGCAGCCCCGCATCGAGAGTCTCCGCCCTGGTCGGCGAGGTGTACCACCAGCGCGTCAGCAACAGCAGCAGAAAACCAGCGAAATACAGGCCCGCCAACAGACCGACGCGGCCGGTCAGCCAGACATCGAAGCTCGGGAATTCCGGGCCGCCCCGCCCCATGCTCGGCCAGGGGAACAGCACCGCCAGGTGCAGCAAGAAGCCGGGATAGGCCAGCCCCATCCACAGGGTCTGCCAGGTCTCGCGCTGTGCCTGCAGGCGCTCGGCCGCGGCTTCGCAGGCCTCGGGCAGCTTGCCCGAAAGCTCGCCGGCCTGCAGATGGGCGAGCTCCAACGCCGCGAAAGGACCGCCAGCCCCGGCGAAGGCTTCGCTCAAGCCGCTTCCGTTGGCGAGGGCGGTGCGGGCTTCGGCGATCTGTCGTCGATGCGGCAGGGGCAGCGATCGGGCGCCCAGCATCTCGCACGCTTCGAGGGCGCTGATGCCGGCGTGCAGCAGCTGCTCCAGCTGTTGTAGCAATTCGATGCGCAGGCGCATGCTCGCGGGTCGTGGACGGGTCATCGGCAATCTCCTGCAGGCCCTTGCCATCCTATCCGAAACGAACGAACCCCGGCAGCGGTTGTGCAACATCCCGGAAGTCTTCTTCCAAGCTGGTCCCGGATCCGTTATCCTCGATCCACGATGCACAGGAGATCCGCCATGCCACCAGGGCGAGCTGTCATCGTGATCCCCGCCCGCTACGCTTCGACGCGTCTGCCGGGCAAGCCGCTGCTGCGCTCTACCGGCAAACCCCTGATCCAACACGCCTGGGAAGCCGTTCGCCAGGTCGCCCGCACCGTGATCGCCACCGACGACGAGCGCATCTTCGAGACGGCCATCGCGTTCGGCGCCGAGGCCTGCATGACCTCGGACGCACATAGCTCCGGCACCGACAGGGTCGCCGAGGTGGCCTCCACGCTCGATGTCGACTACGTGATCAACGTCCAGGGCGATGAACCAGACCTGCAGCCGGATGATCTGCGCCGGCTGCTGGCTCTGCTCGAGAACGGTGCGCCGATGGCGACGTTGGTGTTCCGCTCACAGGCCGACGAAGACTGGCTGAGCCCCCATGTTGTCAAGGTAGCCGCCTCCGAGAGCGGCCGGGCACTGTACTTCTCGCGCGCCGGTATTCCGTTCGACCGCGACCATGGGGGGCGGCCCGAGAGCTTTCTGGTACACCTGGGAGTGTACGGCTACCGGCGCGAGACCTTGCTGCAGCTCGCGGGGCTGCCGCCGTCTCCGCTCGAGAAGAGCGAGCGGCTCGAGCAGTTGCGCGCCCTCGAGGCAGGCATCAGCATCATGTTGGCACGAGCCCGCTACAGACCCCAGGGCATCGATACGCCAGCAGACTATCAACGATTCTGTAAAAGCATGACTTCCAACCCGGAGACGGCATGACCCGCTACATCTTCGTCACCGGCGGTGTGGTGTCCTCGCTCGGCAAGGGCATCACATCCGCCGCACTCGGCCTTCTGCTCGAAAGACGCGGGCTCTCGATCCGCATCATGAAGCTCGACCCGTACATCAATGTCGATCCCGGCACGATGAGCCCCTACCAGCACGGCGAGGTCTATGTGACCCACGACGGCGCCGAGACCGACCTCGACCTCGGCCACTACGAACGCTTCACCAATGCCCGGCTCGACCGGTACTGCAACCTTACGACCGGCAAGATCTACAACGAGGTGATCAAGAAAGAGCGGCGAGGAGACTACCTCGGCAGCACCGTGCAGGTGATTCCACACATCACCAACGAGATCAAAGAGCGCATCCGCGCCCTCGACGGCGACACCGACATCGTGATCTGCGAGATCGGCGGCACGGTCGGCGACATCGAGAGCCTGCCGTTTCTCGAGGCCATCCGGCAGATCGGCCTGGAGCTCGAAGGCAAGGTGCTCTACGTACACCTCACGCTGTTGCCGCACCTGCGCGCTTCGGGCGAGGTCAAGACCAAACCCACGCAGCACTCGGTGCAGAAGCTGCGCGAGATCGGCATCCAGCCCGGCATTCTGATCTGCCGCACCGAGATGCCCCTGGCAGAAGAGAACCGCGCCAAGATCAGCATGTTCTGCAACGTGCAGCCCGAAGCCGTGATCGAGCTCAAAGATGTAGACTTCAGCATCTACGAGGTGCCGATCAATCTGAAGAACCACGGGCTCGACCGCATCGTGCTCAAGCGGCTCGGGATCGTGGCGCCTGAAGGAGAATTCGACGATTGGCTGCGGATTCTGTCCGTGTTGAGGCAGCCTTCCCATCATCTGGAGATCGCGGTCGTCGGCAAGTACATCCAACTCAACGACGCCTACAAATCGATCTACGAAGCCCTGACCCATGCGGGCATCGCGAACCGCGCGGCCATCAAGATCCGCAAGATCTCCGCCGAAGACCTCGAAGAGCACGAACGCGACACCACCCGCATCCTCGAGGGCGTCGATGGCGTCCTGGTGCCGTACGGTTTCGGCAAACGCGGCGTCGAAGGCAAGATCCGCGCGGTCGAGTTTGCACGCACGCGCAAGATCCCCTTCTTCGGCATCTGCCTGGGAATGCAAGTGGCGGCTATCGAGTTCGCGCGCAACGTCTGCGGCCTGCAGGCGCACTCCGCCGAGTTTGAGCCGCAAACTCCGGCGCCCGTGATCCATCTGCTCGAGAGCCAGGAGGGCGTGACCGCCAAAGGGGGAACGATGCGGCTGGGAGCGTATCCTTGCGTGCTCGAGGAAGGCAGCCTCGCGGCGCGGGCTTACGGACAGGCCCGCGTCGACGAGCGGCACCGGCATCGCTACGAGTTCAACAACGACTACCGCGAGGCGATGAGCGCGCGGGGGGTCCGTTTCTCTGGGCTGTCCCCCGACGGGAGCCTGGTCGAGATCATGGAGCTGCGCGAGCATCCATGGTTCGTGGCCACGCAATTCCATCCCGAATTCCAGTCGAAACCCACAGCCCCACATCCGCTCTTCCGCAACTTCATCCAGGCCGCCCTCAAGCATGCGCTCGCCGGCAAGATCCGGGCGCCCGAAGCCGTGCGTCCCACGGTGTCGTCGTCGGCTTTGCAATCCCTGGGAAATTAACGGATGATCAGAGTCCGCCAGAGTGTGCCCGGTCTCAGGCTGCGTCCACCAGACCCGCCCGAGCTCCAGCACTGAGTATGCCCCATGACGGGAGCCAGGAAGTCTCAGCGGCCGCGCGAGGACGCCGTCTCGCACTCGAAGCGCCTGCCCGGTCGCGGCAAGGGGCGCGACTCCCCACCGCGCAAGCGCATGGGCGACTTCGTTCTCGAGCAATGCCTGGGGCGCGGCGGCATGGGAGTGATCTACCAGGCCACGCAGCTGTCCCTGCAGCGCAAAGTCGCGCTGAAGATCCTGCCGCGCTCTTTTGCCGCCGACAAGAACTTCTGCGCGCGCTTCCTGGTCGAGGCGCGGGCGGTGGCCCAACTCAGCCACCAGAACATCATCCAGATCTATGTGGTCGGCAAGGACCAGGAGACCGGCAACCTCTACCTGGCGATGGAGTTGATCCAGGGCCGGCCGCTCGAAGAGCTGATCAAAGAGAAGACGCTGAGCTTCGGGGACATCATCCACATCGCGATGTCCGTGGCCCGCGGTCTGGCTCACGCCTGGGAACGAGGCATCATCCATCGCGATGTCAAGCCCACCAACGTGATGATTGGACCCAAGAACCGGGTGACATTGCTCGACTTCGGGCTGGCCAAGCTCGGCAGCCTGAACATCAAGCTGACCCGGGCCGACTCGGTCGTCGGCACGCCGGAATACATCTCCCCCGAGCAGGCCGCCGGCCTCGAGCTCGACTGCCGCACCGACCTGTATTCACTGGGGGTCTTGATCTACCAGATGCTGGGGGGCGACAAGCCGTTTGCGGCGCCCAGCGTGGCGGGCATGTTCCAGCTGCATTCGCACGCCCCCATCCGCAGTCTGTGCGCGGCGCGGCCGAACATCCCGCCCGAGTTCGAAGAGATCGTGGGACGCCTGCTGGCCAAGAACCCGGAGAAGCGCTACTCGAACCCCAGCCACGTGTTCAACCACCTGAAGATCCTCGCCATCCACCTACGCGACCGAGGCATCCTCGAGCACCGCCCTGACGGACCGAGCGTGCAGCCGGTGACCGTGGATGACCAGAAGAGTGGGGAGTTCGGTCCGTTGCTTGATATCTCCGGGTCGCGGCGCTTCTCGCTGCGGGGCTCGGGCCACAGCGGCCCCGATCATGAGCCCGCGCCTCCTCCTGCACAGGCCGCGCCTGATCGCCGCAACCCCTGGAGACTCGTCAGCCTGGGGCTGCTGCTCCTGTGTGTGTTGCTGGCGCTGGGCGACAGCCTGCTCTGGCCGGAGATGCTCAAGTTGTGGCAGGGCAACGCTCGCAGCGACGCTCCGCCGGGCCTCGATACACTCCAGTGGCAGGCAGCGACCCCGCTCGAGGGCGCCGTGCCCTTTGAAGAGGTCGACGGCGCTGCCTGGCGCTTCAACCGGGAAGGTGATGGCCAGACCGAAATCCTCGGGATGGCGCGAGCAAAGCTGCGCAGCTCGGTGGGCGCCGGTCCATGGCGGGTCGAGGGAATGCTGATCCCCTACGGCGCTGAAGAATTTGGCATGTTTGTCGAGGTCGCTGGCCGTCGCGCAGCGGGCGTCGTCTACCGACGTTTTGGCGACCAGCAGCTCTGCAGCGTCGACCGCTTCGAGAGCCGAGAAGGAACGCGGATACGCGTCAGCGAGGGACTGCACGCGGCGGCGTCTTGCCAGCTGACGCTCAGTGTCTGCGACGACCGCCTGCGCATCGAGCTCGATAGCGGTCTGCTCTGCGAGCTCAAGCTCGACGGACTGGTGACGGGCCTGTCCCTGTACGTCGACACTCCCCGCGGCCAGGCGGGTTTCCGCAACTTGACGCTGCAGCGCCCCCTCCCCTGAAGCCGTCCGAATGGCCCTGGGACACGCGAGGGCCATCCAGCTTGTGGAAGACCCAGATCAGCGGATATGCTTTTGCGATCAAAGATCTGGCCTCCTACACCATTCTGATGGTGCGGAGCGCCACCGATGGAAGACCGCTGCTCGAGCTCAGGGGCTTGCCAGGCGGTGCGGCGTTTGCGGCCATCGACACATCCTGGCGCGGAACGCCGGAAACTACGTGCTGGAGGAAGACAGGACATGCAGTGGCTGAGCGGGCTGTTTGCAGACTGGTACAACCTGGTCTTTGCCGTGCCCTTCCTGTTCGTCGCCGTTTTTCTGGCGCTGCAGTTGGCGGGCATCAGCCTCGGAGCCCTGTTCGGCGGGGCCGGGCACGCCGATGGTGATGGCCACGGCGGACTCGACGCTGACGGTCATGGCGCAGGAGTCGACGCCGACGCACATGGCGTGGGCGTCGACGCCCACGGGATCGACGCCGATGCCGGGGTGGAGGTTCACGCCGACGTTGGTGTGGACGTGCACGCGGACGCGGGGGTGGACATCGATGCCGATGCAGGGATTGATGTGGACGCCGACGCTGGCATCGATGTCGACGCCGATGCCGGGGTGGACGTCGACGCCGATGCCGGGGTGGACGCCCACACCGATGTGGACGCGGACGCAGGTGCCGACGCCGATGGCCACGCGGATCTCGACGGCCACGCGCACGCCCACGCGCACGGCGATGCGGTGGGAACCGCCAGCTTGTTCGTGTTGACGCTGAGCTTCTTCAACATCGGCAAAGTGCCCCTGAGCCTGGTGGTCGAAGGGCTGCTGCTGCTTTTCGGAGTCTTCGGGCTCTTGATCAACGAGCAGCTCGTCGCCCTGGGAGCGGGCTACCCCGCGTACTTCCTGCCCGCTGCCATACTCGGTGCGGGTGTGGGCTCAGTGCTGATCATCAAGAGTTTCTCCGAGCTGATGGCGCGCTATTTCCCGATGAGCGAGAGCTACGTCTCGGGCAACCGCGCCCTGATTGGTCTGGCCGCGGTGACGGTCTCGCAGACTCTGACCGAAGAGCACGGGCGCGTGAAGCTGCGCGACCGCTTCGGAAACGACCTCAACCTGCACTGCCGGCTGAAACCCGGGATCGGCCCTGTAGGCCGCGGTGAACGGGTGGTGCTGATCTCCTATGACAAGGCCGCCAAGTTGTTCGTCGTCCGGCCCGAGCCGGGCGCAGCGGTCAAGAGCTGAAACAAAAAGACGCCTCCCGCGCGTCGAACCTGGAGGAAACCGGATGGGCCTCGGAGCTCTAAGTACACCGCTGCTCGCCTACGAGCTGATCATCGCAGGGACGGTGGTCGCAGCGGTGCTCTTTCTGGTGTTGATCATCGGAGTCAAGAACATGTACGTCCGCGCGAGCGCGGACGAGGCCTTCGTCAAGACGGGTCTCGGCGGGCGTTCGGTGGTGGTCGATGGCGGCAAGATCATCTTGCCTGTGCTGATGACCATCAAGTGGATCTCGCTGCGCTCGATGAAACTCGAGGTGCAACGCCGCGGAAAAGACGGCCTGATCACCAAAGACCGCTACCGCGTGGATATCGGCGTCGAGTTCTATATCAAGATCCAGCCCAATCAGGAGCAGATCCTCAAAGCTTCGCGTTCGCTGGGTGACCGCTCGACGGACGCCGAGTCGGTCAAAGAGCTGGTCGAGGCCAAGCTGGTCGCCGCGCTGCGCTCGGTGGCCGCGACGATGGACCTGCTCGAATTGCACCAGAACCGCGATACCTTCTCGGACTCGGTGCAGAAAGCGCTGGCCGAAGAGCTCGAGCACAACGGTCTGACCCTCGAAGGCGTCAGCATCGTGGCGCTGGACCAGACCGCCAAGGAAGCCCTCGATCCGGACAACGTGTTCGACGCCGTTGGTCTCAAAGCGATCACCGCCAACACAGAGGCTGCTCGCAAAGAGAAGAACGACATCATGCGGCGTACCGAGCTGCAGATCAAAGACATGGACATCTCGACCGCCGAGCAGAAGCTGGCCCTCGACCAGCGGCTGGCGATCCGGACTGCAACGCAGAAGCGGGAGGTCGACACGCAGCGCGCGGAGCAGGAGGCGGATACCCAGCGCGCACTGCTCGAGCGCGAGCGCGAGGTCAAAGAGACCCGCATCCATCAGGAACAGACCGTCGCTCAAAAGCAGATCGACAAAGACCTGCGCGTCAAAGATTCCCAATTGCAGGCGCAGATCCAGCTGATCGAGCGCCAGCAGGAAAAGGAACAACGCGAGATCCAACGCCAACTGGCCATCGAGGTCGCCGAGCGTGACAAAGAGATCGGGGTCATCCAGAAGACCAAGCAGCAAGAGCTCGAAGAGGCCAGCAAGCTCGAAGCTGTGGCCACCCGCGAGAAAGCCGAGCAGAACGTGTTGACAGTTGAGAAGCAGGCCGAGGCCGAGCGCGAGCGCACGGTGACCGTCATTCGGCAGAGAGCCGAGTCGGAGAAGGCCATGCTCGAGAAGCAGTATGAGGCGGATGCGGCTGCCTACGAGATCCAGAAGAGGGCTGAGGCGGAAGCCACAGCCGCAGAGCTACAAGCCCAGGCTATCGAACGTCTGGCCAAGGCAAACCTGGAACAGGCTATCGCCAAGGCGGACGGAGAGCTCAAGCTGATCGAGGCGAAGAACCAGATCAAGCGCGACGTGCTGATCCAGGAAGGCTGCCTGCAACTGATCGACAGGTTGCCCGAGATCGTCCGCGAGACGATGAAGCCCGCCGAGCAGATCTCGGACATCAAGATCATGCAGCTGCACGGTGGACCCGGTGGCGGCGACGGGAATGGGTCGGCGGGCAGCGGGGGGATGCCCGGCAAGGTCGTCGACGCATTCATGCAGGCAGGCGCCGCGATGCCGTTCTTCAAGGAGATGCTCAAGTTTGCCGGAGTCGACGGCGACAAGCCGATGACCGAGCTGGTGCGCCAGGCGGCCGCGGTGGTACCCGGCATCTCTGAGCTGCGTGGCGCGATCCCCGCGAGCCTGCGGGCCCCCTCAGACGATTCTCCAACGGGGACCGCGAAGAAGAGCCGCAAGGGCCGGAAGTAGCGGGCGCGCGCAGTGTCCGTGCCGCCCGGCCCCGCCCTTCATTCCCCCGGACGTGCACGTCTTTGCGCGCCGCGGGCGGCAAAGCAGACTGCAAAGCAGGGGAAAATCCGGCTGCGCTCTTGAAGTCCTTGCGGGCAGCCGTTCTAATGCTTCGTCTGAAAACACGGCGGAGCAAGAACATGGCCAGGAAATGTCATTTTACAGGTAAGCGCACACGCTTCGGCAAGAGCGTCTCTCGGCGCGGTCTGCCCAAGTACAAGGGCGGTATCGGTCTCAAGACCACCGGCATTTCGCGGCGCACCTTCAAACCCAACATCCAGAGGGTGCGGGCGTGGGTCAATGGCCGCACGGTGCGTCTGAAAGTCTCGACCACCGCGCTGAAGTCCGGCTGGGTCGTCAAGCCGCCGATCGGGCCGAAGAACAAAAAGAAGCAGAAGGAGTAGTCTGCCATGGATGACAGAGATCGCGAACGCGATGGCGGCAAGCG
This sequence comes from Planctomycetota bacterium, assembly GCA_029260765.1. Classification (GTDB taxonomy): domain Bacteria; phylum Planctomycetota; class J058; order JAJDCP01; family JAJDCP01; genus JAJDCP01. The sequence goes on from JAJDCP010000011.1 coordinate 210,550, forward strand.
TCGGTCGGTGAAGAAGTTCAGCCGGCGTCGCAAGAACATGAACATCGAATGGGTGGACTACAAAGACATCGACTTCCTGCGCAAGTTCACCACCGCACAGGGCAAGATCGTGCCCCGCAAGCGTTCCGGCTATGATATCCAGAGCCACCGCAAGATCACCCGGGCCGTCAAGCGCGCGCGCTTCGTGGCTCTGATGCCCTTCGCTGTCTGAAGGCTCTCTGCGGCAACGCCTCAGCATTCAGCGCCACGCTGGAGACTCCCATGAGATTGCAGATCGACGAGTCCAAAGACGGCCGGCGTATCCTGCTGTCTTTGGAAGCGGAAGAGGCGGAAGCCGTCGCCGATCAACTGCGTCAGGGTTTGGCGCATCAGGAGATGGACAAGACGCACAGCCACTCGATCCTGTTGATGGGAACCAAAGAGTCGGCCAGCGACATCGTCCACATCATCATCAACGCCCCGATGAAGACTGAAGACTGAGCCATGGACCTCCAGGCTCTGATCGGCAGTGGCGAGCTGGGTATCAGCCAGTTTTCCGCCGATGGAGAACGCATCTGGCCTCTGCGCCGAGCCTTGCCACAGGATATCGCGGCTTTTGAGGCCGAGGCCCTGCTGGTCCTGCCTCGTCCTTTCCGCGAGCTGCTCATGCACGCCAACGGCGGACAATTGACCAGCGGAGCACTCGACCTGCAGTTCTTCGGTGTCGGCGAGGCGTCGCCCGGCCTGTGCGAAGACCAGCAAGGCAGGCCCCGTTATCTCGCACACCTCGCTTGCCTGCCCTCAATCCGTGAGCTGATCTGTTTCGGCTCCAGCCCCGGATTGCTCTATCTGTTCGACAGCCACGAAGCTGTCTGCATCCTGGAGACCGCATCCGCTTCGCTGGTGCAAGCCGCCCCGTCGCTGCCCATGTTCTGGCGAGCCCGCCGCCCCTTCCCGCGGCCCAGCCCTGTCGCAAAAGACTACAGCTGACGTTGCAGTTTTGCAGATCTTACATTCTTCGGTTGACCAAATTGACAAAACCGGGAGCCCGATGGCAACTCTACCCGCCTGCAGAGCCCCTGGCAAGCTTGGCACAGCAAATGCTATTCAATCGTAGTCACACGAAGAGGCCCTGACTCTTGAACCCTGTTCTGCCCATGCTGATGCTCGGCCTGGTCCTGGCTCTGGTGTTGCGTCGCCGCAGACGCCGCGAGCTCGACGAGCTGGCTGAGCGTCTGGCTGACCGGCACGAGGCGCAAAAGCAGGGGAGCCACAAGGCGCGGCTGCAGCACCCGGTCATCGACCTCAGCCGCTGTATCGGCTGCGGAACCTGCGTGCGGGCCTGCCCCGAAGAGGGGGTCCTGTCGATCGTGCACGGTCAGGCAGTCGTCGTCCACGGCGCACGTTGCGTCGGGCATGGCCTGTGCGCCGAAGAATGCCCGGTCGGCGCCGTGGCAGTGACCGTCGCTGATCTCGACACCCGCAAAGACATCCCCGTGCTCGACGAGAACTTCGAGTCGCCCGAGACTCCCGGGCTGTTTCTGGCTGGCGAATTGACGGGCTTCGCCCTGATCCGCACAGCCATCCGCCATGGCACGGCCGTCGTGAACACGATCGCGGCGCGCGTGTCTGGACAGCCCTCAAGCAACGGTCTGCTCGATCTGTGCATCGTCGGTGCGGGACCGGCAGGCCTGGCAGCCTCCCTCCAGGCGAAAGCCCTGGGCCTGCGTTTCGTCACTCTCGAACAGAGCACCGAGCTCGGCGGAACGGTCGCGAAATATCCACGCCGCAAGCTGGTCATGACCCAGCCGGTTGCGCTGCCTCTCTACGGACGCCTGAAACGCACAACCTACAGCAAAGAAGAGCTGATCGAGCTCTGGCTGGATGTCGCCAGCAAGCATGATCTCCCGATCCGCACAGGCCGCACACTGACAGGTGTACAGGCGCGCCCGGACGGGAGCTTCGCGGTGCAGACCGCCGAAGGTCCCGTCCACGCCCGGCATGTCTGCCTGGCTATGGGCCGGCGTGGAACACCACGGCAGTTGGGAGTGCCCGGCGAGGACCTCCCCAAGGTCGCCTACTCCCTATTGGATGCGCAGGCCTACACCTTCCGCAAGCTGATGGTGGTCGGCGGCGGAGACAGCGCCATCGAGGCTGCGCTGGGCCTCGCGGATCAGCCGGGAAACCGTGTGCAGCTCTCCTACCGGAAAGCCGCTTTCTCTCGGCTCAAGGCCCGCAATCAGCGGCGCATCGACCTTGCGATGCAGGAAGGACGCATCGAAGTACTCTTCTCCAGCCAGGTGCGCCACATCGACCGGGAGGCCGTGATTCTGGACGTCGAGGGCCACACGCGCCGAGTGCCCAATGATGAAGTCTTCGTGATGATCGGTGGGATCCCACCGTTCAAATTGCTCGAGAGCTCGGGAGTCCGTTTCGATCCGGCTGCGCGCCCGCCTTCTCCTTCACTCACCGACCAGGGCACCGGGTTGAGCCGCGGGCTGTGGGTCACGCTGCTGCTGGCCCTGGCGGTGTTCCTGTGGCAGCTGGCGTTCCATGGCTACTACCAGGCCTCCGATGTCGCACGTGTGCATTCAGAGCTCTACAGCCTGCTCCGCCCGACCGGGAGCGTGGGCCTGGCCTGCGGCATCGCCGCTGTTGTCCTGATCATCACCAACCTCGCCTATATCTTGCGCCGCTACCTGCCTCCGCGCTGGATTCCGGGCTCCCTGCGTGGCTGGATGACCCTGCATATCGCCACAGGCCTGCTCGCGTTCCTGCTCGTGCATATCCATGCCGGCATGCGTCCACGAGAGACCGTGGGCGGACGCGCCTACATCGCCATGCTGGTACTGCTCGCCACGGGCGCCCTGGGACGCTATCTCTATGCCTGGGTGCCCCGGGCGGCCAACGGCCGCGAGCTCAAGCTCGACGAGCTACGGCAGCGCATCGAGAAGGAGGCCGCCCAATGGGACCAGGGCGAACGAGAGTTCGGCACGGAGGTGCGCCAACGCATCGAGCGCCTGGCGGTCGACACGCGCTGGAAGGGAGGTCTCTGGCGACGGCTCACGGCACTGCTGACTGCGCGCAGCAGGCTCGGTAAGGCCCTGCGCGCTCTGCGACGCAGCGGTGCCGCGCGCGGATTGAGCTCTGCACAGCTCGAACGCCTGGCCGCACTCGCCCGCCAGGCCTTCATGCACGCACTGTTTTCAACCCACTATGAGGAGTTGCGCGCGCTGTTGTCCTCGTGGCGTTATCTGCACCGCTGGGTGGCGTTCTTCATGTTCCTGCTGGTCATCGCCCACATCGTCGTGGCGCTGCGCTATGGGAGCATCGCCGGATGAAGGAGCAGAGCCGCCAACGCCCCCTCGGGACCTCGATCCTGATCAGCCTGCTGTCGGCGACCGCAGTCGGCTGGTTTGTCTGGCTCGACCTTGAGCGCGTCTCTCCCGGCGCCCTGGCCCGAAGCCACACGCGCGTGGACGAGCTGGCCTCGAACCGCGGCTGCATGCTCTGCCACGGCGAGGACGCCCGTGGCATGGCGGGTGCCTGCCTGGAGTGCCACACCCCGATCGATGCCCAGATCACGGCCGGCAGCGGCCTGCACGGTGGGCTGGAGCCTGGTCAGGCCTGTGCTGCCTGCCACGCCGAACACCACGGCGAAGACTTTCCCATCGTCAGCAACTTCAGCTTCGCGCTCGCGGGTGCTGATTCGGCAGCCTTCGACCATGGCCACACCGAGTTCGGACTGGCCGGACGGCACACTACCCTGGGCTGCGATGCCTGCCACCCCCATGCCCTCGCGGGCTCCCTGGCCGAGGGAGAAACCCGCTTTCTCGGCCAGTCCCAACGTTGTGACAGCTGCCACGAAGACGCGCACAATGGTGAGTTCGGCAACGACTGCGCCCAGTGCCATGGACAGGAGCATAGCTTTCCCGAGGCGCCGGGCTTCGACCATCGGCCGCTCGCTCTGCGCGGAGCGCACGAGACCGACTGCCGCAAGTGCCACGGCTCCGAATCCTCCCAGGATGTGGCCAGCCTGGTCGCCTTCCTCAGCCAGAGTCTGCCCCTGCAGGCCCGCAGCTGCCAGGACTGCCATCAAAGCCCCCACAGCCTCGCGTGGACCGAGGGATCTGACAACGACTGCGCCCAGTGCCATGATGCCGAGCGCGACGCCTTCCATGGCACGGCCGCGCGGCTCGATGCCGGGCAACACGCGGACTTCGGCTTTCCCCTGCTGAACCCCCACGACGGGCTTGAGTGCCAGCAATGCCACCAGGACTGGGGCCACGCCAAAGACACAGTGGCCTTCGCTCTCTCCTACCCCGGTCGGAGCGCCGAGGCTTGCCACGCCTGCCACGGCGACCCCCACGACGGACAGTTCAGGGCCGCAACCTTGGGACGCCAGTGCCTCGATTGCCATGAGCCACACCGCTTCGCGCCATCCCGTATCGACGTCCAACAACATGCCCGCGTCTATCCGCTCGAACACGCGCACGCCCAGCTGGAGTGCCAGGCCTGCCATAGCGAGCAAGCTGGCGTCCAACGCTTTGCCGGCATCGACCCCGAATGCGCATCCTGCCATGAAGGACCGCATGGCGGCCAGTTCCGCCAGCTCGGCGAGACGGGCAGGACCGTGTGCGCAGCCTGCCACAGCACCGAAACCTTCGCGTTCGTCGAAGGCGGACCCGAGTTCCATGCCCGGCTTGGATTCCCGCTATCTGCACCTCACGCACAGGCAGACTGCGCGCAGTGTCACCGCAAAGATCCCCTGCTGGCGGACGCGACCCGGTTCCGCGGCACCTCGCAGCAGTGCGCAAGCTGCCACCAGGATCCGCACGACGGCCAATTCCAGCAAGCTGACCAGCCCGCGGACTGCCGGGGTTGCCACGGTGAGGTCCATTTCCTGCCGCCCCGCTTTGACTTCGTCGCTCACGAAGCGAGCGGTTTCCCCCTCGAGGGCGTGCACCAGGCCGTGGCCTGCAACCTGTGCCACACCCGCGAGGACGGGGCAGCGCGCCGCTTCGCGGGCACTCCCAGCGGCTGCGCCGACTGCCACCAGGACCCCCATGGTGGAATCTTCGCCGAGCAACCTACGCCCACAAGCGACGGCTGCGCTCGCTGCCACAGCAGCGCTGGCTTCAGCCAGAGCGCGGGCGACGGCTTCGACCATAAATGGACCGGCTACGCCCTCGAAGGCGCGCATGCCCGCGCCGCTTGCGCAGCCTGCCATGCTCCCCGCGGCCGACCCGACGAGCTTGGCCGCGGCTACCACCGCGCTGCTGGAACCCGTTGCCAGGACTGCCATGCCGAGCCCCACGCCGGACAATTCGGCAACCCTGCCGAAGCCGACTGCAGGCGGTGCCACCAGAGCAGCGAGAGCTTCGGCGCGTTGCGCTTCGACCACAACCGCGATGCGCGTTTCGCGCTCGACGCGACCCATGAGAACTTGAGCTGTGCGGCCTGCCATCAACCAACAGCACTTGAAGGCGGCGGGCAGGCGATCCGATACCGTCCAATGGGGCGCAACTGCGCCGACTGCCACTCCACAGGCCGCAACGAATGAGGCCCGCTATGCCCGAATCCAGTTCCCCTCCCAGGAGTACCCTGGCCTGTCTGTTGCTGGCCGCCCTGGCCTTTCCTGCGCTGGCGCAGGAGGCTGCAGTGATCGAGGTGGAGGTCACTTCGATCTCGGGCAACCTGGTGTTTATCGACCAGGGACGCGAGGCCGGTCTGCAAAAAGGGGACAGGGTCGTATTGCAGCCCGAGGGGGGGGAGCCCGTCGAGCTGACGGTGGCGGCAGTCTCACGCAGCAGCTCCCGCTGCGAGCCCATTGGCGCTTTGCCTGCCCGTGTCGCCATCGGCGTGCCCGGCCAGGCGTGGGTGCAAAAGACCGAGCCGGCGCCGAGTGTGGCGGTTCCCAGCGACTCTCCGACGCTCGCACCGATTCCGGCAGACACGACCCTGTGGGATCCAGACACGCCTTTGTTGGCTCCACGCCCCATCAAACGTATCCCGGCCGACGAGCGCGCCATGCGCATCTCCGGACGTTTCTACATACTCTACAACCAGACCATCGACCTCGAAGACTCCAACCGCTACTACCAGGGCAGGGTCGGCAACGAGCTGCGCGCGGAGAATCCCTTTGGCGCCGGCGGAACCTTCCGCTACCGCACCGAAGTCGCTTTGCGGGCCCGTCAGCTCGAGCGCGGCGACGATGACAGCGACTTCGAGTTCCGCTTCCGGCGTCTGTCCTACGCCTGGAAAAGTCCCCGGAAGGGTCCTTGGCATGTCGAGGTGGGACGTTTCGCCCAAACGACGCTCTCTGAGCTCGGCACCATCGACGGTGGGGAGCTCAGCTATCAACTGAGCGAGCGCCACCGTGTGGGCTTCAGCGCGGGCTTCCTGCCTGAGCCCTACCCCGACATGCAGACCGGTGAGGATCTGCAGCTGGCCTTCTTCTACCGCTTCGACCTCAACCGACGCCGCGACCTGTCGCTCAGCCTGGGCTTCCAGAAGACCTTCCACAAAGGACGCGAGGACCGGGACCTGTTTCTGGTCAAGGTCGAGGCCATCCCCAACCAGCACTTCTCGCTGCACGGGACCCTGTGGGCCGACCTGTATGGCTCCGAGGACCGCATCAAGAGCCGCGGCCTCGAGCTGAGCCGGGCCGTGCTGCGCTCGACCTTCCGGCTCGATGCCGACCACGGCCTGACGCTGCGCCTGAGCTACCGGCGCTGGCCCGAGCTGCGCCGTGACGGCTTCAATCCAGCGCTCGCCGAGCAGGTCGATGACAGCGAAGTACTGACCGTCGGCGCCGACACCTGGCAAGGTGTGGGGAAGCACGTGATACTCGAGGCAGGGGCCGACTGGTGGAAGGACGACGAAGACAGCGGGTTCACCTTCCGAGGCGGCTTCACGCTGCGGGAGCTGTGGCGTGGCAATCGCATCAGCCTCTCGTTGGGAACGATCGACGGGCGCTACCAGGAGGGCTTCACCTTCCTCGCCTCCGTCAGCCAACAGCTCGGCCCGGTGCATTGCAGACTCGGCTACGATGGCCGCTTGTTCGACGTCGACAATGGGGAGGACGACCAGTTGCTGCACGCGCTGTTCGCGAATCTCGATTGGGCCATCATGTCCGACCTGTCCGTGTCGACGTCGGCGCGTTATTCCTTTGGGGATGACGCGGGGGGTGTGGATCTTTCGTTGTACCTGCAGAAGACCTTTTGAGCAGCAAGGAGCGCGCCATGCAAGACTCGACGCCCGCCCCCGAAAAGCGCAGACGCGGTTCCTCGTGGAAGTTGTTCCGGCGCTACGGACCGCCGGTCATCTCCATCTGCGCGACCATGACCTTGGCCGCCTGCCTCAGCGGACCGCTTCGGGACGTGCGGCCCTACAGCTGGGACAGCGAGTTCGGTCCGGTGGTCCCCCACACCAACTTCCCCGGCGACTGCTCGCTCTGCCACGAAGGCGAAGACTGGCAGAAAGTGCGCGAGGACTTCAGCTTCGACCACGAGGCGATGACTGGGGTCGCCCTGAACGGTGCCCACGCATCCGCCCAGTGTCTGCGCTGCCACAACGACCGGGGGCCGGTGGAGAGTTTCGCGAGACGAGGCTGCGCCGGCTGTCATGTCGACCCGCACGAAGGCGCGGTCGGCGACGACTGCAGCTTGTGCCATGGCGAGCTCAATTGGCAACCCCAGGGGCAGTTCGCCCTGCACGCCCAGACGCGCTTTCCCCTGATCGGCGCCCACACGGCCGTGGCCTGTTGGGCCTGCCACGAAGGCGCGGAGGTCGGCAACTTCGGCCAGGCGGACGCGCGCTGCGACAGCTGCCACCAGCAGGATCTCGAGCGCGCGACCCTGCCGGACCATCTGGCTCTGGGGTGGACGCGCGACTGCGAGCGTTGCCACCGCCCGACCAGCTGGGGACAGGGAGGCTTCCTGCACAACGTGTTCGCGCTCACCGGTTCCCACGCGGCCCTCGACTGCACGGCCTGCCACGATCAAGGTATCTATCGCGGTCTGCCTCACGATTGCGCCGCCTGCCACACCGATGACTATCTCGCGACCACCGACCCGGACCATGCGGCCGAGAACTTCCCGACCAACTGTGAGCAGTGCCACAATACCTCAGGTTGGGAGGGCGCATTCTTCAGCCACGCCGGCATCACCAACGGCTGCGTCAACTGCCACCAGGACGACTACAACAGCGCTCCGGACCACATCGCCCAGAACTTCCCGACCGACTGCGAGCAGTGCCATGTCACCACCAGCTGGGATGCGATGTTCTCCCACGCAGGCATCACCAACGGCTGCATCGCCTGCCATCAGACGGATTTCAACGGCGCGGCGGACCACGACACTCCGGGCTTCCCAACCGACTGTGAGGCGTGCCACAACACCTCGGGCTGGAGCTCGAACTTCGTGCACAGCTTCGATATCGAGAACGGCAGCGACCACGACAACCTGAGCTGCAATGATTGCCATGTGCAGCCCGGCAACCTGCAGGTTGTCGACTGCCTCAGCTGCCATGACGCAGGCGACATGCAGAGCGAACACAACGGCGTGAGCAACTACATGTACAACTCGCCTGCCTGCGTCCAGTGCCACCCGGATGGGCACGAGTAACGCACGCAGAAAGCCCGCGCTCCCTTACCGGGAGCAGCGGGCTAGCAGCGTGAACGCAGAGGACCGACTCAGTCGCCGTCGTGCTCGCCGAGCAGGTGTTTGTAGTCTTCGGCCGAGAAATAGGCCTTGGAAAAACTCTTGGCCAACGAGCGCAGCTTCTCGCAGTGCGCGGTGTCGGTCGTCTGTTTGCACTTCATCGCGTAGACCAGCATCTCGTGCAACAGGCCCAGCTTGTGCATATAAGCTTCCTCTTCGCCTTCCTTGGGGAGCTTGAGACGCTGGGTCATGAAGTACTCAGTCACGATTTTCTGGATCTTGCTGGCGTGGTCTTCCTTGGTGTTGATCCAGCGCACCAACTGGTTGAAGTTGGGCGCATCCGAGGCCGATTGCTCTTCGATCGCGCGCATCGCCTTCTCGATGGTCTGCACATCCTCAAGGATCATCTTGATGCGCATATCGTCGGTATAGACACCGCAGGGAACCTGACAGTGGGCCAGGGCAACCGAGCTGGCGAGCAGGGTCAGCACGGCGACAGTCATCAGACGCTTGAACATAAGGCTCCTCCTGAATGGGTTGGGATGGTAGCAGGCGGTGTCCAGTGTACCGAAAACTGGACCGCCGCAGACCGATTTTCCGTGCCAGGCGATGCGCAGCGCAGCGCGGGCTCACAGGGTCAGTCCTGCCGCTTGCGCTTGCGGGAGCCCCATACGTAGAGATAGGCGCTGCCGAACACCTCGACTTGCTGGAATCCGGCCCGGAACAGATAGCGCGCCAGGTAGCGGGCGTCCTTGAGGGCCAGCGAGCGGTCACGCCGGCCGGTATACCTGCGCAAGGGCTCGAGCACCAGGCCACTGGGCGTCAGATGGCAATGGGGCAGGGCGAACAGCACGTCGCAGTGGGGCTTGAGCAGGGCCTTGAGCCCGCGAAGCACAGCGTCTCGGTCGACGCTGCGGGACTGCAGGGCGTTGAGACACAAGAGTGCATCAAAGGCGGGCAATCCCAGACAGTCTGCCGTCTGCATGTCGGCCTGCAGCAGCACACACTGGCCGGAATCGAAACGCTGACGCGCCCGCTTCAGCGCCGGCCGGCTCAGGTCGATTCCGACAAAGCGCCAGGAATCGCGCACGGCTGCCGGCCGCTCCAGATCGAGCAGCGCCTGCCACTCGTCGCCGTCGAACACCCCCAGGCTGAGGATGCGCGCCTCTGGTGGCAGCTCGAGGCGATCCAGAGCCGCGAGCAGCTCACAGTAGATCTCCGGCTGTTCGAGCTTGCAGAAACCGGCATATTCGTCGCCGTGATATTTCTCTGCTGAGCTCTGCGAGGGAGGCCAGATGACCTCTTCTCCGCAGCGTTCGGCCTCGAGAGCGAAACCGCCGCCTGGCATGGGCCGCGGCCATGCCAAGCGCAGGCCACAGCGTTGACTCAACTCCACAAAGTGCCGCCAGGGACGGTGATAGAGCCCCCGCCTGCAGCCACCTGGCAACGGCAGCTCAGAGCCGAACAGCTCTTCGGGAGAGCGCGTCCAGAACCAGGCGCGAGCCCCCAGGGGGAGACGACCCGCGGCACGGAAGCAACTGAGCAGCTCGCGCAGCGGCAGCCGCGCTGCCTCAGTCTGCAACGCCCACGGCCCAGGTCCAGGGGCCTCCGGATGCCAGACCGGCCGCGGACCGGCCAAGCGCGCCTGCAACCAAGCGCGGAAGTGCGTTCCATCGAAGCTCAGGGTTGGCGCCCCTCGTCGCGCGAGATCCGGATCGTACCGAAGTGCTTGGGGATGAAACCCGGCCAGAGGTTGTCTTTGCGGGTGTGCAGCAGCAAGCCCGGAGTCAGGCACAGCACCTTGGTCGCGCCGTTGTGGTCATCGTCGGTCAGGGCAAAATCGAAACCGAAGCTGAAGCCGTCCTTGGGTCCGTCGGCCGGAACAGCCACACCTGCTTCGCGGAAATAGGCGCTCGACCACGCCAACCGTACCTCGTAGACCACGCCACTGTTGTCGTCCTTGCGGGTGACGAAGAATTTGCCCTCCGCCTTGGGTTCCTCCTCCTCGTCCGGTTTTTTCTTGGGTGGCAGGGTCAAGGCCAGACTGAGCAGCTGATCATCAGAGCGGAACCAGGCGCCGCGGTTGTTCTGGGGATCGAGGGCGATCAGCAGGCAGTCGCCGATCCAGCTGTCCGCCTCGCCGTCGTAGGGCCGCAAGATGTTGTCACGCACATCGATGGTCAGATAGAAGTAGCGCTCGTCCCACCCCAGATAGAGCGTCGCGGACAGGTCTTCGGCCCCCAACCAACGGCTGCTGCCGGCCAGGCCTTGTATCGGCGTCAGATGCTCGGGACCGTTGAGCACCAGACCTTCCTGCTCGCGCCACCAATCGGTCAGCTCGCCATCGATCTCTACCGGGCGCGGCACACGCGAGACCTTCAACACAGGCGTCTGCTCTTCGCTAGCCAGCTCGCGCGCGACCATCAGCTGAGCGAGCAGACGGTCGGAGTCTGCCGCCCCCACCCCGGGCAACTGCAAGGCGTCCGCCAGGCAGCGGATGGCTGCGCGTTCGTCGCCGAGCAAGCGGTAGCAGGACGCCAACTCTTCGAGCAAGCCTGCGTCACGCTCGGTTTCGCTCCCCTCGAGCAACTGCGCCACGCGCTCTTCAAGGCGCGCCTGATCGGGCTGCCCGAACGCAAAGCTGCCGCGGTCGGTCAGCAACACCAGCCTCGATCCAAACAAACCCATCGCCACCAGACGCCGGTCGGGAAGCCTCCCGATTTGATCGACCTCGACGCCACGGAGCTTGTCGAGCACCGTAACCCGCGCTGGACCATCGGCCGCCACGTTCGGCAGCAGCAGGTGGCTGGCCGTGGCAACCATCTGCTTATGGGAAATCCCAACCGGCACCACGTGGATCCAACGCACGAACCCGGAGTCACGGTCGCAACAATGCACCTCACCATCGAGGATCTCGCCGCGGCCGATATAGATCGACTGGCTGTCGATGCTCAGACTGCGGATGCGCTTTTCGCCCGGCGCATCCTCCCAGAGCAGGCGGCCGTCATTGCTGGCCAGCACCTGCAGGTGGGTTCCGCTGACCTGCGGCTGCAGGAGCACAGCCAACAGCTTGCCGTCCGCCGAAGGCACCATGCGATCGATCCAACGACGCTCGACGGTCTGTTCCCAGAGCTGCTCCCCTTTCTGGTCGAAGGCGAGCACCCGGCGGCCTCCGGCCACGCAGAAGATCCGCGCGGGGCTCACACTGGGGCTGCGGCTCAACCGGTCGTTGGGGGCCGCCAGCTCGGTGTGGAAGCGCGGGCTGCCGTCTAGCGGATCGAGCCCCCAGAGAGCAGCCTCCGCCATGCGATAGCACAGCAGCATGCCCGCGAACACGGGCTGTTCCTCGTGCAACAGTCCCGTCTGTTCGCGTTGCCACAGCGGCACACCGGTCTGGCCATCGAGCGCCCACAGGCGCTCGTCCCGCGTACCGACGAACACCCGCCCCTCGTGAAGGGTCAGAGCAGACAGCTTGACCTCCGGCGCGAAACCCGTTTCGAAGTGCGTAACGAGTTGGGGAATCGGGAACCGCCAGCGCAGACGTCCGCTCTCCAAGGCGCGCAGCTCGACCGCCCCCTGGGTGAACAGGGCCACCGCACTGTCTCCCACGACGCACAGGGCTCCGGGCTCGATCGCGCGCTGCCAGAGCAGGTCTCCACTCTGCAGCCGACGCACGAACAGCATCCGCTCCGTTTGGATGGGAAGCACCCCTGCGCGCGCTTCCAGAATACGCCCGCTACTCACGCCCAGGTCGGAGCCTGTGCGCCAGATCGGCAAAGCCGGCAGCGGCAGCTCGGCTTCTCCCGCCGCAGCGATCGCCGCGCGCATCTCTGCCGCAAAAGCAGCGACAGGTTGGCGGCGGTCGCCCACCAGGTCGTTGGGGTGCTCTCGCAGCAAGCGCTCGAGCGTGTGCGTGGCCTCATCGATGAAGTTGCCGCGCAAGCTCGCACGCACCAAGCCCGCCAAAGCGTCCGCTCTGCGCGGTGCATCGGCGAACAGGCGCAGGAAGCGTTGCCACTCACGCGCCGCGTTGGGCCAGGCCTGGCGGATCATGTAGAATTGCGCCAAGCCGAATTGCGCGAACGCGGCCTCACGGCTGGCTGGGAAGCGCTGCACCACGCGCCGCAATCCCTCGGCACTGTCTGCCTTTTCAGCCTCGCTCAGGGCTTCGCGGGCACGCAGCGCGTACACTCGATACAGCTCTGGCTGCGTCCGCACCAGCCGCTGCAACGCCTCGGCTACCAGCGGTCCGACGGGCGCCTGCAGGCCATCGCGCAGCTCGAGCTTGCGGTCGCCGAAGCGTTCTGCCAGCTGCTGGTAGGAAGCCACGGCTGCAGCAAGCTCGCCGGCCTCTTCGTAACGCCTGGCCGCCCGCCAGAACAGCTGCACGGCACGCTGCCCGCTCGCCAATGACCCCGCTTCGGCCAGATCGGCGCCCGCGCCCTGGCGGTTGCCGGCTTGCCAGCGTTGGTCACTGCGGGCTTCCAACACACCGACCAGATCGTCCAGCGCCAGGTCGCGTTCCGCTCCCTCCGCCCGGTTGACAGCGCCGCGCAAGAGTGCCAGGGCCTCATCGAGGCGACCATGGGCGCGCCGCAGTCCTGCCAGCCGACGCGCGCCTTCGGCGCCACGAGGAAGGCGCCGTTCCGTATCGGACAGGCTCTCAAAGGCGCAGATCCGCGTCGGCGAGACGCTGTAGAGATAGGTCCCTGCCAGTGCGAGGTGGCCTGCCTGTTCCGGGCTCCAGTGATAACTCGCCCGCAGGCTGCCGTCCGCGGCATCGACCATCAGCAGGGAATCCCTGCCCGGCACGTAGCAGACCCCCGCGCTGAGCAATCCCCGACCTGCCAAGTGCTCGGGACCGGGCGCCTCCCAAGCGACCAGGCCGGTCTGCAGCTCGACGGCCAGCAGCCGGCTGCCCGCAAAGACCACATTCCCGTTGCTGACCCCCAGCGGCTCGAACAGCTCTCCCTCTTTGGCGAGCGTCCAGACACGCTTTCCCGTCCACCGCTCGAGAGCGAAGCAACTCTCGGCATCCCGAGGGAAGCAGATCAGCAATGGCCCAGCGACCAGCGGTGCCACCAAAGGGGTGGTGCCTCGCTGCTGGCGGTAGATCTGGGTGGCCTTGCTCGCGAGCGGGTAGGTAAAGCTCCACAAGACGCGGCCGGTGTGGGCTTCGACCGCGCTGATCACGCCGTTGTTGGTCATCGCATAGACCATGCCATCGGAGGCCGATGGCGGCGAAGCAAACAGGCTGCGGGCCAAAATGTTCTGTTGCGAGCTCGAGCCCAGAAAGACCGAATAGCGCAGCGAGCCGTCCAGCGCATCCAGGCAGAATAGCCGGCTGGCGACTTCGTTCTCCCACTGGTTGCCCACAGCAAAGACGCTGCCTGCGTACGCCAACGGGCTGCTCAGATGTTCGAGCTGGCGAGCAAAGTCCTGCCACTGCGGGTCTTCCAGATTGCTCCAGAGCTGTTGTCCACTCTCGGTATCGATGGCGCTCAGGAACAAATCCGCTGCTGCCTCGACCTCTGAGTCCGCTTCGTGATCTTCGGGAATCGCCCCGACAAACACTGCCGGCTCGTTGCGATGCACACTGAGGTAGGCGCGGCCGGCCTTCAAACCGGGCTCGAAGCGCAACACATCGATCCGTTCGGGCAGCGAGCTCGCGCTTCCCAGCTGCAGGTCGAAGCGCCGCCGAAGCCGCGCATCGAGGCTGAGCAACGACTTGGAGTCCGCCAGATAGACGCCCGTCTCGTCGGCAAGCGGCAGGCTGAAGGCGAGCTGCCCTTGCACCCCGACGGGCAGATCCTCATCCCAGCGCTCGCGGCCGGGAAAGAAGGGCTCAGTACGTTCGCTGGATGTGCCCCCAAACAACAAGCCCAGGGCGCGCAGCTCCTGGTGCTCTGGGCTGGCAGCGACCAACCCCAACGCAGCGCGGATCAGACTCAAGCGGGGCCCACTGGCCTCGGCCAGGGCAGGATCTTCGGGATAGTGGGCCAACAGTGTCTGCCACTTCCGGTACGCCGCCGCGAAGCGGGTCGCCTCGAGATCGGCCTCCGCCAACTCGAGCAGAACCTCGCGTGCTGCGCCGGTCAGAGGAAAGCGCTCCGGAACCTCGAGCCAGGTCTGGGGAGGCGCGATCTCACGCAAGCGTCCGAGCAGGTCGGCGGCCTTCGGCTCGCTCTCCTGCAGCCAGGCCGCCCGCGTGTCCGTAGACAGGGCCGCAAACGCCTCGATCAAAACGTCGCGCGCGCTGCGCCAACTCTCATCGGAGAGGGGGTACAGCAGGGTGCTGGCTGGATCGGCCTCCGATTGGCGCTGGATGTAGGTCAGAGCATTGCGGAAGGCCTCGACGGCCTCTTCCGCAGGCGGAGCCGCGCGGATTTTTAGAATCAGCTGCTCGAGCCGCTCGTCCCTGGCGACATAGGCGCGCTCGTCCAGCTCCTCCTGGCCAAACGACACACTCGTAGCCAGCAGCAGACAGATCAGCCAGAGATGCGCGCGTTGCATGCAAACCTCCCGGTTCCGACAACGGGAGTATACACCGCCAGCACGTACGGGGAATAGCGGCTAGTGCCGCAGTGCGATGTCGGCTCAACAGGCCTGCAGCAGGAGGACCACTCCCAACACGCCGGCCACGACGACCGCGACAGTCAGCCCATGCAGGAACGTCCTGGCACTCTCTGGGGGGCCTGCCGCCGAGACCTCGCTCTCGGCCGGAGCTGGCAAACGAGTCGCGGGCGTGGTCGAGCGCCCAGTGGCCCTACGCTCGCCCCGGCGTCCGTGGCTCTCGAGGTCTGTCGCCAGCTCAACGCCACTCTGGTAGCGGTCTTCGGGGGCTTTGGCCATCAGCCGGGCGACGCACTCGATGACCGGCTGCGGAATCTCGAGCGCCGCCAGTTTCGCGAGCGGAGGGGGCTGGCGGATATGCTGCTCGATGTAGTTGACGGTGCTCGGCCCCGAGAACGGCTTCTCGCCACAGAGCATCTCGAAGAGGCTGCAGCCGAGGGCATAGAGGTCGGACCTGTGGTCCGCGTGGCGCCCGTCGCGGCATTGTTCAGGGGCGATATAGGCCGGCGTCCCGACCAGCTCGCCCGACTCTGTGAATTCGACCTCCTGCTCGCTGGTCGCCAAGCCGAAGTCGGCGATGCGAGGGCTGCCATCGGCAGCCAGCAAGAGGTTGTCGGGTTTGACGTCCCGGTGGATCACCCCACGCTTCGCGATGTCTCGCAACGCCCGCCCGACAGCTTTGACGATGGCAAGCGCATCGGCGAGCGGCAGCGGTCCCTGATTCAGCCGCGTGCGTACCGAATCAGGCAGGTATTCCATCACGATGCAGTAGCTGCCCTCGAGCTCGAACTCGGCCAGTGTGCGCACGACCATGGGATGGTCCAACTCGCGGACGATGCGAGACTCCTGGCGGAGCTGCTCATTCAGTGCCGGGTCGCTGGAACATTGACCGGGCAGGATCTTGATGGCGACGGTCAGGCCGTCGCTCTCCCGTTTCGCGCGGAAGACCTGGCCCATGCCCCCCTGACCGACCTTGGCCTCGAACCGGTAGCCCTCGATGGTCTTGCCGATCAGGTCCTGGAAGGCCTGGGGGCCGAAGAGCTTGTCACGCCGCTGCGAGGGCTTCTTCTTCTTCTTTCCTTTCATGCTTCGCAGCGCAGCCAGCCTCGTGGCCAGCTCGTCATCCCCGACCCGCTGGGTCGGTCCCTGCTGCATGTCCCAAGGACTTTCGTCGCTCACTTGATCTCAACCCTGAAGCCATCAATTCCCTGAAGCAGTGTTCCGCAGGCAGCTCTGGCGTGCAACACCCGACCCCGGGCAGCCCGTGGCGGACCGCTCACGGGGCGGAGACCGGCAGGGATTTTGCGCGAGGCGTGCATTGCACCCCGCGGACCGCATTCTATGGTACATTGTGAGAAGTCTGTCGTACGTAAGGAGTCAGCCTATGAGTATCCGCTGTGATGTGATCTGGATGGACGGCGAGCTGGTGCCGTACGACGAGGCCAAAGTCCACGTCCTGAGCCACACTCTGCACTACGGGCTGGGCTCGTTCGAGGGTATCCGGACCTACGAGCAGACCGGCAGCGGGCAGGGCGGCGTGTTCAAGCTCGATGCCCATCTGCGGCGCCTGTTCGAATCGGCGCGCATGTGCCGCATGCGCGTGCCTTTCAGCCAGGAAGAGATTCGCGAAGCCTGCCTCCAGACGCTTCGTGCCAACAAGCTGAAGGAAGGCTACATCCGGCCGATCATCTTCCTCGGCCACGGCGCCATGGGGCTCGGTGCCCGCAGCAACCGCGTGCATGTCGCGGTCGCCACCTGGCCCTGGGGTGCCTACCTTGGTGACGAAGGGCTGAGCCGCGGAATCCGCGTCGCGACCAGCTCCTACACGCGCCATCACATCAACGCGAACCTGCAGCGCGCAAAGATCATCGGGCACTACGTGAACTCGATCCTGGCCCGCTACGAAGCCAACGACAACGGTTTCGACGAGGCGATCATGCTCGATCAGAGCGGCTACGTCGCCGAGGGTACGGGCGAGAACCTGTTCATCGCCCGCGGCGACCTCGTCAAGACGCCGCCTGTCGTCAACATTTTGTCCGGAATCACACGGAAGACGGCCATCGACATCATGCGCCACGAAGGCATCGAGGTGCAGGAATCTCTGTTCGGCCGCGACGCTCTGTATGTTGCCGACGAGCTGTTCATGACCGGGACGGCCGCCGAGATCACTCCGATCCGCGAGGTCGACCGGCTCGAGGTCCACGCACCCGGCCCGATCACCAAGAAGGTGCAGTCGATCTATCTCAAGGGCGTGCGTGGAGAGGTGGAATGGTTACGCGAGCACATCACCACCTACTGAGCGGCCCCGCGTGACTCTTCTGCATCGCTGCCAGATCGGCACCAAGACCTTGCAGGTCCACTTCGGCGACCTGTTGCGGACCCCCGCCTGCGCCATCGTGTGCTCGGAAAACACCGACATGCGTATGGACCGGCTGGGCGGCCCCTCGGTGTCGGCCGCTGTGCGCGCGGTCGAGGGTGAGCAGCTGGCTGCCGATCTGCTGTGCCACGGGCCCGTCGCCTTCGGAGCCGTGTTGAGTCGCGAGGCTCGGCAGCTGCCCGCGCGCTACATCTTTTTTGCGGCCACGGTGGCCTTCAGCAACGGCGGGCGGTACGCCTACACCACCTCGGCCGCATCGATCCGGGGCGCGACGCGCGAAGCGCTGCGCATGGCCAACCGCCTCGGGCTGCGGCGGGTCAGCTTTCCTGCGTTCGGGGTGCGCGGCGCGGGATTTCCGCCGGCGCGGGCGGCCGAGCTGCAGTTGGCGGCCGTGGCTGCCGGCCTGCGCGAGCCAGGCAGTGTCGAGCACGTCGACTTTGTGCTCAACGATATGGATGTCTTTCTGCACTACTTCCGCTCTGCGATCGTCAACACGCTGGGCGAACAGCCGCGGATTCAGCTCAGTGTCGAGCAGCGTGGAGACCAGCTCAGCTTCCATCTTGACGAACAGGGTCCCCTCTCGCGCCGCTGTCAAAAGGCCCTGAGCCCGCGTCAGTCGGATGGCTGCCGTGGCAGCTTCGCCCGCCGAGCTGCGGCCGTCGGCACCCGCGCCGAGCTGCTGCGCCTCGGCCGAGAGCTGGCCAACTGCCTTCCTGCCAGCCTGCGCGACAAACTCGCCTCGCTCGAGCCGGGGGTGCTGGTGTTGCGGCTCGAACTAGGGCTGGAAGCTGTCCCCTGGGAGTGGATCACGCTCGCCGAAGGCCCCCTGTTCGAACGGCACCAGCTCGGACGCCGCATCTTGACCAACGCAGAGGCGCCCGTGCAGCCCGTTGCCGCGGCGACACCACGCTCGGCTTTGCTGGTCGTGGACCCCACTGGCGACCTGCCTGCGGCCCGGCGCGAAGGGCTGCAGCTGATGACCAGCCTGGCCCGAGGAGGCATCGATACCAACTTCCTGGCCGGGAACCGGGCGCGTATCGACGCGGTCATCGAGGCCCTGGCGCGCCACAGCCTGATCCATTTTGCCGGCCACGCGGGCGGCCAGGGCTGGAAGCTGGCCGACGGTTGGCTCGAGCCCGAGGCCGGCGGTTCGGCAGCCCAACTGGTCGTCGCCAACGCCTGCCAGAGCGCCCTGCTTGGTCCCGCATTCCTCGAGAGTGGCGTCGGGCACTACATCGGCACCTGGCGCGAGCTCCCTGACGGGCCCGCCTCGATCTTTGCCCAGGCCATGTACCGCGCGGTCCTGGCCGGGGAGCCCCTGGGAAGCGCTCTGGCACGGGCGCGCGCTGCACTGCGCGCCGAGGACCGCGACGATGTGCTCGGCGCGGCCTACGTGCACTACGGCGACCCGCTCGCCGCGCTGGATAGTTTGCTAGAATAATGTTTGGCGCTTTGTGCCGCTTGCGGCACAAAGCGCCAGACTCTTTTGCGTTGCCTACGGGAACCCACCGTCCACGAACCCAATGTCGGGCGAGCTTGCGAGCCGACATTGGGTGAGCATACTAACGAACTCGGCAGAGGACTGTCAGGCAGGCTATGGTTGACATCGCGACTTTTCTCGCATGCCATCCTGAGAGGGATCCGCATATTTCTGACGACTGGCAGCCCGCACCCCGTCTATGACCGTGCGCATTCGTAGGAACTCGCCAAACTCCAGGCTGGAAGGAACCCGATGAAAGATCCGCGGGAGATGGAGCTTCTGTTGTGGTAGAGCCACTGGCAGAGTTGGTACAGCGTGCCAGAGCTGGAGCGGCCGAGGCTCGGACAGAGCTTTACGAGCGCTTTGCCGACCATGTGCTGCGGCGCATCCGGTACGGCGCTCGCCGCCGCAACTGGTTCTGGTTGGATGACGAGGACGACATCGTGCAAGAGGTCTTCGCACGTTTCTTCGCGGCCCTCGACCGCGGGCAGTACGCCCATCGCGACGAGGACGGGCTGCTCGGCTACCTCACCCGCACGTGTTTCTTTGCCATCATGGACCTGAAGAACAAACTGCGCCAGCAGGAGAAGCTGGGCTGGGACGCGGCGGCTCTGGAGAGCCTGGACATGCGCGCCTTCGGTCGCAGCCTGCCCGATGAGCTGGCCGTCAAGGAGTGCCTGTCCCGCCTGTACGCTGAGATTGAAGACCTCCCTGAGGCACGCGCGCGGGTGTTGAAGGGGTGGCTTTTCGGCCAGTCGATCGCCGACCTGGCCGGGCAGATGGGACGCAGCGCCAATGCGGTCAGCGGGCTGAAGTTCCAGGCTCTGAAACAGCTGCGTGAGCGGTTCGAGGCGACCTCGTTTCTCGCCGACTGCGGAGCTTTTTTTGGATTGGAGGTACGGTGAAGCCCGAAGACTGGGAGGCCGGACTCGAGCCCTGGCGGCCAGTCCACCGCCGCGGGTGCCCGCCCGGCGCGCAGCTGTGGCAAGTGCATGAAGGCGGCGCCCCTGAACGCATACATATGCACGTCAAGGTCTGTCCCCTGTGCCAGGATGATCTGGCGGACGCAGGGGCGCTCACGCAACAGACCTGGTGGCAGGCAGCTCTGCGCTGGACCGGCGAGGGGATCGCCGCTCTGCGCTCGAGCTTTGACGGCCTCGAGGCCGTCGGAACGCGCACACGGGGCGCCGGCGCTCCCGAGCTGCGCCTGCAAGCCAGACAGGACGACCTGGTCTGTGAGCTGCAGCTGCGAAGGAGCGGCGGCGAGCGCCGCCTGAGCTGCCAGGTCCGCAGAGCCGACCAGCGGCTACCGCACCGCCTCGAGCTGGTCGAAAACGGTCAGTTGCTTGAAGCCCGCCAGGATCAACGCGGCCAGAGCGAGCTGCGGCGCCTGCAAGGGCCCGCTTGCGAGCTCTGGGTGCACACAGACAGCCACAGCTTCGCCTTCCGGTTGGAGCTGGAGGGCTGACGGGACCGATCTGGGCGGAAGGACCCAGGCTCCACGAATACGCCTTTCAACCCCATCAAGAATCGCAGCCCACCGCCCCTTTCAGATAGATATCGTCCTCGACCTGACGCAGGATCTGCTCGATATCCTGCCCAAGCGGTGCCTCGTCGAGGCTGCGCAGCAGGCGCGCCTGCTGTGCCAACTCGAGTTGGCTGGCTGCCGCATCCCTGCGGGCGATGAGCGCCAAGCGACGCTGCTCCCGCGCTGCATCGGCCTGGGCCGGTTTCTCTAACAGACGGCGAGCAAAATCGGCCTCCTCCAACAGCCGAGCCGGCTCCCAGTAACCGCTCAACATGTGCACGACGCGGCCTTCGGGATCGCAGAAATAGAAGCGTAGATTGCCACCGCCCGCCCCCTCCCTGACAGCAGCCAGCTGCGCCTGAGGGTAGGAAATGCTGCCATCGACCGCACGGCTATCATTGCAATACAGCGCCGGGAGCTGGTTGTGCCAGGCGAGCTCAAAGCCTTCTGCCAGTCGTTCGCGCACCTCAGGATCAGAGAGCGACACGGCCCTCAGCGCATAGGCTGCCAGTCACAAGCGCTTTTCCAGGTCTCCGAGCAACGACAACACCAACAGGGGCCGCTGCTGCGCCAACGCCCGCTCACGGCTGGCGGTGATGTCGCGCTGCCACAGTCCGGTCTGCCAGGCCGTGTCAGACACGACTGCGGTGCAGCCCGTGAGGCCGATCAGACATGCCAGAAATGCGATCCGCAAGCCTCCGTCCCTCCCCTAGCCCGAGCACCAGGCTCGGGCAGATCGACTTGAACCCCGCCGGGGTTCGCCCACTAGCCTCATATGATCGCGCCGCGCCTCGCGTTCTCTTCGATCAAGGCTCGGACCTCGGCAGCGACCTCTCCGCCATTGCGGCCTGATTGCTGTTCGTAGTTGTCGCGCAGCAGCTCGATGGCGGCGATGCTCCGTCGAACCTCAGACTCGCGCACGGGCTTGTGCATCTCGGCGGGATGCCGGGCCTGCAGCTCTGCCGCGGCAGTCTCGAGGCGCTCGACCTCGGCGGCGCGCAGCTCTGCGCACTCTGCCTCCGTGCCCGCGGACACATACAAAGCACCCTGTTGCAGTTCGCGCAGGTAGAGCTCGGGGCCCCAATAACCCTGCGTGTTGTGTACGATACGCCCATCGGGTCCGCAGAAGTAGCTGCGGATGTTTCCGCCTCCTCCACCCTCGGGATAGGCGGCCATCTCGGCTGGGCTGTATGCGGCCTGGGGCTGATCTTGCGGAGCCAGCCCCTGATAGATCTCAGGGCTATGGTTGAGCCATACGGGCACGAAGTTCTCGTTCAGGAAGTCGACAATCTCGGGGTCGGCGAACGTCACGGTCCGCATCAGGTGGCCACCCAGTCACAAGTAGCCATCCAGAGCGCCGGCAGCGCTCAAGACCAGCACGGGCTTGCCGAGCTTGGCAGCCTCCCGCAGCGCTGCATCGAGGTCCGTGCGCCAACGCGCACGTCCGATCAACTTGAGAAGCTCGCGCAGCTGCGTGCGCACATCCGGATCGAGCTCACCGTTCAACGCCTGCTCGATCATGGGGCGGTAGCTCGCCTGGAGTCCGGCCAGCTCAGAGCGGGCGGCCTCGCGCGTCACGCTGTCCCGGCTTCGCAAGCGCCGGATCGCCAGACGCACGTTCTCTTCACCCGGCTCATCAGCGGCCAGGCTGGCCAACAAGCAACCACATAGGAACAGACTCAGGGTTCTCACTGCGACCTCCTGCTTGGAACGCTATGCTTGAGACACGCAACAACGCATGGATGTTCCGAGAATCGCAGACTTTTCTCAAGCTGGTGCGAGCATCAGTGGGCGGCGACCGGCTTCAGATCTTCTTCGGCTTCGAGGTATTCGTTGTAGTCCGGGGTCTCGTTGCTCTCGATCACTTCCCAGGCATGGTGCGCGTCGGGGGCCCGCAGCAGGCCCTCCTTCAAGATGACATCCGACAGCATCGCCGCCAAGCGCGCCATCACCTGCAGATAATTTCCCTGTTCGGGGGGCGTGGTGATCACCATCACCAGCCGAACCGGCTCGCCATCGATGGCTCCGAGGTCGAGGGCGTCCTGCAGGACAACAAGCACTCCCTGTATCCGCTCCCCCTGTGCCAGGCGCGCAGGCAGGATCGCGACCCCTGAGCCGATCGCCGCGGTACGGGTCTCGAGCCGCTGAGTCAATTGCTCGCGGATGACTTCGCGCTGGTTGCGGTCGGGATGGGGATGGACCCGGGCAAAGAACGCGACCAACCTCTCGATCAACTGCGCCGGACCGGCCACCTTCAAACCGGTCAGAATGAACTCTTCTTCGATGAACTCGATCAAGCGCAGCCGATCTCTACCCACCTCTTTCGAGCGCTTCAGCGCCAGGCGGGTGAAGAAGGGCCCGATGATCTCGTTGATGGTGACCGCTGCGAGCACCACAGTAGCGATCGAATCGGACACCTCTTTGGGAATGCGCGCATCGCCATGAAGCAGAACCACCAGGCCGATCGCCACACCTGCCTGAGGGACCAGTCCGAGCGGGAGATTCCGCCAGACCCTCGGCGAGGTGCCGGAGAGCCAGCCACCGAAGCCGGCCCCGAGTCCCTTGCCCAGAAAACGCGCGATCACATACACCAGGCAGATCAAGCCGGCGCTCGCCAGCGTATCCAGGTGCAGTGATACTCCGGCGAGCGTAAAGAAACATGTGTAGAGCAGCATCTCCAGAGGCTCGACAGAGGCGAGGTGCTCTTCTCCCAACTCGCTGGAATTGCCGAGATAGACCCCCAGAAACAGACATGCGAGCAGCGGGCTGAGGCCTGCCGAAGCGGCCACTCCGCAGGCGAGCAGGACGGTGACGACCATCACACTGAAATTGTGCGAGCTCGGCAGCCGCACCAGGTGCAGTGTGGCGACCCCGAGCAGAAGCCCCAACAGCAGTGAGCCCCCCAGCTGGATGCCGGTCGCCTGCAGAGCCGGTAGGAAGGCGAAGCCGCTCTCCGGGTGCTCAAAGAAGTTCGCATCGACGATCTCAGCGAAGGCGAACAGCATGATGCAGAGGATGTTGTCGAGCGCGACCACAGCCAACAGGGTCTTGACGAAAGTCCCCTTCGCCCTGGTCTCACGCACCAGCGCGACAGTCGTGCCTGGAGCCGTGGCGCAGGCGACCGTACCCAACAGGATCGCGGTCGACATCGGCTGACCGCAAAGCCAAGCGCCCAACGTCACGAACACGAGTGCGCCGCAGACTTCGAGCAGGCTGACCAAGACGATGCGTCGCAAGGCATTGTGGATGCGCCGGTAGGAGAGATGCCCCCCGATCGCCACCGCGATCAGTCCCATCGCGAAGGTCGACACGGGCAACAGCACGCGCGAGGCGTCTGCGTGTCCGAACACATCCAGAGCAGCCGGACCGATCATGATGCCGGCCAGGATGTTGCCCGTGATGCTGGGAACCTTGATGCGGCGCGCGAGCCACCCGCCGATCGTTCCGGCTACGAGAATGACGCCCAGAACCAGCAACGAGTCGAGGGCATCCGCCCCCGGAACAGAACCCGGGCCGGCTGTTGACGCCAGCACGCCCACGATCGCATGGTCAAGCAACAGGAAGTTGTTCCAACGCCACTGGCACTGTGCTCAGTCCCGTGCGTATACGCTGCAACAGACTCGGGAGAGCGTGGAAGCTCGGAGAGTCTGCCATCCCCTCGTATTCACCGGGAACATAGGTGCGCTCCCAGCTTCCGCCGCCACTGCCGAAGTTGCCACTGACCCGATAGACAGGCACATCGAGGCTCTGGAAGGGGAAACTCTGCCCGGACAGCTGCGCTTTCTGCAAGACCGCACGGGTCTCTTGCAGAACCTGCTCAAGCCGACCCGAAGCCTGCTGGCTGCTCGCATGGACGCTCTCCAGCGCCTGAGCGCGGTACTGAAGGCTGCGCTCGAGCATCCCCTGAGGAGGCTCGAGCGGTGCCGGAATCACGATCTCCCTGCGCATCTGCAGCAGCTCTGAAGCCTGTTTTTTCAACGCCTCGACGGGTTTCTCCAGCTGCGCAACCGCGGCCTCGCACGCCTTGGCTGCGCTCTCCAGCTCTGCCTCAAGCGCGGTCTGGGCTGCCTTCTCCGCCGCGGCACGTTGCAGCTCGGCCGCGGCCAGCCCCTTTTCCGCTTCCTTCAGCGCGGCCCCGGTCTGTTCTTCTGTCTGCTTGGCCACCTCGAGGCCGGTCAACTCCGACTGCAGAGCCTCGATCTCGCCCTGCAGTGCCGCCATTTTGGACAGATTGTCTGGAGCGCCCGCTTCAGCCTCTGCAGGCGCCGGCTGCGCCTTCAGTTGCTCGAGCTGCTTCTGTTTGGCCTGCTGTTGCTCCTGCTTCGCCTTGAGCGCAGAGGCCGCCTGCTTCGCTTCGTTGTGGGCCTTGCGGGCCGCTTCTGCCGGAGCCTTGCCCCCACTGCTGGTGAAGATTTCGAGGGCTTTCTTCTTCGCCTCTTCCGCCTTGCCACGCGCAGCCTCTTCGGCCTTGCTGCGCTCGGTTTTGAGCTGGGTGGTCTGGGGAGCGATCTCAGCTTGCAGGGAGCCGCAGGCCCCGTTGAGCGCCACATCCCATGCGGGCTTGCTCAGCTCCGGGACTTTCGGCAACGCTCCCGCCGAAGGCAGGTACGGCTTGCCAAGGTTCTGCAGATGTCCCTTCAAGCTGGTCCCCACGGCCTGCACTTCTGCTTCGAAGCGCTTGCCCAGTGCATCGAGGCGCTTCTGGGTTTGCTCTTGCTGAGCGGCGAAGCCCGACAGCGTGCCGAGGGCCTCCGGCAACTGGGTGTCGCCCCCTTGTCCCAGGGCCGCACGTTCGGCCAGGGTCGCGATCTCCGCCAGCAGACCCTCTTCGGCGATGAAGGCATTGGCCACCGCGCGGACCTCGACCGCTTCGAGCTGCTTCTTCTGCACTGCTACCGCCCGCACCACCGCGATCTCCGGATCGCCTTCGGACGGCGGTTGGAAGGGTTCAGACGGCAACCCGTCTGGAAGCTCGAATACGGAAACCTTCGAATGGTTGTGTTCCGAGCACGACAGAGCATCCGCCAGACCACGGCCGCTGGTGCCGATGTTGTGCACAAAGAAACGCCAACTGCCTCGCTCGACCTTCTCGATCGCCGGCGCCCCGATCTGCAGGCCGAAGTAGATGCCTGCAGCACCGAACGCAAGACTGATCAAGCCCAGGAGCAATCCGGTCACCAGGGACACATAGGGGCCTCGTGCGGTCGAGGAAGCCGACGAGACTGTCCCGGTATCGGAGACCGCGGCCACACTGGTATCCGCGGGGGCCGGGAGGCCCCCCAACGCGGTAGAGTCGGCGCCCGCGGGAGCCGGCTGGGCTGCTGCGGCACCTGCACCACTGATGCCGAGGATCAGGAAGATCAGGCCGATCGCAATCAGCGCCGCCCCCCCTCCGATGCGCAACATACGGCGGAAACTAGCCTCTCGATGCGCCTCACCCAGGGCACAAGACGTCAGCGCCCGCTTCTCATCTCCGGCGTCGAGGTTGGACGCCATGGTCGGAATCCTGGCAGCATTCATGCGTCGGCGCTCTCCTGCGGAGTGGCTGGCTTCTCGTCAAGGGGGGCCGCGCTCTGCGCGGTTGCGTCTTCAGGCCCGGCCGCTTCGGCAGCCGCGCGCTTCAGCTGGGGAAGGCGCAAGGCCTCAACCCCAGCGCTGCGGTAGGCGCGGTACAACTCTCCGCTCAGTGCGCGCGTGTGCAGCCGGCCCGCGGCCTCGCCCTCGAGCACAACCTCACCGTCGGCGCGCACCCGAAGCTCCACCTCCTGGCCCAGGATCCCCTGGCCCGCGTAGCAACTCTCCACCGAAACATCGGCGGGCAGCGAGACGGTCGCTGCGCTGACAATCTCGCGGACTGCCGCCCCACTGTGCACGGTCACATTGTCCGAGGCCTGGAGAATCGAACCGATCTCGACGTCCGCATGAACCTCTACTGTCCCTTCGGTCAGCAAGGTACCCAGCTCACATTCCCGCTCGACGACCACGGAGCCGCGCGCTGACAGCACGTCGATGCGGCTGCCCTGAGGGATGCGCAACGGCTCTTTGCCGCTCAGCTTCACCGAACCGAGGAACAGGCTGGATGTGCTTTCGAGCTGCGCTGCCTCGACAACACCGACCTGCACATCGGCTTCGAGCTTCAGCACGCCCTCGGTCTTGACAAAGCCGAGCTTGCAGCCACGCCCCAACTGGACTCTCGCGGCCTGCACTCCACCGAGCCGTGACCCGGGCGGGATCTGCACCGCGCCGTCACAAACCAACACACCGCTGACCTGGAGCGCCCCGTCGAGTTGCACGCTGCCCGCGTGGACATCACCATGAACCTCGGCGCCCCGTGCCAGTTCGACGCTGCGAGCCAGCAACGGACCACTGCGTCCATTGCTGCGAATGCTGCCCGCGACCACGCTGCCCTCGACGCTGGCGTTTTGCACCTCGGCTCGTTCGAGTGCCAACACGCTGCCGACGACCGCTGCGTTGGGGTAGACATGCACCTGGCGGGCGCACACGTCGCCCTGGACCCGGGCGCCACTCTCGATGCGCAGCCCGACTTGCTCGAACTGGTCTGCCCGCCGGGGCAGGCAGCTGTCGACAGCGCCCTCCACAGCCTGCCAGCGCAGCGGAAGCGCTTTGGCATCCGCCCGACGGCGGCTGGTGTCCGGCGCCGGCTTCGCTTTCGCCGGGCGGGGGCTCGACGAGGCATCCGCTGCTTTGCGCCCCGGAGCCCGCGGCTTCGCCCCCGCTCCCTCGGCAGGCAGCTTCGCGGCGGCTGGTTGCGGCTGAGCGGGGCGTTCTTTTGCTGCGGGCGTCGGCGGCGGACCCGCACGCCCGGCACCCGCGCCGCCGGCCGCCCGACCAGGCTCGGTCGGGCCGTCGCCCGCGGACTTGGAGCCACGCTGGGGGGAGTTGTCGCTAGCGCTGGCCATGCACAGGCCCCTTCACAAACTGGGCGCAAGGCAGCACCTGCAGTGCGGCGTCTCGCGCGGGATCTCGGAGGTTTGTACGACCTCGCTATCTTAGAGTTTGGTCGGCAATCGTGCAAACGCTTGTGCCGGTCTCACGCTGATTGCCGCGACAGCCGTTAATGATGGCAACAGGGAGGTCCCTGCATGCCCGATTCGAAGACCATGCCAAGGGTCCCGTCGACGCCCGCCCCTGCCCCCGCGGCAATGCCTCAGGGCAGCATCAGCAGGAACGCGCGCACGGTGGCACTCGCCACTCTTGCCAGCCGCGTTCTCGGCTTGCTGCGCGATGTCGGTATGGCGAGTGTGTTCGGACTCGGCCCCACCGCCGATGCGTTCTACGTCGCGTTCACGATTCCCAACTCGTTCCGACGCCTGTTTGGCGAAGGAGCTTTGAGCGCGGCCTTCATTCCCAGCTTCATAGAGGCTCGGGATCGGCGCGGCGCCCCCGCGGCACGCGCCTTGTTTGCGCGCACCTGCGGCAGTCTGCTCGTGCTGCTGGCCCTGCTGAGCGGGCTGGTCTGCCTCGGCTGCCTGGCATTGTCCTGGCTCGACATCTTTCCCCAACACAGCTTTACCTTCGAGCTGGCTTCGATCCTGGCTGCCTACACGTTGCCGATCTGTCTGGTGGCCTTGGCGATGGGCGCGCTGAACGCTGCCGGGCACTTCCTGATGCCCGCGCTCTCACCGGTGATCCTCAATCTGATCTGGATCGCCGTGCTCTATCTGCTGCTGCCCTTGCTCTCCAGCGACGCCGTGCAGGCACGCGCATTGGCTGTTGCGATCGTCGTCGCAGGGGGTGTGCAGCTGCTCGCACAGCTGCCCGGGCTCCGCTCTCGCGGACTCCTGGTCCGCCCCCGTCTGGCATTCAACCACCCGGACATCGCCCGGATCCGCCGGCGCATGGCACCGATCGTCTTCGGGCTCGCCGTCTTCCAGGTCAACGACCTGATCGACAAGGGTGTGGCCTGGCTGCTGGTCGACGATGCTGGGGCCGTCACAGCGCTCTACTACGGCAACCGCTTGCTGCAATTCCCGCTGGCGCTGGTCGGTATCGCCGTCGGCACCGCGGCCTTCCCCGTCTTTGCCCGGCTCTGGACAGCGCAACGGCGCACAGAGCTACGCGCGCAGCTCGACCGTTCGCTCGGCCTGGTCCTGTTCTTCGCGTTGCCGGCCAGCATAGGCATGGCCGCTGTGGCCCCCGAGCTGGTGTCGGTGCTGTTCGAACGCGGGGAGTTCGGCGCGGACGCGGTCTATCGCACCGTGGCGGTGACCGGCGTGTATTGCTCAGCGGTCTGGGCTCTGGCCATGCAGGCTGTGCTGGTACGTTTCTTTCAGGCGGTGGAACGCCGCGACATCCCGGTCCGCGCGGGCCTGGTTGCCGTCTGCTTCAACCTGGTCTTGGACTTCACCCTGGTCTGGTCGCTGCGCGAATGTGGCCTCGCGCTCGCCACGGCGGTCGCGTCGTTGGTGCAGACCGGCCTGCTGTATGCCTGGGTACGCAGACCCCTCGGACAGGACAGTGAGGCGCTGCGCGCCGCCCCGCGCGCGCTGATCGCAGCCTGCGCCTGTGGGCTGGCCGCGCTGGCGGTCGCCTCGTGGCTCCCTGCCGGCCCGTGGGCGCTCCTGGCCAGTGTGTGCAGTGGCATGCTGGTCTTCGCCGGCTCGGCATGGCTGCTGTTCCGTCGAGAGGGACTGCGGCGGCTGCTGCACGGACGAAGTGCCGCCGAGGGGCGCTAGCTCTGCCCATTCCCCACAAGTAGCCTTGGACAAGCTTGGCGGCTCTGGGGGTTCAGGGGCCTCCCCCGCCGTGGCTTCAGGCCTCCGGCTTCAGACATCAGCCTGCCTGTTGGAATACCCGGAGCTTCCGGTGGTCTTTCTCATGACGTGGTCTCCCCTGGCAGAAGCCTGGAGCCCGTAGCCCGTAGCCCGGAGCCCGGGCAAACCAAACGTCGGGCTCGCGCCAACCTGTCCGGGCAAATTCATGGGGTACGGGCGCTAGCTAGCTAGCTACCGTCACACGATTCCCCCCGGCGCTCTTGCTCTCACTCAGAGCCCGCTCGGCCGCAGCCAGCAGGGCCTCGGGTTCACAGTGACGGCTGAATGACGCAACCCCGGCGCTGAGGCTGAGGGACAGCGCCTGGTCTCCCACTTGGAAAGGCTCGGCCAGCAGCCGCTCGCGCAGTCCATCAATCAGCTCGTGGGCTTTGTGCACATCCGCTTGCATCATCAGCACACCGAAGTCGCGAGGGCGGCAGCGGCCCATGATGTCGGTGCGGCGCAGACGTTGTTTCAGCTGCCGCGCCAGCGACTGCAGCGCGCGGTCTCCGACCAGATGGCCATGGCTGCCATTCAGCCCACGTAGATCGTCGAGATCCAACAACACCAGGGCGAAGTCGCTGCCCTGGCGGGCGGCCCACAACACTTCACGTTCCAGGCGCTTGCGGAAGCTGCTCGCCTGCAGCAGACCTGTCAGGCCGTCGCGGGTCAGGCTCGCCTGCATAGAACGCGCACGCTGGGCCCGCGCGGTCACGACCGACACGAGCTGCCCTCCATCGATCGGCCTGGCGAGAAAATCGTCGCCGAGATCCAGCGCCGCGATCTGTTGCTCTCGACTCGCCTCGACGGACAGGAAGACGATCGGCAGCCCGGCAAACGCATCGTGCTGCCGCACCACTCCAGCCAGCTCGAGCCCCGACACCTCGTGCATCGTCAGGCTCATCACCAATACGTCTGGATGCAGCTCGACCAAAGTACGGATCAGATCATCCGGCCGATGCACAGGCGTGCTGCGCATACCCGCGTTCTCAAAGGTGGCTCCGTACTGGGCTGCCAGAACCTGGTCATCATCGACCACTACGACCCGGATCGGATCGATGTGCTCCGCATCGGTGGCGGCCAGGATGTCGGCCAGGCGCAGGCTGTCCACGGGCAGGTTCAAGAAATAACGCCCGCCCAGACGGACCGCCCGCAGGCGTGTGCGCAGGTCCACCGAGGACGCGAGTACGATCAGCGGAACTGGCCGGCCTGCCTCGCGCTCGATGCTGCGCATGCGCTCGGCGTCGACCCCAAACACACCGCAATCCAGATCGAGAAGAACCGCACGGGGCGCTTGCAGGGCGATACGCTGGTCAAAGGACTGCGCATCCCGCATGCAGGCGACATGGAACCCGAAGGGCGCTACCTCCTCGAGCCAGTCGGCGTGCTTGGCCGGATCGTGACACAGGAACAGGACGTGACGCTCGGGCAGCATCGGCAGCCTCGAGCTCGATGCCGTCCGTTGCTCGGGGAGACGCGGCCCGTCGGCATCTTGCTGCTGCGATGCCTGAGCCAAAGCCGCGAACAGCCGCTCGAGCTCTTCCCACTCTTCGGCGTCTGGGTCACGCCTGGCATCAGCGACGCTGTCGAACAGCTGTTCGATGGCGCGCGCCGAGGTCGTGACCAGCTTGAAGCCGAAGGTGCCTCCCGAGCCTGCCAATCTGTGGATTCGGCTCTGGATCTCCCGCGCCACTGCAGGGTTCCAGGCTCCGTCGAGGGTCGCGAACATCGTGCGGCATTCTTGCACCTTTGCCGGCAGCTTCTCGGCGTAGGCTTTGCGGATCGCGTTGAGTTTCTCGAGGAGTTCGGCACGGCTGGCCATCGGAGATCTCCGGACAATGCACACCCGTCTTATACCCGAAACACGCGCGCGCTCCGAGGGGCTTGCTGGGCGCCCTGGTGCTCCGGGTGTTTTGACCAGATACTGGCGGATCCCGCCAGCGCCCTGAAGATCCACTCGCTGTCGACGCACTGCCTGTGCCCCTGCCATGCGGTCCGGGGCCTGGCGCGGAAAAAAAATCTGCTTTGGATCGGATTTTGTTCTGTCGAAGTACGTGATTGTGGCGTCATAGAGGGTAGACAGGGAGGAATTGCTGATGAGGAACACGAAACGCACCAGGATGCGCTGGGTATCGATCCACCGCGGACCCCGCCTGGAGACCGAGTTCCTCGCCGAGCTGCTCGAGGCCATCGACGTCGAAGGCCGCGTGCTCGCCCTGCCCACATCCCGGCGCGCCCACGTAAGCGAGACGCGCCTGATCGTGCGCAAAACCGACGAAGCGGCGGCCCTCAGCTGGCTCGAGCGCGCGTTCGCGGACGCCTGGCAAGAAGCGAGCAGCAGCTTCCGCTACGCACTGGGCTGCTGAACCCGGCAGCGATGAGCCGACCAACAAACAGCCAAGGCGGGGGATCGACCCCCGCCTTTTGCTGTGGGCCGAGAGCCTTCACCCCTGGATCTGTTGGGCGAGATCCTCCGCATCCTTCTTCCACTGCCTGACACGGCTGATCATACCGATGTGCAGGTCGTTGGGAGCCAGATCCGCGGCCATCTGCAACAGCTTGAGACTCTCATCGTAGCGTTGCTGGCAAGCATAGGTCACGCCGAGCAGGTAGTTCAGCGCTGCCCGGCCGGGCTCGTTGACGCTGTTGTCCGCATTGGCCCGCGCGAGATCGCTCTCCAGATGGCTGGCGGCCGTCTGGAATTGCCCGTGCTGGAAGTACTTCTCGGCTTCTTCGGCATAGCGGGGCACACGCTCCCAGACGATCGCCTCGCGCACCGTCTGAGGAATCAACTTGCGGGCGATTCCGGCGCTGAGCTGGTCGATGGTCTGGCTGCACCAGACATGCGGATCGACCACCTTGTCGACGACATCCGCCGGACGACGGGTAGTCTTCCACTCCGGATGCGGGTCGGAGAGTATCCACATCGGAGAGACAGCGCGGGAGAGGGCATCGCCACCCACGACCACGCCGGTCTCTACATTGACTGCCTTGAAATTCAACTCGACGCTGAGGCTGCGCTGCAACGCGGGCGCTTGTACCTGGTGCTCGCGGTACTTCTTGACCTTCACCTTCTGGAGCTGGCCGTTCTTCTCGACCATTTCCTCAACGAAATACTCTTCGACCTTGGTCAGAGTGACGTTGATCTGCTCATCGTTGGAATAGGTCGTGCAACGCCCGAAGATCAGCGCGTCCGCGGCGACCAGCTTGCCAAACTCGACGGCCGTGTCCTGGTCGTAGTAGTCGGTCGAAGTCTCTTCGATCTCGGCGATCGCGGCATCGATGCGCGTGCGCGTCACCACATCGAACACCTTCGAGCCCGCCAACCTTCCAGAGAGCTTCTCAGAAACCGCAAGCTTGAATGCTTCTTCGTTGGCGTCGAACGGTGACACACCGACCACCCGCACTTCGTTGCCGAGGAAGATCTCAGCGGGCACCTGGCGGTCGACGTTGTAGACGATGGTGCAGCCAGTCGAGCCCGTCAGGGCAGCGGCCAGCAGCAAGATCATAAGACGAGGCATATTCTCTCCTTGCCGTACATTCGGAGACTAGAAGACGGGTCTGTCCTGCACCGTATTCACACGGGCGGCCGATTCAGAGCTCGACCAGATCGGGCGGGTTGAACAGGATTCCGTCCTTGTGTGCGGCCTCGAAGGCGGCGATCACTTTGGGATCATACAAGCCAGCGGTTTCCTGGAGCTTTTCCAGCGCCTGAGGGACGCTGAGACCTTCAGCATCTCCTTCTTCAGCAGCAGACAACAATTGGTCGAGCTGGTCGGAGGCACCGATGATTCGGGCATCGAGCGGAATGTCCTCGCCCTTGAGCCCCTCGGGGAAGCCGCTGCCATCCCAGCGCTCTTTCTGCGAGCTGATCGCTGGCAGGACGAATTTCATGCCGTACATGTTGCTGACCAGTTTGACTGCCAGCTCGAGCTGCTTGATATCGAGCTCTTGACCGCTCAAGCCCTGCAGCTCGCCTTCTTCGTTCGACAAAGCGACGCTGCCGATGTTGTGCAGCAGACCGGCGATCTGCAGGCGCCGCTTCTTCGAGCGCCGCAGCCCCATCTTGGTGGCAGCCGCCGCCACCAGAACCATCACCCGCAACGAGTGGCCCTTGCGCTGCGGAGTCTTCATCTCGATGGTCTCGACCAGGGTGCGCACGATCGACAGCAGCATGCGCTCCTGGGTCTGGGCCGCGAGCATCGCCTGGATCGCGACGCCCGTCTGTACCGCCAGGGCGGTGATCAGCTCGAGGTCTTCGCTGCGGAACGCGCTGGCGGTGCGCGACGAGGACAGGTAGATCACGCCATTCATCTGGGAGTGTCCGACCAGCGGAGCGCAGATCACCGACTTGATCGACTTGATCATCACGCTCTGGTTGTCGCTGAAGCGGTCGTCCATGCTGGCGTCGGATGTAAGGATGGCTTTGGAGAACTTGATCACGCGCTTGATGATGCCGCGGCTGACCTGCGGGCCATCGTCGGGCTCTCGCTCCCAGCTGGCCTCGAGATTGAACTCTTTCTTGCCGGGGCTCTTGAGGAAGACGTACACCTGATCGGCAGAGACTGCCTGGCCTGCGATGGCCACGACTTTGTCGAGCAGCGTACCCAGGTCCCGTTCCGTCGAGATGATCTTGGCGACCTGGTAGACGATGCGCAGGTCTTTCGACTCCTGGGCGTCTTCGGTTTCGAAGTCTTCGAGGTCCGCACCGCTGACATCCAGGTTGATGGTCACCGTCTCGTCTACCGCGCTGCGCCTTTCGCGCCGCGGCTTGGTCACGCCCCCTTCGGCATCTTCGAAGATCAGGATCGTGCTGCCGATCTTGATCTCGTCACCGTTGCGCAACAGCTCCTCACCGATCTTCTCTTCGTTGACATAGGTGCCGTTGCGGCTGCCGAGATCACGGATGAAGTACATCTCGCCGATGCGGAAGATCTCCGAGTGGCTTCGCGAGACCCCCTGATCGAGGATCTGCACGACCTCCGAGTCATCACGCCCCAGGCTCATCGCCTCAGACTTGATTTCGTAGACCGTATTCTTGTTCGCACCGTTCTTGACGCGCAATCGTGGCATGACCAGGCCCCTGTCAGGCAGCCGCCGAAGAAATCGGGGGCTGCGCCTTCCCGGTGATAACACCGTCTCCCATACGGATGCAGCGATCGGCACGCTCCGCCACCGCAGCATTGTGCGTGACGATCAAGAGGGTGCGATCGTTCTCTTCGCGGAGCTCCCACAACAACTCGAGGATGCTCTCGCCCGTCTTCGAATCGAGGTTGCCTGTCGGCTCATCACACAGCAGCACCTCTGGATCGTTCATCAAGGCCCGCGCAATCGCTACGCGTTGCCGTTCACCGCCGGAGAGCTGCCCCGGCCGGTGGCTCATGCGCTCCGCAAGGCCGACCCGATCGAGCAGGGCGGCGGCGCGTTTCTTCAGGCGAGACTTTTCGAACAGGTAGCGCAGCATGCCGTAACGCACCATGCGCGGCAGAATCACGTTCTCGAGCGCCGTCAGGTCGCCCAGCAGGTGGTAGAACTGAAAGACAAACGCCAGCCGGTCATTCCGCAGGCGGGCGCGGGCCGTCGGGCTGGCCTTGCTCACCTTGACACCGTGCAGCTCGACCCACCCCTCAGTCGGCTCGTCGAGCAGACCCATGATGTGCAGCAGGGTGCTCTTTCCCGCGCCGGACTGGCCGATGATGCCCAGGATCTCGCCTTTCTGCAGCGAAACGCTGACGCCGTGCAGCACGCGTAGCTTGCTGCCGTCGGTCGCAAAGTCTTTGACGATCTGGTGCGCCTTGATGATCGGGCTGGCCATCGATGGTCCATCGGGTGATTCGCGCGCCATTGTACGGCCGGGTCTATGACCCGTCAACACGGTCCGGAGCCGGTGTTCACCGCGTCAAAGGTCGCGCCGCAGCGCCTCGATCGGGTTCTGCCTCGAGGCCAGCCAGGCGGGATAGAGCGAAAGCAACAGACTCGTCAGGATCATCGGCACGACGATGAACAGGATGTCGCCCACGCGCACGTCGACGGGGATCTTGTCGAAGGAGAAGATCGAACGCGGGAAAGGATGGTAGCCCGTCAGCAGATACACGAAATCGACGATGGAGTTGATGTTCCAGGTCGCCAACAATCCCAACACCAGCCCCACAACCGCGCCCGAGACGCCGATGAAGAAGCCTTGCACCAGGAAGGTCCCGAGCACCCCCTGGGTGGTCGCTCCGATCGCCTTCATCACCCCGACGTCGCGCACGCGCTCGTTGACCATCATCATCAAGATGACCAACAGGATCAGGCCCGCCACCGCCATCATGAACAGCAGGATCAGGCTCAGCACCCACTTCTCCAGCTGCACGGCCTCGATGAGGGTACGGTTCTTCTCATCCCAGGTCACCAGCCGGTAGCTGCCCAGCAGCTCTAGATCGCTGGCCAGACGCCGCGCGATCGCCGGCTTGAGTTCCCGTGCCTGCTCAAAGCTCTCGACCATCAACTCGACTCCGGAGTAGATTTCGGGGGGAATCTCGAGCAACTCGCGCAAGACCTTCTCTGAGCAGAACATCAGGCGCCCATCCGCCTCGCCGAAGCCGCTGTGATAGGTGCCGATCACCTCGAAGTCGCGCTTGAGCGAGTCGTATTCGCCATCGGCACGTGGCTTGACCGTGGACAGGCGCAGGACCTGGCCCAGAGCCAGATCCATCTTGCCGAACAGATCGATGCCGACGATCACCCCGGGCATGCCACTGCGGGTCTGGCTGAAGATGCGGTCGGGATCGGCGATCAGCTCAGGACCCGGCTGCAACAGCTCTTCAAAGCCCGTGATCGTCCCCTGGCTGGCGGCCAACAACTGTTCATAGCTGCCGAAACCTTCATCGACCAACACGTGGCCCACGGGTCCGAGGTGCTTGTGCAGCTCGTTCGCGCGGGCCTCGACTTCTGCCTCGCTGACACCCGATGCGCGCACGTACTGCTCGTAGGTCTCGAGCGACTGGAAGCTCCGAACCACAGCGGCCCGCTCGAGCCGTTCGAAGTCCTCCGCTTCGATCGCTCCCTGCCGCCATAGACTGTTCAGCAACAACGAGCTGCCGAAAGTGCTCCCGAACAGCTTGGGTTCGTAGTAGCGGCCGTATGCCTCCTGATAGGCCGCACCTGGACTGAGCAGGTAGCGACCGAAGTTGCCCAGGCGCGACGCCTCGACAGAATTCTGCGCACGCAGCACGCCCGCGTCGGCTTCAAGCTCCGTGGTCAGCATCGCCAGCGTGGACAGGTAGGGCAGCGAGCTCTTGACTGGGCTGCGGGCACGCCCGACGACCATCGCGGGCGGCACGAGCAGCGTCTCGCCCAATGCGTTCAACAGCTGCAAGCCGGCGGGGTCTTCGCGCAGCACACGCCCGATCAGGCTGGGCGGATCAAAGGGTTCAGCCGTGCGCGCATCGATGGGCAGGCCGTTGCGCCCGATCAGCCCCGCCACGAATGCGCTCTCTTCGCTTGTCTGCATCCGCAGCTGCAGCTCATCCAACCCGAGCATCTCTGCCATCAAGGGATAGCTGCTCAATCCCAGGTGCTCGGTACCCTCAATCTGCAGATGGGCTTGCGTGCCCTGCAGGCGCCTGCCGAACTCGCCGGTGAAGCCCGACATCACCGAGTTGACGATCACCAGCACGGCGACCCCGACGGCCAGGCCGGCAAGACAGAGGTCGCTGATGAGCTTACTCCGCAAATAGCGAAAGCTGACGAAGAGCTGGAACATGGCTCACTCGCAACGCAGGGCGTCGAGGGGATGCAGTTTGGAAGCCCGGTAGGCCGGGTACACGGACAGAGCAAGGCTGATGAACACGGTCGGGATCGTGATGACAGCGATCTCCCAGGGATCGATCAGCACCGGGATATGGTCGAGGAAGTAGACCTCTTTGGGGAACACGTCGAACCCCGTTACGGTCTCGAGGACCCCGGCGATGGAGTTGATGTTCTGCGAGAACACAATCCCCCCCAGGACTCCGATGCACGAGCCCGCCAGGCCGATCAAGAAGCCCTGAAAGAGGAAGGTATACAACACACCACTGGTCGTGGCGCCGACCGCTTTGAGGATGCCGATGTCCCGGATCTTCTCGTTGACCAGCATCAACAGGATGACCAGCAGCACCACACCGGCCAGCAACATCATGAAGAAGATGATCATGCTGATCAAGAAGCGCTGCATGCCCACCGCTTCGAGCAAGAACGGGTTGCGTTGTTTCCAGGTCTGGACGAACAGCCTCTCGGAAAGGTAGTAGGCGAACAGCTGCCGCTCGAGTTGGTCAGAGATCGTCTCCACATTCTCGAAGTCAGCCACCGAGATGTTGACGCCCGTCAGGACATCGGTCTCGAGCAGCTCTTGCAACGCATCGAGGTCGGCATACACGAAGTGTCTGTCGATATCGGAGAAGCCGCTGCCGTAGGCCCCCACGACCTCGAACTTGCGGTCCACCGGCTCTTCCTTGTCGGCGACCGTCTTGTAGGTCGTGACGGTCATTGCGTCACCGATGCGCAACCCCAGGTAGCGGAAGAGATCGATGCCGACCACGACGCCCGGCCGTCCCGAAACCGTCCGTTCGAACAGACCCGGCAGCGCCTCGTCGGGCAGCGCGGCTCGGGTCAGCGCGGCAAGCTCGTCCAGGCTGCCCAGGCCGCGCTCGACGGCCCGCAAACCCTGGCCCCCCAGCACCCGCTGATAGTCACGGCAGATCTTCATCTGCGCCGCGCTGAGCTGCCCGCTGGCCACCCACTGCTCAGAAGGACCGACGAGCTGGTCGGCGAAGCCCAGATGCTGCGCATAGCCACGCAGGGCCCCCGGCGTCTCTGCCTCGGCCTCGAGCTCGGCATAGGTCGAGGCATCGATGCGCCCGAGCCGGAACAGACTGTAGAGCAGGGTGTTGCCACCATAGACCAGACCGAACTGTGGATCACCCAGCTCTTCGCTGTAGGCCTCTTCGTAGCTGTCGGCGGGAGCCTGCAAGAAGCTGCGGAACTTGTTGGTGCGCGCCTCAAGCTCCGGCTGGATCCCGCGCAGCAACGCCCCATCCTGGTTCGAGCCCGAGACCGCGATACACTGCCGCTGCAGGTACGGGCTGAGGTGCTCGACTGGGGACGCGGAGGCGCTGGCGACGAATTCCAGCGGGATCCGCAGGGTCTCACCCCGCACGGGCTCGCCCCGCAGGGTGTCGCCCTCGGGCAGCACCCAGGTCAGGTGCTCAGCCGTCTGCCCCAGAGATCGCCCTGCCGCAAAGGGCTGCTTCGCAACCACCTCGCCGCGGTCCCCGAAGTGGTTCATCGCGGAGAGGTTGTGGTCGATGCCCGCGATGAATTTGTGGTAGGCGACACTGTCGATGTCCCAGCTGGGACTTGTCCAGTCCAACTGCTGGCTGAGAGGATCGACGGGGATCGGCTGCAGCATCAACTGTCCGTACTGCAGAACCTTCATCGCCTGCGCGCCCTGTCTCATGTGCCCGTCGCCGATGCCCTCGACGACCAGATGCGAGAGCGTCCCGCGGATGCGGTCTTGAAACTCGACAGAGAACCCCCCCATCACCGAATTGACCACCACCAGCAAGGCGACGCCCATCGCCAGACCGATGACCGAGACATAGCTGAACATGCGGCTCTGCAAGTAGCGCTGGCTGATGAAGAGCTTGAACATGGCGGAGGTCTCAATGGATCGCCGGGCGGGAAGACCCACCCGGCTGGCTCGCGAATGGACGCGCGCGGCTCAGTCTTTGAAGCGGTTGAGAACCTCGCCGTAGAACACCGGCGCCGCGCCGTGGTCTCCCCCCTCTCCGAGGGGCAGCACACCGGGCAGATCCAGGTTGTCGCGCCGTCCCCGCAGGACTCCGATGTCTTCGGCGCCGTCGATGCAGGCCTTCAGCCGATAGAAACCGCGGATCTCGCCCTGGCTGAATCCGTAGCGGCGCAAGCCACCCAGCACGGCTCCGAGATCACCAGCCGTGTAGGTGCACAGCCCTTCACTATCGCCCGCGAAGAACATTCCCAGACGAGGCATCCAACGGTCATCGAGCACGAGCAGCAACTTTTGAACGCTCTCGGAGACGCCCTCGATCTGCATCAACTCTTCGGCAGCCACCAGGCCCTGTAGCAGGACTCCATGGGTGCGTAGCGAGAAGTCGGGGTCGATCACGCGGTCGATCGCGATGTCGACCGAGTTGGGGAAGGATCCATCCTCGTTCTGCAGGCCCAGCAGCAGGTCCACCTGCGGCTTCAACCACTTCTCGACGCTCTTGGCGAGCGCGTGGTCGCCATCAGCCTTCATCGCTGCGGCGAAACGGTTCAGGGCGATCAGAGTCACCCCCGCATCGACCAGGTTGAGCTCGCCCGAGCGCGTGCCGGGCAGCTTGCGGCCTGTCCACCGGCTGTCGAAGGAGCCGACTCCCAGGTCGAAATGCTGAGCGGTCATGTTCGCATAGATCAGGCGTGCCAGGTCACGGGCCGTGTCGAGCACGGTCGACGGCACGATGACGTCTTCTTCCTTCTTGGGGTTGAGGACAGCGGACAACTCGGAATCGTTGAGCAAGACGATCATCTCGGACAGGCCGAGCAGCAGTGCCGCCTGGTCGAGGAGATGGCTGGCGGCGGTGTCAATCTGGGGAAGATAGCGCTTATTGCCTGCGAACAGATCGGCGTTGACCACGTGCGGGAAGTACTGCAGCTTGGTGAAGGGTTCGTATTTCTTGAGTGGACACACCCGCAACTCGGCATCGTTGGAGAGCAGTGGCAGGTCGCGGTGGTTGAGACCCATGACCAGGTTGCTGGCCGTGAAGACCGTCAACAGGCCATAGAACCCATCGTGTGCCGTGCGCCCCAGCAGCTGCCCGCTGCGTCCGACATTGCGCGTCTCGCGCAGTGCTTCGCGAGCGTACAGAGCTTGCGCCCACAAGCTGAAGCCCAACGCGTCGGGCTGCACTCGGGGCGAGACGACCTGGCTGAAGTCCCAACGCATGGTGGTGCCATCGCTGGCGACATAGTTCTGGGAGTACTCCGGCAACGCGCTACTCATCGGCATGTAGACCGGGGCCAGCCCTGCAGGCACCGCAGGCAACTGCACGAGCTCGGCGAGCTGCCCCATTTTCCACGCCAGGCAGTCTGCGGGGGTCTTCCAGGTCTCCGCGAAGGCTTTGGGCCTGGCCCCGCCGGTGAACAGGCCGTAGGCCTCTTCGACCAGTGGGCCCTTGTCGAGCGTCAGACCCGCGCCAGACCACAACGTCAGAGCCTCGACCTGCTGACCCCCCAGGCGCTCGGCGCGGGCCAGAGCGTCCTGGTAGTCCTTGGCAGTCGGCCAGCCCTGCGCAAACAGGTTCTCGACCAGCCGCCTCCCGCTCTGCAAGAGCTCAGCGGCAGTGTAGCTTCCCCAGGCCGCATCGAACTCGTGGTTCTTGACCTCAGTCGTCACACTGGAATAGGTATCCAGAGTCTCATCAGCACGGCTGGGGAGCAGCAGGCAGCTCAACGCCACCAGGCAAGCAGTGGAAAGGATGCGCATGTTTTCCTCGCTAGGCTGTGTCTGACAGGTCTTTGTTCGCCCGACCTTTGGGGGGGCTCGCGATATCTTCGTCCTCGTCATCACCGCTACAAGTAGGGCCTCTTCCTCGATCCTCGATCTCGCGGCCCCGCACTGCGTCGGGGCTCGGACTTGCCAAACACACTCTGGTTCAGCGGCCGGAGGCGGGAACAGACTGCCCCCGGGTGTGCGTTTCTGACGGAACCCAGGTTAGGGTCATTCAAAGGCGTAGGCAAGGGAGACGACAGAAATTGGAAGCAGCCGGCGGCGAGCTGTGAAGACCATACCGCAGGAACCCGCCCACGGGTATACTCGACCAGATCCCCTGAGGGCCCGCCCATGTTCTTCCTGCTGTCCGTGCCCGCGGCCACTCTGCCCGTGCTGCTGGCCGTCTTCGTGATCTGGTGGCTCGACCGCTATGACCGCGAGCCGCTGTGGATGATGCTGATCGCTCTCGGTTGGGGCGCGACCTTCGCCATCGGACTGGGCATTCTGGGTACCCACATCCTGGTAGCGATCTTCGTGGACAGCAGCTTCACGGCGGCGGAAACCACCGTCGCCCAAGCCGTCTACCTGGCCCCCTTCGTCGAAGAGATCACCAAGATCATGATCTTCGGCCTGCTCTTCTGGCTCAAAGACTTCGACAACGCCACCGACGGCTTCGTCTACGGCGCAACCGTCGCCCTCGGCTTCGCGATGACTGAGAACTTCCTCTACTTCAACAACCCTGCGTTCTACTCCGACGCCGACGGCTGGGTCAGCCTGGTATTGATGCGCAACTTCTTCACCGGCCCGATGCACATGGTGGCGACCGCGACCCTCGGGGCCTGCATCGGCCATGTCAAGTACACACGCAACTGGTTGCTGTTCTTCTGTCTTCCGATGGTGGGGTTCTTCGTCGCGCTGGGCATCCACGTCTCCTGGAACAACTTCATGATCTCCTACGCCCAGGGAGGCGGAGAGTACTTGTTCCCGCTTGCCATCCTGTGCCTGTTTTGCGAGATTCTGGTCGCCTTCGCGGTTTTCATGGCATCGGTCCACTTTGAAGGGCGTACGCTGCTGCGCGAGCTGACCGAAGAGGCCGGGTTGGGAATCATCCCTCAAGCTCATGCCGGCGTTCTGGCTTCGTTCTTCAAGCGGCGCGGCGTCGTGTGGGCACAGGGCGTGCGGGACGTGGCCGAATATGTGAAGGCTGCCACGACGCTCGCCTTCCGCAAACAACAGTGGCGCAATAGCAGCGAGGACACCCAGAAGGAACTGGATAAAGACATCCAGAAGTTGCGCGAGACCCTGCGCGAGCTCAACGGAGGCAGCGGCCGCAGGGCCCCGAACCAGCAGGCCCAGGGTTATCCCCAGCAAGGCTATCCCCAGCAAGGCTATCCCCAGCAGGGCTATCCTCCGCAGGGCTATCCCCCGCAGGGGTACTATCCCCATCCGGGCTATCCCCCGCAGGGCTTTCAGAACCCCTACGGCAATCCGCCCAGACAGTATTGAAACCCGCAGCCTGCGAGCGCCCTCCCGAACGTTTTGCCAGCGAGAGGCTCCAGCTGCGCCGGGTGCTGCCGAGCGACGCTGCCGGGATCTTCCGGACCTGGGCGCAAGATCCCGAGGTGACCCGCTTCCTGCTGTGGAAGCCGCATGCTTCGCAGGCCGACACCGAAGCCTTCCTCGAGCTCTGCCAGGCAGGCTGGCGAGCGGGGGACTCCCTGGCCTGGGTGTTGGAGCTGGACGGAAGGCTCGCCGGCATGTTGGCGGGCGACTTTCAACCTCCAGACGTCGAGGTCGGCTACGTGCTCGCCCGCCCCTTCTGGGGTCGGGGGCTGATGTCCGAGGCCCTGCGTGCCCTGTGCGCCCAGGTCTGGCTGTTGCCGGCGTTCACACGGCTCAACGCCTTCTGCCATCGGCAGCATCGCCCGTCCGCCCGCGTGCTGCAGAAAGCCGGCTTCCGCAGTCGCGGTGTCTGGCCGCGCCACTGCGTCTTTCCCAACCTGGGAGCCGAACCCTGCGACTGCGAGGGCTTCATCCTGGAGCGGGATGCGGCCTGGACCACGGCGCTCCCGACATAGGCAGGAGACTTGGCCCCGGACTCTTCGATCAGGGCTGGTCAGTGCCTTCGAACTGTGGAGACCCCCTTGTAGCGTCGGTCTATGACCGACGAGACGACCGATCCGGTTGGCGCACCCAGAACCTATGGATGCAACCTTCGCCAGCGCTGCTTCCGGCGCTCGCAGAGCGCCGCTACAGAAGCCGCCCTGTAGCGTCGGTCTATGACCGACGAGAAAACCGATCCGGTTGGCGCCCCCAGAACCTCTGGATGCAACCTTCGCCACTGCTCCTTGCGGCTCCCGCAGAGCGCCGCTACAGAAGACCCATTCGATGCGTGCGCGCTTCAGGTTGTTGGAGGCCGGTTGCCTCGAGCCCGGGTCAGGAGCTCCTGACCCGCACCGCGTTGACAGCGCCGCGCCCCATCGGCTAGTTTGAGACCGGCGGATACGGCCGCTCCTGAGCTGCATCCCCGGCCCCGCTCCTCGGCTCGGCCCCCCGGGGTCGCGGCTCGGCGGGCAAAGATCGCCTGCGGAGAAGGCTCTCATGCTTCCAGACAGTCTGGGGAACTACACGAGCGCAGCCGGCCAGTTCTCGGCGCGCTGTTTTGGGTCTTTCGGCGAGACCGGGCCCTACACCGACCTGCGCACGGGCGCTCCGGTGGTGCTTAAGCTGCTCGAGCTCGGCGAGACCGAGCGCAGCCTGCCGCCGGAGATCAAGACCGACCCGACCTTTCCCCAATTCAGCCACGACCGCGATCCTCAGAGCGGACGCCATTTCTACACAACCAACTTCGTGCGCACCCAACCTCTGGGGGGAACCGGCTACGCCGAGCGGCGCCAGGCGGCCATCGACGCCGCCCGCGCCCTCGCTCGGCTGCCCGCGCACCACGGGCTGCTGACTGAGCACGATGTCGTGCGCCAGGCCGGCGGTGGTGTGCTGATCCTCGACACGGGCTTCGGCTTCGACCCTGAGGGGTTCTCTGTCGCGCGGCTTGGCAGCGACGGACGCGCGGCCTATCTGGCCCCCGAACAGTTGAAGAAGCTGCAGGCAGGTCAGGCCGCCCCTCCGTCACCGCGTGCGGACGTCTACAGTTTCGGCTTGATCCTGTACAAGCTGTTCGCTGGCAGCTTTCCGGCCAGCCAGACGGGCAGCGCGGGCTGGTCCCTGCAGAAGTCCGACCTCGACGCGCTGCAAGCGCCACGCTCGCTCGGCCCACTGTTGCTCAGCTGTTGCCAGGCAGATCCAGCCCAGCGTCCACGCTCGGTCGAAGCTCTGCTCGGCTCCCTGGAACGCCTGCCAGCCCGCTACACGCCTCGTCCCCCGGGTCCGGGCTTCGGTAGACGCCTGCTCGGACGCTTCGTCAAGCTGGCGCTGCTGCTGATCGTGCTGCTGGTCGCCGGCTTCTTCGCCAACCGCCACGGCCTTGACCGAAAGATCGCGCCAGCTGTCGCGGATC
This sequence comes from Planctomycetota bacterium, assembly GCA_029260765.1. Lineage (GTDB taxonomy): Bacteria > Planctomycetota > J058 > JAJDCP01 > JAJDCP01 > JAJDCP01. The sequence continues at coordinate 254,971 of JAJDCP010000011.1, forward strand.
GGGTCGACAACTGGTTGATCGAGCTGGGCCTGAAGACGCGCCTGGCATGGGCTGCAGACAACCCCGACTTCGTGCGCGCCAGCCTGCCGCTCGAGCTCGGCGGGCAGGGCTTGGACGAGCTCGACTTCGCTTTGAATGGCCGGTCCGTCCAGCCCCGCATCGAGGCCCAGAGCGTCACCTTCGACGCGGCCAGCGACGCCAGCGCTCGCTGGAACATCGTCGCCCGCCACCGCCTCGACGGCCGCGAGTTGCGGGCCGAGCTGCCGGTCCATGAGCGGCCCCGGCTCGACCCATTGCACCGTGCGGCAGACGATGAGCAACCGGTGTCGAAACACGGCGAGGCGTTGTTGGTGCAGTTGGCCGGATGCTACGACGAACCGAGCTTTTTCTGGACAGTGGGCCGGGTAGAACAAGCGCTCGAGGCGATCCGCACAGACACGGACTCGGCGACGATCCGATCCTACACCTTGGCGATCCCCGCCCAGGTGCCGCGGGCGGCTGAAGCATTCGAGCTGTTCGCGAGAGTCGACGGCCAGAGCTCGAACCGACTGCGATGCCGCTATCTGCAGCCTGAACCAAAGGTGGCCGCCGTCAGTGAGGAGGCAGCCGACATCCTGGTCTTCGGCAGCGACCTGCGCGACGAGCAGGATTGGGTGCGGGTGCACTTCACCATGGACGACGGCAGCGAATACATGGAAGTCGGCAGCGTCGACGCGCAGGGCCAGGTGGTGCGCGTCTCCGAGCTTGCCTTGAGCGGCCGAGGACAGGTTGTCGTGGAAGTCGGGGAGCTCGCCTCGCCGACCTTCCCATTCGACATCAAACAGAAGCAGGCCGTCATCCTCGAAGTCGATCCCCTGCCTGCGGCGGGGGGCTCGGTGCGCGTACGAGGGCTGTTTCTGGTCGGCGACGCTGCTTCGAAGGCCGTGTGGCGGACCGGCGAGGAGCGCGCGGAGCTGCCGGTACAGTGGCAGCCAGACGGCCGAGAAGCGCGGGTCGAGTTCCCACCTGGCCGGGGCGGCGGAGAGCTGGTCCTGCAGACAACTTTCGGCACCACAACCCCCTTCGGCCTGGAGTACGCCCGGCCCCAGGGCCTGGGCTCGCTCAGCTGGCGGCCCGATCCTGTGCGTCCAGGAGAGTCTCTGGAGCTGATCGGTTGTGAGAGCCTGAGCGGGCTGCGTAGCGCTGGCCTCGAGCTGGCCTTCGAAGGCAGCGCCGCGGGGTATCTGCTGCGCTTTCCCACGCTCCATCCTGGTGAGAGCACGGCTGAGCTCGAGCTGCTCGGTCCTTGGGGAAGCGCCTCGCGCAGCCTGGCCCTCGCCTATGATCCCCTGCTGCTGGCGTTGCTCGAGTTCGAGACCGCCGTCCGCGAAGGAGCAGAGGTGGCGATGGTCTCCGCTGGGAGTGGCTGGCTGGGCGCCTGGAGCGCGTTTCAGGCAGCCTACCTGGACTATGATCGCGAGCAGGGTGAAGACGCCAGCGGCTCTCCGCTGATCAGGGCAGACATCGTCGACCGCATGGCAGCTCTCTGCCGCCAAGCCGAGCTACCCCGCGCGTTGCGGGCCGAAGCCGGGTACATCGCCGGCTGGTGCGCCAGCCAGGGTTGGGCGGACACGGGCCACGCTCTGTGGCCTGAGGTGGCCACCATTTTTGCACAGTTGGCTACGCTGGACCTGCCCGAGGTTCTGGCCAGCTTCGTAGCGACGCGCCTCGAGCTCTTGCATCGGGAGGAATGATGCGCAGGCAACTCTGTGGGCTGCTCCTGCTCGCCAGTATTCTGCTGGCCCAGGACGATCCCCGCGACCGCAACCGTGAATTCCGCGGCCATGGCGCGGTCTCCGAGCTGATCCGCGACCGGATCCGACTGGTCGCCGAAGTCTATGAGAGCATCTCGCCCGAGGAGATCCGCACGGGTCTGGTGCAGGTGCTCGGCCAGGCCGAGCTGCGGCCCGAAGATCTGATCTTGCTGCCGGACCAACCGGAGCTGCGGCGCGAGAAGGTCGTGCGCGGTGAGATCTACGACCGCCGGCTCCCCGGCGTTCTCTACTTGACCTTGAAGCCCGCGGAGACGCTCTACATCCAGGTTCCTTCAGGGGACGGCCACAAGGTCTACGCGCGGGTCTTGACTCCCAGTGGGCAACCCAGCGGGCAATACGACATCTACGAGGTCGAGACCCGCATGCGCAATCAAGCCCTCGAAGGCGTACGCTTCAAGGTCGATGACGGCGCCTGGGAAGAGGCACGCAGCTTCCTCAAGTCTCGCGAAGCCCTCAAGCTGGTGTCGACCTACACCTTTGCCCTGGGGAACGTCAACTTCGACCTCAACGCGCTGAGGGAGGACGAGGTCGCAGTCAACCTCATGGAGCAGGAAGGCGACGGCGGACTGCACTCAGTGGTCAAGTTCCATATGAAGATCGACGAGGTACAGATCCGGGTGCGTGGCTCGACCAGCAGCTTCGGCTTTGGAATCGTGCTCAGTGGCGCCAACTACGTGCTGGCGAACTTGCGCTTCAAATCGGGCAGCAACTTCCGCATCGACAGCGTCGAACACCGCTACCAGGGCGCTCGACCCTCGGTCGACGAGCGCGAGGCGCTGCGGGGCGAGTTCCGCCTGGTCGACTCTCCCTACGGCACCAAGGAAGCCCGCTTCGTGCCCGAGGCTGAGCTGCCTCGGGGGGAAGAGCCCACGCAGCACTTCTGCTTCTACCGCGAGATCGACGACGCCCCGCCCGGCACGGCGGCGGCACGCTATACGAACTTCGAGACCGTGGTGCGCAGCGTGCTCGAGCGGGGGGACGCCCAGTATGACGTGGTCGAGCAGTTCTCGGTGCACGTCTACGAGGTGCGCAATGAAGACGGGCGGCTGGCCAACAAGGGCACGATCAGCCTGCAGGATCTGCGCGAGCTCGATGCTGGTTATCGCGGCTCGGACGACCCCGCCAAAGACGACATGACCCGCGGCTTCGACGGCGATGTCTACCGCCGCGAAGTTCGGCGGCGCCGCTGATGGAAGCGGCGCTGCAGGGTTGCCCGGTGCCCCGCCTGCATCTGCTGGGCCCAGACCATGCGGTCGGCCGCCTGCGAGACCAGCTGAGCGGCTGCCGTGCGCTGCCTGTGGATATGCAGCTACTCACTGACGATGCCCACGCACCCGCGCCCCTGCGGCTCGAGCTGACGGGAGTCGGGTGGCAGCTCGCCTGGCGTGGGGGCGAGCTCATCGGGGACGCGTTCCCCGATGACGTCCTCGACCTGGAAGCCAGCGCGCGTTTGCGCTATGTCATGAGCGGCCTCGAGAGTCTGCCTGAGAGCTGGCGGGGCCGCCTTCAAGAGGGAACGCCCGCCGAACAGGCGGCGATGCGTCGGGCTTTGCGTTGGGGATTGTCGAGCCTGTGCGAGACGATCTTGGCGGCGTTGTGGGAGCTGCCTCGGCGCGAGGCGGCCCCGGAAGCGGTGCTCTCCGAGCCTGTAGACCCGTTCGACTACCCCTTCGCCAGCGCGGCGGCTGAAGTCTTCGAGCAGGTACATGGGGCCCTGGGCCACAACGCAGGCACGGAGCCGCGCCCGTTGCTTGAGCTGATGTGCACTGCCTTGCGCGAACAGGCCTCGGCAGCCATCGTGGCTGCCTGGTTGGCTCATCAGGAACGCTGCAGCCGCGCGCAGCGGCGGGCTGAGCCGGGGCCCGGCATCGACGTCGTCCGGGCCGGCGCGCGCACGCTGGCCGGCCGCGCCCACGCCCGTCTGCTACCCCGCAGCACAGCCCTGCCGGAGCGCGGGGCGGGCTGGCGCCCCCAGGACGACGCGTCGTTCCAGGAGCTGCTCGAGACCTGCCTGCGCCCACGTTTGGTCGAAGCCGGCAAGACGGCCCTCGACGGACTACGGGAGCTTTAGCTCAGACAGACCTCTACTCCGGGGGCAACGGCTCGAGCTCACCGCTTTCATCGGTCATGTCCTCGAGGCCCGGAATCGGTACGACGTGTTTGAGCGGAGACTCGCCCACAACCTTCGGCTTGCGGGTGAAGTCTGGATCAGGCGTGCCATCCTGACTCGTTCCACAGTTCCAACAGGCCTCGAAACTCGGCCCGACCATCTCGTTGCAAGCAGGACATTGCCAACTGCCCTCGACAGGTTCTTCCATGTCATCATCCCCCAGAGCCTCAAGCTCTTTTTCCGTGGCGGCCGCGCGGAACTCGGCGGTCTTTTCGCCATCTCTGAAGCGTCGCCTGCCGGCTTTCATGCTCGGCAGCTGGACGCCCTTGCCATGAATACGCATCGGCGTACCGCCGGCGACACAATTGTATTTTTCCAGGTCTTCGACGCCCTCCGACTGCAGAAACTCCTCGTCGATCAGCGCGTGGCCCGTGAACTCGGACGGAGTCTTTTCGCAGATATGCACCAGGCAATCGGCCAGGATGTCCGCCTTGCGCCAGAAGGATGCGTTGCCCAGCCCCCAGTTCTTCGTGGCCTGGCTTTCGATCAATGTCGCTGGCCACAGCGCATTGCATGCCACGTTCTTGTCCCGAAGCTCGCCCGCAAGGCCGTGGGCGATCAGCGTCATGCCGTACTTGCTGATGAAGTAGGCGATCTTGCCCGGCACCACCTCGACGTCGAGCGGCGGCGACATGTTGATGATGTGGCCCCAGCCCGCCTCGATCATATGCGGGAGGCAGGCGCGGGAAAGCAGGAAGGACGCCCGAGCGTTGACGTCGAGGACCAGATCGAAACGCTTCGCCGGGGTGTCGAGCATGTCTTCCCACCACAGTGCCCCGGCGTTGTTGACCAGGATGTCGACCCGCCCGAACTTCTCGATGGTCTGCGCAACCAGAGACTCGATGTCCGCTTCTTTGCGCACGTCGGTCTTGACCGCCAGCGCTTGCCGTCCGAGGGCCTCGACCTCATGGGCCACCGTGTAGATGGTGCCCGGCAGACGAGGCTTGGGAAGAGTGGACTTGGCCGCCACCACGACATGGCAACCGGCGGTTGCCAACGCCAAAGCGCAGGCGCGGCCGACTCCGCGGCTGCTGCCCGACACGATGGCCACACGGTCTTTGAGTGATTCCACGCTCGATTCCTCCGGAAGGGCTTTCTCAGAACGCCTGTGATACCGAACCCCGGGGCTGTCTGCAAGCCGGGGAGGCAGCAGCCGAGCGGAGGGAGTTGAAACGGGGGGGGGTGCGGGTGTGGGTCCGGGTCCGGGTCCGGGTTCGGGTCCGGGTCCGGGTCCGAGTCCGAGTCCGAATCCGAATCCGGGTCCGAGTCCGAGTCCGAGTCCGAATCCGAATCCGAGTCCGAGTCCGAGTCCGAGTCCGGGTCCGAGTCCGAATCCGAGTCCGAATCCGAATCCGAATCCGAATCCGAATCCGAATCCGAGTCCGAGTCCGGGTCCGAGTCCGAGTCCGAGTCCGAATCCGAATCCGAGTCCGAGTCCGAATCCGAATCCGGGTCCGAGTCCGAGTCCGAGTCCGAGTCCGAGTCCGAGTCCGGGTCCGGGCTATCTCCCGAACAGAATGTCCCGCACCAGCTCGGGGCGGAAACCCCGCTGCAACAGAAATCGGTAGGCGCGTTGTTGGTCGCGTCGCGAGAGCTCGCCCAGCGGGCCAAAGCGACGCTCGCACTGGGCGCGTGCCGTGGCGGCCTGGTCGGCATCGGCGAAGGCCCCCGCGACGGCGCTTTCTGCCATGGTCTCGTTGACTCCAGCGCGCAGCAGGCGCGCCCTGGCACGCAGCGGTCCCATGCCGCGGCGATGGTCCGACTCTGCTGCCAGGCGGGCATAGCGAGCGTCGCTGAGGAGATCACGCTCGACCAGCCAGTCGAGGGTGGTCTCTATGTGTTCCGGAGAGAACTTGCGCTGCAAGAGCTTGCGTTCGAGCTCGCGACGGCTGTGCTCACGCCGCGCCAACAGCTTGAGAGCTTTGTCGCGTGCAGGATCCAGTGCCCAGTCCCCCAATGCGAAAGGCGGCCCAAGGGCCGCCCGTAGGACACCGTCCACCCCCTTGAGCTAGCGCCCCAGGTGGAGCCTCTCTGCGAGGGGCTTCGGCAGGTTGGCGTCGAGGATCTTCTTGGCGGCCGTCTCGATGTCGTAGGGAATGCGGCGGATCCAGACTTTCAGTTTCTCGGAGTCGTACAGAGCGTAGGAGGCTTTCGGGTTTTCGTCGCGGGGCTGCCCCACGCTGCCGACATTGACCAGCGCCTTCACGCCCTTCTCGAGCTGCACCTCGGGCTTCTGGCAGTACGAGATCACCTCGCCCTGAAAGAAGGTGATCGGCACGTGCGAGTGGCCGAGGAAGCAGACCTGGCCTTCAAGCAGTTGCAGTGAGAGGAAAGCGTCATACGTCGTCTGGATGTAATCGAACAATTCGGGCGAATAGAGCGTGCCGTGGACCATCGTGAAATTGTCGATGTACTCGACCAGGGGCAGGTCTCGCAGGAACTCTTTGTCGCTCTCGGGCAACACTTTACGCGTCCACAAAGTCGCTTCTTTTGCGTAGGCGTTGAAGTAGTTGATGTTCGTTTTGCCGACCACTGCAAAATCGTGATTGCCCGCGATGGTGAGGATCTCACGCTCGCGGATGATCTTCATGCATTCGATCGGATTCGCACCGTATCCCACAATATCGCCCAGACAGACGATGCGATCTGGCTTCTGGGACTCGATGTCCTCAAGGACAGCGGTCAGAGCCTCCAGATTGCTATGGAGATCGGAAATGATGGCGTAAAGCATCGCCTACCTCGCGTTTGTCGGCCCTCTACCTACCGTGGCCATTATACCAACCCAGGCCCAAATCACAACTAAAAGAGTCGCATATATAAGAGCCTGTGGGGAGATGGGGCCTTCAAGAGGGGAATCACTGAGAGTATACAAAGATGGATTAAACAGGCGCAAGTCGGGAAGCGATGAAAGAACCCAGCCGAGACTGCGGATCGCCCAACGGGGCGAGTCGAGCAGCGTGCCCGCCAGTTGTCCCGCCACCAGAACAGGCAACCCGAGCAACCCGACATCGCGCTCTTGAAGCCGCGTTCCCGCCGCCAGCAGCACCGCTGCCAGCAGGCTCGATTCGAGCAGAGCACAGCCAGGAACCAAAGCGAGATTGTGCAGCGACAGAGGCACTCCTTGCAGCGTGAAACACAGCAGACTCGCCGGTAGCAGAGCGAACTGCAGACAGACAAGCCCCAGCAACAAGCCGGCGAGGGCGCCAAGATGGCGCTGGCTCGGACTGCTCTGTATGCGCAGGTCATCATTGGTCCGCGAGACCCGTGCAAATTGCACAGCCCCGAGCACTGCCGTCATGAATCCCGCCACGCGCAGACTCGCCGCAACAAGTTCCTGCACCATTTCGACTTTTCTGCCGAAACTAAAGATGGCGAAAGATCCACTCAGCAGAATCAGCAAGCTGGCCGCCAAAAGCACCACACGCAAGGCCGCCAGCCTGAACAGACCGAGGCAGTGGATCCGGGAAATAGAAAGTGTCGGCGGAAGCCAGGCCATCGGCAGCGCTTCCCCTTGTCGCAAGAAGCCCCAAAATTATGTCACGGAGAACGCCGATGCAAGCTCTGGAAACGGCAACCCCGAACGGTAGTCCCGCTTCCCCCAGCAAGAGCAAGGGACGCAATCCACGCCCAACGGCCCGCCTGCAGCCACCGACGCCGCCCATGAAGACCCCTGCTGCGGCGGCGAGCTCTACCCCCAGCGCAGGCGTGCTCGAGGTGTCCGTCAACGAGCTCCGACCCAATCCCTACCAACCCCGGCGCGTGTTCAACAGCGATGCGCTCGACGACCTGGTCGACTCGATCCAGCGACACGGCATATTGCAGCCTCTGCTGGTGCGGCGCAGCGCCGAAGGCTTCGAGCTGGTCGCAGGGGAGCGTCGGCTGCGCGCCGCCCGCCGTCTCGGCCTGGAAAAGGTCCCCGTAGTGCTCAATCAGAGCCCCGACGACGGCCTGCTCGAGTTGGCTCTGGTCGAAAATCTGCAGCGCGAAGATCTCAATCCGATCGAGAAAGCGCGCGCCTACCGCAAGCTGATGCTGCTGTGCGAGCTGACCCACGAGCAGCTCGCACAACGCGTCGGCCGCCGCCGCTCCTCGGTCTCGAACTTCCTGCGCTTGTTGAATCTGCCCGAGGCTATCCAGCGCCATGTCTCCGGCGGTCTTCTCAGCATGGGACACGCCCGCGCCCTGCTGGCCGTCAGCGACGAGTCCCAACAGCTCGAGCTGGCGCGGCGGGCGATCCAGGAGAGCCTGAGCGTCCGCCAACTCGAGGCCGCGGTGCGGGGCTTGCGCAAAGGGCCGCGGAGCGGGACCGAGAAGACGCCCAGCCCCTGGCTGCGCGACCTCGAGGACAGTCTGCAGCGGCACCTGGGCACGCGGGTCAGCATCGCCCAGCGTAAGAAACAAGCAGGCCAGATCATCATCGAGTATTACGGAGATCAGGACTTCGAGCGCATCCTGGACCTACTCCAGAGATAGTCGCAGCAGACGTAGTAGAAAGGAACGGATGCGCTGGTTCTTGGTCTTCTGTTCTGTCTCCGCGCTCAACGGGCTCCTGTTCAGGAGCAACAGCCGGCTGAGCTGGCGCCTGGCGCTGCCTCTGCGCTGGGCGCGCGCCGTGATTGAAGCTCCCTGGGCGCGTCTCTGCGGCCTGCGCCCCCTCGGTTGGGCGCGACGTGGCTCCTCTCGAGCCCTCTTGCTGATCCGCCATAACAACCGCGTACACAAGGTTGGATTGTGGCTGCTGCCAGCAATGTTGGGCCTCACGGCCTGTGCGCTTGTCGCCTGGCAGCTCGACGTACCTCTACACCGTCTGCCCATGCCGGGGCAGGCCGAGTCCGCGGGCGGCCTGCTGACAGACTTGTCGGTATTCTGGCAAGACCAGGGCCGGACGGGCCTGGTGTTCCTGCTGCTCTGCCTGCTGCTGCTGCCTCTCTGTTGCCTTGAGCTTCCGGGCGCCCTGTTGCTGGGAGCGGGCGGGGTTGGGCTGCGGGCGCTGCTGCGCGCACTGTCTGAGCTGGGCCTCACCTGGCGCACCTTCTCCGATGGCTGGTTCGTCAGCTGGCTCTATGGCGCCGATGGAGAGGCCTGGCTGGCAGGCCTGTTCTTCCAAGCCAGCCTGTGCCAGATCGCTGCCGCGCTGTTGTTTGTGTTGGGGCTACGCGGCCGCCCACGCAGCCCTCCTCACGTGCCGCCGAGGAAAAAAAAGTCTCGCCGATGAACCCGCGCCAGGAGACGCTCGCTACCGCGCATCAAGACTCGCCCTGGCGTAGCAATTCTGGTATTGTGCCCGCCCCAAATGGATCCCTCGGAGAAACCATGCGCCCTTTCGCCACACCATTGCTCGTCCTTCTGGCTTCCTGGCTCTGCGCACAGGATGGTCCGGAAACGGACCCCGACAACCTGCTCTGCCGCATCGAGACCTCACACGGGACGATCGACCTCGAGTTGTTCGTCAAGCAGGCCCCCGCGACCGTCGCCAACTTCGTCGAGTTGGCCGAAGGAAAGCGCGAGTACACGCTACCCGGTGAGACCGAGCCGCGCACCGGCAACTTCTATGACGGCCTGGTCTTCCATCGCGTGCTCGACGGTTTCATGATCCAGGGAGGCTGTCCGCAAGGAAATGGCATGGGCGGTCCTGGCTACGCGTTCGCCGACGAGATCAACGCCAACCAGTTCGGTCTCGATACCACGGCCGTCGTCCTGCCCGATGGCCAACCGCATCCCTGGCTGTTGATCCGGAGCAACGACGACGTGCAGCGAGTGCTGGTACAGCCACTGATCCAAGCGATGGGCATCACCGGCGAAGAGGAATTCAATGCACGGCTCGAAGAGCTCCAACAGCGGATGGACAAGCTGACGTTGAAAGAAGCCTACGAGAACATGGGCTACGTCTACGATGACAAGCTCGAGTCCAGCGCGCCAACCCGGGGTGTGATCGCGATGGCAAACTCCGGGCCGAACACCAATGGCAGCCAGTTCTTCATCAACCTCGCCGACACGCCGCACCTCACCGGCAAACACACTGTTTTCGGGCGTGTGATCAGCGGCATGGATGTCGTCGACGCCATCGGCGTGGTGCCGGTCGGGCCGATGGGTCGGCCGACGGACGACGTTGTGATCCAGAGCATCCGTCTGATCAATCAGGATGAATAGCCTCCCCCACAGGCACAGCAAGGACCAGAGGAACCCCCAATGCGAAGAGCGCTGACAATCTGCCTGAGCGGCCTCCTGTTGAGCTCCATGGTTTGTGCCCAGGACGAAGCCCCCGCGCGGGAGGTTCCCAGTGGAGCCTGGGGATTGACGCTCGACGAAGCTTTGCGCATCGCCATCGAGCAGAACCAATCGGTCCATACCTCCCGGCTGGGGATTCCGCGGGCCTTTCTAGACACGGAATCCGCCGCCTCTGTCTTCGATCCAGTGGCGACCGGGAGCATGAACTTCTCCCACAACCGCCAGGCCTTCTTTTCGACCAACCCTTTCAGCGGTTTCGCGGCCGGGCAGCTCTCTGTCGCCCAGTCGGAGGCGCTGTTTTTCTCGGCGGGCCTGAGCAAGACCTGGTCCACGGGTGCAAGCACAGGCATCAGCTACAACCTGACGCGCCAGCGGACCGAGAACCAATTCAGCCTGAATCCGAGCTACGCACCGTCGATCTCGCTGACCGGGCGTCAACCCCTGCTGAAGGGAGGCTGGGACGACACCAACCTCGAGAACACCAGGCTGGCTGCAAAGCAGCTGGAGGTTTCTCAGCTCAGTTACAAACAGCAGGCCTTGGAAACCGCGGCCTCGGTGGAGCAGCAATACTACGAGTTGGTGTTCGGCTACGAGAACATCCTGGTGTCCCGCAAGGTACTCGACGTAGCCGAGAGCTCGCACGTACGGACGGTTTCATTCATCAATGCCGGACTTCAGGCTCCTGCCGACAGCATCGACTCGAGCAGCTTCGTCGCTGAAGCCCGTGCACGGCTCGAGATCTCCCATTTGCAGCTGCTCGACGCCCGCGACACCCTGCTCTCGCTACTGCACGCCCGCGAGAACATAGTAGACTGGGATGTACAGATCTGGCCCATCGACCGCGTCGATGCCGAGCTCATTCCACCGGAGATCAGCGTGGAGCAGGCGCTCGAGATCGCACTGAGAAACCGGCCGGATTTCCTGCAAGCAGAGATGGATATCACCTCCAAAGAGATCTCACTGCGTGCGCGCGACCAGGACCTGCTGCCTCAACTCGACCTGACAGCCTCCTGGACCTGGAACGGGCTGGGCAACTCCCGGAATAATTCCCACGAAGCGCTGTTCGACGGCAGCTTCTACGACGTCGCAATCGGCCTGGAGCTCAGCTATCCGATCTTCAACCGGCTCGCCCGGGCTGAATACAACCAGGCGGATATCGACCTCGATATCAGCAAACGCAACCTCTTCACCCTGCGCCAGCAGATCATTCTCGAGGTGCGCACCGGGCTGCGTTCCCTCGAGAGCGCGCGGGCCAGCCTGGCTGAGTCTGAGGCTGCCCGGCGAAGGGCCGAAGCTGAGCTCGACCTGCGAAAGACACGCGTCGCCGCAGAATTCGACACGCCCTTCGAGGTCCGTCAGGCAGAGGAGGCCTTCGTGCGCGCCGAGGCCACCGTCTTGCGCGCCCGTATCAATATGTACCAGGCACAGACCGAGCTCGAACGCCGCCTGGGAACGCTGCTCGATACGCGCGGTGTGCAGCTCAGCTATCCCGTCGAGTACAACGGTGTTGAGCTGCCCTGAAGCTTTCCGGGGAGAACCCGCCATGCACAAGCTCTCCGAAGATAGCCTGCGTTCACGGAGCATCGACGAGCTGATCGGCATGGTCCGCCACCACAACAGGCTTTACTGGGACCTGAACGCGCCCGAGATCCACGATGTAGACTACGACCGTCTGGTGCGGCGGCTCGCAGAGCTGGCCCCCGACCACCCGGTGCTCGACGAGATGGGGCCGAGCGGCGACCTGCGCTTCGGCGCGGAGGTGCAGCATCGCACTCCGATGCTCAGCCTGGACAAGTGCTACGACGAGGCCACTCTGCAGAACTGGGCCGACAAGTTCGAGGGCCAGGTCGTCGTCACGCCCAAGCTCGATGGGCTGGCGGCCAGCCTGATCTATGACGCGCAGGGGGTTCTGCAGCTGGCCGCGACCCGGGGCAAGGGCAACCTGGGCGAGGACATCACCCGCAATGTGCGCCAGATCGGCGACGTGCCGACGCGCCTGCGCAACGTCAGCCATGAGCTGGAGGTGCGGGGCGAGATCTTCATGCGGCTGTCGGTCTTCGAGCGCTTCAAAGCTGCCTACGCAAACCCGCGCAACCTGACTGCCGGTGCGGTGCGCAACAAAGACGCGGCCAAGTCTGCCGGCTACCAACTGAGTTTCTTCGCCTACGACGTACTCGGCACTGATCTGCAGACAGAAACGGCCAAGCTCGACCTGCTCGAGAGCCTGGGGTTTTGCCATTTCGAGCGCCACCTGATCGACAAGGCCGGGCTGCAGCGAGCCTACGAGCGCCTGGCCGCATTGCGTCCCCAGCTCGACTACGAGATCGACGGGGTCGTGTACAAGGTCGACGATGTGGCCGAGCAGGAGCGATTGGGCTCGACCAGCCACCATCCTCGCTGTGCGATCGCCTACAAATTCCAGGGAGAGACGGGTTCGACTCAGCTGCTCGACGTAGAATGGAGCGTCAGCCGCTCCGGCGCCGTGACCCCCGTGGCATTGCTCGAACCGATCGTGCTCTCCGGCGCCTCGATCAGCCGCGCGACCCTTCACAACGCGGGCTTCATCGCCAAACTGGGGGTCAGCCGGGGCGCCGAGGTCCTCTTGACCAGGGCCGGCGGCGTGATTCCGAAGGTCGAGGCCGTGCTCGAGCCGGGCGACGGCTCGATTGCCTTGCCTGAGAGCTGTCCCTCGTGCGGAAGGCCCACCCAATTGGAGGGGGATTTCCTCCGCTGCACGCTCCCGCTCGAATGCAAAGAGGCCGTGATGGGCACCCTGGCGCACTATGCCCGCACTGCGGGTATCCAGGGCTTTGGGCGTCGCAAGCTCGAAGACGGTTACAAACAGGGCACTCTGCGGGAACCGGTCGACCTCTACAGGATCAACCTGGACGATTTGTTGGCCCTTGAGAGAACGGGCCTCAAGACCGCGCAGAATCTTGTCGCAGAACGCGAACGGGCACGACGCCTGCCACTATCGCGCTTCCTGGCAGCCCTCGGCCTGGGTGACCTAGGCCGCTCTGCGAGCCGGCAGCTCGCTACTCGTTTCGGTAGCCTCGCGGCCCTGCGCGCCGCCGGTGTCGAGGATATTGCCGCCATCGACGGCTTTGGCGCGACCACAGGGGAAACCATCGTCTCTGAATTGCAACGCACCGGTCGTTGGATCGACGAGCTCCTTGAGGAAGTCGAGTTGGTCGAAGAGGAGCCGCAGGGTCCAGTAGATGAGGAAGCACCTCTGGCAGGGAGAAGTTTCCTCTTTACCGGAAAACTCGATCTCTGTACACGGAGCGAAGCGCAGAAGCGCGTCAAGAAATTTGGGGGCGCCGTGGCCTCAGGGGTCAGTGCGCAACTCAGTTACCTGGTGCTGGGCGCGTCGAAGGGAAAACCTTCGAGCAAGGAGAAGAAAGCCCGGGCATTGATCGCGGCGGGCGCATCCCTCAAACTGCTGAGCGAAGAAGAATTCCTTGCGATGTTGACGGAGTTGGAAACGACGCCTGCCGAAGGATAAGCGGGCAGATGCCGCAAAACGCCACACGTGCTGCATTTCGCAACGCAAACAATAGCACATATGTCTGTTTTACCTGCAAATCCCCACGAGGAGCCCTGAAGTGTCCCACAAGCGCCTTGCGGTAATGTCAGTATTGATCATCTCAATCTTCCTGTTCGTCATCCAGAACCAGGACCCGATCACCTTTACCTGGTTGCTCTTCAAATTCCCGCCATTGGCGGCTTTCTGGTGGGTGATCCTGCTGGTGGCGCTCGGATTCGCGCTCGGGTTTGCGACCGCCTACTACTATCTGGTCCGCCCGCTGGGCAAAGAACCCGCGGAGAAGCCCGTCGGAGAGGCCAGCAGCGACGACTCTGGCAAGTTCTGAGGTTCGTGCTTTGCAGGCACAATCTGGCGGGTTAAATAGAAAAAAACAGACGCAAGCGGTTGGGGGAAGTGAAGGTGGGGAATTCCGCTCGCGTCTGCTTATTGTGGGGAAAGCCGGTGTGAGACGGACTTTCTCGCCACGCCATAAATAGAGCAAACTCTGTGCCATAGCAACACCCGCCTTCCATGCGCTGCCCACCTCCAGCCGTGCGCCGGTTTGACACACAACCTTCTAGTGATGCTGTCCCACAAGTCCCATCCCGGACACCACAACGACCGGCAGCGACCACCGCTCTCGGGGCCCTCGAGCCTGGTAGACTGCGTGAGAATCGCTTCGCCGGACATGGCGGCGGCGGGCCGCTACACCTGGCCCTGCATTTGTGACGCGGCAGTGCTGGAACCCCGTCGCTTCGGCCTCTTCCCGACCCGGTTGCATCTTGTCCGGCTGCCTGGCATCATTCCCTGTCCAACCATCCACCTGGAGGCCCCCCGTGACTCAAGCCGAAGCGGCCAAACAACACGTCTTCTACCCGTGGAGCAAGCAGGCCGACCTGCATCCATTGGAGGTGGTCCGCGCCTCTGGCTGCACGCTCGAGCTCGCCGACGGCCGCGAGATGTTCGACTTCTCGTCACAGCTGATCTGCGTCAACGCCGGCCATGGGCAAAAGGCGATTCTTGACGGGATTCGGGCTCAGCTCGAAAAGCTGACCTACGTCGCACCTTCGTTCGCCACCGGTCCGAAACTCGAGCTCTCCAAGGCCGTCGCGCGCCGCACTCCTGGTGACCTGAACAAGATCTTCTTCACCAACGGCGGCGCAGACGCGATTGAGAACGCAGTCAAGATGGCACGACGCCTGACGGGCAGGCGGAAGGTCCTGACCCGCTACCGCTCCTACCATGGCGGCACCTACGGCGCGCTCAGCCTGTCTGGTGACCCACGCCACCATGCCTCGGGCCACGGCATCGACGGTGTGGTACACGTGCTCGATCCCTACTGCTACCGTTGTCCCTTCAAGCTCGAGTACCCGGGCTGCGGCCTGCATTGTGCCGAGCATGTGCTGCAGGTGGCCGCCTACGAAGGCCCCGAGAATATCGCTGCCATCCTGATGGAGCCGATCACGGGGACCAACGGAGTGATCATACCCCCGGCTGATTACTACAAGAGCATCCGGGAATTCTGCGACCAACACGGCATTCTGCTGATCATCGATGAGGTCATGACCGGCTTCGGACGCACCGGCAAATGGTTCGCGATCGAACACTTCGATGTACAGCCAGACCTGCTGGTGATGGCCAAGGGCCTGACCTCGGCCTACGCCCCACTGGGTGCGGTCGCCGTGCGCGATCACCTCGCCGACCGCCTCGACGAGCTCGTGCTCGACAATGGCCTGACCTATAGCGGCCACGCTCTGGCTTGCGCCGCAGGCGTCGCCACACTGAAATTCTATGAAGAGCACGGAATCATCGAGCGGACCGCAGCGCTCGAACCCTACTGGCTCGCCAAACTTGAGGCGATGCGCGAACGTCACCCCTGTGTGGGCGATGCGCGTGGGCGTGGCCTGTTCGGCGTGCTCGAGCTGGTTGCCGAGCGCGAGAGCCGACGCGAGTTGGTGCCGTGGAACAGCAAGGGGGACGCGCTGGCTCCACAGAAGAAGATCGCAGCCAAACTGGTTGAGGCGGGCCTCTTTACCTTGCTGCGCTGGAGCTTCCTGTTCCTCGCTCCTCCCCTGATCGTCACCGAGCAGCAGCTCGACACGGCTTTCGACAAGCTTGATGGCGTGCTCGATTTCGCAGACAGCCTGCTGCCCCACTGAGGGAGGGCAGCCCGTGAGACGGCACCAGGGCGAAGACGTCGACAGCGGCAACTTCGAGGTCATTCCCGAAGAGGGGGACGCCCCGCCGATCATCGTCAAGAGGGCTACCGACCCACGGGTGATCAACCAGGTCGGAACGCTCTCCCAAGTCGTCGCTAGATTGATTGCGGTGCGCCGCGAAGACCGCCACACTGAGCGTCTGATGAGCGGCTTCCGAGCCAGCGTGGTGGTCGGCCTCACGACCGCCTTTGGCTGCGTCGTGGCCTCACTGGTCAGCGGTCAACCGCTGTTCCTGATCGGGTTTCTGCTCGGAGTCCTGCTGGCTGCTGTCTGCATCCGTGGCTTTCTGCGCGAAGCCCAGCGCGACCTCGACGATCGCCGCTTGTCGATGGCGCTCGGTGTACTCCGCAACATCGAGCCCGACATCGACCAGAACAAAGCCGCGCATGTCGTGCTGGACCTGCGCGAGCCCTACCAGCTGCAGCGGCTGCCGTCACGGCTGGACAAGACCTACACGGGACGCCACCGTTTCCCGTGGCTCGAGATCAAGGTGCACCTGCACGTCGGAATGCTCCTACACGTGCGCGTGGTGGCCGAAGGCTCGATCGCCGAAAAGCTCACCCTGTCACAGGCAGACCGGGTGCGCCTGGACCGCGAAGAGAGCTGGAAAGAGACCGTGCATGTGCGTTTGCACAAGCCCACAGAAGGCAGCTGGCAGAATCGCTCGAACCCCGCGCGTTTCCCCAAAGACCTGACCCTCGATCAGCTGGAGACCGACGGGCGTGAGGCCCGCCTCCAGGCGACCACTCCCCCCTACGTCAAGGTGGTCAAACAGACTGTGCTGACCGACGGATCCTCGCGCCGGCTGCATTGGGAGAAGCTGCTGACCGTGATCGCCTGGATGCTGAGCCATCTCGCCTGGAAACCCGCCAGCAACGAGAGCTGAGAGATGCGCAGCAGCGGCAACCTTGCAGTCTCGGCGCTGGCTGCCAATGGCGCCGAACAAAGGGCAGAAGCCCAACAGCTTGCAGGCCTGGCAGACCTGATCGAGTACCGGCTCGACAAACTGCTGCAGACCGACGGCCTCGAAGAGCTGCTCTCGAGCTCTCCGCGACCGTGCATAGCAACCTGCCGTCGGCCCCAGGATGGAGGAGACTTCCGCGCGGACGAGGGCCAGCGACGCGCGCTGTTGCAACGCGCGAGTCAGGTCGCGGACTGGGTCGACCTCGAGCTGGACGTGTTGCCAGCCTGGCGTCCGACCGGGCCCGCCCGGCTGATCGTCTCCCACCATGACTTCGGTGCGTTTCCGGACATCCGTGGGTTGCTCAGGCAACTCCTCGCGTCGGGTGGGATCGCGAAGTTGGCAGTCCGTACACAAGAGCTCAGCCAGGTCCTCGAGGTGATGGCCCTGCAGCGTGCCCACCCCAGGTGCAGCCTGCTCATCGGCATGGGCGACGTCGGCAGCCTGAGCCGCATCAGCGGCGCTGCCAACGGGGCCTTCCTCGGCTTCGGCGCGGGTACTTCGGCCTCAGGACCCGGCCAGATTCCGCTTCGGGCCATGCGCAACCAGTTCCGGTTCGGCTCGGGACCCGACCCCCTCTGGAGCCTGGTGGGACTGCTGCCCCCAGCGAGCGAGCATCTCGCCGGGCTGAACACAGTGCTGGCTGCCCAGAACGCTGCCCGACTGGTCGTCCCCCTCCCCTACCTGCCTGACGACCCCCAGGCCGCACAACGCGCGGGCTTCGACGTGATCGCCGCCGACCCGCGGCGCCTGCTCTACCCCGAGCCGGGAGGCTGGCGGGAGGTCGCTTTCGAACGCAAAGCCTTGCTGCAACCCCCTGCTTGATTCCCGACGGACGCGGCCTATCATAAGAGGCTGCTTTCAGGATGGCCTCCCACAGTGGCCTCCGCCCCAGTAAGGAGCCGGTTTGGACCTGGTAGACTTCCGCTTCCTCGAGCCCCACATCGCCTGCTTGAGCCTGGCTCGCGAAGAGCGCGGCAACTCCCTGACTCCTGACCTGCTCGGCGCTCTGGTCGGGCTGGTTGAGCAGGCAGCCCAGAAAGGCGCGCGGGTCGGTATCTTGCGGGGCAAGGGCGAGACGAGCTTCTGCACAGGCTACGACCTGGCCGAGCTGAGCCAACCCCTCGATCCGCGCCGGCTGCGGCTGGAGCCTGCGGCTCGGGCGATCGAGTGCTCGCCGATTCCCTGGCTGGCCTTTGTCAACGGACGGGCGTTCGGAGGTGGCTTCGAATTGTTGCTGGCCTGCGATCAACGCATCGCGGTACCCCACGCGATCCTGCGCATGCCCGCCGTCCGCCTCTCCATCCCCTATGGCCCTGAGGGTCTGCGGCGCTTCCACGGCCTGATCGGTCCCGCCCGCACATTCGACCTGTTCGCCCGGGCTCGGGATCTCGATGCCGAAGAGGCTGTAAGGCTCGGCCTGATCGACGCGATCGGCGACTTCGAGACCGCGCTCGACTGGGCGCGACAAGTCGCCCTTGGCGGACCGCTGGCCGTCGAATACACCAAAGCGGCGCTGCGGGCACTCAACGAGGGCGAAGATCCCAACAACGTGCCCGAAATCGTGCGGCTGCGGCAGAGCTGCTTGAACAGCCACGACCTCAAAGAAGGTCTTGCCGCCGCAAATGAGCGCCGCCCACCACGTTTCAAGGGTCGTTGAGATGAAACCCCGACCGCCCGCACGCAGGCCCCGCTCCAAGCCTCGAACCAGCCCAGCCCCCAAGCCTCGACCGCAATGGCTCTGGGCCCTGGCAGGCCTTGGGCTGCTGCTCCTCGGCTTCGCGTGCGGCTGGCTCTTGAAGAGCGACGGAGCCGCCCCCGAGCCAGCGGGGCTGTCTGGCCTGGTGCGGATCGAGCTCGAGCCCGAGTTGAAGATGGGCTTCAGCGCAGACGCGCGGGTCTTTCCGCAGCTGATCCTGGCACAGGATGACGGCAAGACTCTGCTCGTCGACCTGCAGGGACGCACCGTGGCCGTCGAGTTGCTCGGCGATGTCCCTTTTGAGCCGATCCTCGATGGCGGGCGCTACTTCAAGGTCTTGCGTGTGATCGATGGCGACACCATGGAGCTCGATCTCGGCTCGCGCACCATCGAGGTGCGGCTGTTGGGGATCGATACGCCCGAGGTCAAAGACCCGCGCAAACCCGTCCAATTCTGGGGGAAGGAGGCCTCGGCCTTTGCCAACGAAGAGCTGCAGGGCAAGATGGTGCGGCTCGACTTCGACGCCGAGAACCGCATGGACGTCTACGGCAGGCTGCTCGCCTATGTCTATGTGCTCGAAGGAGAAGAAGAGATCGACTTCTGCAAGCGCATGATCGATCTGGGCTTTGCGCGGGCTTTTGAACGGGATTGGTGCCGCTTCAGCCGCCTGGACGAATTCATCGAGCTGCAGAGCAGCGCGGAACGTCTGCGCCTCGGTCTTTGGGACCACGACGCCGAGGAAGCCTGGCACAAGGCGCGCGCGGACGCGGAACGCGACCTGACGGAGAACGCTCTGTTCGTGACGACCAGTGGCTCGGAGGTCTTCCACGTACGCGATTGCCCGCGTGCCCCCGCCGAAAAAAACTGGTTGTACCTCACCGACCGTGCGGCCGCAGAGGCCGAAGGCCTGCGTCCGCATCGCTGCGCCGAACAAGAGTGATGGAACCATCCGGCGCCTTCCTGCGTCGGAGTCACAGAACCTGCTTTGCCCGCCGGACCGACTTGGTATACAAGCAAGGCGGCCCGCACCCCTTCGAAGGAGGAGACCCATGCGGCACGGGATCCTGCTTCTGGCGACGATTCTTCCGCTGCTCGCTCAGGATGAGCCAGCGGTCAGCTTCCCCTTCGATGACCAGGTGCAGTCCTATCTACGGCGTGCCCGTGCCACCGCTCGTGACGGCGACCATGAACGCTCAGTGCGCATGCTCGAGACGGTCCTGGCGTTGCCCGACAGCGATGAGACGCTTGTCGATGTCAACCGCGTGCTCACCTTGCCCTGCAAGACACGGGCGCGCCAGATCCTGTCCGAGCTGCCGGCAGAGGCTCTGCTCTACTACCTCGAACGCAACCAGGCCGAAGCCGCCGAAGCCCTCGAATCTGCCGCAGGCGCCGAAGAGTGGAGGACGCTCGCGCGCCGCTTCCCGCTAACCGAAGCTGCCGGTCAGGCCTGGTTGCGGCTCAGCGCCGCGGCCCTCGAACAGGGGGCCGCCCAGCGCGCGCTCGAGTGCGCAGAGCGGGCCTGCGAGGCGTTGCGCGACGCTGCGGAAGCCACCCAGTTGCGCGGCCTGTGTCAGCAGTTGCTCGGGCTGGCGGACGCGGGCAGCGCGGCAGAGCAGCTCCGGCCTGCGCAGGCCGGCAGCCCGCAACGCTGGCCCGGCTTCAAGGGGGGCGCGAGCGGAAGTTGGAGCGCCGCCTGGACGCCACAACGCGTCGCCCTGGACACAGCCTGGGTACGTCCCCAACCCAACGTGCTGCCCCGCTGGATCTGGCAAATGCTGCAGCAGTCGGAGCCACCCGTCTGGCAACCTGACGAGGTCGAACCCTGGGACGCCCCCAGCCAGAGCTGGCACGACGCCCCCTTGATCCAAGCCGTCGCGGATCAGCACGCACTCTACCTGCACGACGGCCGGACCGCGAGCGCCATAGAGCTGCCGAGCGGCAAGCTGCGCTGGTGGCGTGAGCTCGACCCTGAAGGCGACCGCGGGCTCGAGCCACGTGGAACCCATCGCTGCGCCCTGCTCGGAGATGCCGTGGCGGTCTTGCTCGGCCAGGAGCGCCTGGTGCTGCTCGACCCTGAAGACGGCCAGCTGCTCCGGAACTGGCAGGTGGCAGAGCTTGCCCGGGCTGCCGGCATCGAGGCCGAGCTGCGCCTGTTCCCCGTGCTGCTTGCGGACGCTGGCAGACTCTATCTGCTTGCAGGCAGCATCGAGCCGGCCGGCGAGACCTGGGCCATCTGCCTGGACCGGCACGGTGAGTTGGTCTGGAGCCGCTACCTGTGCGCCGGCGACACCGCCCACTACGGCAGCGCCGACCTCGCGCTAGCGGGAGGGGTGCTCTGTGTGGCCGTGGCCGAAGGCGGTCTGATGGCACTCGAGGCCGGCGGCGGCCACTGGCTCTGGGCGCGCACTTTCGCCCCGCAGAGAGCTGTCAGCGGCGTACCCGGCTGGGGACCGTTCTGGGGAGAGGAGGTCAAACCCCAGGCCCTGCCCGAGCGTGATGGCCCGCAGTTGATCGTGACAGCAGACCTGCTGTTGCTACAGCGGGGGCCCGGCGGGAGCGTGCTCGGCGTCGAGCTGGCCAGCGGCCAGACCCGCTGGGAGGCGCCGGCCTCCGGTGAAGAGGCGCGCCTGCTCGGCTGCGTCAGCCCTACGCTGTTCGCACAGGTCGACCGGCTGGGACTCAGCCTCTATCAGCGCTCAGATGGCCGCATGCACGAGCGCCTGGCCTACGAGCTGAGCGGCCTGGAGCCCGACGCCGTGGCTGGACCTGGCTTGGCCATCGACGGGGGGGTCGCGCTGCCTCTGCGCGACGGTCTCGCATTGCTCGACCTGCAAGGAGCCCTGCAGGGCCGCTGGAGCTTCGCGGGAGAACCCGCCCGCAGTGTGCTCGCCGCGGGCGGTCAATTGGTTCTACTCGGGCCACAACATCTTGTCGCCTTTGACACGGCACGCACCACCGCCCCGGCCTCAGGCGATGCGATCGGCGATCTGCTGGCAGAGAGTTGGCGGGTACGCGCTGCCACCGCAGACAGCCTGCGCCTGCACGCCCAGGCGGCGGACAGTCTGCTCGTGCAGCTCGAGAGCGCTCCGCAGGCCGAGTTGCGCTGGCGGGCACGTCAGCTGCGCTACCAGATCACTCGCGATCAGAAGAGTGCTGCCTGGCGCGAAGCCTTGCCCGCCGATGTGCTGAAGGAGCTGCCCAATGTGGTCGACGGCCTGACCCACGAGAACCCGGCCATCCGCGACCTGGTCTGCCGACGTCTCGGGCAGGCCTCGATCTCGAAACAGTTGCTGCCTGTCTTCCAGGCGTTGAGCGAAGATCCCGCCGCAGTTGTGAGGATCACTGCGGCCATCGAGAGGGTCCGTCGTGGCGATCGGGGAGGCACAGCCATCCTTGTCGAGGCCTTGCAGAACGAGGCCGTCGAACGGCGCAGGCGAGCGAGCGGTGCCTTGATCAGCTTCGGCCAGGCCGAGGACTGGGAGCTGCTGAGGCCGTTGCTCCAGGACATAGACTTCGACGTGCGCCAGCGCGTCACCAAGAAACTGCTGGCCGAAGACATGTTGGACCGCAGCGAGGTCGAGACCTTGCTTGCCGACCCCGCTCCCTCGCTGGCGTTTCTTGCTTTCGAGGCTTTGCTGCGGCTGGGAGGCGCCCGAAGCGAGCAACTGGCAGCGTTGCTCGAGAAGGACCTGCCTGCGAACGCCGACGATCCCAACCGCCCTCCTGAGCTGATCGTGGCCACCCGGCTGCTGGCGATCAAAGACCGCGTCGCGGTCGCTGCCGTGTGCAGTCTGACGTCTCACAGCAATCCACGCCTGCGCGCCTGGATCCAGAAGAAGATCTTCGAGCTGGCTCAGGACCCTGAACGTGTCTTCATTCCTCCCGAATCCCTGCTCCCCTTGTGTGAATCCGAGCTCGCCAATGAGCGCTTTGCCGCACTGCAGACGCTGGCGCGGCTGGGGGGCGATGTGGCTGCGGAGCAGCTGGGTCGCGCACTGGACGACGAAGACTGGCGGATCCGCAAATGGGCCGCAGGCTCAGCTCTGGTTCCGCTTGAAGCGAGCAGCCTTGCGTATCTACGCGGAGACACCCTGCCCGTCCGCACGCGGCTGATGGCGAGGCTCTCTGGCAGCCCGGAGCAGGGATGCCTGGAGGCTCTGGGCCAGGGTCTGCGCGACCGCCACCAGAGCATCCGCGAGCAGGCCGCCAACGGACTGCTGCGTCTGCGGAGCCCCGCAGTGGTGCCCTGGTTGTTGGAGAGGCGTATCGCAGGCGACGCCCGAGAGTCAGCATTTCTCGGCAAGGTGCTGGGACGGCTGCCCAAGACCGCGATGGAGGACGGCCTGCTGCTGTGCCTGTGCACGGGTGATGCAGCGCTGCGGACGGAGGCCCGCGCGGAGCTGGCGCGCCGCAGCGGCAAAACCTGGCAGAACCTCGGCGTATCCGGGGTCGCCGATGATGCCGCCGCTGCCCTCTGGGCCGCGCACTTCACAACCGAGCGGCGTGCGGCTCTCGGGCTCGACGGGCGGCTGGAGCAGCTGAGCGCGAGCAACCCCAACCAGCGCTGGCAAGCGGCAGCCGAGCTGGCTGAGCTCGGCAGCCTGGCTGCTGTGCCCGAGGTGCTCGGCGCGCTAGTCAACGCGCTCGAAACGGAGAAGCTCCCCTGGCTGCGTGAACAGCTGTTCCTGAGCTTCGCACAACTCAGCGGCTGCAGTCTGGAATACGCGCACCAAGGGGACCCAGAGACGCGTGCAGCCCAACTGCAAGCTCTCCGCAACTGGCTGCAGCGCTGAGGCAGGACGGCCCAGTCCAGGCCGCCGGGACAGGGCCCTACGGACCGCTTGACAGCTCGTCGGCGCACCGTATCATAGGCGGCCTGGGGAGGAAGCATGGCGCAGATCACGGTCCGGATCAATGGCAAGGATTCGACCCTCGAAGAGGGGACCAGCGTGGCGGCCTTCCTCGCTTCCCGCAACCTGCAACCGGTCTCTTTGGCTGTCGAGCTCAACCGCAGCATCGTGCCCAAGAGCCGCTACGCTGAGGTCACCCTGGCTGAAGGGGATGCCCTCGAGATCGTCTCCTTCGTGGGAGGCGGATAGGACATCATGAGCAGTCAGGATACGCTCGACGTCGGCGGCATCAGCCTGAAATCGCGGCTGATCGTCGGCACCGGTAAGTACGCAACCCCGGCATTGATGCAAGAGGCCCTCGAGGCGTCGGGCAGCGACATGATCACCGTCGCGGTGCGCCGGCTCGACCTGGAAGGCGGGGGCAATCTGCTCGACCACATCGACCAGTCCCGCTATACCCTGCTCCCGAATACGGCCGGCTGCTACAGCGCCGACGATGCCATCCGCACCGCGATGCTCGGGCGCGAAGCGGGCATGTCCGCACTGGTCAAGCTGGAAGTGCTCGGCGATACACAGACACTGCTGCCCGATCCCGTGCAGACCCTCAAGGCGGCCGAGGTCCTGGTCAAAGAAGGCTTCACGGTCTTCGTCTACACCTCGGACGATCCCGTCATCGCCCGACGCCTCGCCGATCTCGGAGTGGCGGCGGTGATGCCCGCGGGCGCCCCGATCGGTTCGGGCCAGGGCATCCTCAACCCCAACGCCATCCGCATCATCATCGAACAGAGAACCACTCCGATCATCGTCGATGCGGGCGTCGGAACCGCTTCCGATGTGGCCGTAGCCATGGAGCTGGGTTGCGACGGGGTGCTATTGAACACTGCCATCGCCAACGCCCGCGAACCGGTGCGCATGGCGCGGGCGATGAAGCTGGCCTGCCAGGCCGGCCGCGACGCATTTCTGGCCGGCCGCATGCCGCGCCGCCTGTACGCGAAGGCTTCCTCGCCCAGCGAGGGTCTGGTGACGGCCTGAGCATGGTGCCTTCCGACCCTCCCCACTATGACTATCTCGACGCGAGCCAGCGAGAGCCTGGGGACGGTCAGAACATCATCGTCTACCCTCCACTGACGGAGCAGCTCTTTCAGCGCTTGAGGCAGAACCGTATCCCAATGCTGGTGGTCGGCAGCATGATGGCTGCGTTGCTGCTGTTGGGGGCGGCGGCCAAAGAGAAGTTGGACGGCCTCAGCAGCGTGGTTTCGAGCGTCTCCTTCCGACTCGAACCCGAGCCGAGTTGGTTGAGCTGGCTCGTGCTGGGCCTGGCGCTGTGCGGCAACCTCTATTTGTTCGACGAAGCCCTGGCCCGGAGGCGGCTGCCCGTGGCGCGCAGCGGCCCGCCCCAGCACCGCCTCGGTCTGCTCGAGATGCTGCTGGTGTTCGGCTTCTATTACAGCTGCGCGGCCTGCTTCCAGCTAGTCATGTTGGTCTGTGGCGTGCAATTCGATGCGGCCTCCGTCAGCCTGATCGCGCTGTCGTTGGGCGTGCAGGCGCTGACGCTGGGGTTTGCCCTCTTCGTCGCGCGCTGCAACCAGATCAGCCTCGCCAAGCTGGGACTCGACAGACAACACCTGAAGGCGGGATTGCGGGCTGGCTGCGTGGGCTTCTTCCTGGTGTTTCCCGTGATGTTCTACCTGATGGTCCTGGGGACGGGAGTTGTCGGACATGCGCTGCAGATCAAGCCGCAGGATCACCCTTTGGCTGAAGCCCTGGCGGGCGGCTTCAATCGCTGGGAGCTGCTGCTGGCGTTCGGGGTTGCCTCGATCGGTGCGCCGATCGTCGAAGAGCTGATCTTCCGCGGCTTCTTGTACCAGGCTCTGCGCCGTGGTTTCGGGGCCCGCTGGGGGATCTTGGTCTCGGCTTTGATCTTCGCTTCTGCGCACTCCGGCTTCTACCACTACGGGCCCATCTTCGTGCTCGGCGTTCTGTTTGCCTGGCTGTACGAGCGGACGGGACAGCTCTGGGCACCGATGCTGGCGCACTTCCTGCACAATAGCCTGCAGCTGATATTGTTCTTGAGCTACGGGTAGGCGGGCCCGTTCTCAGCTGGAAGCGTCGTCGAGAGTGACCCAGCCAAAGGCGAAGAACCCCGCCAGGGGCAGCCCGACGGCCACCTCGGGGCTGATCCAGCTGCGCAACGCCAGCTCGCGAAAGACGAAAGACACCACGAAGTAGGCCAGGCACAGACCTGCCCCCATCAACACTCCCAGAATGCGGGCGCGGTTCTCGCGCGGGAGGGCCAGGGGGACACCGACCAGACACAGCACGAAAAAGCTCAACGGATAGACCAGCCGATCGTAGAAGAGCAGACGGGAGGAGGCGGTGCCCGCGTGTTTCTGCCACTGCCGCCACAACCCGGCGAGGTTCAAGAAGGTCGCTGGGTGGAAGCCTGTCGCCAGATCCACCGTCTTGAGCTGCGCGGTCTCGATGTCCAGGGGTTTGAGCTGCAAGCTCTGCAGGTGCTCGCGGAAGCTCACGATGACAGGCTCGCCGGCTGCGTTCTCGCGAAGAAGCTGCCCGCGACGGAGCAACCAGCCATTCTGCGTGGCATCCCAGGACATGCTGGCCGCGAAGATCTCCTCGCGCTTGCCATCATCGGCTTCGATGGTCAGGAGCACCCATTGGGCCGTGTTGCTGCGCGGATCGTAGCGCAGCAGACTCAGGGTCTCGTTGCCCAGCAGGATCGGCGGCGGCTTGAGGAAACCGGAGTCTTCGGTACGCACCGGCTCCGAGAGACCCTTCAGCTGAGGAAACAGCCACTCCTGCAGCCCGCTGCCAAACAGCCCCACACACAGGGCGGTCAGGAAGATCGGCCGCAGCACCCGACTGAGGGGTAGACCGGCCGCCATCTGCGGCAGGAACTCGTGCGACTTTTCCAGCTGCGTCACCGTAAACACTGCGGCGATCACGGTCGCAAACGGCAGGCTCATGACCAGAACCACAGGGATCCGCAAGGCATAGTGGCCGAGCATGCCGGAGGAATCTTTGATGAACTCCCGGGCGCTCGAGATCAGATCGACAAGCAGGAAGAGCATCAAGACCAGGGTCGCCGTCCACAGCAGGGTCTTGAGAAAAGCGCTCGCCAGGTATCGATCGAGCAGACGGGTCATTGCAGCCCCCCCTTGAGCTGCATGCCCACGCCGATGGCCATGGTCAGTCCCAGGCCCAGCCAGAGCGTGTCAGGCGGGACGACCTTGACCAGGAAGATGAACGGATAGAAAAACACGGCGAGCAGACCTGCGCCGATCACGCAATTGAGCATGGCGTGCCGTCCTGGTTTGGTCACCATCGGCACGCCCGCCCCCACCAGCACGAAGGCGATACAAGACAGGGGCAGCACCCAACGCAACAACTGTTGATAGCGGAAGCTGTTCAGATCCTTGTCGAGCCGCCTGAGCGTATCACGGTCGCCGCTGGGCGGCCGGAAGAAGTTCTTGTCCCCGCGCTGCAGGCTCAAGCTGTGGACTTCCGCCAGAGTCTGCTTCTCGACCTCGCTGAGATGCACGCAGCCTGGCTCCGCCACGTGGCTGCACTGGGCGGAATCTGGGTGGGTCAGTCGAAGCCTGCAAAGCTCACGCCGGTAGTCGATCTCCTTGACCGAGACGGCGAGCTGGGAGGATTCCAGCGAAGCAGGCTTCAAGCCCTTGGTATCGAAGGGGATGGGAAACTGCACATAGGGCGAGCTGGCGCGGATCGGCATCGCGTCAAACCAGGCCTCGGGGGCCAGCCGCCGGTCGAGATCGGCACGTCCGATGCCGACAGGCACGCTGCGCTCTTTGCCCAGCCTGTAGATCACCGAATCACGGCAGAGCAGGTAGATCGTATCGCTGCCGACATGGATCGCGCCGGTGGGTGCTTGCAGATACAGGTGCGTCAGGTCGGCGAGCCGGAACTGCATGACCAGGTTGTGGAATCGATCGCCGTCGTAGCCCGCAAAACCGATCTTGAGCCAATCGGCGATATCGAAAGTCTTGGGGCCTGAAGGCCGCGCATTGGCGAGAGCGTCCATGCCCGCCCTCTTCACGTCCGATTTCGCCTCGTGCGCCCAGGGAATCGCCCCCTGTCCGAGCCAGAACAGGATGGCTGCGAAGACCACTCCCACGGCGAGAGCCGGCGCCGTCAGCCGCAGCCCCGGCACTCCCTGAGCCCGAAGGGCTACGATCTCGCCGTCCGCGTCGAGCTTGCCGAAAGTCAGGACCGTGCCGAGAAACAGCGAAATCGGGAGAATGTACGGCAGCACCACCAGCAGGCTCGACGGCAGCTTGACCGCGATGGTCAAGAGCGAGACCTCTTTGTGAAGCAGCGCAGTGACAATTCCCAGGGCGAAGAAGAAAAAGCAGGTCGCCAGCGCAAACAGGCTGGAAAAGCCGATATGCCCGATCACATAGCGATCGACGATCTTCACGAAACGGCTTCCGCCTGGCCGCAAGTGCAGGGGATGGCGAGACACTTGGGGCAGCCTTCGGCGTAGCGGCGGGCTGCCTGCTCGAGGTCGATGCCGGATAGTGAGGCCAGCGTCGAGAGCCAGGCCAGCACGTCCGAAAACTCCTCCGCCAGCCGGACCGGGCCTTCCTCTTTGACGACCGCCCGCGACAGCTCTCCAACTTCTTCGACGAACCACATGAACGTGCGCTCAAAGCCGCGGGCGCGGTCTTTCTCAAGGTAGGTTGCTTCGATGAGCTTCTGGAAGTCTCCGATGCGCATCCGCCAAACCTCCGCCCGGGCATGGAAGATCCAGGCGCCAGGCCGAGAGCATACCATCTCTGCCTGCTCGGGGAAACGGAGAGATCCCGCCAAGGATCTCGGGCCGGCCAGCAGTCTGCCACGAGTGACCCGGGATCACTCGCGCAGGCTTTCCAGAGCCTCAAGCCGTTGTTTGGTGTAGGCTTCGGCTGCGGCACGCTCGCGCAATCCGACGCCGGGATCGATGGGCTCCCACAGGAAGAGGATCTGTCGCCGGTTGTCATGCGACGGGATCTCGAGGAGCCGGAGCAACCAGCGCACCTCCGCCGAGGAGAGACCGACAGTGTCGCCGGCAAAATCCTGCTGCAGGATCGCAACCATCACGTCGAGCGAGTCGGACATGGTGGCCCCGAAGGTCATCCCTCTCTGTACCGGGGACTCGTCCGCCTCGGGTGGAGACTGCGGCTCCGGGCCGGGAAGTGGCGCCGCGCCTGGCCGGGCACGTCGACTGCGTTCGCCTTCAAACAACCAGTCGGACTTTTCGGCCTGCGCGTCTCGCGCGGCTCCGCCGCCCATCTCCGACTCGCGTGCACGCAGATCTTTGAGGTCGAGCTCCACGCCCGGAAGCTGCTCAAGTCGCGAGAGCAGGCCGGGCATTTCGGTTTCGGAGACCTCTGCGAGCAAGGATTGACCCACCTCAATCGTCGCTTCGAGCTCGGCGATCAACGCGTCGACCCGCCACCCCTGCGCTCGCTCGCTGTCTACCGGCATGCCATCTGCAGGCACGTCTGGGGCCCGTCCACCCGCCGCGCCCCCATCGCGGACCTCGTTGGCCGGCCAGCCTTCGTCTGCGGGCATGGTGGGTTCGGGCATTGGAGGAGCCGGTGCACCGAGGCTCACGTCGTCGGGATCGCTGTCGTTCGCCTCGACCTTCGCCTCTGCGGGAGCTTCCAGACCAGGATCGACGGCAGCTCCAGGCGCTCCGGCGCCTCCTGCCGGCTCTTCCGCGCGGTCGTCTTCATGCTCTCGTTCGGCGAGCGAGAGTTCCGCCTGGTCGCGATCGTGCGGCCCCTGCGGAGGAGTGGCCGGCGGGCCCATTCCGACCCACAACGCCAGCAAGACGCCGGCCGCCAGCGCAAACGCCCGCCGCAGGAAAACACCCGCCCGGCCTGGCCGGGCGGGTCGAGCCGACCCGCCGTCCAGCCCCTTGCGGACCGAATCGAACAAGCTGGCAGGCGCCGTCAGCTGAGGCAGCTCTCGCAGCTGCTGGACCACTGAGCCCAGGCCGTCAAGCTCGTCGCGGCAAGCCGAGCACTCGGCGAGGTGCGCCTCGAGCTCCTGCCGCTCGTCGACGCTCAGCTCGCCATCGACGTAGGGACACAGCATCTCAACGAAGCTATCGCCGTCCATCGATGTACCCCTCCAGTTTCTTGCGCAGCTTCTGTCGAGCGCGGAAAAGCTTGGACTTCACGGACCCGAGCGGGCAGTCGAGGACTTCAGCCATCTCTTCGTAACGAAGCCCTTGGATGTCCTTCAACACGATGATTGTCGAGGCCTCGCGATCCAGCTCGGCCAGCGCCTTCTGCACCACGGCCTGCCTCTCGCGCTGCAGGACTCTCTGCAAGGGTCGCTCAGAACCGTCATCTCTCGGCTCCCAACGTTCGCCTTCTTGATTGTACTCCATTGGCAGCTCATTGCGGCGCCGCACCTTACGTCGGTGCGACCGAGCGCTGTTGACCGCGATCCGGAACAACCAGGTGTAGAAGGCCGAACGGCCGTCGAACCTCTGCAATGCCCGATAAGCCTTCAGGAAGGTTTCCTGCGAGGCCTCAAGGGCGTCATCTCGATTGCCGAGCACACGAACAGTGACGGTATAGATCCGGTCCTGATAACGCAGGACCAGCTCTTCGAACGCCTTACGGTCTCCGGCCTTGGCCCTTTGGACCAGCCCGGCATCTTCGTGAGCCGAAGTAGCTGTCACCTTGGTCCCGGCTCCTGGTTCTTGGACGCGACCGCCCTTCGATGGTTCCGTGTTTCTTGGCTCGAATCGCTCGCCAGCGCAGGGGTCGTTTTCCCGGCACCCTCGCGCGCAACCCGCCCTGCGCACGATTCTATGAGCCTACGTGTCAGGGGTCAAGCAAACCGAGCCGCGGACCGTAAGCTCTAAGTGCTGACAGAATAAGGGGAAAGCGGATCTTTTTTCAGGTTGTGCTTGAATAAAGGGCGCCAGAGCATTAATGTTGGCAAAACAGGAAGCATATGTCTCTCCGTGGTGGGGAAATTAAGAACTGCTCTGGTGTGGCGTGTGACGTCCGAGGCATTCCTGCGGTCCGGGCCTGAAGAACTCGGTGCTCGGGCGAAGAGTGCGCACGGCAGACAGTTTATTTGGAGGCGTAGCATGACGGGTTTCCCGAAACTGGGCTCGGTTCTTCCGGCCCTAATCGTAGCATTGGCGTTCGTCGGGTGTTCCAGCGATTCCAACCGTGGAAGCGCTGGCCTGATCGACACCCACGGTGGCTCCGCTTCCGATTCCATCGGAGTCGGTGGCTGCGGTGGCAGTGTCAGCCTGGAGGCTGGTGACAACATCTACATCAGGGCAGGTGACATCCCTGACCCCGAATTCTCGAGTACCGATTGGCAGGTCACGGGTGAGGCAGACGCCTCGACGATGGTCGGCAACGGCCTGACCAACACGTCGGCCAACGGCATCCGAACCTTGACTTTCGTTCAAAACTTCGTGATCCAAGGCACACTGACCAACTCGGTCGGCAGTGAGACTCTGCTGGTGATCAATGCGCCGACCATTCATGTGCTCGGCGCGATCGATCTCGCAGGCGGCGATTCGAACACCGTGGCGACCCGCGGAACGAGCGTCAGCCTGAACGCCACCGAACCGGGTGGCGAGATCTTTGTCCTCGGACAGATCGACACCAGTGGTGGTTCCGGCCCTGTGGCCGGCCGAGGCGGAAACGTCTGGCTGAACGCAGACAACTGCGGCACCTCGATTTCCAGCCCGGGTCTGACATCCGAAGGCAACGTCATCATGCGCGGCAAGATCACCACCAACGGTGGCAACGGCGAAGACGACGGCGAGCATGGTGGCAGCGTTGCCATCAGCGCCTGCAATGACATCTTCCTCGAGATGCTGCCGATCGAAGGCATCACCACGTACGGTGGCTCGGGCAATCTCCTCGGTGGCGACGCCGGCGACATTTCCGCCTCCGCCTCCAACGTTGACACCAACGGAAGCCTGGTGATCGGTGGCACGATCCTTTCCGCTAATGGCGGCAGCGGTCGCGACGGCGGGCATGGTGGCGATATCAGCTTGAGCCTGGCGCCGAAGTCGGGCAACACCGGCACGGGCGACCTCCTCAACCAGGCACGGATCATCAGCAACGGTGGATCCGGTACTGGCGGCGGGCAGTTCAGCGATGGTGGGGACGGCGGCGATGTGTGGTTCACCACCTACGACAGTGGCCAGAACATCGAAAACGAAGGCTCGATCGACACCGGTGGTGGCTCTGCCTCTGGTCAAGACAACGCCTCCGCGGGCCATGGCGGCGACGTCTACATCACGACGGACTCCGACAACAACGACCTCGGTGGTATGATCCGCAACAGCGGCACCATCACCACCGACGGTGGCTCGGGCGTGCTCTTCGGTGGAGATGCCGGCGACATCATGTTCGATACCGACCCCAACGACGGCGAAGATGCCAGCAACGGGGAAGGCGAGAATCTCGGCAATCTGAATGCACGTGGCGGCGACGCCAACAACAATCCCAACACCTCGAGCGTCGGTGGCGACGGCGGACTGATCTGGCTGCGTGCCCGCGGTGCGTTCCAGTCGAACGCGAGCTTCGATGCGCTGGGCGGCTCTGGTGTGACCGAAGGTAGCGCTGTGATTCCGATTGTCGACTGACATGCTCTTCTGATTCCCGCGCCTGGCCGGAAGGCCGTGCTACGCGAATCTCAGGCCGGGGTAACAGGCCTCTCTTGTCAAGGAATGCCCCGGCCTGCGCCTTTGGGGATCTACCGCCCCTGCCCTCCCTGGGTTGGGGCGCCCCCCCGCTTGACAGCGCGACGTGAAACTGGTACACGAAAAGCAATAAATCAGTTGTTCCCAAGGGAGAAGGAACTTTTTTCACCAGGACTGGCTCACAAACAATTGACGGCGGACTCCACGGAGCCGTTCTCACGAGCTGGCCTCTCTGATCACCCTTCCCTACTGCCGGATGGTTTGCCGTTGGGTTTCCTACAGCGCATGAAACAGCGGAGTGAATTGCGCCGGGTGCGGCGCGACTCGAAAGAGTTCCCCACTCCGCTCATCTTCGTCAGTCTGATCGACAAATTGGTCGAGTGCGAGCAGATCGACGAAGCGGAGACGGTGGCGAAAGATGCGCTCACCCGCTTCCCGGACTCTGAACTGATCCGCACGGCCTACCGACGATTGATGAGGCTTCGAAACAAAGACGAGCTCAAGTCGCTTCGCGGCGAGTTGCGCCGCAGCTCCGACCCCGTCATGTACGCCCGCCTCGCCGACCTGTATCTCGAGTTGGGCGAAGAAGAGCTGTCGCAAGATCTTGCGCTCTCTGCCGTCGAGAAGTTCCCTCAGAGCGACGGCAACTACATCGTGCTGGGCAAGATCCGCGCGCGCCGTTTTGCCGTGTCACACCAGGCGAAAGATGGCTTCCTGGCGATCCAGTACTTCGAACGGGCGGTCGAGCTGAACCGGGACAACTACCGGTCCCTACTGACCATGGCCGAGATCCTTGTCGAAGTGGGCCAACGTACCCGGGCTTTGCAGGTCTTGGAACAGATTCTACGATTTGCTCCAAACGACCCGCGGGCTCGCCGCCTCCGCGAGAGGGCGCTCAGACTGCCCAACGCGGACGAACGGTTTCTCGAAGATGCCTTCCGAAAGTACGAAGAACTGTACCGAAGGGGTGAAGGGCACCGATACAACGGCTATAGTCCAGCAGAGCGTTTTTTGAAAGAGCCGACGCTGCTGAAGAAGAAGCTCGCTCAATTCAGCGGGCTTGAAGGACTCAAATTCGTCGTTGCGCTGGCACCTGGTGGAAAGATCCTGGCGTCGTTCACGGCTCCCGGCGAACGGGTCGATAGATTGTTTCTTGCACAGAAAGCAGAGCGTCTGTTCAATGCGACGGAAGACTGCTCGGTGAGAATGGACCTGGGAGCCCTCAAGCACGGGCTCTTCGACGGTGGAGACACCAAGATCATGATCATGCGATTCGACATTGTACGATTCGCGTTGTTTATGACTCGAGCCGTTAAGGTGAATCTGCTGGACCGGGCCGTGCGGAATTTCCTCGAACACGAACTCTTTGTCAACTGAGGTTCCAAGCGTGCGCGAAATCCTGAGCGAGCTGAATGAGCACGCTGGTGTCAAAGGGAGCATGGTCGTCACCGAAGATGGCATGATTGTCGCTTCGGCCCTGAGTAAGGGATTGGAACAGGAGACTCTTGCTGCGGTTTCATCAATGATGATTCAGACAGCAAAAAAGAGCCTGGACTCAAACCTGGACCGTATCATCATGACTTCAAGTCATGGTAAGCTGGTGCTCGAAGACCTGGGAAATGCTTATATCGTCGTTGTGACCAACTCCTATATCAATCTGGATGTCACACTGATCGAAATCCAGAGCGCGGGAAGGAAGATCCGAGCCCGCGAACGGAAATTAGAACAACCCCCGTTGCAGGGCTGATGTATGGTTCAGATTAACTTCGCCCGTCGAGAAGTCAACTGCAAGATCGTCTACTACGGCCCTGGCCTGAGTGGAAAGACGACCAATCTCGAGGTCGTCCACAAGAAGGCACCGCCCGACCGACGAGGTGAGCTGACGTCGATTGCGACGGAGGGTGACCGCACGCTGTTCTTCGACTATATGCCTCTCGACCTGGGAAAAGTCGGCGGCATGAACACGAAGTTCCAGCTCTACACGGTACCCGGCCAAGTCTACTACAATGCGACGCGAAAGCTCGTGCTGCAAGGGGCCGACGGAGTGATCTTCGTAGCTGACTCGAGAACATCCAAGCTGCAAGAGAACATCGAGTCGATCCAGAATCTCGAGGACAATCTGAAAGAACAGGGTCTCGACATCCGCAGCACCCCCCTGGTCATCCAATGGAATAAGCGTGACCTGCCCGACATCATGACGGTGCCCGAGCTTGAAGAGTCCGTCAACAAGCTCAGTGTTCCGAGCATGGAGGGTTGTGCCAAAACCGGTGAAGGGGTGTTTCCGACGCTGAAAAGGCTTGCAGGCCTGGTGCTTGACAATCTCAACAAGCAATATGGTGTCGGTACGCGCTCTTCAGGCGCTCGTTCGGGAGCGCGACGTCAGTCCAGCAAGGCACGTTCCCCCGCGGCTGCAGCCGGAGCACGCGGGGCGCCGGCCGGCAACGACCGCCGTCAACCACCAGCGGGTGGTGGGCAGAGTCGTGGAGCCGCTGTCGCCAGCTCACCTGGTCGCAACTCGCAATCACGCAGCCAGCCACCTCCGGCCCGCGAGCGTGCATCTGCGGGCGCCGACGCGGGCGGATCCGGCAGGCCTGGGCGGATCCGACGGGGACTGCCCGAACCGCAACCGATGCAACGCCGGCGGCAAGAAGCCGCACCGCAGCAACGGTCCCGCTCGGGTTCGTCTTCTGGGCCCCGATCGGGGCCCAAGGGCTCGGGACGAGAGCCCATGGATGTGAAGAAGGTTGCTCTTGTGGTTGGTCTGGCCGTAGGCCTATGTGTGGTCGTCGCGATCTATTGGCAAGACTTCGCAGCGATTCTGGGGCTCTGAGCCTGTGTCGACAAGTTGAATTGCGGGGGGCCTGATCATTTCTTCCGATAGCGAACTTCTGCGTCAACGACGCCTGATCTTCTATCAGGATTATATTCCTCAGATCATGGCGATCCTCGATGAGTACATGCGCCTCTCCGAGTCGCGCTGCAACATCCTCATCGACAAAGCGGGGCACCTCGTGGCTCAGGTGGGCTCCGTCTCTGACATCAACCTCGAGACGATCTCAGCCCTGGTCGCCGGCTCGTTCGCTGCGACCCGCGAGCTCGCTCGCCAGCTCGGCGAAGAGGCGTTCCCCGTACTGTTCCACCAGGGCAAGGAAATCAACATCCAGCTGATGTTGGTAGACCCCACGATCGTGGTCACGATCTTCGACGACCGAACGACCACAGGGATGGTTCGTTTGTACGCCAAACAAGCCCAGAACAAACTTGCCGACATGTTGAAGAAGATGGAACGCCGCCCAAAGGTCGAACGCAAGCGGCCTGACCGACGCCAGGAATTCGACCAACAAGCCCTCGACGAGATCTTCGGCTGACCAGCAGCCTTCCTCCGCTTGACGTGGCGACGCCTCCCTGTAGCATGGCTCTTTGAGCGCGATGCACCCTATACAAGCCGCGCAGTAGCGCCAGCCCATCAAGGGCCGGGCGCGCGGCTTGCGGTCCACGAGAAACAAATCCCGGGTTTTTCGGCAGTTTATTGTCGCCCCTGGCAGGGAACGAGAAACCAGCATACCGGGCGTATGTAAGCGGCGAGCCCCGCCATGGGCGGTGCGGACCGGCGCCAACGAGTGCGTGCTGCATCGGTCCTTAGTTCTGCTTTCTGTGCGCAGGCAGAAACAACAGTCACCGAAAGCTTCGAAAACGACAGCATCCATGGCAGACAAAACAATCCGCATCAAGCGCGAAGAGATCGGCAGTCCCCCGACTGACGAGCTCCCGGAAATTGTCTACGCGCCAGACATCGCCGAGTTTCTCTCGAACAGCCCGACCGAGGTGCGCGAAGAAGTCGTCAACACACTGGAAGACAAAGATGCGGCAGACGTCTTTGAAGAGCTGCCGATCGAGGTCTACAAGAAAGTGCTGTTGGGACTCAACCACACCAAGATCGCCAGGGTCATCAACGAGATGGAGCCGGACGAGGCGGTCGACCTGCTTGAGCTCCTTCCTGAGCAGGATCATGGCAAGATCCTGGCAGCCGTTGACGACGAGCATCGCACGAATATAGAGAGGCTGAAGAAGTACCATCCGGAGTCTGCCGGCGGGCTGATGACCACAGAGTTTCTGTCCTTCGGACCGGAAACCTGCGTGCGTGATGTATTGCCGCAGATCCGGCGCGATACAGACGCAGAGACCATTCATGTGGTCTATGTCACGGACGAAAAGGGGCGCCTCAAAGGAGTCGTGTCGATCCGCGAGATCCTGATACAGACCCCCGATCAACCGCTCAAAGCCTTCATGACCGAGCACCCCATCACCTGTCGACCGAGCACCGATCAAGAGAAAGTGGCGCAGTTGGTGGACAAATACAACCTCAGCAGCCTGCCCGTCGTCGACGGTATGGGCAAGCTGCTGGGCATCGTCACAGTCGACGACGTGATCGACGTCATCCAGGAGGAAGCCAGCGAAGACTTCAGCATGCTGGCCGGAACCCATCACCGGCATCCGCTCTCGCAAAGCGTGTTCAAGCGCGTGCAGGCACGCATGCCCTGGATGCTGACAACTCTTGCCCTGGGTCTGATGACAGCGGTCTACATCTCGACTTTCGATGACGCGATGGCATACTTCGCGGGCATGACTGCGATCTTCATGCCCGTGCTCGCAGGCATGGGGGGCAACGTCGGCATCCAGTCCGCGACCATCATCGTGCGCGCCATCGCGACCGGCGAGATCCGCCACCGCACGATGCTGCAGGTCGTGCTGCAGGAGGTCGCCACCGGCAGTGTGCTGGGCTGCCTGTGTGCCCTGCTCTCGGGGAGCTTCACGGCGCTCTTGGTCCCCTGGTTCACTGATGGCGCGGTGCCCGGCTCGTTCGGGTTGGTGGTGGGCGGCTCGATGCTGCTGGGAATGACTGTCTCCAGCGCTTGCGGGGCCTCAATCCCCTTCATCTTCCGAGGCCTGGGCAAAGACCCCGCTCTCGCCAGCGGGCCCTTTGTGACCACGATCAATGACGTGATCGGCCTGTCTGTCTACTTCTTCCTGACGCGGCTGCTGTACGACATCGTGGTTGGCGGCTTCTGACGACAGTTGACGTGTCTTCGGCGCATCCCTAGAATCCTGCCTTCTACACATACCCAGCGGGGGAGAAACATGCGTCTGTTCACAAAGCTCGTCGTAGGGCTCTTTCTGTGCGTATCGATGATCGGCTGCGGCGATGCTGGCGGCAAAGAAGAGATCGTCATCGGCGTGGTAGGCCCCATCACGGGCTCGGCTGCGGCCTTCGGCGAGATGATCAGCAAAGCTGCCGCGCTCAAAGAGAAGGAGATCAACGACGCCGGTGGCCTCAACGGCAAGACCGTGCGCTTCCAGATCGAAGACGACAAGGGCCTGGCAGCGGAAGCAACCAGTGTCTCGCGCAAACTGTCCTCCGACGACGCCATCCTGGCGGTCGTCGGCCACTTCAACAGCGACTGCTCATTGGCCGGCAAGCAAGAATACAACCGCGTGGGGCTGGTCGAGTTCAGCCCCGGCTCGACCAATGTCGACGTCTGCCAGGGCGGAGACTGGACCTTCCGCAACCTGTATCGGGATGACCAGCAGGGCACTTTTCTTGCCCGCTTCGCCAAAGAAGCCCTGGGCCTGAACAAGGTCGCGATCATCTTCGAATCGGACAACTACGGTACGGGCTTGAAAGAGGCGTTTGAGGCGGAAGCCGGCCGCATCGGACTCGAGATTGTGGCGCAAGAGACCTACCAGCGTGGTCGTACGCAGGACTTCACCCCCCACTTGACCAACGTGAAGCAAGCCAAGCCCGAAGGAGTCTTCATCTCGGGCCTGTTCAACGAAGCCGCGTTGATCGTCAAGACGGCCAAGAACGACCTGGGATTGGACGTACCCTTCTTCGGTGGCGACGGCCTCGACAGCCCCGACTTGATTTCCACCGGTGGCGAAGCAGCCAACGGGATCTACATCACCAGCCCCTTCATTTTCGGAACCAGCAGCCAGACTGCTGAAGTCACCAGCTTCGCCGAAGCTTTCGAGGCTATGCACGGCACAGAGCCCGACACCTGGGCAGCGTTGACCTACGACGCTTGCGGGCAGATCCTGGCGGCGATCGAAAAGGTGGGGGAAGACCGCAAGAAAATCCGCGACCATCTCGCCAGCCAGACCACACCGGAATCGGGCTTCACGGGCCTGACCGGCATCACATACTTCGACGAGAATGGTGACTGTGTCGGCAAACCCATCCACGTCAAGCAAGTCATCGACGGCAAGTTCGGCGTCTCTCCGAAGCAGCTGAACTGACCCACCTGGGGCGCCCGCGCCCCGCTCCTGCAGGGAATGCCGCGCATGGAAAACCTCGCCCCACATCTGGCAAACGCCCTGACTCTGGGCGCCATCTACGCATTGATTGCCGTGGGCTACACGATGGTCTACGGCATCATCAAGCTGATCAACTTCGCCCACGGCGAGGTGTACATGGCCGGCGCAATGTTCGCTTGGTGGTTCGTGACCGAGTGGCACATTCCCGTGCTCGTTGCGTTGCCGATGGCGATGGTCTGCTGCGCTCTGCTCGGGGCGTCGCTGGATTTCATCGCCTACCGTCCTCTGCGCCGCTCGACGCGTCTGGCGGCGCTGATCACGGCGATCGGCATGTCTCTGATTCTGCAGACCGTCGCGCAGTTGGTGTTCGGAGCGCGCCCCAAGAACTTTCCCGATGATGCGATTCCCGAGTTCTTCGCCAGCCAGTCCGAGTTCTTCACCTGGCTGATGCACACCCCGATCTACGGCAAGGACCTGGCGATCTGGGGGGCAGCGTTCATCAGCATGGTCGGCCTGGATTTCCTGGTACGTAAGACCAAGGTGGGCAAAGCGATGCGCGCCTGCTCCCTCGATCAACAGACCGCTGCTTTGATGGGCGTCAACGTCGACCGCATCATCGTGATGACATTCATGATCGGCTCGGCTCTGGCCGCCGTGGCAGGCGTGCTCTACGCCCTCAAGGTCGGGGGCAACATCGAGCCCCGCATGGGCTACTACCCTGGCCTGATTGCCTTCGCGGCGGCAGTGCTCGGTGGCATTGGCAACATCCGCGGGGCGATGCTCGGGGGGGTGTTGATCGGCGTGACTCAGGCGCTCGGCTCAGGCTATCTCAGCTCAAGCTACGACTTTGCCTACGCATTCCTGGTCATGATCCTGGTGA
>JAJDCP010000101.1 GCA_029260765.1 Planctomycetota bacterium
AATCGCTTCGCCAGCCACCACGGCGGCGGCCCGCTGGCTTCGTTGTCCTCCTCGCCGGCCATCCGGGCCGACTGTGTCGTCCGCCTCGCCATCGAACCACCGGCGCGGCACCTGGCTTCACGATTTTCGCCGCAGGCTGCATAGACCGACGCTACAGGCGGCTCTCAGCAGTTCGAAGGCATGGACCAGGCCTGACGGAAGAGTCGGGTTCGGGATTCGGAGCCGTCTTCTGTAGCGGCGCTGTATGAGCGCCGGAAGGAGCTGCGCTGTAGCGGTGCTGTATGAGCGCCGGAAGGAGCTGCGCTGTAGCGGCGCTCTATGAGCGCCGGAAGGAGCTCTGGCAAAGGTTGCATCCAGAGGTTCTGGGTTTGCCAATCCGGATCGGTCTTCTCTGGCGCTCGCAGAGCGCCCTGGTCGTAGACCGCCGCTACAGGCGGTTCTCAGCAGTTCGAAGGCATGGACCAGGCCTGACGGAAGACTCCGGGTTCGGGTTCGGATTCGGGATCGGGTTCGGAGTCGGGATCGGGTGCGGATTCGGGATCGGGGTTCGGGTTCGGAGTCGGGTTCCGGTTCCGGTTTCGGTTCCGTGACCGAGACCGTGACCGTGGACCGAGACCGTGGACCGAGACCGTGACCGAGACCGTGACCGAGACCGTGACCGTGACCGTGACCGTGACCGTGACCGAGACCGTGGACCGTGACCGTGACCGAGACCGTGGACCGTGACCGAGACCGTGACCGAGACCGTGGACCGTGACCGAGACCGTGGACCGAGACCGTGACCGTGACCGTGGACCGTGACCGTGACCGTGACCGAGACCGAGACCGTGACCGTGACCGAGACCGTGACCGTGACCGTGGACCGTGACCGTGACCGTGACCGTGACCGTGACGGTATGGACCGTGACCGGGAGCAAACTTGGCAGCATCGCACGTATTCGACGCCCGCAAGTCCGCGGGGCCCTCCCGGGCGCAAGCGGACAGTCTCACTGCCCTGCGGCGGAAGCTGCCGGGCCTGCGGCCCGCTTCGGAGCTGGGGCCCGCCGGTTGGAATCTCGCCACGCTGGCCGGGCGGCTGGTCGAGTTGCAGGGGTGCGGCGCCTTGACTCTGGCGGCTCAGCTCGTGCTCGAAGCCCAACTACGTGCAGAGCCCGTCGCCTGGGTCTGCCCGGCGGGCGGCCCGGCGGGCAGAGCGGGCAGGCCCGTGCGTCCTCCGGCCTGGCTTGCTCCGCTGGTGCGTCCGGGAGGTTGGGAGCCTCGGGCGCGCGAGCAGCTTGAGGGCTTCGCCTTTCCTCCTGATCTGGCGGCGCTGGGCATCGACCTGGCGGCGCTGGTGGTGGTGCGTGTTCCGTTCGGGAGCGCGCAGCTGCGGGCGGTCGACACTCTCCTGCGGTCGGGCGGCTTTGGCCTGATCCTGATCGAGTTGGGCCTGCGGCGGCAGCTGCCCCTGGCGACGCAGTCACGCCTGAACGGCCTGGCTGCCAAGTACGGGACCGCCGTGGTGTGCATGCGCGAGCAGGCACAGCCTGGCACGCGCTGGCAACCCTGCTCTGAAGAGCTTCCGCAGGTCGGCGCCTCCCTGGGGCCGCTGGTGTCGTTGCGTCTGCAGGCTTCACGCAGTGAGAGTGAGGCTCCCAACCCGCCGGACGAATCTGCTGAGCTCCACTGGTGTTATCGACTGCAGGCGCTGCGTGACAAACGCCGGCCGGCAGGCTGGTTTGAGGTGCGGAGCTACCATGCCCCGGTTGGCTTGTGTTGACATCCCGGCGCTGCCCCTGCAATTGCTGCAGCGGCGCCAGCCGGGATGGGAAGACGCCCCCTGTGCGGTGATTGCCGCGGACAAGCCGCAAGCGGACATCCTGTGGGTGAACCCGCGGGCACGTCAGCAGGGGATCTTGCCGGGGATGCGCTATGCCGCGGGGCTCTCGTTGTGCAGCGACTTCCGCGCGGGGGTGGTGTCCGCGCTCGAGCTGCAGCGCGCGCTGGAGAGCCTGACGAGCTTGCTGCGCGAGCTGGGCCCCGACGTCGAACCTTGCGAGGAGGCGCCTGGGGTGTTCTGGCTCGATGCTTCGGGCCTGGTTCCGCTGCACCGTTCGCTGCGCGTCTGGGCAGAGAAAGTCCGCACCCGTCTCGCTCGCGAGCGTTTCCACTGTGGTGTGGTGGTCGGCTTCAGCAAGTTCGGCAGCTACGCCAGCGCTCGGGCTGATGAGGGGCGTGGGTTGCGCGTCTTTAGCAGCCCCGAGGAAGAACTGCGGACAGCACGCCAGACACCCCTGCTGCATCTCGACCTCGAGGGAAAGGAGTTGTTGGCCCTGCGCCAGCTGGGAGTCGAAAAGCTCGACGAGCTGATGCGCCTGCCCAGCGCCGGAGTGCTGCGCCGTTTCGGACCGCGCGTGCGGCAGCTGCAACGGCTGGCCTCTGGGAAGGTGGGGGAGCCGCTGCGGCCCGAACTCGCTGAGCCCATGCTCTGCCAGCACATCGAGCTCGGGACCCCCAGCCTCGACGCGCGCCGCCTGTTGACTGAGCTGACCCCTGCGCTGGAAGCGCTGCTGGCCCGGCTCGCCGCTCGTTCGCAGGGGCTCGCCGAGCTCGAGCTCGAGTTGCAGCTCGAGGCGGGCAGCCGCGCGGATTCTTCTGCTCGGCCTCTCGGCGAGGCTCCTCGTCGGCTGTGCACGCGCCTGCGCCCTTCCCGGGCCAGCCTCGACCAGGGTCTGATCCTCGAGCTGCTGCGGTTGCGGCTGCAGAACCTGCAGCTACAAACCGCGGTAGAAGAACTGCGCCTGCAGGTCTATGGTGTGGCGTTGCGTCCCGAGCAACTCGAGCTGTTCAGCAGCCCTCAGCGCGATCTGGCGGCCGCCGATCGGGCTCTGGCACGCCTGCGCGCTCGCTTCGGTCCCGAGGCGGTGGTGTGCGCTCGGGTGGTTGAGGCACACCTGCCCGAAGAACGCTTCGGTTGGCAGCCGCTGCAGCGTTTGCGGCCGGCGCAGCCGCAAGAGACTGCCAGGGCTCGGAGCATCCGGCGCTTCTTCCTCCCTGCGATCCCCCTCAGCCCCCGTCTGGAGCTGCCTGAGCGCTGGCTCGAACACCGCATCCGGCGCGGTAGCATCGTGCGCTGCTGCGGACCCTACCCAGTGTCTGGGAAATGGTGGGCGGAGCCGGTCGAGCGTCGCTATCTGTTTCTGCAGACGCGCGCGGGGGCGTGGCTGTGGGTGTACTGCGACCAGCGGGTTGGACGCTGGTTTCTGGCTGCGCGGGTGATGTGATGCTGCCCCTGGTCTGCAAGAGCCATTACTCTTTCCTCGAAGGCGCGAGCCAACCCGAGGAGCTGGTCGAGACCTGCGCAGCCCTGGGCCTCGACGGCCTCGCTCTGACCGACACCAACGGCGTCTACGGCATCGTCAAGGCGCACTGCAAAGCCCAGCAGCTGGGTCTGCCACTGATCGTTGGCTCTGAGCTGAGTCTCGAAGACGGGAGCGGGCTGGTTTTGCTGGCGCAGAACAAGGTCGGCTATGCGCGGCTCTGCCAGTTGGTCTCCGCTGGCTGCCTGCGCTCGCAGAAGGGCAGCTGCCGGGTGCTGTGGGATGAGGTGTTGACACAGAACCAGGGACTGTTGGCGCTCTGGGGCGGTCCCCGCAGCCGGCTGGCGCAGCCCGCTCCGTGCGAAGACCTGGCGGGCAGCCTACGGGAAGCCTTCGGCGACCGCATCTATGCGTGGCTCAGCCGCAACCGCCAGCCCGAAGAGCTCGGTATGGAGGTGCGTCTGCGCGCCCGCGCCGCGCGGCACGGGTTGCCGCTGGTGGCCTCCCAGGAAGTGCTCTACCACTGCCCGAGCCGCCGTCCGCTCCAGGATGTGCTGCGCT
Organism: Planctomycetota bacterium; assembly: GCA_029260765.1. Taxonomy (GTDB): domain Bacteria; phylum Planctomycetota; class J058; order JAJDCP01; family JAJDCP01; genus JAJDCP01. The sequence goes on from JAJDCP010000101.1 coordinate 3,861, forward strand.
GCATCCGCCACGGAGTGCGTCTGAGTGAGGCGGGCTGCCTGCTCGCTGCCAACACAGAGCACGCCCTGAAGGGGCCCGAGCAGCTGGCGGCGCTCTATGCGGACCTGCCTGAAGCCCTCGTAAGAACGCGGGAGATTGCGGCCCGCTGTGATTTTTCGCTGGCCGAGCTGCAGTACCGCTACCCATCGGAGAAGCTGCCCGATGGGAGCAGCTCCATCGAGTGGTTGAGCCATCTGACCTACAAGGGGGCACTCAAGCGCTATGACGGAGTGCTTCCCGATGACGTGCGTGTGCAGCTCGAGCGCGAGCTGCAGCTGATCGACAAGCTCGACTACTGTGGCTACTTCCTGACGATGTGGGAGATCGTCCGTTTCTGCCGGGGCCAGGGCATCATCTGCCAGGGCCGTGGCTCGGCAGCCAACTCCGCGGTCTGCTACTGCCTCGGCATCACCAGCATCGACCCCGTGCGCATGAACCTGCTGTTCGAGCGTTTCATCTCCCAGGAGCGTGCCGAGCCCCCGGACATCGACCTCGACATCGAGCACAACCGCCGCGAAGAGGTCATCCAGCACGTCTATACGAAGTACGGCCGCAGCCACGCCGCGATGGTCGCGACCTGCATCCGTTACCGGGCACGTTCGGCGGCGCGGGATGTCGGCAAAGTGTTGGGGCTTCCGGTAGTCTCGCTCGAGAGGCTCGCCTGCAACCTGGGAGCCTACGATGGACTCGATGAGGCTGCCTTTGTGCGGGCCGGCCTCGATCCGAAGACGCGCCCGCACGCTCAGCTTCTGAAGCTGGGAAACCAGATCCAGGGCTTTCCCCGCCACCTGTCCATCCACCCGGGCGGCTTCTTGCTCGGCCATGATCCCATCTGCCAGCTGGTGCCGATCGAGAACGGCGCGATGGCAGACCGGACCGTGATCCAATGGGACAAGTACGATGTCGAGGCCCTGGGACTGTTCAAGGTCGACCTGCTGGGGCTGGGAGCGCTGCACCAACTACACATCGGCTTCGACTTGATCCGCCAGCACCGCGGGCGCAGCTTCACGATGGCCACCATACCCGCCGAAGATCCTGCCACCTGGGCGATGATCCAGAAAGCCGACACCGTCGGCGTCTTCCAGATCGAGAGCCGCGGCCAGATGGCGATGATCCCACGCCTCAAACCGCGTTGTTTCTATGACCTGGTCGTCGAGATCAGCATCGTGCGGCCGGGGCCCATCACCGGCAATATGGTGCATCCCTATCTGCGCCGCCGCAATGGCCAGGAGCCTGTTGATTTCCCCCATCCCAGCCTCGAGCCTGTGTTGGGCAAGACGCTGGGGGTGCCGCTGTTTCAGGAACAGGTGATGAAGATCGCGATGGTGGCGGCCGACTACACTCCTGGCGAGGCCGATCAGCTGCGCCGCGATATGGCGGCCTGGCGCAAGCGAGGCTTGATCGAGCAGCACCGTGAGCGTTTGATTCCACGCATGATCGCCAAAGGCATCACCCCGGAGTTCGCCGAGCGCGTCTTCCAGCAGATCCAGGGATTCGCCGAATACGGCTTCCCCGAGAGCCACGCGGCCAGCTTTGCCTTGATCGCCTATGCGACCGCCTGGTTGAAGTGCCACTATCCCCTCGAATTCACCTGCGCCCTGCTCAACGCTCTGCCGATGGGCTTCTACTCGGCCGCGACCATCGTCGAGGACTTCAAGCGCCACCGCCACACAGCCCTGCCCATCGACGTCGGCTTCAGCCACTGGGAATGCACGCTGGAGCCCCTTGGTCACGACTTCGCCCTGCGCATGGGCCTGCGCTTCGTCAAAGGTCTGGGGCAGGCCGCGGTCGAGCGCGTGATTGCGGCCCGGCAGCAGCAGGCCTTCCGGTCAGTACAGGATCTGGCCGACCGTACCCGACTGGACAAGGGCAGTCTGTTGGTGCTGGCGGAGGCGGGCGCTCTGGGTAGCTTGCAGCGTCGGCGGCGCTCAGCCCTGTGGCAGGTGCGCGGACGGCGGCCTGCCGAAGAGAGGCCAGGGCTGCCCTTTGAATGGAGTGAGCCGATCCCGGTGCTACCCGCGTTGGAGCGCTTCGAGAGCATCAGCTGGGACTACCGGTCCAGCTCGCACAGCGTGCAGGGGCACCTGCTCGAGCCCCTGCGTCCGCAGCTGCAAGCCCTCGGCCTGCCGGATGCCCAGGCAGTCGCCAAGCTGGCCGATGGGCGGCGGGTGCTCTACGCGGGTCTGGTCATCTGCCGCCAGCGTCCGAGCACCGCGAAAGGCGTGACGTTCATGACCCTGGAGGACGAGACCGGGTTTGTGAATTTGGTTTTGTGGAAAGCCGTCTTCGAACGCTTCTCCACATTGGCTCGCACGACCCCGTTCCTCGGCGTAACAGGCCGACTGCAGCGCGCGGAAGGAGTCGTGCACGTGATTGTGGATAAGTTGTGGAAACCGCAGCTGGAATTGCCACGCACGCGTGTCAAAAGTCGTGACTTCCAATGAGATGGCGTCACAAGCCCTGGCGGAAAACCGGGCTAACGAACCATCGAGGTTCCATCGCCGGCGCCCGACCATCTACGCGCGAGATAGCGAGCGCGCATCGCGTCGACAAAAAGATCGACCAGCGCCGGGTCCAGACGGGTTCCCTTGAGCTTTTTGAGGATCTCCAGACCCTCCAGTTTCGAGACGCCTTTCTGATAGGGCCGGTCGGTGGTCACAGCATCGTAGGTGTCCGCGATCGCGATGATGCGCGCCTGCAGCGGGATATCTTCCCCGACCATATCGTCGGGATAGCCCCCGCCCCCGTAATCTTCGTGGTGCCATTTCACCCCGGGCACCACGGCCTCGAGCTCGGGGATTTTCGACAGCAACTTGGCTCCCTGCAACGGGTGCACCTTGACCGTTTCGAGCTCTTCGGGCGTCAGTGGATCATCATTGTGGATCAAGATCTTGTCAGGCATGCCGATCTTGCCAACATCATGGAGGACCGCTGAAATCTCAAGGCACTCCTGCTCGTAGGGGGGCAGCTCGAGGGCTTCCCCCAACGCGCGGGCATAGCGCCGGACCCGCTCAGAGTGGCCGCGGGTGTATTTGTCCTTGGCCTGGATGGCCGTCACCAGCGTCGCGACCGTGCGATGAAACATCGTCTTGAGCTGTTCGGCATGCCGCACGTTGGCGATGGCCGTAGCCAGCTTGTGGCTCAGCGTTGTCAGCAACTCCCGGTCGCCCTGCTGAAACTTGTCGACGGCTTGCGCCTCGACCTGCACCATGCCGTGGACCTGTTCGAGACTGATCAACGGTACACACATCAGCGAGTGCAGGCCCTCGGGCAGGTTCTCGCGCACGAAGCGTGGGTCGCTGTGCACATCGCCGGAGAGCAGCGTCTCCTTCTGCGCCAACACCGCATCGAGCACCACCGTATTGAGCTCGACCTCGGCAGGCAGCCCGTCGCTGCAGAGCACCGTCGGCTCAGCCAGCTCGCCTGACTGCGGGTCGACCAGCTGGATCGTGCCGCGCTCTGCGGGGATCACCCGCAGGATCAGCTCAAGCCCCTTCTGCTGCAGGGGTTCGAGCTCGCGCACCGCGCTGAGGGCGCGGTCGAGCTTGTACAGCAGCGCAAGCAGCTTGTAGGCCTTCGCCAGCCGCCGGTCGCTGCCTCCCTTGTCCGGGTCGATCTGTTCGGGATCGATCTGCTCGGGATCGATCTGCGGCAGCTTGCTCGAATCGAAGTCAAGGCTCTGCAGCTGCGGATAGATGCGCGCTGTCTTGCGCGTGTCTTCGAACACCATGCCATCAGTGCGGTCTTTGTGGAAACGCACGTTGTTGCTGCCCAGACTGATCAGATCTCCGTCTTCGAGCTCGGCCTGTTCGACTTTCTTTCCGTTGAGGAAGATCCCATTGCGGCTGCCAGAATCGACCAGCCAGGTCTTGTTCTCGCGTTTCTCAAGGCGCGCATGGGTGGTCGAGACGGTGGGATCGACCAAGCAGATGGTGCACGCGAGATCGCGCCCGAGGCTGGCAGGAAACTGCCGCAGGACGAAACGCCGCCCCTTGTCGGGACCCTCGACCACAGACAGAGAGCTCATGGTGTCTCCTCAGCGTTCCGCGCGCGCACCGCGTTTGTTTCAAGATGCCGGAGCCCGGCACAACAACGCGAAGTCCTGCCCGCAGCTCAGTTCCCGAAACGGAACCAAGCCTTCGGATTGTAGCTGAGATTCGAGCGCAGCATAACGGTCTTGTTTCAGGAGGGTCAGCGCAAACAGTCCTTCGGGGCAGAGAACCCGCCGCACCTCGGCGAGGCTGCGCTCGATGTGCGGCACGTGGAGCAGGCTGGTAAAGCTGAACACAGCCTCGAAGCTGGCACCCGCGAAGGGCAGAGCGTCGCTGTCCGCCTGCACCCTGTACAGATGGGGGGGGGCCTTCTCGAGCATTCCTCGGGACAGATCGAGAGCGACGAAGCGGCTACGCACGATGCGGCCGAGCAGTCCGGTCCCTGCCCCAAGGTCGAGGATGCGGGCGTCTTCAGCCAGCGGGCAGGCACTCAAGACCGCTGCGAACTTGTGCTTCTGCAGCGGCCAGAAGACCTGGTCGTAGCGTTCTGCCGAGCGGTCGTAGCTGCGCTGCAGGTCTTCTCGCTGCATGACCACTCAGCGCAGATGTTGACGCTGAAGCCTCTCGATCAGCGTCTGAAAGCCTGGTTCTGCACGCAATCCGGCCAGGTCGGGGTCGTTCTGCAGATAGATCCAGTCACCGCGGCGCGCTTCCACGGACTTCTCCAACGCCTCGATCGCCCGCCGCTTCTGGCCGACCAGTGCGTAGCCGCACGCGAGGTTGTAGTGGAAGACGCTCTCGTCGGGGAAGTCGAGGGTGGCGGACTCGAAGATGTCCACGGCCAGCTCCGGCTGCTCGGCCCGCAGAGCGTCGATGCCCCAGGCGTTGCGCGAGCTCACGTCATCCCAACAAGTGCGGGCTTGGTCTTCGGACAGCTCCAGAGCCGTCTTGCGAGCACCGAGCTCCCCGAGGTCCGCCAATGCTGACCAGAGGGCGTGGATGGTCGTTGCGTCCAGGTAGGGATCGCCGAGCCGCCGTCGCAAGACCGCCGCGCCCGCTCCCAGCTGGCCCAGACTGAAGGCGGCTGCACGCACCAGACTGTTGGAACCGAACGACACGGCTGCCTCAAAAGTCGGCACGGCGATCGGATCAAAGAAACTGCGCAGCGCCTCGACAGCCTCGGGACTGGGACTCGACATGCCCGCCATCAAAGCATCGCGCAGCTCGCCGCCGCGGCTGTCCGCTGCGATGGCGACAAACGCGCGCAGAGCATGCCAGCTGCGCGTGCCCCACCGGAAAGAGGCCGTGTAGCGCACGAACTCCCGAAGTTGTTGCAGCAGAGCGTCTTCCGTTGCGGTTCCCCCCTGCAGCAAGATCCCCCAGGTTCCGTCGACGCGGTAGGGCACCCCAGGCAGCGCAGCCAGCTCTGCCAGAGCCGCTTCGAGGTCGAGCAGCTTGAGGCGGACGTCACTGTAGCGTCCGGCCTCGACCTCGACCCGTAGCTGCTGCGACAGGTACCCTTCACAGCGTACGATCAATGATTGCGAGCCGGGCGCCAGGGCTAGCAGCTTGCCCTCGGAACGCAGCTTGAAGGCCCCGTGCCCATCGACGAAAGCCATCTGCCCTTCGGGACCCAGAAGGCGCACGCCCTGGCCCTCGGTCTGCATGGCGACGTCGACTTCGATCCAGCGCTGCGCCTCGACGAAGAAACTACGCTGCCAGCTTCGATGTCCTTCGAGGTCTACACGCACCTCAATGCTGCCCGCAGGGCAGACGATGTCGACGTAGTCCGACAGCCACGAGACCTCGCCTTCATCGAACACGCTGACGTGTGCGCCTCCGGGTACTCCCCGCAGGCGGATCCCCTGGCCGGTGCGCTCGAGATCGAAGTGGAAAGAGCTCTGGAACTTGGAAGGTAAGGCGTAGAAGAGCGCTTCTTTCGACGCATGCTGGGCACACTCGACGCTGACGCGGTGCAGGTTGCCGTCGGCGCGCAGCTCGAGGGTGGCCGGAGTGGTCTGGCCGGTGGCCTGGCCGTCCAGGAAGACCTCGGACGACGGTTGCGCGGTTACGCCCACCCGCGTGTAGAGCCTTCGCGGCCCCCGGCAGCCGCAGGCCACGAGCAGACTGAGCAGCACAGCGGCAACCAGGAGAGGGCGTTGAGGGGAATGCATCGTGTTCCCTCCGTCAGAGAGGGCTCCTGCTTGCGGAGACCAGGACTTCCAGGTTGGACACCTCAAAGCCGGGACGCTTCACAGAGACCTTTTTTCAGAGTAGCGCATCCGCGCACAGGCCGCGAAGCAGCAAATCGCAGACCAAGCTTGCCGCTAGCCTCCAGAAGGCACGACGCGTTGGAAGGGGTGGGCCGCCGGGTGGTTGAGCAACCAGTCACTGTAGGCTGCGGACGCGCGCGTTTGGTCGACCCGCTCGATGTTTTCGACAAAGTCCTGGCCGGTGAGGTTCTTCAATGCCTGCCAGGCTCGACGCTGGGTGTCCCCGGCTTCCAACAGCAGATCACAGAGCGCCACGCCCGCCACCAGGTATCCGGCCTCGCCGAGAGTCAGCGCGACGCCCCGCTTGACAACGTAGGCCTCGATGTCGAGTGCCGCCACCAGGCCTTCGAGATCGCCCATCGTCAGCAATGACGCCGCCAGCTCTTCACAGCGCTCGGCTGGAGGCGCTGCGGCGAGCTCAGCGCGGATGCGGTCGCGGGTTTGTTGGAAATCGACACCGAGGTCGTCGAAATAGTAGCCATGCGGCTCGCGCAAGTCGGGCGCGTTCTGGTGTCTGAGCGGATCATAGACGAGCTTCTGCACGCGGCTCACCCGCAGGCCGGCAGGACCCGGCTCGAGGTGGAAGAAGCTGCCCGCGCCGTCGGCATAATACAGCTCACCTTGCGCGGACACGAGCGACTGGGGGGCTATGGGCGAGGTCTGCACAGCCACCTGCGGGGCCGGTACCACAGCGGCGGGCCGCTCGCGCGAGGCGATCAGCCAACCAGCGGCCAGCACGCTGCCCGCTATCAGCAAGCAGCCGAGGATCCAGATCGAGCTGCGCATGTTTCCTCCCCGCAGACATTCTGGCCAGGGCTGTCATCGCTGCGTCAGCAAAGGAGCCTTCTCAATGCCAGGGCTCGGCCAGCCGCCTTCGGGCGAGGTCGACGGCAGAGTCTACATCACCGTACTCTTTGATCACTACAGTGTAGCTCTCGATCGCATCCTCTTGGCGTCCGGCCCGCCGCAGCAGCTCAGCGATGGTCAGCTGGGCGTGGGCGGCGACGCTGTGGTTGGAAAGGCTGCGCAGGGCACGCAACTTCTCCAACCTTTTCTCGAGCTCGATCCCGTCGGGTTCGCGGCGAGGAAACAACTCACGCAGCTCCGCCTTCAGCGCATCGACATCGGGCTTGGGCGCCGAACGAGCCACCGCCGCTTCGGCTTCAGAGACCAGCAGCCGGCTGTACAGCTCGACAGCCAACCACGCCGCCGGTTGGTCCGGGGCATCGGCCATCACCTCGGCGAACAGGGCCTTGGACCGCTCCGGTTCGCTGGCCATCAGCCGCTCCCCATCCGCCAACAGCCGCAACAGCTCGTAGTGGTCCTGGGAATCATCGATCAGGTTCAAGCGCCGTTGTGCGTTCTCGAGGGCCGGTCCTGCTCCAGGTTGGGCGTAGGCTTGCAGCTCAAGTGCCAGGCCGTAGTACACATACGCTTCATCAAAGCTCTTCAGATCGAGATAGTGGTGGTCGGCCAGCTGCAGATACGCCGTCACCGCCCGCCCGCGCTCGGCCGTGGGCCAGGAGGCACGTTCCCAGGCGACGCCGAAAGCGGTCCCCAGGGACATGAAAACGACGGCTGCGACCTGCAGCAGGAACGGGAAGCTACGCGATCTACGAGGTTTCGCCACGGCAGGGGGCGCCTCGACTGCCAGCAGGCGCTCGCGGAATTGCGAGCTCCAACGCAACACCTCCCCCTGTTTCCAGGCTGGAGGGCCGGGCAGTTGATCGAGCAGCGGGCCGGAGCCGGCAAAAGCCTCGAAGGCGGCCTGGCAAGGAGCACATTCCGCCCGATGGGCTTCGACCTCCGGCACCAGATCGGCCTCGAGCTCGCCCTGCTGCAACCAGAACAGCTTCTCTTCGAATGCGGCACAGGGGTCCATCACTTGACCTCCTTGGCACTGTCCAGCTGCATGGCCTTCTTCAGGTTCCTGAAAGCTTGAAACAGCGTAGACTTGATCGTTCCCAGGGCTCGCCCGCGGACGTCGGCGATCTCCTGCAGACTGAGACCTTCATAATGACGCAGGACCAGGACGGCGCGCTGGCCTGGCGGAAGTGTGGCGACGGCTCTTTCCATGTGCTGCAGTTGCTCCTGCTTGACCAGCCTCTCGAAGGCCGTCGGCTCGGTGGAGACCTGCGGGTCATACGCCTCGTAGGCCCGGGACTCTCGTCCCTTACGGCGATGACGGTCGATGGCGAGGTTGGTGGCGATCCGGTAGAGCCACGTGTAGAAGCGCGCGCCGCCGTCCCAGGCATCGATCTTCTGATAGGCGCGGATCAATGTCTCCTGGGACACATCCCAGGCTTCGTCATGATCGCGCAGAATCCGGTACGCGATGCGGTACAACCGCTCGCGGTACTTCTCCACAACGAGGTCGAACGCGGCTCGGTTGCCGTGCTTGAATGCGAGCCCTGGACAGGTTTCGTCGTCCGTCATCCCGCCTTCTTGCACCCTTGCACGCAGCCGCCCGTTCCTCATCCTTTCAGACGCGCGGGTCCGCTCTCAGGTTCAGGAGCCTAGAGGGTTTTTCCCCTCGCGCCAAGATCCGTAGGCCACCGCTGCCACCAATCGGCCAGGCTCGCGGTCCCAGGGTCCCAACCAGGCCGAGCGCAGCACCTCCCCCGAGCTGCGCCCCGAGCCGACGGCCAGCTCTTGCAGCGGCGCGAGCAGGTCAGCCGCCGGGCGCCCGTTCACCGGTGCGTAGCCGAGGCGCTGCAGACCGCCGCGGGCAGCTTCGAGCAGCTCGGCTGCGCAACTCCACAGAGGCCGACCGCGAAGGCGGGCCTGCAGGCCATGGCGGGCCACCGCGCGCAGCAACTCGCGGCGTTCAGTCAGGCTGAGGTCGGCAACGAGCTGCCAGGCTTCCCGGCGGGCCTGGGGATCGTACAACACCCCCGCCCAGAGAGCGGCGAGCGCCATCGGCGCGTCGGGACGCGGCGCGTCCATCGAGCGCACCTCGACATACTTTTTCAACCGCACCTCGGTGAAGATGCTGTTGATGTGGATCTCCCAATCCTGCAGCGTGGCGGGCGTGCCGTCGCGCTTCCCATCACGCAAGAGGGTATTGAAGTCGCGCCCACCCCCGGCTTGCCAACCATCCCCCTCGACGATGAACAACAGCGGGATCTCAAGCGCGAAGTCGACATAGTCGGCGAAGCTGCAATCGGGGGAGAACAGGTCGGGTATGCCGCAGCGGTCAGGATCGGTGAAGTGCCAGATGTGTGCGCGGAACGAGGCGAACCGGTGCGCGCTGCTCTCCCGGAAGGGAGAATTGGCGGCCAGGGCCGTCGTCAAAGGCGCGATGCCGAGGCCGACCCGCATCTGCTCCATCGCGTCGGCTTCATCAACATAGTCGAGGTTGACCTGCAATGAGGCGGTCGCACGCATCATCCAACGGGCCAGATGGCAGGGCTCGCCACGCGCGCGGAAGCTCTCGTCCATCAGCCCGTAGCGACGTTTCGGTAGCAACTCGATAGCGTCGGCGGCCTGGAAGGGATGGACGCCCAGGCCCAGCCAACGAAATCCCAGCGCGGAGGCGCCCTCATGCAGCTCAGCCAGTACTTCCTCGAGCTCGTGCAGGTTGTCCCGCAACTCGACGTGCGCCCCGAGGCTGAGCTCTGTCTGACTGCCGGGCTCAAGCGTCAGGCGCGCGGCTCCCCGGCGCAACTCAAGCAGCTTGCCGCCTTCGAGTACCGGTTCCCAGCGTTCAGAGGCAGACAGCCTCTCGAGCAGCGCATGGATGCCCTGCGGCTCGCTGAAGCCGACGGCATGGAAGTCCGGAGGCCGCACCGCCAGCAACTCGAGCTCGATGCCCATGCGGCGAGGACGTTGGGCGCCGGCCTCGGCGGCCTGTTGGAAGTATTCGATCAGTTGCTGCCGGTCGCGGACCGGCTCGGAGTTGGGCTCGCTCACGTGGAGTCTCCGAAGCCGGCAGCTGTGTGCGTCCACGGAACACCGGCAATTGCTGCATTATACTGTGCCAGAGACACCGTCACCACCGCCGCGTTCTCGTACGTTTGTCAGCTGGAAGCCCTGTTGCCTGCGGCCTGTGGGTTTTCGCTTGTAAGCTTTACACAAAGCTCGTAAGGTGCAAGGAGTCCAGGATTTGAGGGGAAAGCGTGACAAAAAAGGAGATCGTTAAAAAGATCGCCAGTAAAGTGCAGATGACCCAGGTTGAAACCAAGGCCATCGTCCAAAGTACTTTCGATGCCATCATCGACGCCATCGTCGAAAATGGACGCATCGAGCTGCGAAATTTTGGGGTATTCAAGGTCAAGAAACGCGCACCGCGCAAGGCCCGCAACCCCAAGACCAACAAGCCGGTCCACGTGCCGGAAAAGTCGGTCGTGCTCTTCAAGCCAGGTCGGGTAATGGAAGAACGCATCCGCGCCACCGACGGCTGAACGTCCCTACCTCACGCGCCCGCTCCATTCTATTCGGTTGGCAGCAACAGTCGCCGCGCGTACACGAAGGCGACGCCGGCCGCGAGCCAGTTGATGCCGAAGATCCCCCACCAGATTCCACGAGTGTCCTCGAGCCGGGCCTGGTTGTACAGAGTGTTGAACACGTAGCCCACGCTGGCCGGCACGGCGAGCTTGCGGATCAGGCCGGGGATCGGCTCGTTCAGCAGTGAGCGGTCGGGTTTTCCGGCCTGGGTCTCGTCGCTCAATCACGGCTCCGCTCGAGGGTCAGGTCTGCGCTGACTGGAGACTCATAGAGGTACTGTTCGGCACGAAAATACAGCTCGGGAGTGCGGGAATGTCCCACGACGCCACCCCAGCCAGAATCGACCTCGTGCAGGTCATGCTCCTGGGCCAGCAAAGATCCCTGCTGATCAAAGCGCAACACGATGGCTGTGATGTCGGCATCTCCGCCAGCGTAGGCGAGTTTGGAGTAGAAATACGAGGCCTCGCCCTTGTACTTCAGGGAAGCATAGGACTGGTAATGGAAGTCGAAGCCCGCGGCCGTGCGTTCGATGAAGGTCGGTGGTCCCAGCAACTCGAGGCAGCGGCTGTAGTGGCTTGCCGTCTCGGGAACCTGGAGCCAGCGTGTCTGGTCCGGGTCGATGTCGACGGTCTTCAGGCTGATGCCGCAGCCGAGTAGCGACGCGAGCAGGCACAGGCCGAGTGCGCGCACTGCGCTACTCATAACGTTCCAACGGCTGCTTACTGAAGGAATAGGTCTCGAGCACCTCGTCGGGGCCGAAGAAGAACACGGCCCGGTCATAGTGGATGTCGGTGTCGTAGTAGTTGAACACGACCAAGGTCAGGCCGGTCGTGTAGTCGTAGCGCAACACATAGGTGAAGACAGACTTGTCATGCAGCTCGATGATGCCCGCAGGCGGACCGAACAGGCCGATGATATCCTGCTGCGTGGTCGCGCCCACCTCGATGCCGGCCGCCAGCTCGGAACGCCATTCGTTGGGAGTACCGTCATGGCGATGGGCAATGCTGCAGCCAGCGACCAACAAAGCCGCGAGCACGGCTGTCGTGGAACGGATGAAGGCCAAGGGGATTCCTTTCTCTGCCAGGTGGCAGGCTGGGGTCGGGCTTCCGCCACTCTACGCCAAGCGCTGGCAGCGTGCCATGCTGCTCATTTGTAGCGGTCGACCAGCAGGCGGATGGCGCTGGGCAGCTTGAACCAACGGTCGGGATCGATGCGCACCTCCTTGCGGAAGCAACGGACCGCTTCATCCTGGCGTTTGAGCTTGTAGAGCAGCGCGCCCTTGTTGTGCCAGACGACGTAGGCCTCGGAGTCGTGCTTGAGTGCTGAGTCATAGGCTGCCAGGGCATCATCCATGCGACCCAACTTCTCGAGAATCACCGCACGGTTGCACCAGCCCGGTGTGTACCGCGGCTTGAGTTCGAGGGCGCGGTCGACCTGCACCAGCGCCTCCTCGTACCGGCCAGCGACCATGTGGGCGGTTCCCTGGCAGATCGCGCCGGCGGCTACGTCCCCGGAACCCTCTTGAGCACGCCCCTTCAGCAGCCACGCGTCCGCGTCGTTCTGGTCGTTGGCGCAGATCTTGTCTGCCAGGGTCAAGGCGGCCGAGTGCATCTTCAGGTCCATCGCCACCGCACCGGCGTCGAGGCACAGCTGGCGGTCTGCCTTCTGCCCCTGGCTGCGCACCAGCTCGGACAGCACCTTCCAGGCCTCGGTCACCCGGCCCACCTTCCACAAGCACAAGCCCTTCTCGTGGTTCGCCTCGTCATAGCCCTGACGCACCGCCCCGGACTTGCGCGCCGCGGCCAGCGCCTCTTCGTAGCGCTCGAGCTTGCGCAGCGCCTGGGACACGCGCAGCAGAGGCTGACCCTCGCGAGGCGCCAGCTCGACGGCGCGCTCAAAACGCGCCAGCGCGGCCTCGGCTCGGTCGAGCGCCAGCTCACAGAGTCCCGCGGCAAGCACTCCGCCGACATGATCGGCGTTGATGGCGAGGCAGGCCTCGGCCTGCTGCAACCCCTCTTCGGCGCGTTCAAGACCGAGCAGGGTTTTGGCCGTGTTGACGTAGGCAGTCAGGTTCTCGGGGTCCTTGGCGATCACTGCCTCGAAGCGCTCGAGTGCCTCGCTGAGCAGCGCGCTCTTGAACAGCATCACCCCTTGCTCGAGATCGAGCGCGGAGGCCTCGGGATCAAGGGCGCGGGCCTTGTCCATCTCTTTCATGGCAAGGTCAACGCGGCCCGCCTCGAACAACTTCCACGCTTTGCCGCGGTACATGTCGATGCGTCGGGCGTCGGGCATGACAACCATCCTGTTTTTGGGGATGGCCGCATGATACAGAAAGCGCTCAGTTTAGAAAGGTAGGGACCGACTGCTGGGGCGAGAGCGCGATGTCGAAGGCCAGCCCGCGATCGAGCCAGCGCACCATCTGCTCGATGGCCTGCAGGAGATGCAGGCGGTTCTGTTCGTCGCGCAGCCAGGGACTGATGTGCAGTTGGATTTCAGGAAGCTCGCCGCGCTGCTCGCCCTCGACGCTGAGGTGTACCATGAAGTCGCGGCCTTCGCGATGCCAGTCGAGCAGGTCGCGGATGGCATCCATCGACTTGAACTTGTTCTTCATGTGGCGCAGGAGTTTCTCGTCAGATCCCCCATCATCCACCGACTTGATGAAGTAGATCTTCTTGACGATCTTCGGCTCTTTGGCGTCCATCGACACTCCCCCCGTCTTCCCCTTCTTCGACCTTCGGACAGGAAAAATCCATGGGATTTCGCGTGGCGGCCGCCTCATCAAGGCATCAGTGACCTGGGACGCTGGTTGTTGCCGTACACGGGAAAGGCTATCCTGGATTGCCATCTTTGAGAGTAGTCTGTTTGAGAGCCCTCAGCAATCAAGGTCTGGTCGCACTCCTCAACCTCGCGCGGGTGATGGCTGAAGAGACCGATCTGGAAAAATTGCTCGCTTTGGTCGTTCAAGAGGCTACTGCCATCATGGACGCCGACCGAAGCTCGATTTTCCTGGTCGATGACACCACCGGCGAGCTGGTCTCTCGCGTGGCGGAAAAGACGGGTTCCAAGATCATCCGTGTGCCGCCTGGCAAGGGCATCGTCGGTCACGTGGCGGCCACGGGCGAGTCCATCCTGATCGAAGATGCCTATGCCGATGCCCGTTTCCACCAGGACGTCGACCGCAAGACGGGCTTCCGCACCAACAATCTGCTGACGGTGCCGCTGGCCTGCTCCGACGGCAAGCGGATTGGTGCGCTACAGGTGCTGAACAAGAGGGATGGCAGCTTCGACAGCAGTGACCTCGAGCTCTGCCTGGCCCTGGCTGCACACGCTGCGGTGGCCATCGAACAGGCCCGCCTGCACATGATCAGCCTTGAGAGACAGTCGCTGGTCGCCGCGCTCGATATCGCGCGCCAGGTGCAAGAGAGCCTGCGCCCGAAAGTGTCGCCCGACATCGAGGGCTGGGAACTGGCGGGCCGCGTCAGTCCCTGCATGCAGACCTCGGGCGACTTTTTCGATTTCATCGACATGCAAGCACGCGTGGCCATCATCGTCGCGGATGTCGTGGGTCACGATGTCGGCTCGGCGATGATCGCGATGGCGGCGCGGGCTTTCATGAGGGCATGCTGCACGCAGGACACAGCCCTGGGAGCTATGATCGGGCGGGTCAATGACCTGCTGTGTGAGGACATGTCGCGTGGCCGCTTCGTGACCAGTTGTACGCTGTTTCTCCAGCCCGGTGGGCGGGCTTTCTCCTATTGCGGGGCGGGACACGGGGGGGTCAAGTTGCTGCGCCATGGCAGCGATGCCTTCGAGAGTCTCGACAGCCGCTCTCCACCCCTCGGGTTGATCGCTGGCCACCCTTTCGTCGAGACGGACGTGGCCGTCGAGCCTGGTGATCTGGTGATCATTCCTTCGGACGGTGTGTTCGAGGCTTTCTCGAAGAGCCGCGAGATCTTCGGCCTCGAGCGGCTGCAGCAGGCGGTGCTGCGGCGGCGCGAGCTGCCGGTTGCGGAGTTGATCAAAGAGGTCTTTGCCGAGGTGCGCGCCTACCAGAGCCGTCGGCACCAGACCGACGACTGGACACTGGTTTGCCTGCGGGCCTCACCTTAAAAAAGTAAGTAGACGATGTTCTTTAACGATGAGCACCAGTTGTTGCGCGAAAGCGTGCGGACTTTTGTCGCCCGCGAGATCCTTCCAGAGCTCGAAGCCTGGGAGCAGCAGGGTTGTATGCCTCGCAGTCTCTATCGGGCTTGGGCGGAGGCGGGTTTTCTAGGGGCCGGCTACCCTGAGGAGGTCGGGGGAGCCGGCGGCGACCTCTTCCACGTGATCGCTGTGGCCGAAGAGCTGGTCGCCTGCAATTCGGCGGGAGTCGCCGCAGGGCTGGGCTCGGCGGGCATCGCCCTGCCTCCGATCATCGCTTTCGGTGACCAGGCCCAGAAAGAGCGCTTCGTGCGCCCCGTGCTGCGGGGGGAGAAGATCGCGGCCCTGGCCATTACCGAGCCCGGCGCCGGTTCGGATGTCGCGGGCATCACGACGCGGGCAGTGCGCGACGGCGACAGCTACGTGGTCAACGGAGCAAAGACGTTCATCACCTCGGGCTGCCAGGCAGACATCTTGACGACCGCCGTGCGCACGGGCGGTGACGGTTTCGGGGGAATCTCGGTGCTGGTGCTCGAGAGCGGGCAGCCGGGATTCTCGGTCAGCAAGAAGATCGAGAAGATGGGATGGGCGGCCTCGGACACGGCCGAGCTCGTCTTCGAAGACCTCCGTGTGCCGGCGGCCAACCTGCTCGGGATGGAGAACGGCGGCTTTCTGATCTTGATGCACAATTTCGCCACGGAGCGGCTCGCGCTGGCGGTCATAGCGACCCGCATGGCCCAGTCGGCGTTCGAGCTGGCGCGCGATTACGCGCGGCAGCGCAGAGCCTTTGGGCGCCCGCTTACCGGCTTTCAGGTCACGCGCCATAAGTTGGCCGCGATGGCGACGGAAATCGACGTCGCGCGCCAGTACAACTATGTGCTGGCCGAGCGACTGCGGCGTGGGCAGAGCTGCCTCAAAGAGGTCGCGATGGCCAAGGCTTTTGCTTGCGACATGGCGTGCAAGGTCATCGATGAGGCCGTACAGTTGCATGGCGGATACGGCTACTGCAAGGAGTTTGCGGTCGAACGACTGTACCGGGACATCCGTTTGTTTCCCATCGGGGGCGGTACCCGCGAGGTGATGCGCGAGATCATCGCCAAACAACTCGAGCTTTAGGCCGAGGATCGCGTGTACGTAGATAGTCACTGTCATATCGGATTCCCGGGCTACGGCGGCGCTCTAAAGCCCACTCTGGATCGCTGCCGTGAAGCCGGCGTGGGGCGGCTGGTCTGCGTGGGGATCGATGCCGACACCAGCGTGCGCGCCGCCGAGCTCGCCCGCCTGACGCCAGGGATTTGGGCGAGTGTCGGCCTGCATCCGCACCTTGCCGAGCAACTCAGCCCCAAGCTGCTCGAAGACTTCGAGCGCAGCTGTGCGCAAGAGAAGGTGGTTGCCGTCGGAGAGACGGGTCTCGATACCTTCAAGAACCGAGCTCCCCTGGCGGCTCAGGAGCGGAGTTTTCGGGCGCATCTGGAGCTGGCGTGTCGAGTCGGCCTGCCCGTGGTGATCCATTGTCGGGACGCTCATGCGCGTTGTCGCGAGCTGCTGGCACAGACGCCGCCTCCGGCAGGCGTCATCCACTGCTTTACCGGCAACGCCGAGGAGGCGGCGGCGTACCGCGAGCTCGGGATGCTGCTGAGCTTCAGTGGCATCGTGACCTACAAGAACGCCAAGGATCTGCGCGAGGCCGTGCGCCAGGCCCCTGGTGGGAGTTTCCTGCTCGAGACAGACAGTCCGTTTCTGACGCCTCGCCCGCCAGGCGGACGTACCAATCAACCGTCCTATCTTCCCTACACGGCGCAGTGTGTTGCCCGTCTGCGCGGGGAAGATCTGGGAGCTCTTGCACGCGAGACCTCCGCGGTCGCAGAGGCTTTCTTCGGCCTGAACGAGCAACGGCTTTGAAGGCACGGCACGCTCCGATCGTCTATAATCAGCGGGCGCCCACGCCCTTCGGGAGACGTTGTCTGTGAAACCGTTGTTGATTGCTCTGTGCCTCTGGGCGCTGCCTTGCTGGTCTCAAGATCAGCTCATTCCCTTCCACAAGATCGACGCCGAGCGGCGTTCTATGGTCGAGGACGTGTATTACGCTCCGACCGTGCGGATTTTGAAGAATCCCGAACAGGTTGACTGTGAGCTCACGACCCTGACCTGGGTGTTGGATCGGCTTCCTCTGGCATCGAGGTTGGCGCAGGCGCTGGATCTGGGCGACTACGGCGTCGTGGCGAATCCTGAAGAGGAAGGAGCGGTCGACATCGACGACCGTGAGGGAGCGCTGGCCACCATGCGTGTGGTCTACCAGCAGCCGGACATCCGCGTCTACCTGGCGAATGGCTCGCTCGAATCCCGGGCGCTGCCGACGGTCGACGGTACCGGTTTGATCGTGTTGTATTATGACGAGGCCTATGAAGGGCCTGGGCTCGAGGCCGAGCTCAGTGTGTTCTTTCGCCTGAAGAGCGACTTCTTGCACCTGGTGACCCGAGCCTTTACCGACCAGCTCGAGCGTGAGCTGAATCGGCGGTTGGTGCGCTTGATCCGTGCCGCGTTGCGTCTCGCCGAGAACATCGAGAAAGACCCCGAGGGCGTGTTTGCCCGCTTGCAGGCAGTCGAAGGCGTCGAAGCTGCCGAGCTCGAGGCCTTTGAGGAGGCCTTCCTGCAGCGCTGAGTCCGCGTAAGCCAAGATCGGAGAGCGAATGAAACCCGCCCGTTATCAAGTCGATGCTGAGACCGAAGCGCAGATCGAAAAGCTGTTGGATACCGCCAATGGCTATGCCCATAAGGACGTGATCCGTCAGATACTGGTCACGGGCTTGAAGCTCATGCACGACGGGGCCAAACGTGGGGACGTCAAGCTCATCAATAGTGCTCTCAAAGAGATGCGCTACGCGGCCAAAGTGTTCACGCCCTACCGCCAGTCCCGCAAGGTGGCCATTTTTGGCTCGGCGCGGATCAAGGAAGGGGACGAGATCTACCACCAGGCTCGCGAGCTCGGCAGGGAGCTTTCGGAAAAGGGCTACATGGTCATCACGGGCGCCGGCCCCGGTGTCATGGAAGCGGGGCTCGACGGTGCGGGACGTGAGCACAGCTTCGGGGTCAACATCCGCTTGCCGTTCGAGCAGGGGGCGAATCGGGTCATCGCCAGCGACGCCAAGCTGATCAACTTCAAGTACTTCTTCACCCGCAAGCTGACCTTTGTCAAAGAATCGCACGCCATTGTTCTGTTCCCCGGAGGGTTTGGGACGCAAGACGAGGGCTTCGAAGCCATAACGTTGATCCAGACGGGTAAGGGAAACCTGATCCCGATCGTGCAGATCGACCCGGAAGGCTCCGACTATTGGCAGCGCTGGCGGCAGTACGTAGAGCGCGAGTTGCTGCGGCGCGGAATGATCTCGCCTCCCGACCTGTATCTGGTCCGGCACACCCATCGCGTCAGCGAGGCCGTCGAAGAGATCGAGACCTTCTATAGCAACTACCACTCCTCCCGGAAGGTGGGCGATGTCGTAGCGCTGCGTATCCAACGGGCCCTGCCCGACGAAAGCCTCGAGCGAATCGGTGGCGCGTTTAAGGACATCCTGGGTGAGGCGGGTCTGCGCCAGTCCTTGCAGGCGCTGCCCGAAGAGGCCAACGAGCCCGAGATCGGGCATCTTCCACGCCTGCTTCTCGAGCTCAAGCACCGCTCGTACGGCCGCCTGCGCCAGCTCATCGACGCCGTCAATGCCAGCGACAGTGTGCCAGAGTCTGCGGCGTGCAATGTTGAGGGAAACTGTTAGACTGATGAATGCGATGCGCTGGGAGGGCGCGTCATTACGGGTTCCTGGCATCGAAACCAGAGCGGGATCTGTCAAGAAAACCAGAGGATGGAATCTGCATGAAACGGTTGCTTTGTCTGGTATGTGTTTGTGCGGCATTGGGTTGCAAGAGCTCCAACCACTCACAGCCCTACGTCCCCGACAATACCTACGTCCCTGAGTATGCGAACTCCGGCCCCAGCAATGCGGCACGGCCCGGGCAGGGCCACTACCTCAACGTGTCGGTGAATCAAGAGGCCTGTGTCGGCGAGGTCAAGGGAGACCAGATCAAGCTGCTCCGGGCTCCCAACCCGGTGAACGGCCAGTTCAGCTTCTCGTACACCTTTGACGAGCAAATGCTGGGTCGTTTCGACAAGGCCGAATTGATCATTTATTCGGCCCCGGGTGGTCAGCCGGACTATTCGACCTACTACCTGGTCGAGACGGTCGACAACTTCGCGCCCGGCGTAGAGCATCAGCTGTGCACCGAGGCAGCTCGGGTGCTCTTTTACGACGGAAGTGAGCCGCGGCCCGTCGAGGCGTTTCCCGGAGGGAAGTACCGGCTCGAGCTCAAGGCTGAGGGCGACGAAGACACCGATTACGTGAACATCGACCTCAATATCATCAACTGAGACCGCCGTCACTCCTTGCAACGCCGTAGCGCGCCCGCGTTGCGGCGTTGGCATTTGTTGGGACCGGAGGCGGGCGTCAACCTTCCCGGGGAAAGTCCGGCTGGGCCAGTGCAGTGCGGAGGACCCCTTCGACCGCCCGCAAGCTTCCCTTGACAAAACCCGGGCCGCAGGGCTCGCACAGACCCCAGCTGCGCAAGCTACGCAGGCAGCGCTTGGCGCGCTTGCGGTCGAATCCCAGATAGGAGACCAGCAGCTTGTCGTCGACGCGGGGTGCGGCGAGCAGAAACCGAGCGACGGCTCGAAGCTCTCCACGCGCGGCACCCGACGCACGGGCCCGCCGGTAGAGCTCGGGAAGCTGCCTGGGCAAAGGGTGCAGCACGCCGGAGCCGTCGCGTACGATCCATAAGCGCTGCTCCCAACGGGTCAGCACCGAGCGCGGTGCGGATGCGCCGCGCAGGAAGGCCTGCCATTCCTGTTGGTCACTGGCGGGCAGCCCGTGCACGGCTGCCACACAATCCTCGAGCGCCGCCCAGCTGAGAAGGCAGCTGCGTCCGCGCAGGAACCGCCCCACATAGCAGTGTCCCCCTCGAAGCAGGGCCTCTCGGGCCAGGTGGGGAGCCAGTCCGGCAGGCAGCCGACTCTCAAGGGCTGGCAGCGCCTCGTCCTTGGGGCTGTGGAGGAGCGCCATCTGCTGGTGCTCGATCCAGGTCTGCAGTCGGCTGAGCAGCCCAGGATCGACTTCGGTTGGCGATGGTTGGGGTTGGGCGTCTGCGGTCATGCAAGAGCTCCGGAACTTTGGATTGGCTGCACGAAATGCGCCGCCGAGAGGCTAGGATATCCAAACTCCCTTGAGGTTTAAGCATGCACCGCCTCGCCCTGTTCTGCCTGCTTCTGGGCTTGTGCCTGACCGGCTGCGAAAAGAGGACCGGCGGCAGCAGCGCTGGCAGCACCGGATCGACCGGTACCGCCGCGCCTGCTCCGACTCCGACTCCGACTCCGACTCCGACTCCGACCCCGACTCCGACTCCGACCCCCACGCCGGCTGGGCCGGACTTCGTGGTCGCGCCCTGGCTGCCCTATTGGGGCACGACTGCTACCCGGGATTCGTTCTATCAGAACATCGGCACGATCACGACAGCTCATGTGTTCTGGTATTACATCAAAGACGATGGCACCGTGGGAACCCACACCTCTGCGTGGGATCAGCAGTTGCTCGACGATGCCCGGCTAGCGGGTGTCGAGATCGTCCCGACCATCGCCACGGGCTCAGCGCACACGCGCTTGAGCGGGATCATCGCCGATCCGGCGTCGCGTGCGTCACATGTGAGTGAGATCGTCAATCTGGTGCTCAGCGAGAACCACGATGGCATCGATATCGACTACGAGGGCTTCCACTCGGCTGACCGCGACAACTTCAGCCTGTTCATGGAAGAGCTGAGCGCCGCACTGCACACCTACGGCAAGCTGGTGAGTGTTGCGGTGATCGGCAAGACCAGTGAGCCCGGCGGTTGGGGCGGAGCGATCGCTTGTGACTACGCCCGTTTGGGCGCCGCTGTGGACCGTGTCAACATCATGGGTTACGGCTATGGTTGGTCGGGCGGCCCGCCCAATCCGATCGGTCCGGTCCATTGGCTCGAAAATGTGGTGGATTTCGCGGCTGCCGCGATGCCTCCGCAGAAGGTGATCCTGGGAGTCAATTTTTACGGACGTGACTGGCCGGCCGGGCAGAATGGGACCTCATTGCTGCACAGCACGGTACAGAATCTTCTGCAGACCTACAATCCCGTGGTAACCACGGATGCTGACGATGGCGAGGGCACCTTCGACTACACCAAAGGTGGGGTGCAGCACACCGTCTGGTTCCCGAATCCCGAGGGCCTGCAGCACAAGCTCGATTTGATCACCAGCCGCGGCATTGGCGGATTGGCGATCTGGAAGATCGGCGGTGAGGATCCTGATATGTGGCCGGTGATTCACCAGAATCTGCGTCCCTGATCCCTCCTGGTTGTCCCGCTGGCCACGAACGGGACAACGCAGCGGGGCGTTGCGCCCCATCCAAACCCACCTGATTTGCTTCGATCCGCATGCACACGGGCTGTTCCGGAGCCGGCACAGATTGTGCCTGCGAACGTGTGGGAGTGTCATGCACGAGCTACAAGAATGGATTCAGCGGCAGGCTGCCGCACGGGGTTTCGCCGAGGTCGGCTTTGCCAGGGCAGACGCTGTACGCACCCGCGAGGCCTGGCTGGCTTGGCTGGAAGCAGGGCACCACGCGGACATGCAGTGGCTCGAGAAGGTTCCCGAGAAGCGCTCCGATCCGCGCAATCTGTTCGAGGGGGCTCGCACTGTCGTTGTCTTCGGCGCCAGCTACGCCGGTCCTGCCGAGGCGCCGCACGATCCGGCGCGGGGGCGGATCGCCCGGTATGCCCGCGGGCGTGACTACCATGATGTGATGTTCAAGAGTCTCAAGCGTCTCAAGGCCGAGTTGCTTGAGCGTTGGCCAGAGGTTCGTGCGCGTGCCTGGGTCGACACCGGCCCCTTGCTAGAGCGCTATTGGGCCGGTGAGGCGGGAATCGGTTGGGTCGGAAAGCACGGCGGTCTCGTCAGCCAGCGCCATGGCTGTTGGCTGCTGCTGGGAGTCATGCTGCTCGATGTTGCGTTGCTTCCAGACGACCCGGTCGCTGATCGCTGTGGGAGTTGCACACGCTGTCTGGATGCCTGTCCGACCGACGCCTTTGTGCAGCCCTACGTGCTGGATGCCCGGCGCTGTCTGAGCTATTGGAGCATTGAGGCGCGCGGCCCGATTCCCGAGGAGTTTCGTGGCCCATTGGGTGACCGCGTCTTCGGTTGCGATGACTGCTACGCCGTGTGTCCCTGGAACCGGGACGCGCCGCCGGGCATGAAGGAGTTGGAGGGGCGGCCAGAGAACGAGCACCCGCGCCTCTTGGAGCTGTTGCAGCTTGATGTCGATGGTTTTCGTGCCCGCTTTCCCAAGAGCCCTGTCAAGCGGGCCAAGCGCGCGGGCCTGGTCCGCAATGTTGCGATCGCAGCCGGCAACGCGCGCTTGCACGCGGCGCAGCCCCTGCTGCAGCAGTTGCGGACGGACACCGAGCCGGGCGTTGCCGAGGCAGCAGCCTGGGCCCAGGCGCGGATCCGTCAGCAGATTCCTGGCGAGGCCCCCGATGGCTGAGACGAATCAGGCTCAAAGAACTTCGGCAGCAGTTCGGTGACAATGCGGCCGAAAATCGGTAGAGTGCAGCGCGATTGCGTGTGGAGGACGTTCTGTGGCCAGCCCTGACCTTCGTTATTCCGACAACGTTGCCGGTGAGTTCTACGTCGATGAAGAGTGCATCGACTGTGACCTGTGCCGGGATACAGCTCCCAGCAACTTCCGTCGCAACGACGAAGAAGGCTATAGCTACGTGTACAAGCAGCCGTCGACCGATGAAGAGCGTGACCTGTGCGACGAAGCGATGGAAGGCTGTCCTGTCGAAGCAATCGGTGACGACGGAGCCTGAGGGTCCAACCATGGGAAGCCAGAGCGGACGGAGTCCGAGTTCGGCGGACGGCCTTTCAGCTAAGGCTCGAAGCCACTTCATGAGCCCCAGCAACGTCGGCAGCATCCAACAGCCCGACGCCGTGGCGCGGCGCGAGAATCAGGTATGCGGCGATGCGATGGTGCTGTATCTCAAGGTCGAAGGCGAGACCGTCCAGGACATCCGCTTCAAGACCTTTGGCTGCAGCACCTCGATCGCTGCGAGCTCGGCGCTGACGGTGGCGGTCAAGGGTCGCAGTCTGAAACATGCGCGCGCCCTCAAGCATGAAGACATCGAGGCTGAGCTCGGGGGGCTGAGCAGCTTTCAGAGGCATTCCATCGACCTGGTGCTGGAAACTCTCGAGGATGCGCTCAGCCAGTTGGCACACTGACCGCGTGGACGGACCGCGCACGAAAGAGGCCATCCCGATGGCCTTTTCTTGTGGCAGCCAGCGGTGGCCTTCAGCTGGCCTCGTCCCACTTCTTCATCAGGTTCTTCTTGCGCTCATTCGCGCCACGGGCGTGGATGGCCTCTTGAAGAGTCTGGTAGTCCTCGAGATTCCGCCAGTACGATTCGACGATGCTCTTGCACAGCCGCCCGCTCACGAACCACGTGGGCAGGCGGTAGCTTCCCTTGAGCTGTTCGAGATCCAGGCGTGGAAAATCGTGCCGGCTCATGATCTCGCCCTGATAGTCACAGATCTTCTGGATCAGGCCCCAGACGGCCTCGTTGTCAGCCAGTGTCGAGGTCTTTTTTGGTTTGGCGTCGAGCCAGATCACGTCTTCTTGGAGCCGTGGAATGATCTCATCGAGGGCGATTTTTCCGGTTGCGGCCACATCATCTTTGATGGCTTTGACCTGCTCGGTGCTGAGCTTGTCGGAGAACTCGTACTCGTCGAGAAACATCGCCTTCGTCTGGCGCTCGAGGAATTTGGGCAGGTCGACCTGAAGGATCTCAGTCAGTTCCTGCGTGTCGCGCAGGATCTTCTCCTTGAGTAGCTCTGCCTTCTCTTCCAGCTCAGGATTGTCCGCCGTTCCGCCATAGGTGTCGATGGTCAAGTTGTACGTCACGCCGAATCCTCCGCAGTCGCGGGCTCCGGCTCATCCGGGCGCCCGAATTGTCCCGCTATGATAGGCATTTGCGATACGGGTTGAAAGGAAAACTCCGACAACAGAGAGCGGATCCAGGCGACCCTGTGCCCCAGAAAGACATCGCTGGCTCTTTCGAGCGCATCCCAGGCAATACGGTGAAGGTCCAGCTCGAGAGGAGGCATTCTCGGTCGGAAATCCCCGTGCGGCACCCATGCCAACTCATCGGTGGGATCGAGTTGCATACGCTGGACATTCCAAAGCAGGAACTGCTTGGCCGTGTGTGACATGGCAGCCCCGAGCCGCTCGGGGGGCTCGACCAATTGGGGGTCAAAGCTGAAGCGTTTGACGACGAACGGCTTCAGATGCAGGGCTGCCGCATAGAAGCTACCGCCCAGTCGCTCGATCGGAAGCTCAAGCGGAGGCAGGTAGTTGTGGTCCCACTTCGAGTTCAGCCTGCCCAGAAAGCGCGGATCGACCCAGGCATCGGCGGGAGTCGCCGGCCCAGGCCGCCGCTCCGAGACCTCTGTATCTCGCCACTCTCCGGTGTCGCCAGCAGCGCGGGGCTCGTCCCTCTCGCCGAAGTCCTCAAAGTCCTCGAACTCGGCGGCCGGCTTGCGCCGCTCGCCTCCCGTGAGTCTGGCCAACTCCGCCGGGTCGAGGTCTTGTACCGCGGTACCGGTGGTCTGCCGGTCGAGGTCGGAGTCGAGTTGCTCGAAACGGTCTTGTGCTTCCTCACTGCCGTCGCTTTGGATCAGTTCCGAGATGCTCGGCAGCTCTCCCGTAAGGAGCTCAATTGGGATGTCGGAGAAATCTTCGAGCAGACTCTCATCGAAGACTTCGCCATAGTCTTCGAGATCATCGAAGTCGGGCTCGTCCTCAAAAGGAAGGTCATCATCGGGATCATCGTCAAAGTCGAAAGGATCCTGTGGCTCGTTCATGCTGCCTCCGGGGCGCTCCCCACGGGATTCTACCACAGGCGAGCACTTGCCATCGCTGCAGCCGTTCGAAATCCCGACCCATGCGCTCCGTCGACTGCATTGTGGGACAGGAGCTTCAAACTGCGGTTCTTGCCGACCGTGCCTCTTGCGCGTCTTTCGCCGCTAAGCCGCCCGCCGCGCGGTGTCGGCAAAGAAAAAATAAAGCCTTGTTGACAGTTAGATCTTCGATTTCTAAAATCTGCCACGTTATCCAAATCGAAGCGTGGTATGGCAAAGAAGGAAACTCCTTCCCCCTTACGCCGTGGGCAGTTCAACATCTTCCGCGATGTTGGTCTCACTCTGGCGAGCATCATCAAGAAGGAAATCCTTCAAGATGTGGGCGTTGACGTCCAGGTCTTGATGGAGCTTCCTGCTGAAGATGAAATTCCGAGCGTGCTTCCGTCGGTCGCGGTCTGTCTGTATCATCTGGGCAAGCGTGACAACGGGTATGTTCAAGACCCTGATTTTCGAGAGGTTGAAGAAGCCGACGACGGAACCCTTCGTGAGTTCTCTCGACGGCCTCCAATGTTTCTCGACTTGCGCTATGTGATTACGGTCTATGCCGAATCGCACAAAGACGAGCTTTCCCTTTTGGGGTTGGCACTGCGTGCGCTCTACGACAATGAAGTAATCCAAGAGGGCAAGGATATTGGGGATTCGATCTACCTTGAAGATCGCCCTGGGATAGAGGTCGGAACCGCAACCTATGAGGAAATGCGAACGATCTGGGAGAGCTTCCAGCTGCCATACCGTCCATCCTTTACGGCTAGCGTAGAGGGTCGCCTCGATTCGAAGAGGAAACGCTTGATTCGGCGAGTTCGCGAAGCGATTGTCGATTTCAAGAAAATGGACGGCTGAATGCACGGTCGTTCTTTGTGGTGGGAAGGCCAAGCAGCGTGTTTGCTTCCCGTATTTCGTTCGTGACCACCAATTTGTGTGGCTTATTTTCCGAGTAATAATTGGTCCACAGCACTTGCAGCGTTGAGTGTCTGACCCGACCCAGAAAAGGATGGCATCTATGGCTACCTCGTACCTCTCCCCAGGTGTGTACATTGAAGAAGTTGATCGGGGTACCAAGCCGATTGAGGCCGTCGGTACAAGCACCGTCGGTTTCTTGGGCATGTGCAACAAAGGCCCTGTGAACAAGCCGGTCTTCGTCACGAACTGGAGCCAGTTCGTGAACACGTTTGGCGACTTCAAAGACAGCCAGCACCTTGCGCACGCCGTCTACGGCTTCTTCAACAATGGCGGCAGCCGCTGCTTCATCACGAACTGCGGCGCAGCGCCGGCCGGTTCGGCTGCTCCGTCCAAGGACAGCAAAGGTGGCGCCGCCAAGGATTCGTCCAAGGTCGTCAACGGGATGTTCATCGGCGAAGACAAGGGCCCGAACAACCGCACCGGCCTGAAGACCTTCGAAGATATTGACGAGATCTCACTCGTTGCCGCTCCTGGCATGACCAGCCCCGCGATCCAGGACGCGCTGCTCACGCACTGCGAAGTCAAGAAGGATCGTTTCGCTGTTATGGATTCGCCCGAAGTCATCCAGGATGGTGGCGTCGACCGTATTCCCAAGCCGCGTGACTCGAAGTACGGCGCGTACTACTTCCCTTGGATCGAAGTGTACGACCCCGACAAGGGTAACATCTTCGTTCCGCCCAGCGGCCACATGCTCGGAATCTACGCCCGCAGCGACACCGAGCGCGGCGTCCACAAGGCTCCCGCGAACGAAGTCGTGCGTGGCGCCTTGGGTCTCAAGTACTCCATCTCCCGCGGTGAGCAGGACATCCTGAACCCGAAGGGGATCAACTGCATTCGCGATTTCTCGCGCCGTGGTCGTGGAATTCGAGTTTGGGGTGCACGCACCATTTCCAGCGACGCTTCCTGGCGGTATATTAATGTACGTCGCCTCTTCATTATGATTGAAGAGTCGATTGAGATCGGGACGCAGTGGGTCGTGTTCGAACCGAACGACCACATGCTCTGGAAGCGGATTTCTCGTGATATTCGTAGCTTCCTCTATCGTATCTGGCGGACCGGCGCCTTGTTTGGCAAGACGCCTGAAGAAGCTTTCTACGTCAAGTGCGACGAAGAAACCAATCCGCCTGAAGTGATCGACGCCGGGCAGTGCATTACCGAGATCGGTATCTGCCCCGTCAAGCCCGCTGAATTTGTGATCTTCCGGATCGGCCAGTGGCAGTCCGGTTCTGACGTCAGCGAGTAGTCCGGCTAATCGTGGGCGGTGAAAGAGCCGCCCACGCAACACCAACCTAGTGAGGATTTCCAAATGGCTCAGACTGCAGACGATGCCAAAATTTTCAGCAAGTACTACAAGCTCGAGGTCAAGGGCATCTACGGTGAAGTTCCTGGTGTTACAAGCGCCGATCCCGGCCGCCTGACGGTCACCACCGAAGAAGCCACCCAGGGCGACAAGCCCGAGTATCGTACCTACACTTATGGTAGCCATGAGTACGACGATATGACCTTCACCGTGCAGACGGGTCCCGGTATGACCAAGCTGCAGGAATGGGCCGACAAGGCCATGAAGGCTGGTGGTGCTGGCAACGCGCTGCGTCGCGATATCTCCCTGTACCTGTTGGCTCGTGACAAGACCACCGTCCTGCGCACGATCAACATGTTCGGTTGCTATCCGATCAGCTGTAACGCTGGTGACCATGACACCGGTTCGGCTATCAAGTCGATCGTCTTCACCTGCAACGTCGACCGTATCGAAGAGGCCAAGTAAGCCGATCTCGACGTTTGAAGTAACTGCAAAATTATCACACGCTCCAAACAAGGAGAATTCCAATGGCTGATGTCGATACCAAGACCGTTGCAAAAGCATTCAAGTGCGAAATCAATGGCCAGTTCCTGCCGGTGAAATCGTACAGTGGCGGCGACCTGACGGGTGAGAAGGCCGAGGCGTCCAGTGGCTCCTCGCAGCACAATGAGTCCACCATGGGCCACAACTATGTGACCGAGTTGACTCTCGTGTCGTATATCACCCCGACCAATATGGCGCTGTCCGACGCCGCGAACGCCGTTGCCAATCAGGGCAAGAACGAGCGTTACACGATCACGATCACTGAAATGGCCAAGGACAAGAGCGTCGTCAAGACCTTCGTCTATGACAACTGCCTCCTGACCGGCATGGACTTCCCGACCGTCGACGCCTCCAGTGGCGAGATCCTTTGCCGGACCACCACCTGGAAGCCGGAAATCCTGACCGTTAGCTGATTCAGGATTTTGATTGAGATTCTGTGGTCGTCCCGATCTAATCTGGGCGACCACTTTTTTTTTTCTCCGGCGGTCCCTCGCTAGCTGAAACAGGCTGGAAGAATGCTCGGCTTCATGGCTGGGCTTCCCAAGTCTTTGGCTCATGCTCGCGAAACGAGCCGGCACGTCGTACAGCATCAGAAAAATGGGAGACATGACCAGACATGGCATTGCAGACTGAGTTTGAATTCAATCTTCCCAAAGGATACGTCGACTCAGAGGGCAAGCTCCACCGCAAGGGGATCATGCGCCTCGCCAACGCCAAAGACGAGATTGCGCCTTTGACGGACTATCGTGTCCAGAAGAACCGGGCGTACCTGGTCATCATTCTTCTCAGCCGCGTGGTGCGTAAGCTGGGGGATCTGAAAGAAGAGGATCTGACCACTGAGGTGGTCGAGAACCTGTTCAGCTCGGATCTGTCGTACCTGCAAGACTTCTACCGACGCATCAATGAAGACGGTTCCACCCAGGTGAAGACGACCTGCCCGCATTGTGGCGGTGAATTCGACTTCGATCTGGGCACGCTGGGGGAGTAGTTTGCTACCCCCTGGATCGTTTGTACCAGGAGGTAGCGTACGTCGCCTACCACTTCCATTGGGCGAAGGATGAGATTGAGGAGCTGCCCCACAAGGAGCGGCACCGGTGGATCGAAGAGATTTCGGCCATCAACGCCCGGATCAACGAGAGCTCTGGCGGGTTCAGTTTTGCCGAAGAACCTGACATGAGCCGACCGACTTTCACTGCGAAGGAATATGCGGCCCACTCCCAGAGCTCAGGTCCTGCTGTTGTCAACGAAATGAGTTTTGATGACATCTGGGAAGAGATGCACGGAGGGGGCGATGGCTGATGTGTGCAGCACGCGCGCTAGCCATGCTCCTTGGCAGTAGCTACAATTACACTGGCTTCAGGTGCTTTGGAGGTCCCTCGTGGCCCATCTCTCCCCGGACATCTATTTTGAGACCTATCAGCGTCAGCCGAAGGTTCGTGCGCTCGACAAGGTGCGTATCGACACGGCAGGCTTCCTGGGCGTCGCCGAGAAGGGTCCCATCCAGGAGCTGGTCCAGGTGACGAGTTGGAAACAATTCCAACACGTCTTTGGTCTGTACACCACCAACAGCTACCTGGCCTATGCCGTGTATGGGTTCTTCAACAACGGTGGCGAGTCCTGTTTCGTATGCCGGGTTGCCCACCAGGGAGATCCTGACACGGCCAAGAATGCTGCGGAATCGAAGACTGTGCTCAAAGACCTCTTTGGCCGCAATTCGGTCGAGATCTCTGCGGGCAGTGCCGGAAGCTGGGGAAACCAGCTAAAGGTCTCTATCGAGGCACCCCGTGAGCCAACCAGTATCCCGCCCGTCAAGGGCGTGAGGGCCGGTTCTACCTCGGCGCGTATGGAGAGTACGCGGGGCTTTGAGGCCGGCTCCATCGTGAAGATCTCCGACTCGAAGAACACCGAGTACCTGAAGGTTGTCAAGACGACCCGCAGGCAGATCTTCTGGGACGCAGAGACCCCGTTGATCAACACCTACAAGATCGCGGACGGGACAGTCCTCGAGCCTGTGACTTTCCAGTTGACGATCTCGAATGAAGACGGACTCGAGGTTCATGAGAACCTGTCCATGAGTCCCGAGCATCCAAACTACTTCGAGACTGTGATCAACAAGGATTCGAGACTGGTGAAGGTCAAAGACCTCAAGTCCTCGACCGAGGCCCCTTACAATATGCCTCAGGTCGCCGACGAGCTGCCGTTTTTCAACGGCCGCGACGGTGTCGAGTTCTTGACCCCTGAGGATTTCATCGGCTACCGCATGGGGCCCAAAGACAGCTCAGGTCTCGGGCTCTTCGACGAAGTTGAGGAGATCGGCCTGCTCTGCGCACCTGACCTGATGAAGATGCAGGAGGTCAGCGCCGGGTTCCGCGGTGAGAAAGATGTCGAAGTCGTCCAGAAGGCGATGATCACGCACTGCGAAACGATGCGCACGTGTTTTGCGATCCTCGACATGCCCAACGGTCTCAGCCCGATGCAGGCACGCGAGTACCGCGAGAAATTCGACACCAAGTTTGCAGCGATCTACTACCCGTGGATCAAGGTGCTCGATCCGCGCACGGACGCCGGCGTGGTTGCCATTCCGGTGAGTGGGCACGCCGCAGGTTTCTACTCCCAGATGGATCAGGCAGTCGGGGTGCACCGTGCGCCAGCGAACGAAGTTCTCAACGATGCCATCGATCTGGCGCGCAATGTAACCAAGAACGACCAGGATTTGTTGAATCCGCAGTCGGTCAACGTGATTCGGTTGTTCCGTGGCCGCGGTATCCGCATTTGGGGGGCCCGCACGCTCAGTAGCGACAAGCTCTGGCGTTACATCAACGTGCGGCGCCTGTTTATCATGATCGAGCGCGCCATCGAAGAGGGGATGCAATGGGCCGTCTTCGAGGGGAATGACTACACACTGTGGAAAACCATCGAGAGAATGGTCGGTGCCTTTCTGACCCAGCTTTGGCGCGAAGGCATGCTCAAGGGGAATACTCCCGAAGAGGCATTCTTTGTCAAGTGCGACGAAGAAACCAATCCTCCGGAATTTCGTGATGTCGGCCAACTCTTGTGCGAGATCGGAGTGGCTGCTGTTCGACCAGCAGAATTCATCATCTTTCGCATCGGACAGCGAACGCGCGATATAGTTTTGGAAGAGCCTGTTTCTTAATCTCAGTTCGATATTGCGAGGAGTCAAGTCGTGGCGGATGCGGATAAGTTCAAGCTGAATTGCAAATTCAAGATCGAAATCGACGGCATTACCGAGGCCCACTTTCGCGAGATCGAGGGGCTCTCCGCCAACATCGAGGTGCTCGAGTACCAAGAAGGTGGCGAGAACCGGAAGATGCACAAGCTGCTGGGGCAGACACGT
Source organism: Planctomycetota bacterium (assembly GCA_029260765.1). Lineage (GTDB taxonomy): Bacteria > Planctomycetota > J058 > JAJDCP01 > JAJDCP01 > JAJDCP01. Next base: position 34,948 of record JAJDCP010000101.1, read on the forward strand.
TTCTCCAACCTCGTCCTTCGGCGTGGCGTCTCTGACTCCCTGGTCTTCTGGAAGTGGATCGAGTCGACCATCCAGGGCCAGAAGATCGAGCGGAAGAATGGCGCGGTCATCCTGCTGAATCGTGATGGTACGCCCGCCATGCGTTGGACTTTCGAGCGTGCCTGGCCGTGCCGGTATGAAGGCCCCGAGCTCGATGCCACGGCCTCGGGCATTGCGATTGAGGCGCTCGAATTGGCGCACGAAGGTGTGACCAAGATGAGCAAGGGCTGATCTTCAGCCCGTCGCTTGACTCCGGGTCCCTCGTGGGCTCAAACCCCCCATCGCAAGAAAGCCGGCGCTGCCCGGCTTTTCCTTTGAAGGCCCGGTTTTCCATCATAGAAGAGGGTCTGTCCATGGACTTTGCTGAGGCGTGCGCCCAACTCGTTGAGAGATATACGGCCCGCTCTGAGTACGAGCAGGAAATTGCGGGCAAGGATTTCAGCGACGATCAAGAGCGGAAGGCCTGTGAGCGCGAGCTTTTTGATTTCAATGAGAGCATCACTGCCGCCGCCGACAACATCCATGCGGTGTTGCGCGGACTTCTTGGCGACGGGCGTGCGGCGATGGTTCCGCCTTCGATCTTCGCATTGAACAAGCCCGAGGTCGTGCCCTACCGGGACAAGATCTGCCAGATCGTCGAGCGCCTACAGTACCTGTCCAAACTTCGCAAGGGTTGAATGCCACGTGTGCTTTCGACCGTGGGAGGCGCTCTGTGCGTCAGCCAGTGTGGTCCGCCCTGATGTCCCCTGCGGCGCGCCTCGCGGCGTGTGGCGAAAAGATTGCAGTGATCCGCGTTGCCCGGCATGGGAAATGGGAATCGCTCGCTATAATATGACGTGAAGCCATCCTCGGAAAACGGGCATCGCGGCGTGCTAAGAGGCCACTGAGAGTCGAACGCGCAGCGATTCCAATTTCCCTGACAAGTTGGGCGAGGAGACCGTCTCCAATGGAGAATTCCTGGGCACGACAGATCAAAGACATCCGCACATCGCTCAAGCAGTTCCGGCTGTTCGCCGACGGCGAAGACGCCAGGGACGAAGCGCGAGCGCAAGCGGAGCTACGCATCAAAGCATTGGCGAAAGCCGTCACCGGCCTCGACGAGAGTGAGCTCTTTGTCGACCTGACTGTCGATGATGCCTGCTGCGTCTTTGAGCCAGGTGCAGCGACTTCGAAGGTCGTCGTCGGCGCGGGCATCATCAAGTGCCGCGATGAAGAAGACTTTCTGCGAACCTTCGTCAGCGAAGGTCGTTTCCGCGAAGCATTGCTGCGGTTGCATGCGAACTGGGCGGGCTGCAAAGAGCGGTTCCCCAACTTGTTCTCATGGCAGGACTTTGTTGCCGAGCACCTCAGTGGGAATCGCAAGCTGGAAGACTTGAGCCAGTCGAACGAGGCTCTGCTTGAGCTGTTCGGGCTGGGGCAGGCTTCGGGCGAGAGCATGGCCGACATTTTGGCGGGTATGTTCGCTGCGAATCCGCGCCTCGGTCGCGAGTACTTCGAGCGCTTGAAGACGCTGGCCCATGACCTCGGCGGTCCCTGGGCAGAACGCTTCCTCGAGCAGCTTGCCAAGCTGGGGCAAGGTGTCGCCGACGCGAAAGTCGATGCGTCTACTCTGCCACTGCTGACCTTCCTGCTCGCCAACCTGCGCAGCGACCTGCCCAAAGAGCTCGGCGATACCCTTCAGGGCCGCCTGGACGCCTTCGAAAAAGAAAGCGGTCGCAAGCTCGCGATGGGGATTCGGGGCGAATTCGTCCGCCGTTTCGGGCGCAAGCTCTTCGACGCCATTCAGGGCCGCAAGAAGAAACTGAAAGCCGGCGCTCGTGGAGAAGAGGCGGACACGGTTGTCGACGCCCATCAGCTCTTTGCTGAGCATATCGTCGACGGTCTGACGAACAAGACGCGGGAGCGCATGGGCTCGTGGATGGGGATTCTCTCCGACGCGCAGTTCTCCAGTCGCTTCGGACTGTGTCATGGCATCCTCAAGAAGTTCTTCCCGAACCTGCAAGACTCGGTGCTCAGCAACTCGATGTTTGATCTGGCCTCGCTGACCCGCGGCCAGATTGCAAGTTTTCGCGAAGGGTATGAGCACCTGACGGCATTGTCGGGCGGCCTCGAGGTCGTTGTCGCTCGCTCCGGCAAGGCGGGAGTCGAGGCCGGTGGGGATTATGACTTCAGCGGTTGGGGTGACTGGAGTGATGACGAGAGCGTCGGTAGCTTCACTGGCGGAGGCATGCGCTATGTGTCTGCCTCTCGCAGCCGTCGCCCGATGTCTGCAGGGGACACCAAGGGAATCTTTGGCATAGGTTCGGGTTCGAGCGCGGGAGGGAGCTACTTCCCGATCGTTGGCGGAGAGGGCGCTTCGCTCGGTTTTGCCGTGCGCAGCAGCAGCTCGTTTTCTGAGTCTTCGGTCAGCCTCTCAAGTAACAGCTATGCCGGTGCGGGTCTGCCTGCCTGGGTCGCCGGCGGGAGTTCGGTTGGCGATGCGCTGGGGCGCGAAGGTTTTGTGGCCGGACTCGCTGGACAGCGTGGCTTCAGCGGTCTGTCCGCTGGCCTGCAGTCGATCTATCCCGCGCGTCCCCTGTTCGGTTGGGAGGCACCTGCCAGCTTCAGCCCTCAGTCGGGCTACAGCAGTCTGGGGTTGAGTGGCTTCGACAACCGTGGACCATCGCAGAGCATGCCTGGCCTCGGCGGTGCCGAGGGCTTGCTCGGGCGTTTCGGCGGAAGTTGGTTGCCCCAACTCGGAACGCGTTCCTTTGGCGTCGGATCCTTCGCTGGCCTCGATGGTGGGCTGGCACGCATGGGATCTTGGGCAGGGCCCTGGACGGGCGGCTCGTTGGCCCATGGCTCCGATGGTACCGGCTTCGCATTCAGCCGCGAGCTGCAGGGGATGCGCTTCCCTGAGTTGCGTTACACCTCCCAGAGTACTCCAGGTTTTGGAGGCGGCTTTGGCTTCGGTGGCGGCTTTGGCTTCGGCGACGGATTCGCGATGGGCGGCTTCCCGATGGGTGGTTTCCCCTCAGGCCAGTTCGGCGGCGGCCAGTTCGGCGGCGGCCAGTTTGGCGGTAGCCCGCTTGCTGGCGCGGGTTTCGGATCTGGCGGCTTCGGCTCGATGGGGTTTGGGAAGGGCGGCTTCGGCTCGATGGGATTGGGCCAGAGCCTGGGCCGCGATTTCCGCATGCCCGGCTTTGCGGCCTCGAGTTATAGGGCTGGTGGGGTCGGTGGACCCGGCTTCAGCTTCGGCAGCTCGTCCCAGTTTGGCGGCTTCGGAAGAGGCATGGCGAGCATGCCCCAGTTTGGCGCAATGGCGTCGGGCTTTGGCGGTGGCGGCATGTTGGGGCGTGGCTTCAGCGGGTCGTTCCGAGCTCTGGGCGCGCCCTCTTTCTCGATGCCCACGCTGGGAGTTGGACGCTCCAGTGGGCCGGGCTTCGGCTTCCCGAGCTTCGCCGGTGGTTTCCCGCAGGGCTTTGCCATGCCCCGAATGGGCGCTGGTGGTTGGTCCATGCCCGGGATGAAGATGCCTGGTGCGGTCAATTTCGGCGGCGGTTTCCCGAACTTCGGCGGGAACTTCAGCGGCAACTTCAATCCTGCCAACTTCGGCGGCTTCTCGGTTCCCTCGATGCGTTCGCCTTCGGGAGGTCTCGGGTTCGGTTCCGGTTGGTCGATGCCCATGTCCTTTGGCGCGGGCTTCAGTGGTGGTGGCTTCCCGCGAGGCGCTGGCTTCGCCCCGATGCGCTTCGGCAGCCTCGGCGGTGGAGGCTTCGGCAGCTTCGCCCCAGGAACGGCTGGCGGCAGCGGCTGGCAGCTTCCCTCTTTTGGTAGTTTCTCCCGCAGCACTCCTGGTGGCGGTTTCGACTTCGGGCGGATGATGGGTTCGGGTCTGGGCAGCACATTCACCTCGGGGTGGCGGGCACCGCAATTCAGTGGCGGCGCTTTCGCCGGGCTGGGTGGTAGCTTCGGTCTTCCCGGCGGCGCTTTCTCGCGTGGATCCTTCGGCGCAGCTTCAGGCATGCGCATGCCCTCCATGCCTTCGATGTCTGGTTGGGGCGGTCGTGGCCTGTCCTTCGGCGGCGCAGGCGGATGGAATTTCCCGCGCAGCGCGTTCGGTGGCGGTTCGGGTATGTCTTTCGCTGGCCTGGGAGGACAATCGGGTGGCGGCTTCACGATGCCGCGATTCGGTGGATTTGGAATGGGTGGCCTGCAATCGGGCTCTCCCTTCTCCTTCGGCCTGGGCGGCGGTTTCTCGGGAGGCTCGAACTTCCAGTTCGGCTCCGGCGGCAGCTGGCGGCCCGGAAGCAGCTTTGGCGGGCGCCTTCCGCAGTTGAACTTTGGCAGCCTGGGCGGATTCTCGGGTCGCAGTGGCCCGATGGGCGGTTTCTCATGGGCCGGTGGCTCGAGTGCGTTCGGTGGCCTCGGCTCATTCTCGACGCCCCGACTTGGTTCCTGGGGCCGTTCTGCCGGAATGGGATGGAACTTTGGTGGTGGTGGCGCCGGTCTCTCGAGTCGATTCCAGCCGAGCTTCGGTAGCTGGGGTGGCATGGCCTCGGCGCCGTGGAACAGCCGCGCACTGAACTTTGGCGGCGGCTCGATGTTCTCGCCGTCGTTCCGGGGCTCGTTCGGCCAGGGCGGCAACTTCGGTTCGTCCATGGGATCGAGCTTCGGTCTGGGCGCCTTCCGCAGTGGTGGGCCCCTGCGCTTCGGATCGATGGGCTCCAGTATGGGCTTCCCGATGAATTTTGGCACAGGCAGCAGTGCTGGGCGTTGGGGTGGGGCGTTCTCGAATTGGTCCCCGGGTCGTATGGGCGGATTGCCCTCGATCGGGTGGGGTCGTGGCGCAGGGATGTCTGGATTCCTGTCGGGCAGTGCTTCTCGGCCTGGTGGTTTCGGCTGGTCGGGGCTCTCAAGCTTTGGCGGGTCGGGTCTCGGTGGTTGGAGCCAGGGCGGTCTTGGCCGCGGCAGTGCGCCGCAGTTCAGCTGGCCGATGGCTTCGAGTGGCGGCTTCCGGATGCCCTCGGGTTTCGGAAGCGCATTTAGCGGCTTTGGCTCGTCGATGTCCTCGGGCTTCCGGCCGCTCTCAACGGGCTTTTCGATGCCCGGAAGCATGCAGGGCCTGGGATCGTTCAACTTCGGTGGGATGCGGGCGGGCTCCTGGTCGACACCCTCATTCTCGGGCATGGGCTTCGGCGGCAACTTCCGCATGTCCAACTTCTCGATGCCCTCGCTGGGCGGCTTCCGCATGCCGTCCACAGGGAACTTCAGCATGCCGTCTATGGGCGGCCTCTCTGGTTTCCGGATGCCCTCGGGTGGCTTCCGCATGCCGGGTGCGGGTGGCTTCTCGATGCCGTCGATGAGTGGCTTCCAGATGCCGTCCATGGGCAGTGGCTTCCGCATGCCGTCCATGGGTGGCCTCGGTGGATTCCGCATGCCGTCTATGGGTGGCCTCGGTGGATTCCGGATGCCGTCGATGGGAAGCATGTCGGGCTTCCGCATGCCGTCCATGGGTGGCTTCTCGATGCCGTCCATGAGCGGCCTCGGTGGCTTCCGCATGCCGTCGTTGGGTAGCAGTTTCCGCATGCCTTCCATGGGTGGTCTGTCGGGCTTCCGCATGCCGTCCATGGGTAGTGGCTTCCGTATGCCTTCCATGGGTGGTCTGTCGGGTTTCCGGATGCCGTCCATGGGTAGTGGTTTCCGGATGCCGTCGATGGGTAGTGGTTTCCGGATGCCGTCGATGGGTAGTGGCTTCCGCATGCCTTCCATGGGTGGTCTGTCGGGTTTCCGCATGCCTTCGATGGGTAGTGGCTTCCGTATGCCGTCTATGGGTGGTCTGTCGGGTTTCCGTATGCCGTCGATGGGTAGTGGCTTCCGTATGCCGTCTATGGGTGGTCTGTCGGGTTTCCGGATGCCGTCGATGGGTAGTGGCTTCCGTATGCCGTCTATGGGTGGTCTGTCGGGTTTCCGCATGCCGTCCATGGGCAGTGGTTTCCGCATGCCTTCGATGGGTAGTGGCTTCCGCATGCCTTCGATGGGTAGTGGCTTCCGCATGCCGTCCATGGGTGGTTTGTCGGGTTTCCGGATGCCGTCCATGGGTATTGGATTCCGCATGCCGTCTATGGGTGGTGGATTCCGCATGCCGGCCATGGGGAACTTCCGCATGCCGTCCATGGGGGGGCTTGGTGGTTTCCGCATGCCTTCAGCGAGCGGTGGTTTCCGGATGCCGTCCATGGGCAGCGGTTTCAGCATGCCGTCGATGGGTAGTGGTTTCCGCATGCCTTCCATGAGCAGTGGCTTCCGGATGCCGTCCATGGGTGGATTCAGCATGCCGTCTATGGGTAGCGGATTCAGGATGCCGTCTATGGGTGGTTTCCGTATGCCGTCCATGGGTAGCGGATTCAGGATGCCGTCCATGGGTGGCTTCCGCATGCCGTCTCTGGGTGGTGGCTTCCGCATGCCGTCTATGGGCAGCGGTTTCCGCATGCCGTCCATGGGTGGTGGCTTCCGCATGCCTTCGATCGGCAGCGGATTCCGCATGCCGGCCATGGGCAGCGGGTTCAACATGCCGTCGATGGGTGGTGGCTTCCGTATGCCTTCGATCGGCAGCGGTTTCCGCATGCCGGCCATGGGCAGTGGCTTCCGTATGCCTTCGGTTGGTGGCGGCTACAGCATGCCGTCAATGGGTAGCCTGCGCATGCCTTCGCTGGGCGGCCTGGGCGGTTTCCGCATGCCTGCTTCAGGTAGTGCCTCCGGTTTCCGCATGCCGGCCATGGGCAGCGGCTTCAACATGCCGTCCATGGGCAGCGGCTTCCGCATGCCATCTATGGGCAGTGGCTTCAACATGCCGTCGATGGGTGGTGGCTTCCGCATGCCTTCGCTGGGTAGCGGCTTCAACATGCCTTCGATGGGCAGTGGCTTCCGCATGCCTTCGATGGGCAGCGGCTTCCGCATGCCGGCCATGGGCAGCGGCTTCAACATGCCGGCCATGGGCAGCGGCGTCAACATGCCTTCGATGGGCAGTGGCTTCCGCATGCCTTCGCTGGGCAGCGGCTTCCGCATGCCAGCCATGGGCGGTGGATTCAACATGCCGGCCATGGGCAGCGGCTTCAACATGCCGGCCATGGGCAGCGGCTTCAACATGCCGTCCATGGGCAGCGGCTTCCGCATGCCAGCCACGGGCGGTGGATTCAACATGCCCTCCATGGGCGGTGGATTCAACATGCCGTCCATGGGCAGCGGCTTCAACATGCCGGCCATGGGCAGCGGCTTCCGCATGCCAGCCATGGGCAGCGGTTTCCGCATGCCTTCGATGGGTGGTGGCTTCAACATGCCGGCCATGGGCAGCGGCTTCCGCATGCCAGCCATGGGCAGCGGGCCCCGCATGGGCGGATTCGCGAGTATGCCCTCGTTCTCAGGTCTGGGATCTCCAGTTGGCTCTGCCTCTGGTTTCGGCGGACTGTCGTCGATGCGCGGGTTTGGATCTCCGTCGTATTCGGGCTTCTCCTCCCCACAACTGGGTGGATTCCAGCCCTCGTTCTCAGGCCTCTCGAGTGCCTCACCGACTCTCGGCAGCTGGACAACGCCGTCCTTCGGCGGTGGCCGCTTCAACATGCCCCAGCTTGGCGGAATGCCCTCGGCGTACCGAGCTCCCGTCTCGGGTTTCGGTTCGGGAATGCCTGCATTGCAGCTGCCTCGCACCTTTAGTCCTGCCGGATTCGCGGGCTCAAGTTTCGGTGGCGGCTTCCCGAGCATGGCAATGCCGTCGCTGGGCGGTGGTCTGCGCGGTTTGGGTAGCCTGCCGAGCCTCGGCAGCCTCTCGGCCCCTGGGGGCTCTGGCATGCCGAGCATGGCCGGTTTCCGCCTGCCACAGAGCGGTGCGGGCTTGCCTTCCGGACTGGGCTCTTTCGGTCTCCGTATGCCGACCTCGGGCTTCAGCGTACCGAGCGGATTCGCCGCTCCCAATCTGGGTGCCGGCAGCGCCATGCGACTGCAGAGCCCGTCTTTGGGAACGCTTCCCTCGGGATCGCTGGACGGTGGGTTCCGCACGCCCTCTTTCTCTGGTATGCGTAGCTCAGGCTTCCGCATTCCGAGCAGCGGCTCGATGGCCGGGCTGAACCTGCCCGGTAGCCAGAGTTTCGGATCGACTCCGTCATTCAGTGGAGGTCTTGGTAGCGCGTCATTCGGCGCTCCGTCTGGCCGCTTGGGGATGCTGTCGAGCTCTATGCCCGGCTCTTCGTTGGGTTCGTTCTCGCTGCCGGGTGCGGGTCGAAGTGCTCTTCCGGCGACAGGCTCGTGGAACCTGCCGCGGATGGGGACGCCGGGCGTCTCCTCGGCGAGCGGATTCGACCTCGGCCAGATGGCTATTCCCCGCATGGGAGCTGGCGGATCTGGTATGCGCTCGCCCGGAAGCATGTCAATGCCGAACCTGGGCGGGAGCTTTGGTCTGTCGCGCTCAGCAGGAATCCCGCAAGGATCAGGTCTGGGGAGTCTACCGAGTGGTTTCGCCTCTGGAAGCAGTGGTTGGGCGCGGCCTGGCTCAGTGTCAGGAAGTCTGCCGGCTTGGAGCTCTTCGAGCTTCTCCGGTCCGCAGCTCGGCTCGTCCTTTGGCTCGCTGCCCAGCAGCACTGGGAGCCACAACCTGGGACGATTTGCTTCGCCCCTCTCTGGAGTCGGTGCGAGCGGCCTGGCCGCAGGCAACTGGCCGGCGCCTTACTCAAGTCAACTCGCAAGTGGGCCTGCCGTGGGCGGTGCCCCGCAGATGCGCTTTGAGCTGCCGCGTAACGTACCGATGGGCGGCCAGGGCTGGAACCTGCCAGCAGGCCGCAGCAGCGGTGCCTCGGGCGTGGTTCCGGGGATGGCCCTCTCACAAGGGTTCGGGGGAGTGCCCCAGCTTGGTGGTGTGGCGGGCGGACTGAATTTCCGGCAACCGGCGTTGCGTTCCTCGGCATTCGCGCCTTCAACTCAGAACCTGGGTCTCCAGTCGGGTTTGTTCGGCGGCGGTCTCCCGGGTGGTTCGTTGAACCTGCCCTCTTCGTCGACGAGCCTTCTGGGTCAACCCGGCCGGACTGGAGCGGGCTTCCGTATGGGAAGCGTGCCCAACTCCTTCGGCTTCTCCTCGCCGCATGCGCTGCCTGGTAGCATGTCGGGACAGTTGGCGGGTCCGCGATTGAGCGCCCTGCCTGCGAGCGGCAGCATGAACGAGCTGTCTGGGCAGCGTTGGCTGTCGAGCGGACAAGCGCTCAACCAGAGCTCGGCCTTCCGTATGCCGCGACAGGCACAATTCGGCAATGCTCCGCAGCTTGGGCTGCTGTCACAGTCAGGCGGTCGTGTGGGTAGCGCTTTCCGTGCGCCGGCACACTTTGGTGGCCTTGGCGCGCCGCGCCTCGGTGCCGAGAGCTTGTCCTTGAGCGGTCGCCAGCCACGAACCAGTATGCCCAACCTGGCAGGTCTGGGGCAGCTGTCTGGCGGCATGCCTCGCATGTCCGGCGGAATTCCCACAGCTGCCTCGCAGACGGGCTTCCAGCTGCCGCGTAGTGCTTCCTTCTCCGGCTCGCTGTCGCGCAGTCTGGGGACCGGCGGATCGCCCGCCCTGTCCCTGGCGGGTGGCCAGAGTATGGCCGCGCCCAGAATGGGCAGCCAGGGTCTGAGTGGAACCATGCCGAGCATCTCTTCAGGTGCTGGCCTGCGTTTGGCGGCGGGTGCTGAGCGGCCGAGCCTGGCTGGACCGAGCTGGTCAGCCAATGAGCTGCCGCTGCCGATGCCGGCAGCTCAGGCGGCCCGTATGCCCGGTAGCCGGCTTGGCCTGAGCGGGGCGATGCCGCGCATTGCCGGCAGCTCCGTGGGTCTGGGCCAGAGCAATCTGGCGCGTGGGCCCCGTCTGGCGTCAGGCATGGGCGATACACTTGGTCGTTGGGACAGGTCCGGTGCCAGCTCTGCAGCCAGGCCCGAGAGTGGCTTGCAGAGCTTCCCCGCGCTGGGACGCCTGAGATCGCAGGCCACTGACGGTGGCTTGCAGCTGGGCGCACTTCGCGGTGGAGCTGCCTTTGGTGTGGCTCCTGAGGCCTCGAAGGTCCTCGCCGCTGGCTCTCCCGTGGCACCGAACCTGGTGCAGCTGGGGTCCGGCAGGCTGGGTCCTGCACGCGATCCCTTCACTGGCATGTTCGGCAGCCCTTCAAAGGGTCTGTCCTTGCCTGGTGAGCGCGGCCGCGGGCAACTGGCAGGTTCTGGTATGGGCCTGAGGGCTGGTGGGTTTACCCCTGTGCTCTCCGACCGCTTCCAGAAGCTCAGCCAGGGCAATCTCGCTTTCCCGCTCACAGATCGTGGCGGAAAGGCTGGATCAGGCGCTGGTGGTGTCTCTGCCAAGGGACGCGGGCTCGACATGGGCTTGCTCCGCAGCGGAGGCCCTGGCGGACTGGGACTCTCGAATCTGGGCGCGTTGCGCGACCAGTTGCAGAGACGTGAAGGGGGTGGGGCGCTCCATGGATCTTTCAGCCACCGTTCAGGTGTGCTTGAAGGTGGTGGGACGCGTCTCGGTGGCCTGGCCGGCAGCAAGCCGTTCGGGATCACGGGCACTCCCTGGAAATCGACAGGATCGGATGCTGGCGCTGATAAGAAGATGGCTGGGGGAACCGAAGTGTTCCTCAAGTCCGTCCTGCGCGGCTCGCTGGGTAAGCGTGCTCCGGCACGTCTGTCCAGCGCTGACGGTCCTCAGCTGACTCATGTGGACATCGGCAAAGAGAAGCCTGGACAGGTCCAACCATCGCGTTTGATGGGGGATGTGGTAAAAGGTAGCCGTGCGACGGAGCAGAACGTCAAACGGATCGTCTCTTCGAGAGGTTCGAAGCCGATGAAGGCCCCGCGGCTTTCAATGGCGACTCCCACGATCTCGAGGAGCAGAGAACGCAAAGAGGTCTTCCGAGCAGCGGTCGATCGTGACATTCAGAAGAACCCGGGTTCGGGCGAAATGGGTGTCGATGTTGAAGAATCTCGAGTCGGTGGAGCCCCCGATCTCAATCTTGGTCCTTTGGTTGTCGCTATTTACGAAGACATCAAACGAAAACTGAGAATTGAGATGGAAAGAAAGGGCGGACTGTAAAATAGGACTGGAAGGCCTTCGGAGGTTTGGCTAGATGGCTCTCACCAAGATGAAAATCCAGAACGTGGACACGGGCAAGGACATTGAAGTTCTGTTCAATCCCAAGGAGTACACTTTCACCAAGAGTGTGCCCTGGGGGGAACACAATATCCACGGCTTGGATGCTCCGCACCAGGAATTCACCTCGGGTAATCCGATGGTCCTGGAAGTCGAGTTGTTCTTCGACACGTACGAAAAGGAAGGCGAGGAACGGAACGTCAGGAAGTACACGGACTGGTTGGAAACGTGTACCCTGGTCAATCCGGACAAGCATCGTCCTCCGATTCTGCTCGTGACCTGGGGTAAGGCACTGCAATTCAAGTGTCTACTCAGTGCGCTGACGCAGCGGTTCATCATGTTCCTGGACGATGGGACTCCCTGCCGTGCGATCTGTAATTGCACGTTCAAAGAGTACTCGCCGGCCTCTGAACAGTTGAAGGCCGCGCCGCGTCACTCCCCTGACCACACGAAACGACGCGTGGTCAAACTGGGAGATACGCTGAGCTGGATCGCCGGCAAGGAATACGGAGACCCGGCCCAGTGGCGCACGATTGCCCAGGCCAACAACATCGACAATCCGATGGACCTGTCGCCGGGGACGGAATTGCTGATTCCACCGCTGTTCTAGGAAGTCTTCCATGTCAGACAGCTTTACCGATCTGTTGGCCATGCAAGGTTCCGGCCCATCCCCGAACCGCGTCAAGGAGACTTGCCGTGTGTTTGGGGTCGTAGCCGGAGTCGTGACCAACAACAAAGACCCGGACAAACTGGGTCGAGTGAAGGTCAAGATCGGCGATCTGAGCGATTCGGACGCGGAAGCGTTTGAGACTACCTGGGCGAAGATGTCCAGCCCCATGGCGGGCAAGGAACGCGGCATCTACTTCCTGCCTGAGGTAGACGATGAAGTGCTGGTGGCCTTCCAGCAGGGCGATATTGCCTACCCGTTCGTCGTCGGTTGCATCTGGAATCACGAAGACGTGCCCTGCACATCAGATGATATGTGCGGCAAGATGGGTGCTTCCAATGCCCGCGGAGTCGGTAAGCTTGCGAAACATCAATCCGCAGGCAACTCGCCGTATTCGACCGGCAGCATGGATCACAACTCCGACGGCAAGAACCACCTGCGCTTCATCCGTTCGCGCTCAGGGCATCTGTTGATGTTTGACGACACGCCGGACAAAGAACGCTTGATGTTGATGGACAAGACCTACAAGCACCGCATCAATATCCGTTCCGACAAGAAGAAGATCATCCTGGCCAATGAAGATGGCGACATCGAGATGTACGCCCCCAAGGGCACCATCTACATGGAAGCCAAAGAGATCCAGATGATCAGCACCGAAGCCTTCAAGATCGAGTCCAAAGACACCTTCGACGCCTTCTCCAAAGGCAAGTTGAAGCTTGAGACCGGGGCGACCGCAGACTACCTGTCAAAGTCCAAAATGACGAAGGACACCAAGGCTGCGCTGGAGCGTAAGGCAGCATCCTCGCTGAAGTACGAGGCTGGTGGCAGTATGAAGATCGAAGCGGGCTCCGCGATGACTGCCAAGGCCGGCATGATCATGGTGAACTGAGGCGGGAATATGGGAACGCTATCAAACATCGTCGACACTTTCTCGGGAGGCAACGACGCCGAAGCCCGGGCCAGCCGCATATACGGCGTGGTTCCGGCCGTCGTGGTCAACAACAAGGATCCCGAAAAGAAGGGCCGCTGCAAAGTCGCGATGAAGTGGCTTTCAGACAAGGCTGACGATGAGACGGATTGGGTCCGCATCAGCACGTTGATGGCGGGCAAAGAGCGCGGCAGTTGGTTCATTCCCGAAGTCGAAGACGAAGTCCTGATCGCTTTTGAGCATGGAGACATCCACAAGCCCTACATCATCGGGTCTTTGTGGCAGAAAGTCGACATGCCTCCGATCGCCGACGACCTCTGCAAGGAAACGGCCGAAGACAACGCTCGCGGTGCTGGCGAAATCGTCAAGTTCAAATCGCCCGACAACTCGCCCTATCCGACCAAGGAAAAGGACCGCAACGAGAACGGCAAGAACGACATCCGCTTCATCCGCTCGCGTTCAGGACACATGGTGATGTTCGATGACACCAAGGGTGAAGAGCGCATCACCATCATCGACAAGACCCACAAGCATCGCATTTCTATCTACTCGAAGACCAAGAAGATCGTGCTTACCTCCGAAGACGGCGACATCGAGATGTATGCGCCCAAGGGCACGATCTACATGGAAGCGAAGAATATCGAAGCGATCGCCGAGAAAGCGATGAAACTGGAGTCCAAAGACACCTTTGACGCTTTCTCCAAGGGCAAGATGAAGGTCGAAACCAAGGCGACCATGGACCTGCTCTCCGCGTCGAAGATGACGATGGAGACCAAAGCTGCGATGGAGGTCAAAGCTGCCTCCTCAGTGACCCAGAAGTCCGGATCGACCACGGACATGAAGGCCGGTCCTTCGATGAAGATGAAGGCTGCCAAGATCGACTTGAACTGACGGGCAATACGATCGACACCGAGTTGTTGTCCGTCCCCCAACTGATCTGCCCGGCCTGCAGGCGCGTTGAAGAGGAACAATTCCTCAGCTTTCCCCTTGCCTTGCCGCCCAGCACTTCCGAAGAACCCGCCGATCTGCAGGCGGGTGTGCTCATCTGCACAGGCTGCGGCCACCAGTTTCCCATTTTTGATGGTGTTCCCCTGGTCGTCAAAGACGTTGGGGACTACCTCGAAAAGCACCTTCCGCTGTTGAGCCTGCGTTCCGATCTACCTCCTGAGTCCATGGCGTTCCTGTTGCGTGGCGCGCCCCCAGGGTCCCCTCTTGCGCAGCTGTACACGTACCTCAACGCGTATCTGGTGGCGCACTATCCCGAACAGGCCCGTGTTCAGGGGATATCGGCGGCTCCTCAAGGGGAGCCGGGCTGGTGGCCCATCGTGCAAAAGGAGCTCAGCAGTTCGGTCGCTGATCTTGGGGGCGGCGGCCGGGCCCTTGTGGTCGGCTGCGCGGTAGGAAGGGAGCTACAGATCCTCGCCGATCTGGGCATGCAGGTCGTGGGGCTGGAGTCGTCCTTCATTCCTGCCCGCATTGCCCAGCAGCTTTGCCGTGGCCAGACGCATCACGGTCTGGTGATGCACCGGAATGAGCAGTTGCGCGCGTTCTCGGTCCAGGGGTTCGAGGGCACGGATTGCAATGTGGTGGTGGGCGATGTTCTGGATCCCCCCTTCCCGGCCTATAGTTTCGACCTGGTCGTCCTGCTCAATCTGATCGATGCCGTAGCCAGCCCACTGACGATGCTGCAACAGTGTCACGCGTTGGTGCGCAAAGGGGGGCAGATGCTCCTGGCGTCGCCCTTCCACTGGAGTCCGGTGTGCACCGAGCCGCGCGAGCGTTTCGGGGATAGCTGGCGCGCGGTGGGCGGTGTGAACGCGGGCCTTGATGTGTTGCTGGCGCTGTTGGAAGGCCGACTGATCGAGGGCTTCCGCACCGAGACCCTGGGCCTGCGCAAGCGCATCCCTTGGGTCTTGCGGCGTCACGAGCAGAGCTACGATATCTTCTTGAGCGACATGGTGCGCGTGCGTGTCTGATTCCCGGAACTCCGTCAGTCTTCCAGCAGGCGCCTGCGTTCACTCTTGAGGAACTCGCGGAAACCACGTTCCTGCGGGCCGTCCAGAGACTCTAGCTGGGCAATCGCGCGCTCCAGACAGGCGACGGCTTGGGAGGGCTTGCCACGCCGTTCGGCGCCGCGCGCCAGGGAGAACTCTGCAAAGGCCACGCTGTAGCACGCCCCTGGGCTCTCGGGCTCTCGCTCCAACCACGCACGAGCGACTCGCAGACCTTCGTCATGCAGCTTCTGCGCATGGTCGGGGTCGCCATCCTGTTCGGCCGCCTCCCCGGCACGTGCCAACGCAATGCACAGGTCTCGCGAGCTCTCTCCGTGCGTGCTGGCGAGGGCCAGGGCCCGGCGCAGAGCGACACACTCTTCGAGGACTTCCCGGGCCGCGGTGGGTTGCCCCACCGCCAGCCAGAATGCGCCCATCCGTTCGAGGCCCAGGCTGAGATCCCTTTGGAGGCGCCGATTCTCTGGCGACTCGGCCCATTGCTGGCGGAAGAGCTCCAACGAGGTGACGAATGCCTCACGGGCTGCGGGCGCGTCCTGCATCAATGTGCAGACCTCGCCCAGCCGGTTCAGGCTGCTGGCCAGGTCACCTCGCAGCAGTGGACTATCGTCGCCAGCAAGCAGGTCTCGCAGCCGTTGGCAGGACTCTTCGAGGCTGGCGCGGGCTTCTGGCGGATCCTGCAGCAGCGCGAGCTCGCGGAGGGTCAAAGCGAGGCCGTGGGCGAATGCTCTATTGTCCGGCTGCTCTTCGATCAGGTTCCGCTGCAGCCCGAGGCTTTCGAGCAGCAATGCCAGGCTTGCCTGGGTCTCTCCCGTGGCAGCCAACGCCCGCGCGTAGTCGTTCAATGACAGAGCCAGGGCGCGCACTCGTGGGGCGTGCGCGTCGTCGAGCAGCAGTGCTCGCCGCAGCTCGACGCTCTCGCGGCCCCATTCGACCGCTGGGGCCGGATCTCCGCGCCGCAGAGCGAGGTCGAGCAGGCGATCGAGGGCGGTCGCCAGGTTTTCGCGGTCCGAGGCATTCGCCTGAAGCTCCGCCCAGGACCGGCGCCAAGCAAGACCCTCTAGATAAGCCGCTTCGCCGGCAGCGGTATTCCCGCTACGCAACTCCGTGTCACCGAGCCAACCCAGGGCCACGACCAGATCGCGCTGCGCCTGGACATTGCTGCTGTCGAGGCTCAGCAGTCCCCGTCGCAGCTGCAGGCTCTCCTGAAAGCAGACCCGCGCGCTCTCAGCCTGCTCCGCCACGAACCAAGCGCGGCCTCTCCATACCAGCCCGATTGCCAGATCCCGCTGGAGCTCGGCGCTGGAGGGGCTGTCGGCGAGCATCTGTCTGCGCAAACCGATCATCTCCTGCAGCAGCTCTGCTGCCTCTTCTACCGCACCGTCGGCGAGGCGTTGCTTGGCGAGCTTCTGCAAGCTGATGGACAGGTCGCGGACGGTATCCTGCCCCGCGACCCCCGCCGACGTCAGCCTGCGGTTGATCTCCAGGCTCTGTGTCAGCGAGGCCCGCGCCGCCTCAAGCTCACCGAGGGCCAGACAGGCCTGCGCATGGTAGTTGAAGGCGATGGCTAGATCGCGTTGGGCGGACATGCTCTGTGGAGCCTTCTCGAGCAGATCGCGCCGATGCTTCAGGCACTCTTCGAAGTCCACCCGCGCCGAACCGGGACGTCCGCGGGCCAGAGAGACCTCGCCGTGGTGGAGGCGTGCTTGGGTGTATTGGCGCCAAACGCCCCAGGGCGCATTTCCGCGCAACAGGTATGTCTGGTACAGCTGCAAGCATTCGTCGAGCAGCTCCTCCGCGGCGGGCAATTCCCGGCGCGACAGGAGAAAGGAGGCCTGCGCGCTGAGCGCTGTGGCGAGCTTGTCCGCATGCATCTCGGCGTTGTTGACGAACAGGGCACGGCGCACGGTCAGCGCTTGGTCGTAGAAGGCGCGTGCCCGCGACCAGTCACCGGTTTTTCTGGCAGTGCGCCCGAGCTCGAGCAACGACCAGGACAGGCCGACCTGGGTGTCCGTGTCTGCCTGCGGTAGTTTGCGCCACAGCGCGAGAGCTTCCAGGTACAGCTCGTGCGCCAGCTGCAACGCCCCGTCCGCCTCTTCGATGCGGCCCAGACCGTGCAGCGCTTCGGCACCTTCTCGCAGCAAGCGCGCATTTGCGCCGTCATCTGCGAGCAAGGCTCGGTAGATGGCGACAGCTTCCTGACTGTGCTCGCGCGCCGCTGTGACATCTCCGTCGATGCCGAGCAGGATCTCGCCGATGCGGCTGAGGGCACGCGCACTTCCGCGCGAGACGCGCTGTTCTTCGACGTGCACCGCACGCAGCTGTTGCCAACCCGAGAGCGCCACGCCGAGCATGACGCGCGAGACCGCCAATCCGCGTGCATCCCCCAGCGACAGCAGAGACTGCTTCACGTGGAGCTCGAGGGTGTCGAGCGTGCGTTCAGCGATCTCAGAGCGCCGGTCTGCGAAGGACTTCTGTTGGCGGATCAGCAGGAGGCCCACAACCAGGCCGACCAGGAGCAGGCCCACCAGAGTAGCCAGCGCCTGTTGCAGTCGCCGCCGCACCCGCCGCTCGCGCCGTTGTTTGTGGCGTGCAGTGCGGATGCGCGTCGTCAGGGGTGCATGTTCCGGAGTGTCCGCCAGCCGGCCCGCCTGGGCTTCGGACAATGCGAGGTCTCCACAGGCCAGCGCGGTCTCTGCATACGCGCGGCGCGCTTCGAGCTCTCCGGCTGCTGCTGCGGGATTGGCCTGCCAAAGGCGGCGGGCCTGCCCGAACAAGGCGACGGCCTGCACCAGCTCTTCGTAGAGCTCGCTGCGTCGGCTCTGCTCGAGCGATGCGGCCCCGCGGACGTGGGGTTGGCAGGCTGCCAGCTGCGCGCGGGCAGCCCCGCTGATTTCGAGGCTCTCGCGGTGCTGCAGATAGGCCGCCAGGGCGTCGCGTAGCTCTTCGACCCGCTGGAAGCGGTCTTCGGGCCGGAACGCCAGAGCGTGCTCGCAGATCTGCCGCAGCTCCGCGGGAGCCTGCTCGGGCAGGGGCAGTTTACGCGCCAGCGCGGCAGCTGCGATCACCTCCCAGATCGTGACCCCCAGATGCGGAGGATGGCCGCTCAGCAACCGGTAGAGGATGCCCCCCAGCAGGTAGATGTCTGTCCAGGGGCCAATCTCTCCGCCCTGTCCGCTAGCGAGCTCGGGAGCCATGTAGTGAGGCGTGCCGCACGGGCTGCCGATGTCCGTGGCATGGCGCAACACAGCCTGGGAGCGCGCACCGCATTCGACCGCCAGTCCCCAGTCCATCACCAGCACCTCACCGAAAGGGCCGATCAGGATGTTGTCCGGCTTGAGGTCGTTGTGCACGACTCCGCGGGAGTGCGCATAGGCCACGGCATTGCAGACTTGCAGCAGGATCGGCAATTGGCTGGCCAGGTCGGCAGGCCCGCTGTGCTCAGCCAGGAGTCGTTGCCACGAGCGCCCATCGACCAGCTTCATCGCCATCGCAAGCTCGGCCTGGGTGTCACCGAGGCTGTAGACGGGAACGATGTTCGGGTGCTCGAGGCGCCCCGCCAGGCGAGCCTCCGCGACGAAATGGGCGCGGCGGCGTTGGCGCAGCTTCTCTGTGTCTCCGTCCTCCTTGAGTTTCTTCAGCGCGACGTGGCGGCACAGGCTGGTCTGGAAGGCTCGATAGACAACCCCGACGCCGCCACTCCCGAGCTCCTCCAGCGGCTCAAAGCTGTCCTGGATCGGATCAGCAAAGGCTGCGGGTCCGGCGATGCGCTCGGTCGCCAAACCCTGGAAGCTATGGGGACGGAACGACTGGGTGGGAGAGAGGGTGTCGGGGTCGCCGTATGCGGCGAGTGTCTCTCCCCACAACGATGGCATGTCGGCGGATGGCATGAGAGCCTCCTGAGGAACGATTCTGGCTCGGGGAGGGGCCGATCGCGGAGCCGGTTGTTCAGGCTTCGGACCCTGAGAGTACGACGCAGTTCCGATCTTCCGCCTTGGCGCAATAGAGAGCCTGGTCGGCCTTGTTGATCAGTGCCTGCCGTTCATCGGCATCGTCGGGGAAGGTCGCGATGCCAATCGAAACCGTCACGCTGAGTGGCTCGTCGATGCCTTCCAGTTTCACCCGCAGGTTCTCGATCGCAGCCCTGATGCGTTCTGCAGCGATCTTGGCCTCCTCCTTGCGGATCTCTGGGAAGATGACCGCGAACTCTTCGCCGCCGTAGCGAGCGACGACATCGATCTTGCGCACCGTATCGGCCAGAGTGCGAGCAACCTGTCGGAGCACTTCGTCACCGACGGCGTGGCCATAGGTATCGTTGAAGCGCTTGAAGTGGTCGATGTCGACCATCGCCAGGGAGACCCTGCGCGAGACATCATCGTAGCGACGCGCCCGCTGCAGTTCTTGATCGATGGTCATGTCGAAGTGGCCGCGCCCGTAGATCTTGGTCAAAGCGTCGTGGGTCGAGGCGAAAAACAGCGAGGCGTTGTGCAGCGCAATGGCGACCAGATCGCTGACCAGCCCGAGAAACACGAGATCTCGTTCGTCAAAGGGCATGATGGAGATGCGTTGGCCGAGGAACAGCAACCCTTCGAGTAGCCTGCGGTCTTGTTCATTGCGTACCAGCGGGGAGATCACCTCGATCTGATGCCCGGCGAGGTCATCCCAGATGCCGAAGCGGGTCAGCTCGCGTTCGTGCTCGGCGACCACAAAAGGACGCTGCAGGCCGAGAACCCAGGCGACAAAGGGGCTTTCGTAGGCAAAGGCGAAGTCGACGCGCGGATCCTTCTGGCAGCGGAAGACTCCATCGTCGAAGTCTCCTTCGCGAAGGAAGTAGGTCTTGGCGGCGGCGAACTGCCCCATCAACAGGCGGTTGACGAAGGTCTCGATGCGCTGCAGGTCGAGCCCTTGGGAGTTCAGGCGTTTGGTCACTTCAACGATGGTGCGGAAGTCGTGGCGCGCTTTGCGCAGCTCGCGGCCCTGGGCTTTGAGTTGCGTTGCGACAGCCTCGAGCACGCCGTGTGCCCCGCCAAGCTCTTCAGACTGGCGCAAGCTCGTCAGCTTGGTGAGCAGCTCGGAAAGATCGCTGGTTCCCATGTTCCCCATCTTCGCGCAACCTTCGCCAGTATAAGCGATTCGGCAAAGCGCACGCAACGGACGAGCATGCGCCGGGCGGGTGCGCCGAGGCTCAGGCCTGCTCGGCCTGCACCGGCTCCTCGGCCTCTTCGGGGCGCGGACCGCCGCCGCGGCTGACGATCACCTTGGCCGTGCGGATGACATCCTTGCGGTAACGGTAGCCATTCTCAAGCACCTGGACCACGGTCTGGTCGGGGACTTCGGGGTTGTTCAGCACCGATAGGGCTTCGTGCATGTTGGGGTCAAACGCCTTGCCGTCGACGTCCATCTTCTTGATGCCCTGCTCGCCCAGCGCTTTGCGCAGCTGGTCTTGGATCAGGCTCAAGCCTTTCAGGAACTCCTGGGGAGTCGAGCCGGGGTGTTCGCGGGCCCGTTCAAAGCTATCGATCACAGGCAGCAGTTTGCGCGCGAACTCGCAGACGGCCCGGGTCTCCCATTTCTCTTGGTCTTTCAGCATCCGCCTGCGCAGATTCTGGTAGTCGGCCTGTGCACGCTCGAGCTTGGCTTTCAGGTCGGCAAGCCCCGGCTCCGGCTCGTTTGCAGCCTCGACGGCTTCGGTGTCGGGCAGTTGCTGTTCGAAGCTTTCCAGGTCGACCGGCTCTTCCGCACTGATGGTCTCTTCGCCGCTCATCGCTCATCCTCCGCATTCCCTACTGGAACAGTGATTTCATCCGCTCGAGAAAGCTCTTGCGCTTGCTGTGGACGGCGGTCTCTTCGATCTCGGCCAACTCACGCAGCAGCTCTTCCTGCCGCTCGGTGAGCTTGGTCGGGGTCTCGACTTGCAGGCGCACCATCAGATCGCCCTGGCCGTACTCTCCGGGAAATCCCAGCCGCGCCATCCGGTACACCTGCCCACTCTGGGTCCCGCGCCGGACGGCCAGCTCTGCCTTGCCCGTCAGAGTCGGAATCTCGATGGTCGCCCCCAGCGCTGCTTGCGCGAAGCTGATCGGCACCGTGCACACGATGTCGTCTCCATTCCGCTCAAAGAACTCGTCAGGGCTCACATGGATGTCGATATACAAGTCGCCGGCTGGACCGCCTTGGATCCCTGGCTGTCCCTGCCCGCGCAGCCGCATGCGGCCGTCGCTGATGCCAGCGGGAATGCGCACCGTGACCTCTTCACGGTTGTCGACCAGCCCGCGGCCACTGCAGTCTGTACAGGGGTCGGTGATCATACGGCCTTCGCCACCACAGCGGGGGCAGGCCTCGCGGATCTGGATGAAGGCATGCCCGCGCACCACCTGGCCGCGACCGCCACAGGTCGTGCATTGCACGGGCGAGCTGCCAGGTTTGGCCCCAGACCCGGTGCAGGTCTCGCAGCTCTTGTGGCGGTTGAGCTCGATCGTGCGCGTGCAGCCGGTGGCCGATTCGCGAAAATCGATCTCGAGGTCGATCTTGAGGCTCGCACCGCGTCGTCCCGCCGCCCGCCGTCGCCCGCTTCCGCCTCCGCCTCCGAAGAAGTTGTCGAATCCGAAGATCCCGCTGAAGATGTCGCCGAACATGTCCTGAATGTCGGAGGCGTTGAAGCCACCGATCCGGCTGTTCACTCCAGCATGGCCGAACTGGTCGTACTGCTGGCGCTTCTCAGCGTCGCTGAGCACATCGTAGGCTTCTGCGGCCTCTTTGAAGCGCTCTTCGGCGCTGGCGTCACCCGGATTCTTGTCAGGATGGAACTTGATGGCCATCTTGCGGTAGGCCTTCTTGATCTCGGTCGCCGTCGCCGTCTTGCCGACGCCGAGGACTTCGTAGTAATCGCGCTTGGCCATCGCGTACCTCACCAAATGCAGAAACCCTGAAAAGTACCCGGCGCGCTGACCGGGGACTTATCAGGGTCCGGGGCGCCGCGGAGCGACGTCCGCCACGTTGGCGGACTCCCTTTACGGCGCCGCTTAGACCATAGCCCCCTCGAGGGGATTGTCCGAAGCCTTGAGCTCGGTGATGCACGCGCTGGTCGTCAACATGACTCCCGCGATGCTGGCCGCGCATTCCAGTGCGCTCCGGACGACCTTGGTCGGGTCGATGATGCCCGCCTCATACATGTCGACATACTTGCCGGTCATCGCATCGAAACCGACATTGCCACCCTTTTCGCGTACGTCGTCGAGCACGATGGCTCCATCGAAGCCCGCGTTCTCGCAGATCTGGCGGAGCGGGGCCTCCAGCGTCTTGAGCACGATCTTGCGCCCGATCTCTTCGGGGCCTTCGAGCTCGAGCTTGGCGACTGCCTCGATGCTCTGCACAAGAGCCAGCCCGCCACCCGGAACAATGCCCTCTTCGAGCGCGGCCCTGGTTGCGTTGACGGCGTCTTCGATGCGTGCCTTGCGCTCCTTCATCGCCGTCTCGGTCTGGGCGCCGACTTCGATGATCGCGACACCACCGGACAGGGCGCCGAGGCGCTCAAGCAGCTTCTCTTTGTCATAGTCGGAGGTAGAGCGCTCGATCATGACGTTGATCTGACGCTTGCGTTCCTCGACCTGGGCTTCGTCACCCTGGCCGTCGACAAGCACGGTGTTGTCTTTGGTCAGCACGACCTTCTTGAAGTGTCCGAGGTCGGCGATGGTTGTGTTCTCAAGGGTCTGGCCGAGGTCTTCGGCGATCACCTTGCCACCACTGATCACGGCCATGTCTTCGAGCATGGCGCGCCGACGGTCGCCGAAACCTGGTGCCTTCACCGCGCAGACCTTGAAGGAGCCACGGATCTTGTTGAGGATCAACGCTGCCAGGCTCTCGCCCTCGACGTCTTCGGCGATCACCAGCAGGGGGCGCCCAGTGCGGGAGACCTGCTCCAGGACAGGGATGAAGTCTTGCAGGTTCGCGATCTTCTTCTCGTGGAAGAGCACATAGGCGTCTTCGAGCACGCATTCCATGCGGGCGGGATCGGTGATGAAGTAGGGAGACAGGTAGCCCTTGTCGAAGCGCATGCCGTCGACCAATTGGAGTTGGGTCTCGAGGCCTTTCCCTTCCTCGATGCTGACGATCCCTGCTTTGCCGACTTTCTCAAAAGCATCGGCTACGATGTCGCCGATCGACCGGTCGTGGTTCGCCGAGACGGTGGCGACTTGAGCGCTGGCCTCTTTGCTTTCCACTTCTCGGCTGATGCTCTTGATGTGCGCCGTCGCTGCGGCCACAGCCTTGTCGATGCCTGCTCTGACGTGCTTGCCGTTGCTCCCCAGCATGCTCGATGCCAGGCCTTCGCGGTAGATCGCTTCAGCGAGCACGGTAGCCGTGGTTGTGCCGTCGCCTGCCTCATCGTTGACTTTCTTGGCGACCTCGTTGACCAACTTGGCGCCCATGTTCTCGAACTTGTCTTCCAGCTCGACCTCTTTGGAGACCGTCACACCGTCTTTGGTGACTTCGGGGCCGGAGCCAAAGGACTTGGTGAAGATGACATTGCGCCCGCCGGGGCCGAGCGTGGTACGCACGGCCCGGGCCAGCATGCCGACACCTTTGAGGATCTTCTGCCTCGCTACGTTGTCGAAAATGATCTGTTTTGCACTCATGGCTGAGAGTCTCCGGTTGCCTTAGTCTTCGATGACAGCGAGAATTTCGCTTTCACGCATGATCTGGTGGGCCGTGCCGTCGATCTTGACTTCGTTGCCCGCGTATTTGCTGTAGACGACGAGATCGCCGACCGCGACGCACAGTGGGGTGCGCCCACCTTCGTCGTTGAGCTTGCCAGTACCGACCGCGATGATGCGGCCCCGCGACTGTTTTTCCTTGGCGGTGTCGGGGAGCACGATGCCACCAGCGGTGACCTCCTCAGCCTCGGAGGGTTTGATCAGGACGCGATCGTTGAGCGGTTGAACGTTCATGTGTGCCTCCTCAGACGTCCAGGCCCTCAGCCGCGTGCGCCGTGGCGCCGCCACTATCGGGCCGGGAACCGTCTTAGTCCTCGTCTTCGTCTTTCTTGGGGATGTCCGAAACGATGGCGTTGGTGGTCAGCAACAGAGCGCCGACGCTGGCCGCGTTTTGTAGTGCCGTCCGTACGACCTTGACGGGATCGACGACGCCGGACTCATACAGGTCACAGTATTCCATCAGCTCTGCGTCGAAACCGAACGAGTACTCGCCCCGGCGCACGCGGCTTACGACCGCGGATCCGTCGAGGCCGGCGTTGGTCGCGATCTGGCGCATGGGCGCCTGCAGCGCCCGCTGCACGACTTGATAGCCCGCCTTGTCCGCGCCGACTCGGGAGCCCACATCGAGCTTCTCAGCTGCCCTGTAGAGAGCCACTCCGCCGCCGGGGACGATGCCCTCTTCAAGCGCGGCGCGGGTTGCGCTCAACGCGTCTTCGAGGCGCGATTTGCGCTCTTTGAGGGCGATCTCGGTCACGGCTCCGACGCGGATCTCGGCGATGCCACCGACCAGTTTGGCGAGCCGCTCCTGCAACTTCTCGCGGTCGTAATCAGAGGTGGTGTTCTCGATATCAGCGCGGATCTGCTCAGCGCGAGCCTGCAACGCGGCTTCATCGCCGGAGCCACCCCGGATGGTGGTGTTGTTGTTGTCGATCACGATCCGGTCGGCCTGGCCCAGATCGCTCAGCTCGAGGCTCTCGAGATCACGGCCGAGAGAGCTGCTGAAGACCTTGCCGCCGGTCAGTACCGCCAGGTCTTGCAGCATCGCTTTGCGGCGGTCTCCGTAGCCTGGAGCTTTGACGGCGCAGCAGCTGATGGTTCCGCGGATGCGATTGACGACCATGGTGCGCAGCGCGTCGCCTTCGACGTCTTCGGCGACGATCAGCAAGGGACGACGAGAGGCAGACACTTTCTCGAGCAGGGGAACGAGCTCTTGGATGCTGGCGACTTTCTCTTCGCTCAGCAGGATGTACGCCTTCTCGAGCACGCACTCGAGCCTGTCACCGTCGGTAACGAAGTGGGGGGACAGGAAGCCACGGTCAAACTGCATGCCTTCGACGACGACGACCTGGGTCTCGGAGGTCTTGCTCTCTTCAACCGTGATCACACCGTCTTTGCCGACCTTGTCGAAGGCCTCGGCCAGCAGGCCGCCCATGCTGCGGTCGCCATTGGCGGCGATCGTGCCGATACGCTCGACCTCGGTCAGCTCGATGTCGCGGGCGTTGCTGCGCAACTCGCCGATCACCTCGGCGGTCGCGCGCTGGATCGCACGAGACAGGCCGGTCTGGTCGGTGCCCCCGGCGACGTGCTTCAGACCCTCTTCAAAGATGGTCGAAGCGAGCAAGGTCGAGGTGGTCGTGCCGTCGCCGGACTCGTCGCTGGTCTTCTTGGCTGCCTCGCGGATCAAGCGGGCGCCCATGTTTTCGTTCGGATCTTTGAGATCGATCTCTTCGGCGACGGTCGAGCCATCTTTGGTGATCGAGGGGCCGCCCCAGCTGCGATCTATGATGATGTTCTGGCCCTTCGGGCCCAGAGTGACGCGCATGGCACGGCTCAGCTTGCGGACTCCAGAGCGCAGCGCTTCGCGCGCCTCTGCGTCAAAGGCCATCTGCTTGGCCATCGGGTGCCTCCTGATGAGTGTCTGGAGCGCAAGCCAACAGCCTGCAGCTCCAGTGGACTGACTGGTAGAGGCCCACAGAGCAAAAACCGGGCCGACCTGGATGCCCTTGTTCGCAGGCCGCGCAGGTCGTGCTTGGGCTGTCACGATGGCAGACGGGTCTGGGGGCCGTAGACTTCGCTGTCAAAGCGGCAGCCGCCCGCCTTGCGCCTGCGAAGCGGTCAAAGTCTTGGTGCAAGTCTGGTAGCCTCCGGTACACTCAGGATACGAAGTGCCTGCAAAGGCGAGGGGGCGAGTGACGCCCCAGCATCATTCCTTTCATGTTGAGCGGGAGACTTTTCGGTGAAGCTGCTGCTGGTAGAAGATGACCAACGCCTCGCGGAAGTGGTACGGCGCGGCTTGGAGGAAAAGGGCTACGAGGTAGAATGTGTCGGCGATGGGCAGGCCGCCCTCGACGCCGGGCGCGCCAACGAGTACGGGCTGGTGATCCTCGACTTGATGTTGCCGAAACTCTCGGGAGAAGAGGTCCTGGCCGGCCTGCGGGCGGCAGGTGTCAGCACGCCCATCCTGGTGCTGACGGCCAAGGATCAGCTGACAGACAAGGTCTCGATCCTGAACGCCGGGGCCGATGACTACATGACCAAGCCGTTTGCGTTTGAAGAGCTGCATGCCCGTATCGGCGTGCTCCAGCGGCGACAACAGCTGCCCGAGACCGAGCTCGCCTACGCAGACCTGCGCATCGACCTGCTCAGTCGCGAGGCGTTCCGGGGGAAATCGACGCTCGAGCTGCGGCCTAGAGAGTTCGCTCTGCTCGAGTTCTTCCTCCGCCGGCCGGAGCAGGTCCTCTCTCGGCACGTGATCTCTGAAAACGTCTGGGGATCGGACTACGCCGCCTACTCCAACGTGATCGACGTGCACGTGAGGAACATCCGCAAGAAACTCAAGAAACCTGAGCTGCTGCACTCGGTGCGTGGCGCGGGCTACGTACTTCGCAATGACAGCTAAGCCGGAGAAGCCCGCCAAGCCGCCCTTGGACCGTTGGCTTTCGCGCCGTTTGCTCGCAACCCTGCTGCTGGCTCAGATGGTCGCTGGAGTGATCGTCTGGTTGGGATGGCGCTACGAGATCTATGACGAAGCCAAGAAAGACCTGATCACCCAGACCGAAGGGCTGCTCTCGTTGGTCCGCGGAACTTCTGCAAGCCGGCCCCGCAACGACCTGATCACCTATCTGAACAACCGGCCAGAATCGCAAGTCGCGCTGCGCGTTGCGCGCAATGGCGACTCGCTCCACATGGCGGAGAGTTTTCCTGAGCGCATGGTCGCCATGGATGTGTATGGGCTGCCCCTGTTTCTTGAGCATGGCCTGTCCTTTGCTCAGACGCCGTCGGGCTTCCGGCGCTTCCTGGTCTACCGGGTCGAGCGCAGCACGTTGCCTGGTGTCAACTTCGAGTTCGTCGCGGCCCTCGACCTGCAGACAGTGGAGTTCCGCGCGGCCCGCGCTTTTTTTCTGGTCGCCGGAACGGCAGTGATGGTGGCCGGTGTCTTGAGTCTGGCGCTCAGCCTGTTGACGCGGCAGTTGACAGAACCGCTGCGCAAAGTTTCGCGGGCGGTGCGCAGTTGGCAGCCAGGCGACAAGGCCGATCTGATCGAAGAAGACGCCGAGATCGCAGAGTTGCACGAGATCGAGCAGGTCCTCAACCGAATGTTGCGCGAGGTCGATATCCATCATGGACGGCTCTCGAAGTTCAGCACCGACGTCGCGCATGAGCTGCGCACGAGCATCGCTGCGGCGAAGCTCGAGCTGGAGCTTGCCCTGAGCAAGCCCCGCAGCGCCGAAGAGTACCGTGAGGTGCTGGGAACTGTGGCGCTGAACGTCGAGATCTTGAACAATACGGTGGCCGACCTGCTGCTGATCGCGCGCATCGAAGCCAAGCAACCGGTGCTGCGCCGCGAGAGCCTTCCTCTGCGTGCCCTGTTGGCCGAGGTGCTCGAGACTTTCGAGCCCTTCTTTGACGATCTGAATCTCAAGCTGCACTTCGAGGCCGACGCCAGCATCGAGCTGCCTCTCGACCGAGCCCGCTTCCGCAGGGTGCTGGCGAATCTGCTCGACAACGCGGTCAAGTTCTCCGAGTCCGGAGGCGAGATCTTCGTGCGTCTGAAGCGCGGAGAGCCGGGCGAAGCTGTGCTGGAAATCCAAGACAAGGGCCGGGGTATGCCGGCGAAGGAGATCAGCCGCATCTTCGAGCGCTTCTACCGGTGCAGCAACACGCTCGAGGTGCAGGGAACCGGGCTGGGCCTGCCGATTGTGCGCTCATTGATCGAGGCTCATGGCGGCAGGCTTGAAGTCGAGAGTGCGCTCAATCAGGGCGCGCTCTTCCGTATCCATCTGCCCTTGGAGCAGGCCGCGGCGTGAGCATGTTCCATCCCCGGGGACCGACTTTTCGCGAGCTGGGCAGGCAGGCGCTGTCGTCGACCGAGCACGGCTACGACCTGTTGGCGCCCAAATTCGACTACACCCCATTCCGTACGCCCGATGCGGTGGTGACTGCGACGCTGGCTTTGCTTGCCGACGACCCGCCGTACACAGTGCTCGACCTCTGTTGCGGAACCGGTGCGGGTCTGCGGGGTTTGCTGGAAGTGGCCCGCGGACCCGTTGTTGGGCTCGATCTGAGCCGCGGTATGTTGGCGGAGGCCGCGCGCCAGCTGAAATCCGAGCCCCAGGCCGCGCGCATTCGGCTGGTGCGCGCCGAGGTGCTCGAGCCGCCTTTCTGCGAGAGCTTTGATGCGGCCACCTGCTTCGGCGCTTTCGGCCACATTCTGGCCCGGGACGAGCCCCGCTTCATCGCCTCCATCCACAGGCTACTCAAGCCGGGCGGTCAGTTCGTCTTTCCAACAATGATCAGACCACCATTCTGGTCGCCGGGAGTGTGGCTGGCCCGCGGCTTCAATCTGATGATGCGGCTGCGGAACCTGCTACCAGGCCCGCCCTTCATCATGTACTACTTGACGTTCATGCTGCCGCGAGTGCAGGTGCAACTCGAGCGGCAGGGATTCGAAGTAGAGGTGGTGGACAGTCCTCTGCCGCGGCCCTTCCACAGTTTGAAGCTGGTGCGTGCGCGCAAGACGTGAGCCTCCTAGGAGTGTGTCGGAGAACTTGTGAAACGGAGTGCTGCGCCGGTGGGTCGATGCCGAGGCGGACGACGCAGGTGGCCCGGATGGCCGTCGAGGAGGACAACGAAGGCAGCGGCCCGCCGCCGTAGTGCTCTGTGAAGCGAGTGCTCCGACAGGCTCCTAGCCTTCCGGGGTCGCCAGCATCTCGAGCAGCTCGACCGAGAAGGTTTCGTGCACCTCGGTCTCTGAGCCAGGCCCGAAACTGCTGACGGCGACCTCGCCTTCGGCCTGCAACAGCACGCCCCGCGTGACATCAAAGCGGAAGGACAGCTGCCCGCTGCCATTATCGAGCGCCAACAGCTCGGTTTCGCAGCTCAGGCTCGCCTGCGCGTGGATCACCGCCACAGGCCCGTGCTCACCGGCCTCGAAGCCTTCGAGCTGGTATTCCCAGTCGATCTGCAGCTCGACACCGCGCTGCAAGGTGCTGAGTTGCGTGCGCTTCCAGCTGTCTCCCGCGCTCAGGGGCAATTCGGGGAAGATCGGCCAGGCGTCCTGCAACAGCCCGAGCAGGCGCTTCTCGACTCCGGTCTCGCGGCCCGTCAAACGCGCGCGGCTGCCATCCTCGTTCATGCGCAGCGCCGAGCTTCCTTGCAACAGGGGTCGCATAGCCGCGCTCAGACCCGCGTCGGAGCCCTCGGGGTCGCTAGAATCAAAGACCGTGGCGGGCTGCCCTTTGCGGCCGGTCTCCAAGCGCAGGGACTCCAGCTTGAGCCGCAGCTCGAAACGTCGCCGCGTGTCCTGGCTGAAGTCACAGCGGTAGGTGCTCTGAGAGAGGCAATGCAGTTCTTTGCGTTCGCCTTCGATGGCCAACAACAGGCTCTGGTCCAGCTCTGAACGGTAGCGGGTCGACTGGCCGACAAGCTCGTCCAGAGCGTAACGCAACAGGTGGCTGTCCTGAGCCAGGCAGGGCAGGGCGAGCAGCAACCATACAAACAGCGCTCGGCTCAAAACTTGTGTCCTTCGCTCGGGCCCCGCTGGGTCATGGTCAAGATCTCGGGGCCCGCTTCGGTCATCAGGATCGTATGTTCGAACTGCGCGGACAGCTGCCGGTCGAGCGTGCGCACCGTCCATTTGTCGTTCGGGTCCAGCATCGTACGCCAGGTGCCCAGGTTGATCATCGGTTCGATGGTGAAGCAGACGCCTGGCTCGACAGTGCGGTTGTAGATGCGCAGCTCGGGGAAATGCGGCACGCTCGGTTCCTGGTGGAAGATGCGCCCGATGCCGTGTCCTTGGTACTCGCGCACAACGGAAAAGCCGAACTTGTCGGCATGGGCTTTGATCGCCTTGCCGATATCGATGATCTTGCCAAAGGGCTTGATCGCGCGGATGCCGATGTACAGGCACTCGAAACTGCACTGTGTGACGCGGCGGGCCTCGTCGGAGACGTCGCCGAGCAAGAAAGTCTCCGAAGAGTCGCCATGCCAGCCGTCGACGATGGAGGTGAGGTCGAGGTTGACGATGTCGCCGTCTTTGAGGATCGTGTCGTCAGGAATGCCGTGGCAGACCACTTCATTGATGCTGGTGCAGCAGCTCTTGGGGAAGCCCTTGTACCCCAGGCACGCCGGGATCTGGCCATGATCGACAGTGTACTCGTACACCAACCGGTCGATCTCTCCGGTCGTGATGCCGGGCTGCACCTTCGCGCGGATATGGTCCATCAGTTTGGCGTTGAAGCGGCCCGCAGTTCGCATCGCATCGCGTTCGTGCGCATCGAGAATCAGCGGGTTCTTCTTGCGGCTACGGCCAGGTGCCTTCTTGGCGTCTTTCCCGAGATGGCATTTCTTGTACTTTTTCTCGCTGCCGCACCAACAGGGATCGTTGCGGCTGAGCCCTTTGGTCTTCGTCATGATCCATCCGTTACAATCTCACCACACGGAGATTGTAGCAGAAAGCCCCCAATGGGGCTCGTTTCCGGACACGCGGCCCGGGAAAACAACAAAAAAAAACGGGCCGACTCACGCAGTCGACCCATTGGGTTGCTCGATCCGACTCCACATTAGCTCCTGCCCCCGTCAAAAAAGGCGCGCTCGAAAAAATGCCCGAAATTTTTTTGGTAAGCTGGAGACCGCTTCACCGAGAGGATGCCTGTGCCCCGATTCCGTGACGAGAGCTCCGCCCGCGAGGCACTGGTCGAAGCGGCCCGTAGCTTGTACGACCGTGGGTACGCGCTCGCCACCCTCGGGTCGCTCAGCGTCCGTATCGATGCTGAGGAGTTCCTTCTGCTGCCCGCATCGTTGCCCAAAGACAGGCTGGATCCGAGCCAGCTGCTGCGCATCTCGCTGCAGGCCGGGGCGTTGCCAGAGAGCACGCTGTTGCACCGCGCCGCCTACCAGGGGCGCGCGACAGCGCGGGCTGTCATCCACTGCCACCCCGTCAGTGTGATGGCCTGTTCGCTGGTCGGCATGGACTGGGACAAGCCGTTGTTGCCGGAAGCTGTGCTCGGCGTCGGCCCGATCGCCCAGCTGCCCGCTTGGTATCCGGGCTGCCCGCCGATTGAGGCCAACCTGCGGAGAGCCATCGCCAGCCACGCCGCCGTCATCTTCGCTCGCGGAGGTGTGTTGACTGCTGGCCCCAACCTGGCCGAGACGCTGTACTTGATCGAGCGTGTGGACCAGGTTGCCCAGGTCTTCGTCAAGTCTGCCCAGCTCGGGCGCATCCGCACGCTACCCGCCGACGAGGTCGCGCGCCTCGAGGCGATGCGTGCGCCATGAAAGGGATCCGCCATGCAATTGGAAGTTCGTCTGTTCGCCCGTCTTAAGGAGCAGCTCGGCCCGCGAGTCCGCGTCGAGGTTCCCGAAGGCGCCACGGCTCAGCAGGTACTCGAGCAGCTGGCCGCCGACAATCCTGCGCAGGGCGCGGGATTCCTGCGGGCGCGCCTGGCTGCTGATGACGAGTTTCTGGCAGGCAGTGTACCGGTACTCGCAGGCAGCGAGTTGGCCGTGATCCCCCCGGTTGCGGGGGGCTAGGTCCCCTCGACGCGCTGCTCGATAGATGGCATGCGTCTCGAGGAGCGCGGGCGGACCACCGCCATTTTCCCGGACTTGCGGTTGCTGCGCATCAGCTTCTGCACCTTGTTGAAGATGATCGGCGAGATGATGGCAGGGTGCTGTCCGCGTGCGCTGATGTCGTTGTAGTGCACATAGCCCAGGTAGGCGTCATTCTTGAGTAGCCAGGAGATGCTCGCCCGCGAGAAGGTCTTGCCCCGGCGGGTCTTGATGTCACGGCTCGCCAAGAGCTCCGCCACCCGGCTGGTGCTACGCAGGTGCAGGTATTCGTTGAAGATCACGCGCACCACGCCGGCTTCCTCGCGGTTGATCTCGAGTCCGCCGTCGTCGGCCTTGATGTAGCCGTAGGGGATGCTGCCGCAGGTGTGCCGGCCTGCTCGTGCGCCGCGCTTGCGGCCGGCCGTCAGGCGTTCCACGAACTCCTTCTTCTTGTCGAGCTGGGCATGCAGGTCGAGGCAGGTCATCCCCATGTCCTGCACCTCGCGGGACAGGGTGTAGTCCGAGGCGCTCGGGCCGACCTCGTCGTGGATGAGCACCACATCCGCCTGGTGTGCGGTGGCGAGCATGCTCCGGAAGCCGGCCCGCAGGTCTCCGGTGTCGAAATAGATCTCGATCACATCCCAGCCGCGTCTCCTCGCGTACTCCCGCAAGGTCCCCTCACAGGCCTGCAGCAGTTGCTGCGCCCTCTTCGGATCACCCCCTCCGACGCGAACATATCCCACGGTCCTGGTCTGCATTCTCCCGCCCTTGTGTGCTTGCGGTCCTTTACTCGTTTTCGCTTGCCAATTTGCACGTCCACCCCATAGACGCAAAGCCCTCCCCCGAAGAAGACCTCGGGGGAGGCAACTTTGGCGTACTCGACGCCTTCAGCAACCAGGCCCGCCGTGGCCCGGACGCTCGTGCTACTTCAACTGCTCCCAGGTCTCGGAGGGCATGTCGTAGGCGATCTTCAGGGCGCCGTTGGCGCCGGCATAGGTCGGCTCCTCGACGGTGAAGACGCTCCCGCCCCCCAGCTCTTCAAGCGATTCTTCCAAAGCACGTCCCAGCCCAAAGATCTGGCTGCCGCCGCCAGCGACCAACACGTTGCTGCGCAGCTTGGTCTGGAACTCCGGATCGAAGGAACCGATCAGCCGGTGGATCGCGTCGACCATCGGCGGGATGATCGCTTTGCATCCTTCACGGATCTCGTCGGTTACATCGAACTCGCGTGGGCGTCCATTGATCGGGAAGGTCACCTTGACCGGCTCGGAGCTCTGGGTGACGAAGCTGAACTTCTCTTTGATCTCCCGCACCATATTGAGGGTGAACTGGGAGCCCGAGCACTTCTCGCGGAACAGGCTGAACAGCTTGTGGTCGAGGAAGTCGCCCGCGGTGGTCAATGTGATCTGGTCGGTATCGTCGGGCATCGCGCCCTTCATGCGGCAGAGGTCGACGGTGCCGGCGCCGATGTCGATCACCAGGGCGTCGGTCAGCAGGTCGAGCCCGTAGGCGACGCTGAACGGCTCTGAGCAGATCACCACCGAGTCGAGCACTTCGCGCGCCGCTTCGATGATCGCTTGCTTGTTCTTGATACTGGCCTGTGCCGGGCAGCCAATCACACCGTAGATCACCTGCTCGGGACGCGAGCGGGCGAGGCTGACAGCGTGTTGGATCAAGTGCCGGGCGGCTTGCAGGTTGTTGCGCGCCTCGTCTTCGTGACCTTCGCCGTCCTCTTCGGAGAACTTGATCACGCCCTTCTCGAGGGGGCGGTACAGGTTGACAGACAGGCGGTTGCGCAGGGCTTCGGTGCCGAACAGCACATCTTTCTGCAGCAACTTGCGACTGACAATGTCCTTCGGGTATCCCACCAGGCTCGCCACCGTAGACCGCACGCCGTTGCTGGCAGAGATCGAGGTCCGCGAGGTGCCCAGGTCGATACCGACGTACAGAACGCTGTCAGGTGTTCCCGAGTTTTCGGGAAGCGAAGCCTCGTGGGGCTTGGAATTCGATTCTGACATGATCCCTCCAGACGACGGGTCCCGTAACGCGACTCAACTGGTATCAACCAACATCAACTGGCTGTAGGCAGGAGACCCTTTCTCTCTTTCGGCAGGCATCCCGTTCCGCTTGGCATATTTTTCCGAAAAGTAATGTTTTGTTTGAGCAAGCCGAGCAGAACCCCGGATTTGACGGGCGAGAGGCTCCCCGTGCGTTGGACGGCGTCGGGTTGCGGCATGGGAGTGGGCTTGGCGGCTTGTGTGGACGGTCGGAAGGTCGCCATCTCTCCAAGCCTGCGCAGCACCTCTTCGACCCGGGTCTCGAGGCGGTGCAGGCGCTGGCCCAGCTTCTGCTCGACGCTCGGCTTGTTCTGCGAGGGCTGTAGCAGATTCTGCAGGAAGCGCACCTGGCCGGCCTGTTGCTCGTCCACAACCCGGGCGACCGCCGAGTCGGCGCTGGCACCCTCACCGTAGGGTCGGCGTGAGTTGCTGGTCGGGGCGGCAGACGGCTGGGCGGCGGGACGGACAGCGGACTCGGGCTTGGCTTCTTCGAGCACCTCCGGCTCACCGCAGACGGCACGCAGGCGGTGCCCAACCGCAAAACTTGCCTCCTCGGCAGGTTTCGGCTCGGGCGTCCGGCGTGGTAGGTCTTGGACCGCCTGTGTCAACGCGTGCAGCTGGGCGGCGAGGGCGGGCACGCCGTCACCCAAGGCGCTCTCGAGCCGCCCGAGGCGGCTGTCGATGCCGAGCAGGCTGCGGCCCACTTCGGCCTCTGCCTGGTCGTCCGCATCGGCCAGCCGCAATGCAAGCTGGCTGCGCAGGCGGGCCATGTAGGCCAACATGGTCGCGGACAGTTTGCCGTCGGCACCGCCGAGCTCGCGCAGCACGTCGCGCAGCACCTGGCGGCGGGCATTCGCCTGGAACTGGGTGAGCTGCGAGCGCACACAGCGCGCCACCGATGCCTGCACCAGCTCTTGTAGAGCCTGAGGATCGATGGGGCTGTCGGCGTCTGCGCTCATCACTTGCCTGTTCCTTGGAAGGAGCTCGGGCCGAAGCCGAAGCTGGGGATCCTGGGAGCTGGTCGGGATGCGCCGGCGAGCACCGGTGCGGGTTGGGGTCTGGCGCTTTTCCTGCCCGCGGGCATTGCCAGGCCGAAGCCTTGACGCTGGGTCGGGGCCGCGGTCTTCTTCGCGGGAGCAGCGGCCTGGGCAGCCTGCTCTTTGGCGGGCGCCGCGGGTACCGCTTTGGCGGCTTCGACAGGTTGCACCGCGGCCGCCGGGGCCGCTTCCTGTTGGACCGGCTCGGGCGCCCTGGGCTTCTGTGCGGCCGGAGCCTGCGCTTCGGCCGACTCCTGCGCCAGGGCCTTCAGCATTGCCTGCGATGAGCTGCGGCTCAGCGGCCTGGGCGCAAGCTTGCGTACCGCGGGCTCCGGTGTCGCTGGCGGTCTCTCTTGAGCTGCCGGGCTCGCTGCCTGGGCCGCGGGAGCCGCCGCGCGAGCCGCCGCCTCGGCTGCCGCTTTGCGGGCTTTATGGGCGGTCGTCTGGACGGTTTGGAGCTTGGCATGCGCGGCCCGCAGCTTGGCGGTGCTGCTCGCCTTGAGCCGTTGGATCTCGATCTCGGCCCGCTCGACCTGATGTCTCAGGTCGCGGTTGGCCTCGCGCAGGCGTCCGCACTTCCGTTCCAGCTCAGTCTTCAGGCGCAGCATCTGGTCGCGGTCTTCTTTGAAGACGCGTGCCTCTTGTTCGAGCCGAATGCGCTTCTTGGTTTCCTGTTCGAGCAGACGGCTGTCGCGGCTCTGATGGGGGTTGCTCTGCTTCTGGCGCGCCAATGCCAGCTCGCGCTCGAGCTGCTGCACCCGCTCGAGCAGCCGGCGCGGCGGCTGCTTTGCGGATTGCGGGCCGCTCAGCTCATTGAGCAGTTTCCCAAATGCGGATTCGTTGATCACCCGGATCTTGTCGACGCCCTTGGACAACAGATCCTTGATGTGGGTCTTCTCCAGCCGCTGCTCGAGGATATCCTGCAGGTTCCACTCAGCCATGCACCGGCCCCCTGTGTCTTGCGTTGCCTCTCGATATATCGGCAGCGGCAGGGGGAGGGCTTTTGGGGATGGCCGGGCAAAAAACCAGAAGCTTCTGTCAGCAGGCTGCTCAGGCGGAAGCTACCTCGACGTCCACAAGGCGTGCGAGCTGGTCGTCGGCCAGCTCGATGCGTTGCAGCTTACGGCCGCGCTTTCGGTCAATCAGATCGCCGCCGTAGATCGCGAGCACTTCGGGCAGGCTGCGCAGGGCGCGCAGCACCTCGACCGCCTTGACCTCACGGCCGAACGGCCAGCCCTTGCCCTCCGGGCCGCCGGTATAGGGGTCGAACCAGGCACGGGCCGCGGCGGCGATGCGCGCGCGTGCTTCGCGGTCACCCTCACCGGGACGCAGCACCACGACCGCCCGCAGGTCGAAGGAGACAAAGCGTGGCCCGCTGACGGAGATCTGGAAGCCTGGCTGGCAGCGCTTGTGCAGAAAGGTCCGCACATCTTTCAGAAGCTCGACGGGCGCGTGCCAGGGCTCGGCTGCGCGGTCTTCGCCGATCCCTTCGACGCGTGGCAGCACGCTGACGTCGATGAGACCGCTGACCCCTCCGCGGGTGCGGCACAGCACACGCGACACCAGGGGGAAGGCCAGCTGCACCAACCAGCCGAAGTCTTCACAGCTGACCGCCCGCTCGCGGTTGCGCAGCAGCTCAGGCCCGCGCACCCGTACCTCAGCGAGGTCTCCGAGATTGCTTCCGCCGACCGCCGCGAGCGGGTTGCGGATCGCATCGAGGCCGGGTAGCGCGCGTTCGGGCTCGCGGATCTCGCCCACCCCGACGTTTCCGACCGCGCCGCCGCCGCTGCGGTAGTACTCGGCCACCACGGTGTCCTGGCCGCGCGGGGGCATGCGTCCGCGCTGCCCATTGCCGAACTGCACCAACCCGTGCAGGCGATCGAGGGTGAAGTGGCGGTCACGGGGCCCGGACTCGATGAAGCTGGAGACCTCCTGCCACAGAATCCAGTACCCCTGCAGCTCGCCTTCTTCGTCGCGGATCTCCCGCACCGCCTCGCCGGGAGCCTTGAGCTCGAGCTTTTGGCGCTCGAGAGGATGCAGGGGACCGGGCTCGCGCACTTTAAGCCGCAGCGCGCCCAACACCGGAGTCTTCAGGAGCCGGAAGTTCTCGAACGCGTCGCCGCTGCCGCCGCCGAGGACCTCGTCTTCGACCTGTTCGCAATGGCTGGCGGGCACGCTGTTGACCAGGTAGTGGAGCTGGGGAGGGAGCTTGGCAAGCTGGCCGCGGGGAATCCTCAGCCGCAGCCAGCAGGCGCGCGTCCCGTAGCGCCATTGCGGCTGCCAATCGGCATCGGGAATGCAGCTGAGCATGCCCGATTTGCGCAGGAACTCGCTGTCGTCCCGCGGCTGCAAGGGCCGGAAGCCGTCGGCCGCCAGGTACTCCCAGACAGGCTGCCGGGCTCTTCCCTGTGGGGCGCGCCGGGCGCGTCGCGCGAAGTAGTCGGCGCTGCGTGCCTCCGCCTGTTCTTCCAGCCGCTCTTCGACCTGGGCGTAGAGCTGGAAGCGCTCGGGCTGGGGCGTAGGCCAGAGCGCCATCTCGAGCGCCGGCTCGTCGCTGGGAAAGGCCTCGAGCAGGGGCAGCGCAGTTCCCTCACGCAGCCGCTCTCCGAAGCGCTCGTGTGCCAGCCGGCGGCCGAGCACGACTTCTCGTACCGGGCGCTGTGGAGGAATACAGTCCAGCCGCAAGGCCTCGAACGCGGGCGGATGCTGATAGCCGCCAGCGGTCAGACGCACCCGCACCCAACAGCCGCCGCGTCCGCGCATCGAGACGCTGCGCACGGTCTCGGGCAGGGTCAGCTCGACCCGCCCCGGCCGGGTGAGCATCTCGGTGGTGTCGACGCCGCCCTTGAACCAGCCAACCTCCATGCGGGCGATGGCGCCCCACTCCTCACCGTCGTAGCTCTCCCAGCTCAGGCGCAGGTCTGCCTGCACACGGGCGTGAGCCGGCCGCCGCAGCTCGAAGCGCAGCGTCAGCCGTGCCCCCGGTTCTGCCTGAGGGCCCACGCAGACATACAGGACCGCGCCGGGCTTCGGATCGACGCCAAAGGGCGCAAAGGGCTCACCGGGCCCCGGCTCGTCGAAGAACTCGCCGTTCGAGCTGGTCAGCACGCCGTCGGGCATACGCCCTTCCCAACCGCTCTGGCTGCGCATCAGCACGCGTTGCACGTCGAGCTGCTTCGATACCCGCGGCAAGCGTGCGCGGATGAAGACCTCACGCAGCTCTTCGCCGTTGCAGTCGAGGGTGATCTCGGGCAGGGTGCTGCCGGGCCGCGCCAGCTCGAGCGGCCCCGCGAAGGCGAACAAGGTCTTGAGCTCGCCCAGCTGAGGGGGCCAGGGCTCGGGCCGCGCCCGCGCCACGGCCGCGCTGATGTCGGTCGCGATCGCGTTGCGCACCACCACGGCCTGCTGTATGTCCGCCGGCACGTGGTCGGCCAGACAGCGCAGCGAGATGATGCGCGGGTAGCCATCGCCGTACTGCCCGCTGCGCATCCGCACGCGCACCCAACAGCCGAAGGCATCTTCGACACTGCACGCGATCATGTCCGGCGGGCGGGCGAAGCCGACGCTGCCGGAGCGGCTCAGCGCGCGGGTCTCGTCGATGAAGAAGTGGGGCTGGTAGCTGCCGCTGATGCCGAACCGGGTGCTACGGCCCAGGGGCAACCAGGCCATGCCATCGAAGTACTCCCAGACCAGCACGCAGTCGGGGCTCGGCCGCCCGCCGGCCTTGAGCTCGAGCTCGATATCAAGCCGCACCCGTCCGCGGGGTTGGTCGAGGCCTGCCAGATCGATGTAGCAGGCCATCTCGATCTTGGGAGCCTTGCCGAACGGCTTGAAGGGCTTGCTGTGCTTGAGCTTCTTCGTCTCACCAGCGCCGTCGGCGGGCCCGCGGTAGACCTGCCGGATCGGGGCGGGCTGTGCGGCCACCCCCGTTGCCACCCGGTACAACGGAGGCGCATGCGGCGCCGAGGGCACCGTGTCGAGGCGGGTGCGCAGCCAGACTCCGGGTCGGCTGCTGCCAAACTCTGCCGAGGCGCCGAGGTCGTCGACGGGGCCTTTGAGTACAACTCCCTGCTCGCCGGGCCAGAACGAGGACTCGAAGGGCTCTGCCTGCAAAGGCTGCCAGCGATCATCCTCGCTGCTTCGGTATTCCCACAGCAGGTAGTCGCGCACATCGCCGATCTCGAGGCCGCTGAAGATGAACAGCCGCAACTCTTCGCCGCTCTCGAGCTCGCTGAAGGCATCGGCCCGCAGGAACAACGCGTCGCGCACCGGCACCCCGGGCAGCCGCCGCCATTCGAGGCCGTCGAAGTATTGCCACACGACCGCATCGCGCACGGCGACCGGCAGGGGGTCATCGCTCTCGAGCCGCACCTCGAGACTGGCGCTGCCTGCCAGAGCGTGCAGGCAGGGGTCGCTGAGGTAGAGATAGCGGGGCATCGGCCGCAGCTCTTCAAAGGGCGCGATGCCTCGGGTCTTCGCCTGGATCTGCGGCAGGAAATCGCTCGACAGCTCGCGGTACAACGGCCCGGCCCGTGAAACTATGCGGGTCAGGCGGGTGGCCGAGACCAGCAGCTCTTCTTCTGTGCTGAAGCGGATGGGAGCTTCACCGGGCGCTCCCTCAGCCTGCACAGTGGTTCGCCGGGGCACCCATCGGCCGCCGTCGAGGCCCGGCACGGGATCGCACTGCAGCAGGGCGCGCGCAGCCGTGGGCATGCGCAACTGCAAGCCAAGGATGCGCAAGAGCTCGATGAACACCTTGTCGGGGAACCGGTTGACCCGCTCGAACACCTGCTCCTGGGCGCCGGCGATGGCGGCCAGGAACGCGAGCCCGGCATCGTCACGGTCCCACGAGGACCAGCCGGAGCAGTAGCTCTCGGCCAGAGCCCGCCCGAGCTCGACGAGCTCGGCGGCGACGCGCGGTTCGATCAGCGGCGGCTGCATCGGCTGTCCGTTGCCCGGGAAAGCCCTGGTTATAGCCCCTGGCGACGGCTTTCGCCAGCGCCTGCCATCGACTAGTGCCTCGCCGCGTAAGTTCCGGTACACCCTGTAGGGGCGGGGTTTACACCTCGAAGACTCGGACGCTTCGCTCCGCCCGCGAGGTCCTCGGGAGGGGGTAAACCCCTCCCCTACAAGAATTTGCCTTCCACTGTGCACACATCATCCGGATGGACCGTTACTTGTGCACGGAGGCACTAGTCGACAGCGAAGCGGAAAGGCACCCGTTCCCCTTCGCCGACGGCCAGCTCGATGCCGATCTCACCGCCAGGCGCGACATCTCCCTCGCAGAAGGGGATGATCCAACCTCCCTGGCCGGTGATGTCTTCGGGCACGTTGTCTTCGGGCAGCACGTAGAACAGGCGCTGTTCCAGGCGTCCCAGCGTGTAGGGCTCGCGCCGCCGCTGATGCTTCTCGTGGCGCCGATCGATGGCATAGGAGATGAATACGGGCTGCCGCCGGCCGCTATCACCGTGGTAGATGGCGGTCTCCCAATGCACCTGCAGCTGCTGCTCGGTGTTGTTGGTTACCACCACGCGCACCAGCTCGTCGTCGAAGTCGAAATCGATCGCGTAGGGCCCGGCGTCGTAGTGGTTGCTCGGATCATCGACCGGAGCGATCATGGAAACCTGCAGCGCGCAGCCGCTCAGCGCGACCAGGGCGGCCAGAAGGGCCAGACTTGCAGTGCGTGCCATCATCTCTCCTGCATCCATACTAGACCTGGGCTCAGGCTCAGGGAAAGGCGTAGTGCTCTCCGTTCCTCAGCAGTCTACCGTCTGCGGCGTACTCCTCAAAGGCGATTCCCCGCCGGTCGGCGTCGAGCCGGAAGAGCCGCCAGACTGGCCGCGGCCCTGATCGGCTGCCGGCGCTGAGCACCAGGCCGGGAGGCCCGCCGGCAGGGGACTCTGCGAGCAGGGCATAGTGGAGGCTGTCGTCCGGCTGGCCGTCGAGGCAGAGGAAGCTGGGCCGGGCAGACTGGAGCTTGCGCCAGGGCTCAGCGAAGCGTGGGTCCCACACTCCCGGGCGCAGGCTGGTCGGATGGAAGAACACGCCCACGGCTGAGGAAGAGCCTTCCAGCTTGCCGCAGGCGCGGTTGAAGACCCGTTGGGCGTATTGTGTGCGCGCCGCATCGCTCTGGGCCACGGGCAGGAAGAGGGTGCTGTTGACCCCGACCAGCCGCAAGGGTCCGTAACGCACGACAAACACGGCCGCGGTAGATGCCAGCTGCGCCTCGCTGAAGTTGCCAGGCTGGGCTGCGTCGAGCGGCCCAGGCAGGCAGAAGGCGGGCACGCCTGCCTGGTCGAGGCGGCCGAGCAGAGCCGTGAAGAGCTCGATATGTTGGGGACCTGTGGTGCAGTTGCCGGTGACCAGGGCGAAGTCAGGCTGCGTCTGCAGGCAGGATGCGAGCGCCTGCTCGAGCTCACCTTGGCGTGCCGGATCGCCGACCCGCGGATCGAGCAGCTGCACGAAGCAGCCGCTGCGGACGTCGATTCCCATGGGCACGACCACCACGGGGAGCCTAGCGGGCGAGCGGCTCCCCGGACCTCCCGCCCACCACAAGGCCACGACCAGCACTAGCAGACCGAGCAGCCAGACCCCCGCCCCGTTGGGTTTCACGGCTGGCGTTGCAGAGCCGCACGCACGGCCGCGGGATCGGTCAGGGGGGCGAGGCACTTGAAGTCTTCGCAGATGTACACCGCCGGGCGTCCTTCGACCAGACCACGTCCCTCCAACCAGGGAATCAGCTCGAGCGCCGCGGCGCGCTCGTCTCCACTGGCGGGCAGGAAGGCCAACACGCTGCTGCCGGGGGCCTGACGGCGCACCACGGCCAGCAGCGCTTCGGTCGCGGCCTCTCCGCTGGTTCCAACCACGGCGATCTCGCGCGGCCGGTGGCGGGCTTCGACGATCTGCAGCAAGACGGGAAAGGCGTGGCCGAAGCGCGCCAGGGCGTCACTGTAGGCGACCAGTGAGCTGTCGACGATGTCCAGCAGCGCGCTGTCGTCGAGCAGCCTTCCCAACCGGAACAGGGCGTGCAGCGCGGCGGAGTTGCCCGAGGGCAGCACGTTGTCCATCGCCTTCTTCGGCCGCAGATAGAGGTTCTCGACATCCGCGGCTGCATAGTAGAAGCCGCCGTTCTCGACGTCATGGAAGTCGCGCAGCAGCACGCTTGCCAGGCCGCGCGCCTCGCGCAGATAGCGCAGCTCGAAGCTGGCCTCGTAGAGCTCGATCAGCGCCTCGAGCAGCAGGCCGTAGTCGTCGGCCGCGGCGGGATTGCGCGCCTCGCCCGCCCGAAAGGTCCGGTGCAGGCGGCCTTCCCCGCGTCCAAAGCGCGCCACGATGAAGTCTGCCGCCGAGCGCGCGGCCTGCAAGTAGTCGGGACGCTCGAAGACCACGCCCGCGTGGGCCAGTGTGCGGATCATCAAGGCGTTCCAGGCGACGATGGCCTTGTCGTCGAGCCCCGGGGGCACGCGCTCGGCGCGCTTCTCGAGCAGCTTCGCGCGGGCCCCGGCCAGAAACGTCGCCAGTTTTGCCCGTTCCATGCCGTGCTCATGCGCGGTCTCTGCCAGGGGTTTGCTGATGTGGAGGGTGTTCTTCTCTTCGAAGTTGCCCTCTTCGGTGACGGTGTACACCTCGCAAAACAACTCCGCGTCCTGCTTCCCCAAAACGGCTTCGATCTCGCCCGGCGTCCAGACGTAGAATTTGCCTTCGACGCCTTCACTGTCCGCATCGTAGGCCGAGAAGAACACACCCTCGGCGGAGGTCATGTCGCGCAGCACCCAATCGAGGGTCTGCTCGGCATAGAAACGGAAATCGACCTTGCCCTCGGAGCCGAACACCAGGTGTGCATCGACCAGACATTTGGCGATCAGCGCGTTGTCGTAGAGCATCTTCTCGAAGTGGGGAACCTGCCAGCCGGCATCGGTGCTGTAGCGCGCGAAACCGCCCCCGAGGTGGTCGTAGATGCCCCCCTGGCACATCGCCTCCAGCGAGCCGCGGGCGGCCTCGGCGCTCTGGGCATCCCCGGAGAGCACATAGTGTTGCAGCAGCAGCTCGATGTCGAGGGAGTGGGGGAATTTGGGCGCCGTCCCGAAACCTCCCAGGCGGGCATCGTAGCGGGATTGCAGCTGAACCACGGCCTGGTTGAACACCTCCAGCTCCGGAGCCTTGCCTCCCTCGGCGGTCAGCGCCCCCATCTTTGCGACCTCGGCGCTGAGCCGCCCGGCGTCCTCTTCGATGTCTTCACGCCGCGTCTGCCAGAGCTCGGCGACCCGCAGCAGCAGTTCTTTGAAGCCGGGCCGTCCGTATTTCGACTCGGGGGGAAAGTAGGTTCCTCCAAAGAAAGGCTTGAGGTCGGGCGTCAGCCACACGCTCATCGGCCAACCCCCGGAGCCGCTCAAGACCTGCACCGCGCTCATGTAGATCTCGTCGAGGTCGGGACGTTCTTCGCGGTCGACCTTGATCGCGATGAAGTGCTCATTGAGCACCTGGGCGATGTCGTCGTTCTCGAAGGACTCGCGCTCCATGACGTGGCACCAGTGGCAGGCGGAGTAGCCGATCGACAGGAAGATGGGCTTGTCTTCCTCGCGAGCCTTCTGCAGAGCCTCGTCCCCCCAGGGGTACCAGTCGACGGGGTTGTGCGCGTGCTGCAGCAGGTAGGGGCTGGTCTCACCGATCAGTCGATTGGTGTGCGCAAAGCTGCTGTCCATGGCTTCTCCGTGGTTCTGACCGTTGTTGCCTGCCGGGCTCTCAGGGCTCTGGCCGCAACTGACCAGGGTGAGAGTGAGACAAAGAACGATCACTAGTGCCAGGTTGTGTCGGGCCATGATTCCTCCGCGGGGTTCGCTCGGCAGCCGCGATGCCATCCGGCCAGCGCTTCAGCCACCATAATCAGGGAACGCTGTGCGCCTCCATAGAATTCCCTGCGGCCTCAGAGAGCGAAAGCTGAAAAAAAATCTCAATGAGCCCGAATTTGACGGGGGTCTGATTTAGCCTTTCATGTGGATACCATCCATCACACGCTGTGGGGCGCCAACTCGGAGGCGCTCCATTTTTTGTCCGCCGGCTCAGATGCCACACTCTGCCAGCATCGCGCGCAGCCCCGCGGCATCGCGGCTGCTCCCCTTTCCCAGGACCAGCTCGAAACAGGGCAGTCGGGCTGCCAGGTTCTGTGCGCGCTGCCGAAGATCGTGGGCCGTGGGGAAGTCGCCCCGCGCTTGCAGGTCGAACAGTGCCGAGCGCGTGCCGGCGGCCGATGCGCCCAGCAGGCTGGCGGCGAGCCTTTCGCGGGCTTTGGCTTCGCGCATGCGGTGCAGTTGCAGGCCCTGGCCCTCGAGTTCCAGACGGGGGAAGACCAGCGCGGCCAGCGTGCCGGCGACCTGGGCTTCGCGGTCCAACAGGCGGCACAGCTGGCTCTGGCTGATGCCGAAGCGGCCGTCCTGCCAGGCCTCCACAGCCGGTTTGAGGGTGGCAGCCTCGTGCAGGCTGTGATTGTGGAGGTAATGGGAAGCCCGCAGGCGTGTGCCCAGGCCGGGCACCAGCTCCAGAGTGGGGGCACGCAGGCTGACGATGCTGGGGAGACCACGCGCCACCCCGTCTGGGAAGAGGCAGAGCCGGTCGTTGGCCACGAAACGCAGCTCGGCGCTGGCCGCCAGGCAGGCGGCCAACAGGGTGGTCTTGCCGGCCCGCTTGCGGCCGGCGAAGCCGAGCACCCGCGTGCCCCGGCCCACGGCCGCGGCGTGCAAGAGCAGCGCCCCCGACCTCCAAGCGGCGTGCATGGCGGGCTCGCGCACCGCCCGCAGCAAGGGAATGCGGCCGGCCCGCGGGACGCTGGCCTGGCGGTCGATCAGCTGCACGCCTCCGGGCTCGGGGCGGTAGAAGACATCGAAGAAGGCATCGTGCACCACCTCCCGGCCCGCGCAGCCCCAGTGCTCCAGCTGCAGAGGGCCGCTGTCGAGCACGTAGGCGCACAGCCGGGGGGGCTG
Organism: Planctomycetota bacterium; assembly: GCA_029260765.1. GTDB lineage: Bacteria > Planctomycetota > J058 > JAJDCP01 > JAJDCP01 > JAJDCP01. The sequence continues at coordinate 79,559 of JAJDCP010000101.1, forward strand.
GGCCGGGCGGCCGCTCGAGTAGCGCGCGTGCTGCGCGGGATCGGCCCGCAGCTGGATGTGGGCCGCTGCCGTGACCTGGGCCCGGGGTTGGAAGTGCGGACAGAGCTGCTCGCGCAGCCACGCCAGGTCGGCGGCCGCCGCCTCGACCTCGATCGGGCAGCCCGCATAGTCGAGGATCAGGCGTTCAGTCCCCGGCATCGGTCTCGCCGTCCATTTGCAGGCGGTGCAGCCGGTAGAGCTGGGCGTAGTAGCCGGCCTGCGCCACCAGCGCGTCGTGGCTGCCCGTCTCGACCACCTTTCCGTCGCGCAACACGACGATGCGGTCGGCGAGACTCAGGGTGGAAAACCTGTGGGAGATCAACAGCGTGGTGCAGCCTCGCGCCAGCTCACGGAAGCGGGCGAAGAACTGGTATTCGGCGCGCGCGTCCAGACCGCTGGTCGGCTCGTCGAGCAGCACGATGCGGGGGGAGCGCGCGAAGGCACGGGCGACGGCGAGCGCCTGCCACTCGCCGCCGGACAGCTCGACCTGCCCGAACTGCCGGCCCAGCCGCGTGTCCAGGCCGTCGGGCAGCCGCGCGATCAGGCTGTCGGCGCCGGTGCGCTCCGCGGTCTCGGTGAGGGCTTCCCGATTTCCAGCCAGCTTGTGCCAGTCGCCGTAGGCGATGCTGTCGGCGGCGGTGGCCTCAAAGCGGCAGAAGTCCTGGAAGACGAAGCCGATCTGATGGCGCAGCCACTCGGGGTCGAGGCTGTGCAGGTCCTGGCCATCCAGCCTGATCGTGCCCGCCGTCGGGTCGTAGAGCCGGCAGATCAGCTTGGCCAGCGTGGTCTTGCCGGCGCCGTTTTCCCCGACCAGACCGACGACCTCCCCAGGTTCCACCGCGAAGCTCACTCCCTGCAACACCGGAGCATCTCGGCCGGGATAGCAGAACTCCACCTGCTCGAGCTCGATGCGCCCACCGGCTTCGGCCTCGGGGAGCGTGGCGGAGCTCTGCATCTGGCCCGACTGTGCAGCCAGGAAGCCGCGCAGATGGCTGACACCCATCGCCGCTTGCAGGGATCGACCCAGCATCGCCAGACAGCGCTCCAGCGAATTCCGCAGCCGGGCGGACGAGGCGCCGAAGATCGCCACCTCGCCGATGGTCAGCTCTCCAACAAAGGCGCGGTGTACGACCCGGTAGTAGATGGCAAAGAACGCGGCGGTGGTCAGGCTGACGTACAGCAGGCCTGCCAGGAATCCACGCCACTGCAGCCGTCTCTCCCCATCACGCAAGTCCCCCATGATCTTGCGGAACTGCTGGACCAGCAGAGGGCCGAGCCCCAGCAGTTTGATCTCGGGCACAGTGCGCGGCGTCAGCAGCAGGCTGCTGAAGTAGTTGCTCCAGCGTCGGCCTGGGGCGCGCAGGTTGTCGTGGCGGAAACGTCCGCGCGCCAACCTCCACTGAAAGAACAGGTAGGGCAGCGCGAATGGCCCGACCACGAGCACCGCCAGCGGCTCGATCACCAGCAGGATGCCCGCCAGGCTCAGGCCTTGCAAGCCCACTCTCAGCGTCGCCATGCATTGGATGGCAAAGGCGGTGAGCTGTTGGGCGCCGGCTTCTCGGGCGCGCTCGATCAGATCCTGGCGGCGGGTGTCTTCGAAGAACGCCAGATCCAGGCGCGAGGCCTGTTCGAGCAGCTCGGCGGTGATCTCGAGCTGCACATCGGTCTGCAGTCGGGCCTGGCAGAGCTCTGAAAGCAGCGGGCAGATCGCCTCGGCCAGCATCACCGCCAGACCGAACAGCAGCCAGGGGATCAGCGGGGCGAAGACCGCCTCGTCGCTGACATCGACGAAGGTGTCGACCAGTCCGCGGGCGAACAAGGCCACGCCCAGGGGAACTCCCGCCCGCAGCAGGTTGGCGCCGAGCCAGGCCGCGGTCAGGCCCGGCCCGGTGCGCCACATCTGGCGCAGCGCCCAGCCCGCGTTGCGCACCAGCTCGAGCAGGCGCGAGGTGAAAGTGCGCGCAGGTGCCTCGTTCATCCCCGCGCGCCTCCCGATGACCAGGGGAGCAGAGCGCGCAGGCGGTCTGCCTCGAAGGCGCGGTGCGCGGCGGCGCGGAAGGGCAGCGAGGCCGCCCACCACAGGGCGCTGCGCAAGAAGCTCGCGCGCAACACACGCCAGGCCCAGCGTTTGCCCGGCCAGGCGATGGGGGTCGGCTGCCAGAGGGCCCGGTCTCCGCCGGGCGGAGGCCGCAGCGCCGCCTGAGAAAGATGCTCCCGCAGGTCCTGGTGCCCGTCGGGACGGGCCAGCAGGCGCAAGTACATCGCCAGGATGGCGGCGCAGGCCGTGTCGGTGCGTTCGGCGCGGCGGCGCGCGAAGAAGTGCGGCCAGTCGGGCGTGGCCCGGCGCAGCAGGAAGTCGAGGTCGACGAAGGCGCGCAGTCGTGCGCGATGGCGTTGCAGATCGGCGAACAGCGAGAGCAGCATGAAGGTCAGCTCTGCGTCGCGTCCGAGCACCTGTACCGTCAGGCCGGAGATCTCGAGCGGCTCCGCCTCCGCGAAGATGCGCCCGTAGTCGAGCCTGAAGCTGGGATGGCGCACCAGGACCCAGTGCAGATCGAGTTTCAAGCCGTCACGGGCGTAGTCGATGGCATGGGTGAAGCGGAAGGTGCGCTCTGCGCCGAGGAACAGCGGAGACAGTCCGTGGTAGCCCAGTGCGTGCAACACACCGCGCGCTCTGGACAGATCGGCCTCGCGCACCAGCAGATCGAGGTCCCAGAAGCTGCGCCGCTGCAGTCCTCCGTAGTAGCGCAGCGACAGGCTGACGCCCTTGAGCAGCAGGTAGGGCAACCCCTGCGCGCGGAAGGCTTCGTCCAGCTCAGCGATGGCTCGTACGCAGTGGCGGGCCACCTCCCGTTGGGCGTCGGCTTTGGCATGCAGGCGCTCGCGCACAGCCTCGGGCAGGCTGTTCCAGGGGGGCCGCCGGAGCCAGGGATCGATGAAGATCGCCAGCTGCTGGTCGAGCACGAAAGACTCGAAGGCCTGGGCCGAAGGCGGGGCCCGCCGCCAGAGCTCGCGGGCGCGAGGGGCATCTTCGTGCAGCCAGGCGGCCAGCAGGGCGATGCAGGACTCAGCGATGGGCGGAATAGTTGCCCCTCCTGGGCGCGAGACCTATCCTGGTGGGATGGAGAGCACCGATCCTATCGTCGGCCCTGCCCCGGAACAAGCTGCGGACGGGCAGGCCCCCTCGCACGGGCTGCCGGCGCCGCTGCAGCGGCTGCTTGCCGAGCTCGGGCGTGAGCTGGTGGACGTTGAGCGGGTCACCGCGCGGCCGTCCAGAAGTCCCAAGGCCGCCTGGCGGCTCGAGTTTGCGGACGGCAGTCTATGCAAGGGGCGGCTGTTGATCGACGAGCCCAGCGCCGCCCGGGTCGAGGCCATCGCCGGGCGGCTCAAGGCGGAGCCCGGGATCGCGCGGGTGTGGGCGCGCGACGGCGCCGCGCTGCTGGAGGAGTGGCTGCCAGGCACCCCGCTGGCCTGTCTGGAGGGCGCCCAGGCCGAAGCCTGTGGAGGTCTGTTGGCGCGGCTGCATGCGCTCCCCTTGCCTGAAGGCGAGCCCGCATTTGCTGTCGGGGAAGAGGCCCTGGCGGAGCTGTGTGCGCGGCTGGCGGGGCTGTGTCAGGCGGGCCGGCTCAGCGCTGCGCAGTGCCAGCGGCTCGAGCAGCGTGCGGTTCGGCTGTGCCCGGCCCGTGGGCGGAGGAGCGTGATCCACTTCGATGCCTGCGCCGAGAACCTGCTGCAGCATGCCACGCGGGGCCTGGTGCTGATCGACAACGAGACGCTGCGCTACGGCCCCTGCGGCCTCGACCTCGGGCGGGCGTTGTGGAGGATATCGGAGCAAGCGGGCGCCCGCTTGCTGGCTGGCTACCGTCAGGCGGGCGGGCCCGCGCAGCTCGAGCTGCTGCCGTTCTGGCTGCTGTCGGCGCAGGCGGCCTCGGCGTGGTTCCGCTGGCGCGACGCTATGCCCGGCGCTGAGGAGCCCTTGCGGGGTCTTTGGGAAACGGCGGGAGGGGAGCCGGGGCTGGTTGCGCTTGGGTAATGCGCCCGTGGCTCGGTCTGAAAGGAGGTCCCTTCGTGGCTGCGCATGAGCACGTCAGCTTCCAGGCGGGTGGACCTTCCCTACCCTCGAAACAGGTGCCGGTGCGGCGCAGGCGAGCCTGCAACTCGATCGGTGGGGCGGGTGTCGATCACATCGTGCCAACGCGGATAGGATGCGATCAGATGCGAAGTCTGAACCGTCGTCAGCGGCCGGGCGAAAAAATAGCCCTGGGCCTGATCGCAGCGGAACTCCTGGATCACTTCGAGCTGCTCGCGCTGCTCTATGCCCTCAGCCGTGATGCCCATGCCGAAATTGCGCGCGAGCGTGACGATCGTCCTGACCAGGTCACTCTGGCGGGGATCGCTGGCGACCCGCTGCACGAAAGAGCGGTCGATCTTCAGTGTGTCGACCGGGAACTGTTGCAGGTAGCTCAGCGATGAATAGCCGGTGCCGAAGTCGTCGAGGTGCAGCTTGATCTCGGCGTTCTGCAGCTCGGACAACACTCCCTGGGCCTGCACGACCCGGTCGATGAATACGCTCTCGGTGACTTCAAGGCTCAGGTAGCGTGGGTCGAATCCGGTTGCCGCGACGATGCAGAGGATGCGGTCGACCGCGCGCGGCAGCCAGAACTGGCGGGCAGAGAGGTTGACGCTCAGGCGCGGCCGTTGCTCGGGGCCGAGCAATCGGTGCCAGAGGCGCATTTGGCGGCAGGCTTCGGCCAGGACCCACTCTCCGATGGGTATGATCAGGCCGGTTTGTTCTGCAAGCGGGATGAAGTCGACCGGCGAGATGATCCCCCGAACGGGGTCACGCCAGCGCACCAGCGCCTCGAAGCCCTCGATAGAGCCCGTGCGTAGACAGACGACAGGCTGGTAGCGCAGCTCGAACTCGTTGCGCTCGACAGCGCGGCGGAGGGCGCTCTCGTGGCACAGCTCGGCGAGCACCGACTGCTGCATGCCATGCTGAAACAGCACGGTGCGCCCTCCCAGCGGCGTGCTGTGCTTTGCGATGTCCGCCTCGCGCAGCAGCTCCTGTGCTGCGGTGTGCCCTCTCTGCGCCATGGCGATGCCGATCTTGACCGAAGCAAAGATCTCGCGCGTGTTGATGATGGAAGGCACATTGAAGGCCGCCTCGATACGCGCTGCAACCGCGAGCGCCGTCGTCTGCCCCTCGATTCCCTCGAGCAGGATCGCGAACTCGTCCGCGCCCAGGCGTGCCACGCGATCGCCATTGCGTACGCATCGCAACAGCCGCTGACCCACCTCGGCGAGCAGCATATCCCCCGCCTCGAAGCCCAGGGCCTCGTTGACCTGCCGGAAGCGTTCAAGGTCGAGGCACAGCACGGCCAGCGAGGAGCTGGGCTCTTCCTGTTGGCGTTCGAAGGCCACCTCGAGCTGCTCGAGGAAGGAGTCGCGCCCTGCCAGACCGGTCAGCGGGTCGCAATGCACGGCCAGGAGCGCGGGCGCCGCCCCGCGAGACTGCTGCTCGGCCTGGACGTTGACCAGATAGACGCCCTCGCCTTCCCACTGCGTCTGGTACACCGCCATCTCCTGGACACCGTCGAGGCCGTCCGGACAGCAAATGCGGACGCACAGCGCACTCTGCAACCAAGCGAGCTCCAGCAGCCTTGCCTGGCCCGGGTCAGCGGCGAGGGCCTCCAGAGAGTCGGGGTCCTGGCCACCGCGGAACCGCACACGTCCGTGACGGTCTGTCACGATCACTAGACCCTCGGGCAGGTGTTGGAGGGGGTTCCCTGGTGTGTTCATCGACGATCCCCGCGCAGGCTGGCGATGCTCGTTCTGCAATTGGCGTACCACACGTGAAAGACTGCGGTGCCCCATGGCAGGTGTCTCTAATAGCGGCAAGATCTCAATCCGGGACCGGGCGGACTGATCGATGTCCATTCCCTGGGACCCGATGCTGACGGGCAGGTCAGGGTCGAGCAGCACAGCAAGAAGGTTTGGATGGCACATCAGCGAAATGTTGCTCCCTGTCCCCGCACACCCACGGCGGTTGCACAGTGCGGGATGCGTTATGTGTTTGATAGGGAACGGTTTGTGCCGACTTGTTCCGCGTCGATTCAAGTCCCTGCCGGTAGCATCGAGAGGGGAGACTCCCCCACAGGAGGAGACCTTGCGAGACACATACAGACAGAAGCTGGCCGCCGATCTCCGTCAGATCGATCGGCACATCAAGCAGTACCGCACTCATTTGGATGCGATCCACAAGTTCCATGATCGCAACGCGGCTTCGTTGGGGGGCCATTTCATCCACAAGAAACTCGATCCCTGTAGCTTGCGCGCCCGGGTCACGATGTACGAGGAACTGCTGCGAGACCGGATTGCGAAGAGAGGGGCCGTCCTGCTCATGATAGACCTCCAAAAGTACGCCGAGAAGCTGGAGCGGGAAGACAAACTGGCCTTGAAGAAACAGCAGCGTCCGTTGCCCGGCAATAGGGCCGGGCCAGGCCAGCCCAAGGCCTTCGGACCGAGCCCGCACGGCGCAAACTCAAGTGGTCCTGGCAACGCAGGAGGCGCTGGAGGGGCGGCCCACTAGTAGGCCGCCGCACAAGTTCCGGTACACCCTGTAGGGGCGGGGTTTATCCCCGCCCGGAAGGCGCGGGAGAGCGAAGCGTCCGAGTCCTCGAGGTGTAAATCCCTCCCCTACAAGAATTTGCCTTCCACGGCGTCCGCCACGTCGAAATGGACCGTTATTTTTGCGGGCTGGCGTTAGTGCCAAGTCGAGCCCAGCTGTCAGGATCGTCCGGCGACGGCAGCCGCCGGCTCGGCGGGCGGTGTCCCCAGTTGCTTCAGGTTTCGGTAATGGGCATGCAGCACGGAGCGGAAGCTCGGATACTCGAGGTAGGGGACTCCCCGCATGCCACAGTAGTCCTTGACCACATGATGGACCAGCGGATGCCGCGTGTGGGACATCTTCGGGAAGATGTGGTGCTCGATCTGGAAGTTCAAGCCCCCGACCACCCAGGTGAGCAGCCAGTTCCCGGTGGCGAAGTTGGCCGTGGTGGCCAGCTGGTGCAAGGCCCAGTCCCGGTGCACCTGCTCTCGCGAGCACGGCGTCTCCTGGACTCCTGTGATATGGGCCATCAGGAAGGTCAACACCAGCACCAGACCCATCAACAGCCAGTGCAAGACATAGAAGCTCAAGACCAGGGCGACGTTCTGTGTCACCAGTATCGGCACGACAAAGTAGCAGACCAGGTGCCAGCTCTTGGCGACCACGATCTCGATCAGCAGGGCGCGTCGGCGTTTCGGCGTCAGGGACCAGCGGTTGCTGAGATACTCGCTGCAGTCGTCCCACCAGATCCATTTCAGGCTGTGCATGCAGTAGAGGAACCAGGCGTAGACGTGCTGATAGCGGTGCGCGCGGCGCCAGGGCTGCGCGGGGTGCAGGCGGATCAGCCCGTTGGTCTCGAAATCCTGGTCGAAGCCTCTGACATTGGTGTTGCCGTGGTGCGCCTGGACGTGGCCTTTGTGCCACAGGATCGGGCTGGCGCCGGCAAAGCCGAGACTCCAGGCGGCGAGTCGATTGAGCCAGCGAGATCTGCCAAACGCTTCGTGGCTGCCATCGTGCATGACGGACAGCACGATGCAGAGCAGGCTGAATACCCCCGGCACGACCATCCACAGACCATGCCAGCCGTGGTAGCGCCCCAAGTACAGGAAGGCCAAGTAGCAGCAGGTCCACAGCGAATAGTTGATCAGTGCCTTGCGCAGCATCCCCGCCTGATCGATAGGGTGCAGGCCACGTTCCTTCAGGTGCGCTCGGACGGCTTGTTTGAGGCCGCTGTAGAAGCCTGTCCGTGCGGCGAGGGCAGCTCCAGGTTGGGGGGAGCGGGCCGGCCCCGCGTTGGAAGATGGGTCCGTGGGCATCGGCGAATCTCCAAGCCTTTGCGGCATGGCAGGTACTGTTGAGAGTAGCTGGGCCTGCGGGCGGGTCGTGCAATAGTTGTGTAATACCTTCAAGTCGGGCCGTGCGAGCCCCTCAGCGGGGTGCAGGTGATGGGCGAGAGCAGATCGGCGAGGGGGGATCCGGCCAAGGAATCAGGCTGAGGTGGGGCTTCAGTCCTCTGTAAAGCTCTGATCGGTCTCGTCGCAGCAACCTGCGAAATGGCGGCAGTCGCCGCACATCAAAGCGAGTGTGGAGTAGAGGAAATTCCCGGGCTCGAGGTTGTCCCAACCGGAATTGAAACCGAAGCAGTGGGGGCGTGGCTGCTCGACATCGCGGGTGAACATGCAGTGGTGCTCGCAGCCAGCGTGGCACCGCCATGGTAGCGGCAGTACCCAGCGACGAAGCATGCCCTGTTGCTTTGCAGAGAGAGGGAAGTGTCCAGATCCTTCGGCGGCCTGGTGTAGCCCTCGTCGGTGCTATGTCTGTGCTTGTACTCGATTCTGTCTCACAGGTCCTCTTCCCTCTTGTAGATCAGGTTCTGGGGACCGTAGAACCAAGGAGACAGACCATGAAAGCGCAGACACAGATTCGGGCCGGCGGGACCTACCGCGTGGACAACATCACTCTGAAGCGGGGGACGGGTGGCTAGCACGTCCGTTGGCAAGACAGGGTCGGGTGCTGTGGGTCGTTCTTCCGGCGCCGGACCCTGGCAAGCGGGCACGTACCGGGGGTTGAGCCGTCGGCCGCCCCAGCACTTGTACCCACCTAACGCCGACCCTTGCCCGAAGCGGAGGGGTTGTCCTGAAGCGGTGGGTGGCAAGCCATCGTGCACGGATACTCCCGCTGCGGTTCCAAGACCAGATCCTGTAAGGTCCAACGCCCAAGGATTTCCAGGGTTGCCTCATGGACCTCGACCATCGCAGCATGAAACCCGCAGACGGGGGTCTGCTGGTCTTGGAGACCCTTACAGAAGTCCCCGACAAACACACCCTGGCACGCTTCGACAATCTCCAACAACGTGATCTCTGTGCTCTTTCGGCCCAAAGCAACGCCGCCACGGGAGCCGCGAAAACTCCGCAGAATGCCCGCTTTGACCAGCTGGCTGGTGACCTTTGAGAGGTAGCTCGGCGAGGCCCCGAGTTGCGTGGCCAGGCGCCGGGGCGAGACGGACCGTGCCGGGGACTCCAGACACAGATGGATCAAGACACGGATGGCAAGCTCGGAGGTTTGGTTCAGCATCGCGCACACCCATCGGGATTTTCCCAAGCAGGGTCAGCTGGGGAGGCATTTCAAAGCGGCAAAGGCCCGTAAGGGAGTCTATAGGATCTCTGGCTGCTCGTATAGGTTGTTTTTTGTGGTATACCGTTGAGCGCCCACGACTTTGTAGGCAGCGGAATCTCGCTCGCCTGAGCTGCGAGATCGAGGGTCGTCAACGTGTGCTGCGGATGGGGAGCATGCCGACACGGTTTCAGCCTTGCCGTTTCACCATTTCGTTGATCCAGATCGGGGCGAAAGGTGAGGTGCAACCCTTGGAGCAGGGATAGTCGCGATAGACTCCCAGTTTCTCTCCGATGGCGAGGGCCCTCTCGCGATGTTCGGGGAAGTGGATACCGATCTCGGCAAGACAGCAGTTCATCGTCCACTGCTCTTCTGGCGCGGCATTCCCCAACTCAGATTCGATACGATCCAGAAGCGCTGACAGATCGAGCCCTTCCGGACTCTTCGCGACCCGGATGGCGGTCAGGTTCCAGCCGGCGCGGGCAGCCATGGGGTCGTCCGTGGCCATCCAACCCTGGCGCAGAGTCTCTTTGTCGGGGTGGCGCTTGACGACATAGGCGTTGAGCCAGTCCGCAACGTGTACAAAGCTGACGGACCGGACCAGCTGATCGACCTCAGCGGCTGACAGGAGCTTCAGCTTCAGCACGAGGATGGCCAGCAGCCGTGCGTCGATGTTTTTGGTCTTCCAAAGGGCGAGGGCCAACTCGTGGTTGGTCTTGATCTTCTTTGCCAGCTTGCGGATGTCGCCGAGTTTGACGCCGAATTGATTGTCGCCGGCACCGTATTTGGCGTTGTGTGCGCGCCTCTTCTCGTCACCGAGTGCTTCGAGCTGCGCGAGAGCTTCTTTAGCATTCATGACCGCAAGTGTAGCGCAGCTGCGCCATTTTGAAAAGTGCAGGGGCAGATGTGTACAGCGCCTACGCCGGGCCTGGCCGGGTGATCGCCTGATACTCGAGAGCAACGCCGTCTACGCCTTGGCTCAGGCCCCGGGGCACGCGCAGAATCCTCAGCTCACGAGACGGCTCATCGACTCCATCGGAACTTGTGCACGGAGGTCCTAGTCAAAGGTGTAGAGGTGCGACATGTCGACGGTAGCGTGAGCCCGGTAGCGATCGCCCCAATGCAGCCGCACGCGAGCGCCGGTGCCCCGGGCCGGGGTCGCGAAAGACTCCTTGAGTGAGATGTCGATCCTGTAGGTCAGGTCCCGGCCAAGCGGCGGGTCGCTCTCGGGATCGAGACCGTTGGCGCGCGCGAGGTCTTCCCAGCCGATCTGCAAGTTCTCGAGCAGTGCCGTGCCTCCAACGTTGAGCCTCAGCTCGCGCGGCGCTTCCGGGGCAGCGCCGAGACGGATGCGGGTCTCGATGGCCTGGTCGCCGATCAGGCGCGCGCGGACCGTCGCGTGGCAGCCGTCGTCGAGCTGCGCCAACAACGGCGCGAGCTCGACGCGCTCGGACAGGACATGATGCCCTCCCCAGACCAACCACAACGAGGCCTCAGTCCCCATGTTCTGCCGTTTGCTCTCGAGGAACTCGAAGTCGAGGTGCGGCACCAGGGGCAAGACCAGGCGCAGGGTCTCTCCGACCGCTGGCGTCTGCATCGCGGGGTCGGGCGCGACCTCGTCCCAGCTGAAGAAGAGCCGCTCGGATCCGCGCCAGAGCCCGGACCTCAGAGACATCGAGAAGCGCTCGGGGCAGCGCGGTGCGCTGGCAAAGCTCAACGAGACCACCAGCACGGGTTGGCCTGGCTGACCTTCGACGCCGATGGAATGCAGCCTGCATGGGGGCTGAGGATCGTGGAGGAGCGGCCACCAGGCCGCGGCGCCGCAGAGAGCGACCACGATCAGCACGGCCAGTTTCCTCATCTCTTGTCCGCCTCTGCCGTTGTCCTTCTTCGAACCACGGTTGCGGACTCGGGGAACGCACTTTCCTCGGGCTCCTGCGCCGGCCTGGATTGAGGGCTCATGAAGCATGGCGAGCTGGATGCGCGAAGAAAGGACTCCGACGCTGGCCCTCAGGGCAGCTCCGGAAAACGCGCGCCCAGCTTCAAAGCCGCAGCCGCGTCCTGACTGTCCCAGCGCAGCCGCTCGGCCTGTCTGTGCTTGTTGGGCCGTGCCAGGCTGTGCTCGGGGTCGAGCTGCGCCAGGCCTTCGGCGCGCCGCATGTTGGCGAGCAGCAGCTCGCCATAGGCCGTGTGGAGGAGGTCGGGCAGCGTGAGCTCTTCCGGGCAGGCTTCCACCCGCGCGACGAACGCCAACCCCAAGACCTGGCGGTACGCCAGGTGCGGCTCCGATTGCCAGCTCCGGTAGAGTGCTTCGATCCCCAGGGCGGCAAGTGCGGGCTCTTGCGGAAGCTCTCCGGCAAGGGCCACGGCGACGGCCGCCATGCCCGGGTGGAAATCCATCGCCACGTGGTCTGGGGGGATGCTGGCGAAGAAATCGACGAACGGGCCGGGCACCTGCTCGAGGGGCGTGTCCGGGAAATACCACGGGCGCAAAGCCCGGCCCACAGCTTCCCAGAGCTGCGGCGCCTGCGCTCCTCCCTGGGGTTGGTCGAGCAACCACTGCACCAGGCTCGTGGCGGCCTCCTCGCTGTCGAGCTCGGCGCCAAGCACCGGCGCCAGCGCGGCCGGGTCGTTCCCGAGGGCACAGCGAGCCGCGTCGAAGCGTGCGTGGCGGGCATAGTCCTGCAGCGTCCGGAGCGTTGCCTCGTCGGAGATCGATGCCGAGGCGGCGCGCAGCCGGCGCTCTGCCTCGGCAGCCAGCTCGGGTTCGGCGCGCAGCTTCGCACGCGCGAGCAGGCTGCCTATCTCGAGCAGGGGGAAACTCTGGAACAGGCGCTGCAGCTCGGGGTCGTCGCGTCGCACAAGCTCGGCTGCGCCGCACAGGGCCAGGCGGCCCAGCTCGAATTCGCAAGCCTCCTCGACCTCGGAGTTGGCAACGCCCAGTAGATACAGGCCCGAGGTCGGTGCGGGGTCGGGCACCTGCATGTGGAAGATCACCAGCACCTCTTCGCGCTCGCGGTCGGAGATCGACAAGCGGATCATGGCCCGGTCGGGGGAGTACTCGAGATCGAGGCGCAGCCAACGACCGATACTGGCATCGATGGGGCGGCCCTGATGGATCTCCTTGAAAGGCGTAGATGACGCCCAGACCGTATTGATGCTGTTGCCGCCAATGCAGCGCGTCTTGAAGCCAACCTGCAGCCCGGGGTTTCCAGACCAGAGCGCCGTCGGGTCGATCAAGCCGATGCGCAGGGCAGAGCTCCAGGGCTGGCCTTCGATGCGGACATCTGCCACCAACCGCCAGGGGCCGCCCCCGAAGCGCACGGGGACGCCCGCGAAGGAGTCGCGCATCGGCTGTGCCTCGATCTTTCTCCCCTGGGGGCTCTCGGTCCATGCCAGTCCCCCCGAACGGGCGCGGCTCAGAAAACGCTGGGCCTGCCAGGCGGCGAAGCTGCCGGGGCTTGCCACCACGACTTCCTCGAGCGGCAGCGCGGGCTCGCTAGCGGAGAAACGGACACGCCCGTTCTGCCAGTCGATCGCAGGAGCATCGAGCAGCTTGGCTTCCCGATCCAGTCGGGCGATCAGCAGGCCGAGTAGCTCGCGCCCGCGGCTGTCCAACTCTCCGGACAGCTGCCAGCGCCGGGCCAGCTCACTCGCTGGTCCACGCAGCTGCATCCGCCAGGCGAGGGTGTCGAGCTCGGCCAGCAGCTCTGTCACGAGCTCATTGCGTGGTTCGAGGCCTTGCAACTCCTGCCAGAGCTCAGGCCAGGCCTGCTGGGCCGCCAGGCTGCGCAGCACAAGCCGCTCCAGCTGCATCCGCTGCAGCGGCCCCAGCTCGGGCTGCGCCAGCGCCTGTCGAGCCGCTTCTACAGCCTCGGAAAGCAACCCGAAACGGGCGAGAAACGCGCTGATGGCATAGGCATCCGGAGTCTCGCCCAGGCGTCTCTCGGTCGGAATGGGCGCGCGCGCGAGCACCTCGAGATCCGCGTCGCTGGCCGGCCGGTAGTTCGTCCGCCAGCTCATGCCGCCGTGGCTGTGGAAGAAGCCGCTGTGCGGGTCGATCTCGAGGATCTGACCGGTGATCCCAAAGGGCGTGTGGTGGCCGGCTTCGTCTGGAACTCGGAACAAAGTGGTGAAGTTGGCGCCGTGGTAGATCTCCAATAGCCGGCCGGCGCAGGGTGACTGGACCAACCAACCAAGACCCTTGTCGGCGGGGGGCTCGAAGTAGGGGTCCGCCACCCGCTGCAGACGCCCGTCCTGGTAGCTGAGCTCTAGCCAGCCCAACGGCGGGATCGGCTCCTGGCGGATATCGAAGAAGCGCTCCTCGGCTTCTCCCAGCCAGGCGAAGGTCCCCAGCCTGGGAGGGCCCTCCCCAGCGCGGACCACACGCACCGCGGTCTCCCCGGTGCGCAGGAAGCTCTTGAAGTGGAAGCTGCGATCGGGTTGGGGTTCCCAGATCTCGACAGAGAAGTGGTTCCAGAGTCCCAGGCTCAGTGCCAGCTCTTTCCGCCCGTCGCCGTCGAGGTCCGCAAACGCGATGCGTTGTACAGCGCTGCCGGGCACGTCCAACTCGGCGGCCAGGTCGGCGGCCAGCCCTGGTTGCGGCCGGCGGACCTCGACTGCTTCACTGAAGCTACCATCGGCCTCGCGGAAGAAAGCCAGGAGCTGACCGCTTTCGTGCCCGCCGGGCGCGAGCAGGTCCTGGCGGCCATCGTTGTTGAGGTCGTGCACCTCCAGTGGCTTGTGGTAGTCGGGCAGCTGTGCGACCAAAGCGGGCTGCTGACTGTCGAGGTCGTTGAAGATCCAGGCGCTGTGGTCTTCGAGCAACAGACAGTAGCCGACGTGCCCGGGGCCGAAGATCAGGGGTTGCCAATCGCGCACGCGGGCCACGTTTTCGGAGCCGCCGGCCAGCAGGTCCTGCAGGTCGAGCACACCGACAGGGCGCAACGAGAACGGTTGAGCCCCCGGTTTGTCGCGGACTTCGGGGACCAGCAGCTCGATGCGTTGTTCGTCGCGGCGCCAGCGCGCTGCCAGGTCGACGCTGCCGTCGCCATCGGTGTCGAGGGGCACGTGTGGGGGCACGAAGGCCACCAAGCTGCAGCGGCGCAACACGAAGAACAGGGCGCAGGTCTCGCGGGAGAAGCTGAGCCGGCGCTTCTCCGGCAGGGTCTCGAGCACTTCCGGAACCATCTGTCCGTCCGGAGTCACCAGCCGCAGCAGACAGCGCAGGGCCATCTCCCGTGGAGGGACATCGGGGGCGAACGGTGTCGGTAGATCGTGGGAGCCATAACTCGCGAGCGCTCGGGTCAGCCCGAGCAGGGCTTCGCTGCGTAGGGCGCTGTGTGCCTCGCCAAAGGCGGACAGTGCCCGGTGGTACTGCAGCACCGCGCGCTCGATCGAATCGGCGCTCTCGGCAAGTAGCAAGAATGCGCGCCCCGACGCTTCAGCCTGCGGTTGGCTGGTGAAGGCGCGCGCCACCCAGCCCGACGCGGTGGCAGGGTCTTCCGCGTCGACTGCGAGCCGGGCGCGTCGGTAGGCGAACTCCGCCACCGGCAAGGGCTCGCTCAGGCCTCGGTCGGTGCGATGCGCGAGGAAACGCCGGTAGCCTGCCTCAGCCTGCAGGGCAGCCTCCTCTAGCGACAGATTGTCCGTGTCGAGCAGGGCCAGCTGACGGGCCGCGCTGGCTTGTAGGGCGTTCGCCCGGATGCGCACGGCGCGCTCCAGCAGCTCCTTGGCCACATGCTGGGTGTTCGGTTGCTCTTGGGCGAGGCGTTGGTCACGTAGCAGGCCTTCGATCGCTGGCGAGCGCCGCGCGACAAAGCGATCGCAGCCGCTGACCACCGAGTCGGGTTCGCTTGCGATCCCCTGCTCGAGGTCGCGCAGCTCGCGGTCGCAGCCCTGCAGGGTTCCCAGGCAGGCGGAGAGGTAGTCTTCGAGCTCCTGTTGCTGGCGCTGCTCGGCTTCCCGTTCGACTTCATGGCGGGCCAGTTCCATGACCAACCAGCTGATCCCGAACAAGAGACACACGCCCAGCAATGTGGCCACCAACAGGCGATGCTGCCGCAGCTTGCGCAGGGCGCGCTGCCTCAGCGAGTAGCGATGGGCCCCCACCAGGCCGCCAGCGAGAAAGGCATCGACGTCCGCCTTCAGCTGAGGACACGTCTGGTAGCGGGCGTCGCGCTCTTTGTGCATGGCCTTGAGCACGATCGCCTCGAGCTCTGAAGGGATCTGCCGCCCGGGGGCCCGCTCCGAGGGGGGCACCAAGCGGCCCTCGAGCACCGCGCTGACATCGTCGCTGTCTTCGGCCCGGTACGGAGAGCGATGCGTCAGCAGCCGGTAGAGGATCGCGCCGAGGCTGAAGATGTCGCTGCGTTGGTCGATCTGGTCGGTCTTGCCGGCGGCCTGCTCCGGAGCCATGTAGGCCAACGTCCCCTTGATCGTGCCGTAGCGGGTCTCGGCGCGGCCGCCCGGGGCGATGCCCAGATCCGGCCGGCTGGCCTCATTCGGCCGGGCTTTGGCGAGGCCCCAGTCCATGACCAGCACCTCGCCGAACTCGCCGATCATGATGTTCTCGAGCTTGAGGTCCCGGTGCAACACGCCCCGCGAGTGGGCATAGGCGACGGCATCACAGACCTTGAGGAAGATCTGTAGCAGCTTCTGCAGCACGTCTCGCCCGAGCCGATCGCCAGGCCCGGCCTCTGCCTCGTCCGGGGCCCTGTTGCTGGCGGCGGCATGCTCGACATCGTCCCAGCGTCCCGAACCGAGCCCGTCGAGCAACTGCCAGAGGCTCTGGCCCTTGACACGCTTCATCACCAAAAAAGGCTGGCCCTCGGTGTCGAAGCACAACTCGTGGATCGGCACGATGTTGGGGTGCTGTAGCTGGCCGGTGATCTGCGCCTCGTCGATGAACAGCGTGATCAGGTTGCAGTCGGTCCGCACAGCTTTGATGGCCACTTCGCGCTTCAGCTGGTGGTCGACGGCCAACCAGACCTTGCCCATACCGCCCTCGCCGAGCGGTTCTATGATCTCGTAGCGGCCCCCCAGCCGCGGTCGCTGGTCGCTGTCCATCAACGTGGCAAACTCGGTGTTGGTGATGTCGGTGAACGCGCGGACGTTGGTAACCTCGGCGTCATCAAGGGCCGCGCGCAGGCGGGCGATCTGGCTGTCGCTTACTCCGTGTGCAGCCAGCTCTTGTTCGACATCGACCGCGGGCCCCCCGCTCTCGGCTTCAGCGAGCCGGGTCCTGAGCTGTTCGGCCGCCGCGCGTGTGAGGATTCCCCAGCTCTCAGCCTGGTCGAGCATTGGAGACATGGGTGCCGTCCGTCGGGGCCTCAGCGGGCAGGATGCATGCATCATAGCACGCGCATGCAAACACTTCCCAAATTATGCCGGGCCTGACGCGCGGCACGCGTCCGAGCCGAGCGCTGCCCATTGCCCACAACCAGGCTTTGACAAGCTTGGCGTCTCTGTGGGTTCAGGGGCGTCCCCCCCGTGGCTTCATGCCTCCGGCTTCAGACTTCAGCCTGCCTGCTGGAATACCCGGAGTTTTCGGTGGTCACCACTCATGACGTGGTCCCCCGTTGCAACAACCTGGAGCCCGGAGCCCGCATCCTGGAGATTCGGGCAGGCCTGGCGTTGGAAACAGGGCGCAGGTCCAGCCGAATTCCCCGTGCGGGACCTTTCGGGTGCGGCACGCTTGTGGTGCCACTGTGCCGTTGTCAGAATCGCTGCACGGGTGATTGCGGCGCGGTCGTGCACAGAAACCGCTGGGGGCACCATGTTGATGACGATCGCGATCTTGCTTGCTCTGCAAGCCATCGGGCACAGTCTGCTCGGAGAGACGACCATGATCAGGCCGCTCTTGCAGGGGGAGGTCCCGGCGCTGCTCGGCAGCGAACGGTTCGCGAAAGACACACTGCGCACGGCATGGCACGCGACCAGCATCGCATGGTTGACGCAGGCAGGCGTCATCTTCTGGATCGCCCTCGCAGAGACGCCCGATGCCAGTCAGCTCACGATTCTTCGCGGCATCGGCTGTGGCCTCGCGCTCTCGGGTGTCTGGTTCTTGTTGGCGACTCGGGCGCGTCACCTCGTCTGGCTGCTGCACCTGACGGCGGCCGCCGTGTGCCTGCTGCACTGAGGACAGCGGCAAGCGCCCGTAGTACGTTCCTTCGCGGTTGAGCGAGCGGTCCGCGCAGTCCACAAACACCGGGCGGCTCCGGCCCAACCATGCTCCGTCCCCCTGTTGCCGAGGTTCCGCGCGTTCAGGCTTGCGTCAGTGTGTAGACTGAGCCGGAGGGCCCGAACCTCGGCCAGGAAGCCCGGCTGTGCGCGCTGGCCAGAAGGCATGTAGACTTGGATACAGAGCTCGAGTCCAGGGCCGGCCCTGGACGCAGCTGGTACAATCGGAGGCCCGGACAGCTTGAAAGTCGGCTCGGCAAGGGATTTCAAATGGCTGGAAGGCATCGTCAAGGTGACGCTGCTCCTCAACCTCTGTGACGCCATTCTCACCCTGATCTGGCTGGAAAGCGGCCTTGCTGAAGAGGCCAATCCCTTGATGCAGCAGCTGCTCGAGGCCGGGCCCGTCTTCTTCGTGCTAGGGAAGACCGCCCTGGTTTCTCTGGGATCCTTCATTCTCTGGAAAAGACGCCGGCGTGTGCTTTCCGTCATCGGAATCTTTGTCGCATTCCTGGTCTACTATTTCATTCTCCTCTATCACCTCAGGGCCATGAACATCGGGCTGTTGCAGCGCTTTGGCTGAGTACGCAACACCGCGCGGGCCTCACCGCTCCAGCTCGCCCCTGTCTTATTCGCCCTCTTCCGCCAGGCGCACCTGTGCAGAGATCGCCAGGTGATCGGAGAGCACCTCGGGATGCACTTGAAACGACGCGATCTGTAACGGGGCAGACACAAAGATCCAGTCGAGGCGCGCATCGCGGCCAGGAAAAGTCGGCCAGGCTTCCTCCGGTTGCCAGGTTGTCAGTTGCATGTCGGCAGCAAATCGACGCAGGCTCTCCTGCTCGCCCCGCCACGTGCAGTTGAAGTCGCCCATCAAGATCAGGGGCCGTCCGCGGCTCTTCAGCGCTTGCGCCAAGAACGTCAGTTGCTCCGCCCGCGCTGTCCTGGAGCGGTAGTCGAGGTGGACAGAGACCACATCGACCCGAAGCTCAGGTCGGTCCGGCCAGGCCACGGAGGCGATCATGCATCCCTTGCTGAACGTCGGCCAGGTCGGAGCGAACGTCAGCGCGAGTGGATCGGACAACGCCGGGCGCGCCAGGAGTGCGGTCCCATAGCTCAATCCCAGTCCCGCCACGTTCTCGGCGCGCACCGCCTGGCCGAATGCGGCCTTACGCGCCAGCTCGGTGACGTGGTTGAAGCCACCGCTCCACCAGGACGGCCCGTCCGCCTCCTGCAATGCGACCACGTCGGGACCCTGGGCGCGCAGGAACCCGGCGATGGCGTCCAGGTGGCCAGTGATGCTCTCTGCAGACAGCGTGAGCTGATGCCCCGCCACGCCACGCCCATGAGCGAGGTTGAGGCTCAGCACCCGCAGAGTGGTCGATTCGGCAGCCACAGGGGAGGCGAAGCTGCCGATCGCAGGCTGCGCGCGCGGCACGCCGCGGGTGAGAATGGGTACCGCGGCCAGCGCGAGCAGCGCACAAGCAAGGCTGAGCGCAACCCAGCGCAGCCAGCGGCGAGCGCGGCGTTTGGGGGCCTGCTCGCCCGTGAGGCGATCGTCGTGGGGTCGTGCATCGTCCATCGGGGCATCCTGCGGCGGAGAGCTGATGGTCGCTGGGATGGCGCCGGCCACTCCACAGCAGCCAGGGTACAGGATCGCGCTCCTGCACGGCACCCTGGGCTGATACCCCGAGCAGAGTTGTCACTCAGGGCCGCTGCAGCGGGGCGGCCGCCGATCAGGCAGAGCTGGTTTTTTGTCTGGCGTGGGCTCGAGGGCAAGCTCACCGGGCTGGGAGTCAAGGATCAGGTACCACGCTTTGGGGGCCGTGGGTTCGGACGATGTTGTCCCACGAGGCCGTACGTGGATCAGCCTCCCCCATCATCGCCACGATGTGGGTCCGTACCCAGCCATGGTCGAGATCATCCTGTTGCACGGCGACCAGGCGCTTGAGGTCGTACAGGTCCTTCTCCCGGAAGAAAAGCAGTTTGAAGACACACAAGGCCTCAGGGCTCAGAAACGGCACGGACTTGCCGAGGATCTCGACGCGCCGCACGCTGTCTTGTGCTTGCTGGTAGAACGGGATCGACGGCACGAACACGTCGACGCGCCAGCCGTTCCTGCTCAGCACCGCAACATCACCTTCGCGTGCCTTGTGCAGACAACCCTCGAGATCGACCTCACAGCCGGCTCGCTGAAGGACCTCGAAGAGCTCCCTGTAGCGCTCTTCTCCGACGAAGACGTAGAGGTCGACGTCGCGGGTAGCGCGCACCCAGCCCCAGATTCCACTGCACAGAGCGCCACCCACGGCGCACGGCAGGTTCGCGGTCTCCAGGACGTCTACCAGCTCGAGTGCCACGGTGAAGGGATCGTTGGGCAGTGCCTGATCGTGCATCACGATCGCTCCAGGTCGGCACGGCAACGTGCGAGCAGCGCAAAGTAGGAGGGATGCGGGGGCTCGGTCAATGCGCGTGCACGCTCTGCGTAGGGTGAGGCAGCGAGCATGTGTGCGCTTGCCGTGCACAGTGCCCGTAGCTCCGCCGCCCGCTGGGCGGTGGTCATTTCCCGCAGAGGCAAGACGTCTGCTAGTACCTCCGCCCGCTCATCGCAGTGGTGGCTCTTGACAAATGTTCTGAGCCGCGGGTCCAAAGGCGCCACTCCAGCCTTGAGGTGATCTCCAGGGTACCCGAAGTCGCCGGGGGCCGCAGGCATTCCGCCGACAACCCTGCGAGGATCGGTGGGGCCGTGGGGGGCGCTGCCTTGATGACCACGGCGGCCGACACTCAGCCAACGCCCATGATGCAACTGAAGAACGCGCCCGCCTGGATTTTGCAGTGCGTTTGCATGATGATCTTCCCCGTAGTCTCGGAAATTCCTGCCTGGGCAGGTGATGGGAGCGAAGATGGGCTGCCTGCACAGTAAGGTCGCACGGGTTACCGGTGCGGCGCGTGGCATTGGCCTGGGCATCGCGCGCGCTCTGCGCAGGGAAGGCGCGTTTGTCGTCCTGAGTGCCTTGCGCGATGCATTAGGGGCGCGCCTGGCCGGTCGGTCCCGCACGGGTCGCCGGCTGCTCACGCGTCCTCTGGCCAGATCAGACGCCGCATCCTGGCCAGGAACGCGGTCTTGGTCCGCTCGAGGCGCTTGGTGGCGCCTCCCTCCTCGCCCTCTTTGAGCTGGAACAAGCGCACCTGGCGCTCGGCCATGATGCGGGCGATCACTTCCTTCATGTCGGGGCGCCGCTTGATCGCCTCTTGAAAGTCCACGCGGCTCAGGCGGAAGCAGGCCACCTCGCCCACAGCTTCCACCGTCGCGGTGCGCGGCACATCGGTCAACAAGGCGGCCTCGCCAAAGAAGCTGCCGGCGCCCAGGCGCCCGACTTCACGCTCTTGTCCATCGTCGCAGCGAACCCTGACGGACACATCTCCCTCGGCGATGATGTAGAGCCAGTGGCCCACATCGCCCTGTCGGGTGAGCAACTCCCCGGGCCCGTACGGCGACTCATGCAGGCGTTGGGCCAGCTCGAGCCGCTCGGCGTGGCTGAAGTCCGCGAACAAGGGCAAGCCGGCGAGGATCGCGGCGCGCCGCTCGAGGTCCTGGCTCAGTTTCTCGGTCTTGCGCGAGCTCGTCTCATTGGTCATGAATACGGCTTGGGCCGGGATCGAGAGGGGGAAGCCCCCGCGTTTCAGGCCGTAGAATATGCGTGTGCGCACCGCGCTGTCGGTCGGATCGTCCCTGACCAGATCTTTCAACCAATAGCGCACCGCATAGCGTGCATAGCTCTCGTCGAGCTCCATCAGCAGGCAATCGGGCGCCGGCTCTTTGGCCACACACGGGATGTTGCCCTTCTTCAGAGCCTTGAGCACCGCCGCGATCACCTCGCTGGGAGGGAAGCGGAAGTCGACGTTGAAGCGCACCCAGCGGCGCAACAGACCTGGATGCTTGCTGTGGCGCCCCAAGACCATGACCCTGCTCTTGACCAGGGCGCTGTTGGGGACGATCAAGGTCTCACCGTTCCGCGTCTCGACAGCCGAGTGGCGCCAACGGATCTCGCGCACCTGGCCGGTGATCTGCTCTACTGTGATCCAATCCCCGACTACGGGCGAGTGGTCGAGCTCCAAAGCCAGGCCTGCGACGATGTTGCCCAACGTGTCCTGCAGGCTCAAGGCGATGACTGCCGTCAAGATCGCCGAGGTGGCAGCCAGGCCGGTGACATCGAAGCCGGCGCGGGACGTCAACACCAGGGCCGCCGCGACCGCGCCCACGCCCACGACCGCGTCTCGCAGAATACGAGGGATCAGGATCCCGACTCGGGGGAGCAGCAGCATGAACAGGGCCATCGCTGCCAGGCTGACTGCGGTGATGGCCGCAAAAATCGTCGCGGCCAGGCGCACGAAGGGCTGTATCGGAGACTCGGCAAGCAGCGCCGCCCACGACCCGAAGGTGCAGAGCAGATGCAAGGCAAACGGGGTCAGGGTGCGGACGAATCCCCTGCGCTGGTCGCGTTTGCCAAGCAGCCGCACCAACAGAAAGACCGGAACCAGCGCGCAGACAAGGTACACGCTGCCATCAACCAGCAGCTCCGCCCAGAGGATCTCGAGGGCTCGCATCGCATCGCCTCCATGCAAGCCGCCGATGATACTGCCTGTTCGGGAGTCTCGTCATGGGGAATCCAAGCAGTTGCTGCAGGGAAAAGTGTCCGTGGCACCGGTATTTTGCAGGGAGGGGCAGCACGCACTGCGCATCCTGCTGCAACTTCCGTTGCCGGAAAGACAGGCGGTCCACGGTCTGGCCTTTCGCTCCGTTGGGGGGCAGCTGGCGGCCCTGGTGCTGGACCGGCCCGACGAAGATCAGGTGCCGCTGATCAAGATCTGGGACGCGTCGGCTCCGGATTGAGAGAGCCTCGCTGTCCCCTGCAGCCGCAGATCGCCAGAGTTGCCTCTGCCAGCCAGAAGCGTCAAGCTCGCGCAAGTTCGCGCGTAGCTCAGTCCCCCGTTCGACGCCGGTCGAGGGCTTCCAGCAACTCGACCAGCTCTGCCGAAGGCAGCTCTCCCTCAGGAATCCGCAGCCCGAGCGCCGCGAGCAGCTGCGCTGCCGTCTGCCGGGCCAGTCCATCCCAGCCAGACTCCGTCATGGCAGCGTCGAGTAGCTGCCAGGTGCCTTGGAACTCGGCCAGAGCTGAGCTCTCTGGATAACTGGCGATCAACCGCAGCAGCTCAGCGACCTGCGCCTCGAGCACCGCGCGCGCAGCCGCCTCGTCGCCCCGGGCACGGAGCATCCAGGCGAGATCGGCGCTGGCTCCTGTCACGCTTTCCCCCGTTCTGTACGTCCCCTGAGCAAGCTGCTCATAGCGGCGTGCCCCGTCCACCAGCTCTTCCGCGTAGGGCCGCCAGTGCTCGAGACCTTCTTCCCAGGCGACAGCCCGCAGGGTGACCAGGCAGTCGAGCAGGTGCTGCAGCTGATGTTCACTGTCGGGCTGGCGGGCGACCAGCTCACGGGCATGCTGCAGCGCATGTTCCAACACCTCCACGCTCGCGGGCAGCTGTTGCGCGCTCGCCTTGAGGCGACCCAGCCGGATGGCCAGATGGAAATACTGGCAGTGCACCTGCGAAGACACGGGCAGCGCTGGAGCCAGGGCCTGCTGCAGCATCTGCCAACCCGGAGCCGCCTCCGTAGGCAGGCGGATGGCGGTCTGGAGACTCTCGTGGCAAGCCTCGAGCAACGTCTGCGACGCGTCCCTGCGGCCCTGCTGCTCAAACACACCCGCCATCAGCAACAACGACTCACGCACGGCAGTGCCCAGGTCTACGCCCAGCTCCGGGTCTGCCAGGCAGCGCACGGAGAGGGCGGCGGCTTCATCGAGCATCGCAGCTGCCGCGGGGTGCCCTTGCTGCCAGAGGGTGTAGCCATAGTTGAACAGCATCGTGCTGACCGAGAGGTCCGACGCATTGCCGGCACGCAAGAGCTGCAAGGCTTCTTCCAAGGCGTCTAGGGCATCCCCGACAGCGCCGCTCTGCAGCTGGCCCCAGGCCATGTCCGTGAGCGCGCCTGCCATGGCGGAATCCGGCGATTCCCAGGCACTGATGCCGAAGATGTCTTGCATGACTCGGGCGAGCAACTCAGCGTCGCCCTCATGATCCGCCAGCAACGCCTGCTGTTGCGCAAAGATGCGCCGCTGCAAATCAACCCGCCGTTGCTGCAGGTGTTGGGCCTGCTCGGTCCGTCCCATCCCTTGCAGGCTTTTCGCAAACTCTCCCAACCTGACAGCCAAGACCTGACTCTGAGCCAGGAGCGGCTGTTCTGCAGCGAGCAGACGCTCCAATTCGGGCAGGATGGCGTCGATCCGGAGCCGCTGGGTCTCGGGATCGATGTGCAGAGAGAGAAGATCTCGCAGTGTCTCGATCCTCCAAGCAAACCACCACTGATTCTCGGGGTAGGCTGTATGCAAGCGCAGATAGAGCTTGTGGGATGCATCGAAGCTGGCGGCGGCCCAGGCCCGCTCGGGGTCTGCCTGCTCGGGGTCGCCGGGACCTGGCGGCAGGGGCCTCAGCCCCAACATCAGCGCATGCCCCAGGTCGTGCAGCTCGAGTGCCAGCTTCACTTGCGCCAGGTTGCCGCCAGGCGAGCGCGCGAGCGCAGCGCGGACGAGGCTTGCCAGCTCAGCCCTGGCCTGCGCGACGGCGTCCGGATCTCGCTGCTGGTTGCCCCGATTGCGTCGGAAGATCAGCAGCTTGGCGGCTCGCGGCAGCAACCCGCACAAGCTGTCCGCGGCGATGGCCTGTTGGCAGAGGGCAAGTGCGCGTTCGCGGCAGCGGTCCTCCCGGTCAGCAAAACCGAGGCCTGCAAAAAAACTCGAGGCTCTCTCCAATGCGGCGCTGGCCTTGTGGGCGTCGACGTCTGCAGCCAGAGACGCAGCCAGCAGCGCCTCGCTCAGCGTCACAAGCTGCGCGATCGCGCTCTCGGCCGCTCGGGCCTCTCCCTGGCTCGCGGCATTCCGCGCCCGATCCCGCGCCCCGCGCAGGGAAAAGGCCAAAGAGTCCAGCGCGCTGGTCCCCGACGGCAGCGCCTGCAAGCTCGCCAGCTCACGATCGGTCCGCACCACCGCATCCAGGTCGCCGGCATTGGCCCAGCCATGCTGCAGGTAGGTGAGCGCCCGCAGCAGTTGCCCGCGCACAGCCGTACTTTCGGGTTCTGTCGGATGCAGTTGGCGCAGGATGTCCGCCGCCGCCTCGAGCTCTGCGATCGCTCCATCTACGCCGACTTCCACTTCGAAACGCAACTCTGCCATGCGGAGGTGCGCCTCGGCCTCCGCCCGGGAAGCCTGAAAGCCGGCCGGCCGCGTGGCGCGGAGAGCCGACCATTCGCGCAGGGCGAAGCGCAAGATCTCGCGCGCGGCCTGCTGTGAGCGCGCATCTCCCGCATCGCGGAACAGGTCGAACACCCGCTCGGTCAGACCCTTGAGGGCGCGCTGGGCGACCCCGCCGCGTAGCTGAGCCCGATCCCGCTCGGCCGCGACTTCGGCGCGCTGTGCTTCGATCTCCAGCGCCCGCTGCGACAGCTCTACATTCTTCTGCTCGCTGTCGCGGCGGTGTGCGACTTCCCGCCGCCAGTACAACAGGACTACCGCGAAGATCGCGACGAGCGCGAGGCTGAAGCCCACGCGCAATCGGCGTCGGGCGCGCACCTCGCGAGAGCGCCGCGCGTGCTCGGCGGCAATGCGTGTGTTGAGGTCGGCGGCCGCGCCCGCGTCGAGTAGATGGGCCTGGGTTTCTGCCAGGTGAAGATCACCCCAGCGCAGTGCAGCCCCTGCCCAGGCCAGCCGCGCACGTTCTTCGCCCTGGCGCGCCGCATGGTTGTCCGCCCATAGCCTGCAGGCCTGAGCAAAACCAGCCACCGCCTCGGCGTAGCCGGTATACAGCTGCGTGCGCTCGTCGACGGACAGCTGTGCGCTGACGCCCTGGCAGCTCTCCAGGGTCGCCTGAGCCTGCTCGGTAATGCCGAGGCTCTCGCGATGGCGCAGGTATTGCTGCAGCGCGGCTCGGAAGTCGGCTACCGTTGGATAGCGGTCGCAGGGCTCGAGCGACAACGCCCGGCGGCAGACGGCGGCCAGCTCATCGGGGACCGCCTCGGGCAGAGGCTTGATTTTTCCGAGGCAGGCCACGGTGATCGCCGCCCGAACCGTGTCGCCCACATGCGGGGCGCGCCCGGTCAGCAGCAGGTAGAGGATGCCCCCGAGCAGATAGACGTCCGAGGCCGGCCCCAGCAGCTCGTGGGCGCCACCAATCAATTCCGGCGGGGCGAAAGCGGGCGTCCCGCAGCCGTCCGTCAGGCTCGAGACGTGAGGGATGCCTTCGAGCCCGGTGTCATCTTGGAAGCTGGCCGCCAGGCCCCAGTCCATGACCAGCACTTCGCCGAACGAGCCGAGCATGATGTTGGCGGGTTTGAGATCGTTGTGCAGAATGCCGCGGCTGTGTGCGAAGGCCACCGCGTTGCAGACGGCGAGCAGGATCTCGAGCTCGTCGACCAGCTCGGGGGCCGGCCCGGCGCGACGATGTTCGTGCCAGGAACGCCCGCTGACCAGCTTCATGGCCAGACCCAGCTCGCCGGACGCGTCGACCTGCAGATCATAGACCGGGACGATGTTGGGATGTTCGAGACGGCCGTGGACCCGGGCCTCAGCCAAAAAACTGCGGGCGGCGGCATGGTCCGCGCGCTTGTCCGGATGCAGGGTCTTGAGCGCCACGTCTCGAGCCAGGATGTGCTGGCGGGCGCGGAAGACCTGCCCCATCCCGCCGCGCCCGATCTCGGCCACTCGACTGAAGGGCTGCTCAGGGGCGGTCAGCCGGAAGGGGAGCGTCTCGGACTCTGGCATGACATAGAGGTTCTGGGTGACAAAGGAGTGCTCTGTCCCCAGACTTTCCACCCGCTCGCTGCCGCCGTGGGTGGTGTACCAGCTGTTGATCGAGGTCTCGACATCCAAGCTTCCAGTTCTCCTCGGAGCCCTGCGCGAGTGTAGCAATCGGCGCCTCGTGGCGGTAGCGATCGAGGGCTCTGCCCCGATACCGGCTGGACGTAGTTGCTTGGAATCGGACAGCGGGCGATTTTTTTTGGAGTCTTGCGCCCACGGGCCGGGCTTGGGGAAACACCTTCGGAAGGGCGGGAGGTCGAGAACAGACTTTCCCGCGAGCGTCTGTGCCGAGAGTCACGCAATGAAGTGTCCGGGCAGAGCGGTCGTGCGTTTCGAGCGCCCTTGTGAACGTGCAGAGAAAGGAGACATCATGCGCCGCAGGACCCACGTGCAAGCAGGGAACGCCCTGGGACCGATCCAAAACAACACCAGCTCATACAGCTTGACCTGGATGAAGACCGCCCCCGTCTGGAGGATTCGGGAAGACTAGGGGCCGATCTTGGCCCTGATCCGGGCCTGCATCCGGAGGTCCGCCGGCCCCCATTCAAGGTCTGCCGTTCGGTATGTCGATGTCCAGGACAGAGCAGCTCTGCTTCCAGCGAGAGCCGACCTGGAGCCGATCTTGATCTTCGAGCCGCCCGCGAACCCTACACCCGTACATCCTTCAAAGCACGCCCCAGCAGCCAGTTTGATGGCTGGTCCCCGCCGTGCAGCCGTCCTGTTTCTGGCGCTGATCGCGTGTCCCTTTTTCAGCCTCAACTACAACTGGATTCCCCACAACCTCGCGCTGGCAAGCCTCGAAGGGCGATTCTGCGAGCTGCAGCATCTCCCGGGCAGCCGCTACCTTGAGCGCAACGTGGCCGTCGGGCAGCTAGGGGGCTGCTCGAACCATACCGACTTCTATGTCGGAGAGCTCCGCTCTTCAAGTCTCGGGCGCCAGGCGGTCGAGGCACACTATGCGGGCAGGACGATCGAGGCCGTCTATCCCGAAGAGGCGTGGCCCGACCCGCAGGTCCAGCTGGAGATCGCATTCCTGGAGCGCGGGAGCTTCTATGGCTACCTGAGCAACGGGCATCGCTATCAGATCCAGGAAGGCCCGTTCTGGCATCCGTCCGAATGGTCCGGCCTCTCCGAGGCCGTGGAAGGGCAGACCGTCTACCTGGTCTCCGTTTGCGACGGGGGTTACAGCGCCGCGGGCGACCTGCGTTCGCACTGAGGGGATCGCTGCGCGTGGCAGAGGCGTGCCTGTGGCTGATGGAGTGAAGCCGCCGTGCGCTCAGGGCAGCAACTCCTGCCGCGCCAGCTCGAGCGCTGCGCGCACCGCTTGCAATTCCTCAGGCAGTGCGCCCTCGAGCTCTGCCATAGCGGTATCGAGCTCGGCGCCCGCGCCCTCTGGATCGCCTGCCCAGAGTAGATCCTCGGCGCTGCGCAAGCGCGCCTCCGCCAGCCGCACCCGCACGCCAATCTCGGCCGGTTTCTCGGCCACGAGCAGCAGCCAGAGCTCGACTGCGGCGCGCTGCGCGCTTGTGGCCGCCGCAGGTCTCTTTGCCGAGCGGAGCATCGCGGCCAGGTCGTTGGTGAGCAGGGCCAGGTCGCTACGCGCCCCAGGCAGCTGGTCCACGATGTCGTAGAGCTGTGCCTGGGCGGCCTCCAACAACGGGATCGCCTGGGCTAGCGCGCCGCTGCCCGCGGTCAGATAGGCCCGCTGCTGGAGATTCCACGCCCGCTCGCGCTGCAGCGCGGGAGGCGTTCCGAGGTCGGCGAGCTCCTCGAGCCAGCTCTGCCGCAGCTCGAGAAGGCGGAGCGCTTCACCGATTTGCTGGGTTTCGAGCAGCAGCTGGCAGATCCCGCGGGATGCGTCGACCAGCTGGAAGAGCGCAAAGCGGGCAGGGTCGGACTCGAGACCGAGCAGCTCGACCGTTGTGCCGCGGATCCCGAAAGAAGCCAGGGTCCGCACCAGCGACGCGCTCTGGGGGAGCAGCTCCTGCCAGAGCTCGAGCTCGAGCCTGCCCGCCTCTACGGCCGGCTCCCAGTCTCCCTGCGCGCTGCAGGTCAGGCGGCGATTTCCGAGCAGCATCGCGTGGTCGTGGATCAGCAGAACTGTGGGCGCGTGGCTCTCCAGCCCGGCTAGAATCTGCTCGATGGCCCCGAGATCGCCCAGCGCGCGGTCGAACTGGCCGAGCGCCCGCAGCTGTTGTTGGCGCAGCAAGAGCGCGCCCACCCGCTCACGCTGTTGGCGCACAGTTTCGGCATCAGCATGAAGGCTGAGGTCGAGGGCCAGCAGCTCATCGAGGCTGGCCAGGGCCTCGCGCGTCTGCTCCCAGGCATGCTGCAACTGCGCCAGCAGCAACAGCTGCGTGGCCAGGTTTCGGCGCAAGCCTGTGTTCTGTGGATTCCGTCGGCAAGCCTCGCGCAGCAGACCCACCAACTGCTGCGAAGTGTCCGCGGCCTGGTCGTCCCGCCCGAGCTGCAGCAGCACCTCCACCCGTTGCTGCAGGCAGACAGACATCTTGCTGAGCAGAGTCAGGTTGTCCGGTTGCTGCCGCATCGGCACTTCCAACAGTTCGATCGCCTGCAATTGAGGCTGCAACGCAGCCTCGACCCGATCCGTGGCACGCCACAGCTGGCTCTGCAGCAGCAAGGCCACGGCAAGCTCCCAACAGCCTTCATGTTGGGTTGGCTGTTGGCCCCACAGACGTGTGCGCAGCGCCAGCAGCTCGGCCATCGTTGCCTCGACCTCGCCAAACAGCTCCAACTCGAGCCCGACAACCGCCCCACGCTCCAGGGCGATGCCCAGGTCGCGACGCAGGTTGGCGGAGGCCGTGTCGCCCGCCAGCAGTTGCCGCATCAGCTGGATTTGTTCGCGCTGCAGCGCGTGCGCCTCGGGAGCGCGTCCTCGCGCCGTCCAGACAATCCCCTGGGCATTCAACGCACGCGCGAGCGCGTGGCGGCTCTGCAGGAAATTGTCGCGGGCGACCAGCTGCCGGGCGCGCCGCACCCCAGCGTCGGCCAGCGACTCGCTCTGCTCCAGCTCTCCGAGCTCGTAGAGGACCATCGCATGTTTCCAATCGGCCTGGCAGGCGAAGATCTCCAACCAGCGACGCATGCTGGCTTCGTCGCTCGGACCGCGGAGCGCAGCGGCGAAGCTCTTCCGCGCCTGGTCACCATGCTCTGCCGCTGCCTCAAGCCGCCCTTCGCTCGCCAGCAAGGTGGCGAGTTGCCCGTGTGCGTGCGCCAGCGTGCCCTGGAACCTGTCGAGCCCGCGGAGGTCCGGCGGCAACGCTTCGCACACAGCGATGATGCGGCGGTAGCTGGCCTCAGCCTCGCTATGGCGGGCGAGCATACGTTGGGCTTCGGCGCGGAACTGCAACAGCTCACACAGGCTGCTCAAGACCTGACGGTCCCGGCCCGGCAGGGCAGCCAGGATCCGGTGGCCCTGCGCGAGGTCTGCCAACACCCGCTCCGCATCACCCTCGGTCGTCAGCCTGATCTCTGCCAGCCTGATGATCGCCCGTGCGCGCCCCAGCCGCTCCTGTACACTGCCTCGCTCGGGGCTGGCCGCGAGCATCGATGCCCAGCCCTCACGGGCGTGCACCAGGATCTCTTCGGCCATTCTGCGCGCTTCAGCGCCTCCCGAGAACAGCAGTCGTTGGCTGAGGCGATTGCTCATCTCGTTGAGCGCGTCGATCGCGACCTGTTGGCGTTTCTCTGAGGCCCGCAAGGCTGCGGCCAGTTGGCCCTTGGCATCCTCGAGCTTGACGTTGCTCTGGTCGACCATCTTGACGTGCCGTTCCATCAGCACCAGGACGGCCAGCAGGCTGCAGACCGCCAGGCTGGCCGCCGCGATCAAGCCGATCCGCAAGCTGCGGCGCTGACGCTGCGCGCGTGCGCGTGTCTGGTGGGCTTCGGCCACCTGGACCTTGAGCGCAGCCGCGCCGGGATCATCGGGGCGCAGGGCCGCTGCCTGTGCGGCGGCGAGCACCAGATCGCCCCACGCCAACGCGCACAGTGAAAATTCTCGGTGCGCCCGCGCGGCCCCTTCAGCTGCGTGGGGGTTTGCGGGCCAAAGCTGTTGGGCCTGTTGGAAGCCGGCAACGGCCTCGGAGAAGCCGGCGTAGATCTTGGGGCGTGCGGCTTCGTCAGGCTTGTCATCGGGCCCGTTGCTGCATGCCTGCAGGACCTGCAAGGCGTTTTGGCTCAGGACCAGGCTCTGGCGATGTTCGAGGTAGTCCCCCAACGCTGCCTGGAACGCAGCCACGGTCTGGTAGCGCTGCTCGGGCTCGTGCTGAAGAGCGCGCTCACAGATGGTCCGCAGCTCCGACGGCACCGAGTCCGGCAGGCTGGGGATGCGGCCCAACACCGCGTCGAGCAGCAGATCGAAGAAGCTCTCGCCGTCATGCGGCGGACGGCCGCTGAGGATGCGGTAGAGAATGCCACCGAGCAGGTAGACGTCGGTCCAGGGCCCTACCGCTTCTCCGCGCCCTTCGGCCAACTCGGGAGCCATGTAGCTCGGTGTTCCGCAGGCGCCGTCGATGCTCGCACGTGGCCGCACGGCGTCGTCGTGCATCTCGACGGCGAGCCCCCAATCGACGAGTAGAACCTCTCCGAATGCACCAACCATTACGTTTGCAGGCTTGAGATCGTTGTGGATCACACCACGGCTGTGGGCGAACGCCACCGCGTTGCAGACCTGAAGGAGGATCTGCAGATGGGCAGAGGTCTCTTCGCAAGAGCTCTCGAGAAGCTCTTGCCACGGGCGGCCGTCGACCAGCTTCATCGCCAGACAGAGGGTCCCCTCGGTCGTAGTGCTGAGGTCGTAGATCGGCACGATGTTCGGGTGCTCGAGGCGTCCGTTGATCTGGCCTTCCGCCACGAACAGTTTGCGGGCTTCGCTGGACTGTTTCTTGCCGTGCAGGGTCTTCAAGGCCACTTCCCGCTCGAGCCTGCGTTGGTGTGCCCGGTAGACGACGCCCATGCCGCCCGAGCCGATGGCCTCGTGGCATTGGAAGCTCGACGGGTCGGCAGGGATCGCGAGATCCGTCGAGGGAGCCGACAAAGCGGCGCCGCCGCGCAGCCAGCCCACGGGCCGGTAGGTCACCTCTGCCTTCATGGTGTCCCACTCGGCTTCGTTGGGGTGGTGGACCGACCAGAGCCTCTTCAAGGCCTCTTCATCCAACGACCTGCCTCCGATCTGAGGAGCAATCCCCACCCAGGCACACTATCAGGTCGTCAGGGGATTTCAACCGGCTGGCCGGGCACACAGACGGCCCGTTCGGCATGTCCCGGGTGCACACACGGCGCAGCTCGGCTAAGCTTGGAAGGACCTGAGTTACGGAGGCCCGCCATCGACAGCGAGATCCTGATCGACGCTTGGCGGAGGTCTCTGGGAGAAGATGCCGACTTCGCGACCTTGCCTCCCGAAGCCACCTACCGGATCGACCTGCGGGCACCTGAAACCCCGGAGCCGGAGCGGGGCCGGACGGTCGCCGAGAACTTCCAGGCGCTGGTCAGCATCGGCAAGGGCGGCATGGGAGAGGTCTACCGCGCCCTGCAACACAGCCTGCGCCGCGAAGTGGCCGTCAAGCGCCTGCGCGACCAGGGGGGGCGACGCCCGCGCCCAGGTCTATGCCCGGCGCCAGTTTCTGGCCGAGGCCCTCACTCACGGCCAGTTGCAGCATCCGAACATCGTGCCCGTCCACGAGCTCGTCGATGACGGTCTGGGCCGCCCGCTGCTCGGCATGAAATTCGTGGGAGGGCAGACCTCGAGAGCCAACGCAAGGGAAGTCTGCCGTCCGCTGCGAGGCCCGACACCGGGACGGCTTCAGGCCTTGGCGATCCGCGAGAAGACGTGCCCCCGCGAGCAGGGCTGAGCCCAGCACAGCCAACGCCCGCCGAACGGCGGGCGTGGGCTTCACTGGCGAGAGCAGCCAGGATCAGTCGTCGTCATCCTCGTCTTCGTCGTCGTCTTCATCCTCGTCTTCGTCGTCTTCATCCTCGTCGTCTTCATCCTCGTCGTCTTCGTCTTCGTCTTCGGCCTTCTTCTCTTCGTCTTCGTCTTTCTTGTCGTCTTTTGCCTCGTCCTCGCCCTTGGCTGGCGCGACCTCTTCAGCCGGTTTCTCTTCAGCCTCCTCTTCGACCTCTTCGCTCTTCGGGTCCTCGGCCTTCTTGCGGCGTTTGACATTGGCGAAGGCGACATCGGTGTGCTTGTACTTGGCGTCTTTCTTGGCGCCCGACTTGGCGACCCCGACTTCCTCGCCTTCCTCGCCTTCCTCGCCTTCCTCGCCCTCTCCGTCGGCGCCCTTCTTGCGGCGTTTCAGACCCTTCAGCAGCAGATCGGCGTTCTCGGTATCGGGCTTCTTCTCATCGCCGCCCTTGGCGTCGCCCGCACCCTTCTTGGCTTTGCCCTTGGCCGCACCAGCCTTGGCATCGCCGCCGTCTTTGGCCGAGTCCTTGCCGTCGCCGTCTTTCTTGGCGTCTTCTTCCTTCTTCTTGGCTTCTTCCTCTTCCTTCTTCTTGGCTTCTTCTTCCTTCTTTTTCTTCTCCTCGGCCTTCTTCTTCTTGGCCTCTTCCTTCTTGGCCTTCTTCTCTTCCTTCTTCTTCGCGTCCTCTTCGGCCTTCTTCTTGGCCTCTTCTTCCTTCCTCTTCTTGCGCTTGCGCAGCAGATAGAAGGCCAGCGCACCACCGGCGATCAGCGCCACGGCCCCGCCGATCATCCACTTGGTTTTCGAGTCCATGGTCTTGAGTTTGTTGCCGGCTCCGGTCACACGCCCCAGACGTTGCGCCTGGTACTTGGTGTTGCGCATCTGGCTCATGCCACGGGAGAGGCCGCCTACGCCGCCTCCTCCTCCCATGCCTCCGCGGCCCATGCCGCCCATACCGCCACGCATGCCGCCGCCCATGCCGCCGCCCATACCGCCGCGCATCATGCCGCCGCCCATCATGCCGCCGCCCATGCCGCCCATCATCATGTTGCAACGTCTCCCCGTGCAGGCCCGACTGTTGTCCGCGGACTACAGAAGCTTCTTGAGTCCATCGATGCCCTTCTTGCCCACATTCGTGATGGTGTCCGCCGAGATCTCGGGTTTCTTGACGACATCCCCCGCGATGCCCGCGATGGTCTTGCCCACTGTGCCGAGATTTCCGGGCAGTTTCTCGACGAGCTTGCCGCCCTCAGAGACCAGGTCGACTCCTCCGGGAAGGGCCAGGCCACCTTTCTTGGCAGCCTTCTCCTGGGCCCCGCCGGCGATCTTCGTGCCGGACTTGAGCGCGGAACCGGCCTTACCGAGGGCGCCCAGGGCCCCGTCGTCGTCCTCAGCCGATCCGGCGAGGGCTCCGGCGAACTCGAAGTCGTTCGGGTGCCTGTTCAGGTAGTTCTCGAGCTCGAGGGGGCTGGTATCCCGTGCGTCCAGCCGGATGCCCGCAGCTTCACGTCCCTGGAAACAGTAGGTCACCATTTCAGAGCACATCATCGCGTCGGCGGGCAACTCGCGCGCCACGATCTCCGCGTGACGCTTCTTCGCTTTGCCGCCGTAGTTGCTATCGCGCTCGCTCTTCAGGCAGCGCTTCGATGTGTAGCCGACCTCTTCCCCGGCCAACCAGCGGGCAACCTCAACAGCCGACGCGGCCTCTTCGGGGTCTTTGGGCCGCCAGACGATCAGGTCTGCGTCGGGCACCCTGCTCTCGACAATCCCGTCTTTGTCGCGATCGGACGTGATGATCCGGCCATCTCCTACGAACAGCATCGCCTGGACCGAGCAATCCGAGCCGCGACTTTCCTTGAAGGCGCGCTGCGCAAGCTTGATGGGGTGCTTGCCGTGGTAGTCTTTCTCGATCAGGATGTCGCCCGATTCCAGCTCGTCGGGTTCGATCTTTTCGAGCCGCTTGAACCACTTCCTCTCTTTGGAATCCTTGTTGGGCGGATTCAGCTTACTGCCCTTGGGAATCATCTCTGGATCGTCATCGTCATCGTCGTCGTCAGGTTTCTTCGCGGCATCAGGCTTGGGGGCCTGCTTCGCGATGCCGGCCTGGGCGGCGTCAGCAGCCGGAGCGCCTCCCGCTGCTGCAGCACCCGCTGCTGCAGCACCCGCCAGTGCAGCCCCAGCACCTGGAGCGCCTGCGGCCGCTGCAGCACCCGCCGCCGGAGCACCCGCAGCACCTGCGGCGGCAGTACCTGCGGCGGCAACACCTGCGGCCGGCGCTGCAGCAGCGCCTGCGCCTGCGGGTGCCTGTCCCGCGGCTTTGTCGGCCAGCTTGGCTGCCTTGTCGAGCAGG
Organism: Planctomycetota bacterium; assembly: GCA_029260765.1. Classification (GTDB taxonomy): domain Bacteria; phylum Planctomycetota; class J058; order JAJDCP01; family JAJDCP01; genus JAJDCP01. The sequence continues at coordinate 114,170 of JAJDCP010000101.1, forward strand.
CCTTCGCCCTTGGGGGCGGGAGCAGGCGCCACTTCCTGCTTGGCTTCTTCGCCGGGCTTCTGCGAGGTCGTTTTGACGATACCGTCTTTGCCGTGCTCTTCGATGATCACCGTGCCGTCTGGGCGTTTCTCGATCAAGCGGCCGCTGCCGTCGGGGTTGTGTTCTTCGACGAAGCGTGTGCCATCCGGCTCGACCACTTCGCTCTGGCTGGTGCCGTCAGGCAGCTTGACGGTCTTCATCTCGACGCCGTCGTCGGTCTTCGCCGAGATCTTCTCCTCGCCGTCGGGACCGACGGTCTCCTGCACCCGCGAGCCATCCGCCAGGTTCGTGGTCTTGAGCGGGCCATCGGGGGTCTGTACCTCAGCCGTGATGGTGCCGTCTTCGGCTTCCTCAAGAGTTGTGCCGGGGTCCAGCTCGGGTTGGGTGGCGTCCGGAGACTTCTTCAGCTCTTCGGGCGTATCCTCTTTGACCTTGGTGCCCTGCTTGGCCGACTCCGGCGCTTTGGGCAGCTTGGCCTGGACCGGATACGACCAGGCATCGCCCATGCCTTCGGGGGCCAGTCCGCCCTTGCGCAGAGGCTTGAGGCTGAAGATCTCGACCAGGAACTCCCCCTCGATCGGCTCAAGCTCTTCCTCGTTCAGGACTACTTTCTTCGCCGGTGCGGCACTGTAGACCCCATCCGCGCTCTTCGGACCCATGCCGAACAACATGATGGTCTCGAGCCCGCCTGAGGCCCCCGACAACAGCCCGAGCATCGCATCGCGGCGGTCGAAGAAGCGGTACAGCAGTACGTGCTGGCCCTCGAGCTTCGCGCGCATGTCCCACAGCTCAACCGGCGTGAACTGACCCGTGGCTGGATCTCCATAGCGTCGCCACGGGTGCTCGTTGGGCTCGAGTGAACCACCGAAACGCAGCTCGAAGGCCGCCTCGTAGGCCGCCAAGACCGCGCGAGGGCCCTCCAGAGCCAGCTCGGCATCGAACTTCTCGTTCTGGTTGGTGTACATCGCCAGGAAGAGGTTCGCCAGGCTGTCTGGGAAGACCGAAAGTCCGCGCTTACGGCCCTCAGCCACCGGCCAGGTCTCGCCTCCGTCGGTCAGTTTCCAGCCCAGATGCGGCACGAATGCGCCCTTGCCTGGACCGTACACTGCCTCGCCGTCTTCAACAGCCGTGCAGAGGGCCTGCCATTTTTCGAGCCCCGTCTTGGGCGCGTTCCCCGGAGGCATGGCCTTCGACGGCGGCCGCGCGGGCCTGACCGGCCCTTGTCCCCACAGATTGTAGGCCGTGTCCATGGCGATGAGCGTCGGCCAGTCGACCTGTCCATGAGCTTCGATGGAGCCGCTGAAAGCCGGGTAGCGGATACTGACCAGAGGGCGCGCGTCTTCTTGGAACGCCTGCACCGCCGCCTTCAGCTTGGGCCCGTAGTCGCCGTCGAGGGCGCCCGCGTCGTATCCGAGCTGTCCCAGGGTGCGGGCGATGGCGAGGGCGGCGTCTTTCGGAGCGCCCTCTCCCACAGGTTGGGCGTCGGGGTTGTAGGACAGCTGATTCAGCAGGGTGATTTCTTTCAGGTGCGCCGAGTGCAAGAACTCCTGCACCTGGATGCGCGCCTTGCGGCCGGGCAGGATCGGCACATTGCCGATGCGGCTCTTCAGCTCGAGCCGTTGCCGGCTACCGATCTCGGGCAAGGGCGGCAGGTCCTGGTCACCACGCGCCCACGCCACCAGGAACAGTGGATGGTAGGCGTACCAACCCGGCCTGTGGCGCAGCTCGAGGGGCCAATGACGCCCCAGCCCCGGTACTTTGACGCGCCGGAAATGCTGCGCCTCCGGGTAGCTTCCCAGTTGGCCGAAGGTCCCCTCGGGGGCGAGCTCACGGCCTCCGAGCCGCGTGCGCGAGATCACCGCCAGATGGAGGTGAGGGAAGGGGCCGTGCTGCCCGATCTTCCCGATCACCTGGTGGGCGCTGACCTCTTGGCCTTTCTCGACGCTCATGGCGCCCAGGTGCAGGTACAGCGCGTAGACCTCGGCATCACCGAGCGGATGCCGGATCACGATATGGTTGTCCGAACAAGGCTCTTGGTGCATCGGCGGTACGTAATTGCCGCTCACGCGCGAGACGACTGTGCCACGAGCGATCGCATGGACCTCGATGGTGTCGGCGATGCTCGGGGCGTCGGGCTTCAGCCGCGCAAGTCCCAGGTCGACGGCGCCGTGCCAGGCACCGGAAGTATAGACCGGGAACTGGCCCGAGTCCTTGCGGTTCCAGGCAAGCAGAACCTCGAGGTCGTCATCTTCCTCGGGGTCGATGCCCAGTCGGCCGACTCCCTTGTCACCGGCGACTTCGGCCAGGGCGTCAAGGAGCTCGGAGGCTACCAGCGGCATCTTCCAGATGTCGTTGTCCGGCGGCGGCTCAGGCTCGGGTGAGGGCGCAGCTGGCTTGATCTCGACAGGCGCGGCATGGTCGCGCACCTGCGGCAACGGGCCGGGATCGACCTTGCCGTCAGGGCTTAGCTTTGCCGCAGGGGCATCATCCGCAAAGGCCTTGCCGTCAGGAGCTTTGCGGGGCAGTTCCAACTTGTCGGCTTCGAGCACGGTTCACCGTCGGGGGATGGCTTCATCGTGTTATTGTAGCGACAGAATCGTGCAGAACCCGCTCGATTCCAATCCGGTGCCTGGGGTTGTCGATCGCGGCCAGGGGATCAGTCGAATTCTGGCAGCTGCACCGCTTCGCCCAGGCCGGCCCTGAGCTCGGCGAAGGCCGCCCAGGCTTGATGGCTGGCAGCATCTTGCGGAAAGAAACCCAACGAGTGCCAGGCCAGCTCACGAACCACCCAGTCCTCATCCGTGTCGGCCACCGTCGCCGTGAGCGCCGCCCGCCCCGCAGCATTCTTGACCGGTGACTGGCCCAGGGCAAATGCCGCCCCGGCGCGCACATCCACCGAGCTGTCGGCCAATCCGGCGACCACAGGCTCGAGATCGGCGCTCTCGGCCGACCAACGGGCCAAGGAGATCAGGCCGCGGCGGCGCAGTTCCGCCTCGCTGTGGCTGACCAGCGGCTTCAGGGCGGCCCGCACCTGCCCGGCGTGGGCCGGCGCGACTACGGCAGGATGCAGGGCGTACAGAGCCGAAGCCAGAACATCGCTGCGCTGTTCCGTGCGCAGGATGTCGATGATTCCCTGACGGGTGTCGGGGTTGTCGATGTCCAAGCGGTCGAGCAACTCGAGGCCGAGCAGTTTCTGATCGAGGTTGCCGCTGCGGGCCATCGCCAGCGCACGTGCTTCGATCTCATAGTCGGAGATCATGCCGAGCACGGCGGCCAATTCGGCGCCGCGTTCACTGCCCGCATGCTGCTCGAGCTCGCGAAGGGCCCACTCCAGAGCCTGGGGGTCGTTCTGAAGTTGCGTCAGCAGCTTCGCCTGGGCAAAGGCGCGCAGCTCTTCGTCTTCGTCGCCCTCGAGACTGCCGAGGGCGTCCAGGGCCTGCGCAGCCAGGCGTTCGCCCGATCCGCCAGCAGCGACTTCTCCGGGCTCTGAGGTCAAAGGAGCGTGTTCGTCGCTCCCGCCTCCGTGGCTGACGAAGTCCTCAGCCCGTTGCTGCCAGCGCTGCGCATCGGCCTGCAGCTTCGCGCGCAGCATCTCCACTTCTTGCCGCAGGCGGGGGCTCTCGACGCCAGCCGCCTCGGGTTGCAGTGCGCTGCCGATGAACCAGCCCAACCCGACGCCGAACAGAGTCCCCAGCGTCACGAACAGCCAGGCTTGGCGGGCCATTCTCAGTGGATCCGGAGGTGGTGGTGGTTGTGGTGGCCGCTCCAATTCTGGACATACCACAGGGAGTTGTAGATGGCCGAGTCCTGGAAGCCGATCACCTTGATGTTCAAGTATTTCTTCGCGTACTCGGTGATCCAGCGGCGGTTGCGGTAGCTCGAGTAGTTGGACTGCCAGATGGTGAGGGGACCCTCATAGCTCGACTTCGAGACCGGTCGATAGTCGACGTCCTTGCCGTAGCGATGGCTGACATGAGGTGGGAAGTAGCCCCCGTTGGTCTTCGAGATGTCGCCGATGCTGATGCGCGGATAGCTGGGATTCTGACTCTTCCAGGCAGAGGCAGCATTCATCATGCCGTAGACCATCGCGGGCGTGCCCCAGTGCCGAGAGCTGCTCGAGTAGGCATAGAAGCCCTGGCCGCTTGCCGGCAGCTGCACGAAGCCCGCCGAGGAGGTGGGCAAACCGCCGGTGGTCGGGGGGCTGCTCGGAGGAGCTGTCGAGCCTCCCGCGTTGGCGAGGTAGCTGCCATGCATCCAGCGGGTGGCGCCGCCGTAGTAGATCTTGCGCCACGAGCCGCTAGCTCCGACTTCGACCCAGCGCGAGTTGTTGGCAGCCTGTCCCGCCACAGAATATCCGGTGCTGGGCCCACGTCGTACGTTGAGCAACGACGCAGTGACCTTCTTGGCGCTGCCGGAGACTTCTGAGACGTATCCGCCGTGCACCCAGCCGGTGCCGCGGTTGAACCAGATCTTGTGCCACGAGCCCGAGCGCTGCACGGATACGTAGCGCTGGCCACTGTAGACCAGGCCGAGCTTCGCATAGCCGGTGCTGGGTCCCGTGCGCACGTTGAGCGCGCCCGCGGTGACCTGCACGATCTTGTCTTGAGCGAGTAGACCAGAGGCGAGCAGGAGGAGCAGAATTCCCCCCAAGATACGAACACGAGCCGTGCAGCGTTCCATCGATCAACCTCCAAGGGCGTACCATCGGGATTGCCGGGCGTTCGTACGCTTCGTGCAGAGAAACTCTGCTAAATGAGAATTTTTTTTCTTGACCTGACAAGAAAAAACGATCTCAGTGGATGTCGAAGGAGGGGCGGCCGAGCCGATAGCCCTGCAGGTAGTGGGCGCCGCAGGATTTGAGCGTCTCGATCTCGGCATCTGCCTCGATACCTTCGGCGATCAGCTCCGCAGATGTCGATTCTGCAAACCGGCAGAGCAACTCGATCAGGCGCTGTTTGCGCGGTGACTCGTTGCAGGCACGCACGATGCTCATGTCGGCTTTGAGAAAGCGCGGCTGCAGGTCAGCCAACACCGACAAGGAGTTGTAGCCCGCCCCCAGGTCGTCGACAGCGATGGGGATGCCCTGATCGGCGAGCGTCTCGATCGCGCTCTCCCAGTCATCGATGCTGTCGAGCGATTGCCGCTCGGTGATCTCGATCACAACCCGGCCGGACCACTCCTGCAACCGCCGCAGCCGCGTCCCCAGCCTTTCGGCATCGTCCAGCTCGAGCGGATGCAGGTTGATGAACAACAGCTTGTCGGTGGGCAGCTGGGCGAGCCAACCCCGGGCAAGCTCGACCACCTTGTCTCCCAGCTCGTGCACCAGCTCGTGCTCTTCAACCGCGCGCAGCACAGACAGGGGACCGGTGAACTCTGGATGTCCGCTGCGCAGCAACGCCTCATACGCCACAGGCGTCTGGCAGCCCAGGTCGAAGATCGGCTGCAGAGCCAGGCGCAGGAAGTTTCCTGCCAGGCATTCGAGCACCGGCCCGCGCTCGCGATCCAGGCGTTGTCGGCGCTGCTTGTCTTGAGCCCCAAGAAGCAGGGCTTTGTTGGCGAGCGCCTCGTCTACGCAGCGAAAGAGCGCCTCGGGCATGATCGGTTTGGTCAAGGTGTTGGAGATCTGGGCCATGTTGACCGCTTCGACGGCTGTATTGAGGTCGAGATGAGCCGTCATCAAGATGCGCGGGGCAAAGGGCGAGATTTCACGCAACACGTGCAGCAGGCGGATGCCATCCATCGCCGGCAGCCTGTAGTCGACGATGGCGAGCTCGAAGTCCTGGGCGGTGACGATCTTGAGCGCTTCCTCTCCGCTCTCGGCAGAGAGGACATCGAAACCGCGAGACTCCAGAAGCCCCCCCACCACCTGACGGATCGAAGGCTCGTCGTCGACCAGCAAGATACTGCGTCTCTCGCTGCGTTGGGTCTTGCGGACAAGAGTTCCCCCCGCGACGATACGCCCGCTCATCAAGCTCCTCCCTGCTGCCATCAGCCCAAGGGTTGGGCAGACTGGAATGTAGTTGTTGTGGCGAGACGACGCAACCTGAGCAAACGCGCCAGCAACCAACCGCAGTTGACAGCCGCCGCCCCAGCGCGGACAAATGAACGGGGATGTCTCAGGGGAAGGGATGCGCGGAAACCACCCATTGCGTTTGCGCTTCATGTCGGTGATCGGAGGATCGCTGGCGTTGATCCTGATCACTTTTTTGGGCGTGGCCTACTGGGTCCATCACCGTCTGGAGGTCGATGCGGCGGCGGCAGCGGCCGAACGCGCGCAACGGGTGTTGGTCCAGTTGCACAACTCCCACGCTGCCATGGGGGCCGCGCAGGCAGCCCGACTCGCGGCCGAGCCCACGTTCGTCGAAGCTCAGCAAAGCCGTTCAGCGGCGGCCATGCAGGCGCAGCTCAGTAAGCTGGACGCACAGGGCTGGGTCGTGAGCGGCATCTTCAGCGACGAGGGCGAGGTGCTTGCCTGGCGTGGCCCGGGCCGCATCGAGCTGGCCGAAGCGTTGCAGGGCGCTATCCCCTGCGAGCAGGCTGCGACAGCACGCGTGCTGCGGTTGTTCGATGTGCCCTTTGAGATCTTCATCGCGCAATCTGCACCGCTCGACAGCGTCCGGGCGCACCTGGTCGTGGGGGGCATCTTTGATGCGGACCAGCTCAAGGCCTACGCCCAGGTCTTCGGTAGCCGCGTCCACCTGGGGCATTCCCTTCCCGAAGGTCAGCGCGTCGGCGTGCCGATTGGCACCGACGTGGTGTTGTTGGCGGACTGGGAGCCGTGGGAGATCACCGGCGCAGTCCACACGGCGTTTGACAGCCTGGTCCTGGCGGTGCTTGTCTGCATCGCGATCGGTCTGCTGGTCGGCAGGCTGGCTGCTGCTTGGTTTGCGCGCCCGATCGACAGTCTGCTGTTGTTGGTGCGCGCTTCGGCCGACGACAGCGAGGCATCCTTTCCCTCCTACGGTCCTCCCGAGCTCCGTACGCTCGACTCGGCCATCCGGGAGATGAAAGGCTCGCTCCAGGCGACCTGCCTGTCCTTGGAGCTGGCGCGTGACGAGGCGCTGGGCGCCAGCCAGGCCAAGAGTGAGTTCCTGGCGAACATGAGCCACGAAGTCCGCACTCCCTTGAACGGCGTGATCGGTATGACCCAGTTGTTGGCCAAGACCTCGCTCGACGATGAGCAGCGGGAGTACCTCGCGACCATCGGGCGTTGCGGCCGTGCATTGCTCGAACAGATCAACGAGATCCTGGACTTCTCCAAGCTCGAGGCGGGCGAGGTCAGCATCAGAGAGAAGGCGACCAATCTGCACAGGGTGCTCGGCAAGGTCGTGGAGATGTTCCGGCAGACCGCCCGGGAGAAGGGCCTCGAGTTGCACCTCCACATCGCCACAGATGTCCCTGCGCATGTCGTCAGCGATGGATTGCGGCTGCGGCAGATTCTGCAGAATCTGGTGTCGAACGCGGTCAAGTTCACGCAGCAAGGCTCCGTCAGCATTGAAGCCGAGGTCTGCGGGAGGACTCCGGGCAAGGTACAGCTGAGATTGACGGTGATGGACACAGGGATCGGCATCCCCGAAGAGTCCATCGACAAGATCTTCGACAAGTTCACCCAGGTCGACGGCGCCGATTCGCGACGTTTCGGGGGAACCGGACTCGGTCTGGCCATCTGCCGGCAATTGGTAGAGATGCTCGGGGGCTCATTGCAGGTAGAGAGCCAACCGGGAGTTGGAACCAGCATCTCGGTCCAGCTGGCGGTGACCCTGGCCAGTGACATTACCCACGAGACGCCATCGACGCCCGCTCTGAAGCTCGCTCTGGAGACCGTCCGGGAGGTTACCCGGGCGCGCAGCGCGCGCGTGCTGGTGGTCGATGATCAGGACACCAATCTGCTCGTCGCCGGGCGCCTGCTCGAGATCATGGGCTGCGATGTCACGCGCGCCACCGGCGGTCGGGAATGCCTCAAGCTGCTCAAGGAACAGAGCTTCGACATCGTGTTCCTCGATTGCCAGATGCCGGGAATCGATGGCTACCAGACCACGCGCACGGTGCGCCAGCAAGAGGAGGAGTCGGGGAAGCACCAGACGATCGTGGCGATGACCGCGCGGACGGGCCCTGGGGACCGGGAGAAGTGCCTTGCGTCCGGCATGGACGACTATGTCACGAAGCCCCTCGATGAGAGCACGCTCGAGCGTGTGTTGGGTCGTTGGCTACCGCTGCAGGTCTTGGAGAAAGGGGCGGTGGCGCACCGGGATTCGGGGGCCGAGCTCGAGTCCGGGGATCTCGATCCTGAGACGCTCGCGCGTCTGCGTTCGTGGTTCGGCAGCGACGCCCGGGCGGGGACTCTGATCAAGACCTTTCAAAGCTCGGCGGAAGAGCGCCGCGCAGAGCTCACCCGTGCGTTGGCTGCCGATGACGGGCAGACCAGCAGCCAGGCGGTCGGTGCCCTCTTGCGGATGGCGCGCACTCTGGGGGCACGCAGTCTGGAGAAGCTGTGCCTCGGGCTGCAGGAAGCGCTCGACGGCGAGACTCAAGAGATCGAGCGCCTGCTCTCTGCGCTGAATCTCGAGTTGCAGAACCTGCCCTCCATGCTCTCACGCGTCTTGGACAGCGAGTGCTGACGCCAGTTTCTTTTTTCAAAATGAAATTTCATTTTTGTCCGTATGCCGGCCTCGCTCAGGGATTAACGGCAGATCAGTTGATGGTCATCAGCGGGCGTGGATGGTTCTGCCTTCGCAATTGCGTTAGTCTAAGGATCGGGATCTCTCCATCTGGACGCAGCACAGACTGTTGCTTTGAGTGTGCAAATGATCACCGCCGGCCTCTGGACAGCATTGAAACCCGCGCACAGACGTGCCGGCCTGTCGATGGTCGAGCTGATGGCCGCCGCATCGATCATGTTGATCGGCGTCTTGAGCCTGCTCTCCGGAATGGTCTACGGAGCGGGACATCTCCTGCAGCATCAGCGTCACGGCCTGGCCGAAGACATCGTCCATCGCAAGCTCGAAGAGATCCACGCGGCGGACTGGCAGCAGATGCTCGCCCTGCACCAGGACGCAGCCCTGGATACAGCCGAGGATGGCCTGGTCGGTGGACTGCTGACCGTGCACTTCGGCAGTGAGCAGCAGGCAGCGTCGTTTCTGGCTGAAGCAATCGATCTGGACAACGACGGCCTGGCCAACGAGTCCGAACCGGCTCATGCAGGCATGGCGGTCTTGTACGTCGAGATCAATGTCGCCTGGTCTGAGAAGCCCGGTCTGCGCAACGCACATGCTCGTGCCCTGGTTGCCGAAAGGGGTGCACCATGAGGGCACGCCGAGGCTTCACACTGCTCGAGACGTCGATCGCGCTTGCGGTCTTCGCGGTGCTGATCGTCTCGGCCCACGCTGTCTTCAGCGATGCACCCCGGCAGTCTGCGTTCTTCGTGCACAAGGCGGGCATCGACCAGGCAGAACGCATCGCGAGCAATCTCATTTCGCAGAGTCTGCGTCATGCCACGACCGACGACATGCAGCTGATGGAGACCGATTACGGGCCTGCGTTGTGCTTTTCGAAGCTGCACATCAGCGCCGACGGCGAGGTCACACGGCTCGGTCCGTTCCTGTTGATCGCGGTTCCGGTTGCAGATGATCCCTTCAACCATCGGGACGACAACAGCAACGGTATTGTCGACGAGTTGTGTCTACAGATCATCGGTCCTGAAGGGCAGCGGCTGGTGGTTGCGCCCCAGATCCTGCCGGGAAGCTTCGCGATTGAACTTGAGGGGGGCTCGGTGTTGGTCGACTATCAGCTCTTCGACCGGTATCTCCCCCAAGAGCCTTCGATCCTTGATGGTACCCTGGTCAGCGCGGCGAATGAGGTCGTCGCACCCAGGAACTCCGACCGCAGCTACACGTTGAATGCGTCCGGCGCGGGCCTGGCTGCGCCCTTGAGCGTCGAGGCGTGGCAGTGAGCCTTGCCAGGGCGCAGGCGGGGAAGCGCTCAGGCCGCGGCGGAGCGGCCCTGATCATCGCGCTGGTGCTGACCATGCTGGCGATGAGCTTGAGCGCGGTGATCTTCGGCGCGGTCGGCGCGCAGAGCACGGTGCGCAGAATCACCCACGCCAAGAAACTCAGTTTTTCCGCTGCCGAGACCGGGTTGAGCCTGCGACTGGCGCAGGCCAACGCGGGAGACCTGGGCAGCAACGGCCGCAGCTACGCCTTCGGCGATGGCTCTTCGGCCCTGGTTTCGCTCGTGATGCTCGACGCTACGCAGGGCGTTGTCGAGGCGGAAGGCCACTACGGGCAACTGCGCACCACCCTTCGAGCGCTGGTCGCTGTCCAGACCGATGCGCTCCAGCTGACCGGTGTGCACGCTGGAGACAGCCTTACCGTCGGCGCCAACGCGGAGATCAGTCTGGCCTTCGACAGCCGCGCGGGGCTTCCTGGCAGCGGGGGAGCCACCATGTTGGCCGAGGCGCGGGCCAACAACGTGCTGATCCTCGAGCAGGATGCCCTGATCCACGGCCACGCCCGCGCGGGCGAAAAGATCATATTGGGCGCAGGCGCGGCCGTCGCGGGCACAGCCCAGGCGCCGCTGATCATCGGTGACTCCAGCCAGGCGGGCAGCATCTCGTTGAGCCAACCCGATTTGGAGCCCCTGCCGCCCTCGGATCCAAAGATCGACGCAAAGCTGGCAGAGGTGTCCGCGCTTGCCACGGCGCTGCCCGACTTGAGCGTCGGCAAGCACGATGTCTACACATTGGGTCCGGGAGCCTTTGCCATCGGCAGCATCGCAGTGGCCAAGCTTGGCCAACTGGTGCTAGTTGGACCCCTGCAATTGCAGGTGGGCAAGGTGCTTGTACACAAACAAGGCAGCCTCGAGATCCAGGGAGCTCTGACCATCGTCGTGGACGGCAGCAACGGCGAGGGTTTCAAGTCTTTCGAGCCCCTGGTCTTCAGTGATCGTGGCGACGGCTACGCCGATGCCCACGTCGAGATCTATTCGAAGAGTAAAGTCACCTTCGCCAGCAAAGGCAACGCGGTGGGCGTGCCTCCCCAACCCTTCGATTTCCAGGTGTGGATGGCCAGCGGCAGCAAATTCGAGATTCAAGATATCGGGCCCTACTTCGGCTCGATCTACAACCCGCGCGGCACCGTGCAACTCAAACAGGCCGTCGATCTCTTCGGCATGGTGGTTGGCGATCATGTCATTGTCGCCGACGACCAATCGATCCACTTCGACCTGGCGCTGCGCGATCAACTGCAGATCGGTCCCCAGCACTTCGTGATCACTGCTGTGGCTGAGGTCTCACCGTGAGGGGCACCTTCCGGCTGTTCGCCTGGGCCGGGTTGCTGACCGCCTGCTGGGCGCAACAGGCTGATTCCCTCTTTCTGGCTGACCGGCTCGCCGCCTTCGACGCAGCCAGCGCGCGTCCGCACGAGTCCATCGAGGCGTTGGAGTCCTGTGCCGAGCAGCTGTTTCAGGCCGAGCCCGGGTTCGCTGAACGTGAGCTGGGAGCGCGTTTTCTCTCCGTGCCCGCCGCGCTGCAGGTCCGGCTGGCGGTGTTGTTTGGAACCTATGCACAGAGCTTCGCCAGCCTCAGGCTCCTGGTCGTCGCGCGCTTCGATCTGCGAGGCTCGAGGGACTTTCGATTGCTGGCCGCAGCGCGCGCGATCGCACGACGCCACAAGAACGATCCTGCCTGGGTCGAGCAGGCCGTCGAGGAATTGATCTTCCAGCAGAGTGCAGAGACCTCGGCAATCACCACGATCCTCGCTTCCAGTGGAGGACTGCTGGCCGGAGCGCTGCTGGACGAGATCTTGACGCTCGAAGACCAAGGGCTGTTGCGCGCTGTCCTGCGCAGCATTCCAGCCACCTCGATCAGCGACGCTCAGCTCGAATCGCTGGCTGAACGCGCGGCCGACGGTCGCTTGCCAGCCGCGGCGCGGCAGGCGGCCTTCAACGCCCTGCGCCGCAGTGGGGAGCGAGCGGGCGCGTTGCTCGCCGCGGTCGATCCGCTCGAGGTGTTTGCCGATGCACCGCAGACACGGCTGTTGCGGGCCGTGGAGTTGGGCCCGGGTTCACGTTCAAGTTCAGCCCTGGTCGACTCCCCACAGCCGGCTGCGGTGCTCGACCACCCGGCTCTAGACGGCAGCCTTCCCGACGCCACCACCACCTGCCTGCCGCATGCCTGCGTGAGCTTGCTCCTGGCCGTCTGCGCGTTGGTTCTCGCTCGACGTGGCCAGCTGCTGGGTGTGCTGTTTGCGTTTCCTGGCTCGCTGATCTTCGTCATGATCAGCTTTGCCGACCTGTGGAGCGCTGGGATCTCCGGAGCGGCACCGGGCAGCGCGCTGGGCCTCTGTCTGGTGAGTTGCACCTGCTTGGTCGCCAGCATGTTGCGGCTGCGCCACGTGCAGCCTCGGCTTGGACCCATACCGGGGGTAGCAGAGCCCAGGCGCGACAGCGTGCCCGCATCCATCTACGGGGCCGTCCGCTCTGGCCTGCACAAACATCAGGAGTATGTCGAGCGCCTGACCGCACCGTCTTCGGTGTTCGATGCTTCCACTATCGATCCTTCCCGCCGTCGGGTCCGCCAGCGTGGACTGGCCAACCAGCTCAGCTTCCAGACGCACCTGCGTGTCTGGTACGCCGTTTTTGATGGCAACGCAGCAGAGCAGGCGCCGATCGTCGAGGGCATCCTGTACGACTTCGACGCCGAGCAGGTTGGATTTGTGGGCGTCACGGAGGTCCAACCCGACGCAGAGCTCAAGCTCGTCGTCGAGAGCCAGAAGGGCACGTTCGTCAAGCTGGGGGCAAGGGCTCAAGGCTGTCGTTCCGTGGATGCAGGTCTATTCCAGATCACTGCCCGCATCGCCGAGAGCGATGCCGGCTTCGAGGCGATGTTGGCCCAGCGCCGCCAGGCTGCCCTGGAGCTCGCCGCTGAGCTGCGCGAGAAGCTGATCCTTGCCGAGCAGGAAGCCACACAGCTTTCGGGCGAAGACCGTGAGGGTGAAGAGCTCGACCGTGTGGTTTTCGAGGCGCAAGCTGCAGAGAGCGCTGCGTTGTCCCGATCGTCGGAAATGAGCTCTTCGACAACTTGAGCTTGCGGGCCTGCGCGTGGGTAGGGGCGGGGTCTACCCCCGCCCGAGGAGCTTGAGCTTGCGGGCCTACGGCGCCGTCAGCTGCCCTTTGCGCAGGTTCAGCTCAGCGAAGCGCGCTTGATCCGACGCGTTGGGGGCCTCGACATAGAGGGCCACGGATTCGGCCGCACCAGACAACGGGCGGCTCGCGAAGGCCTCACCCTGGACAAGGATGTCGACCTGGCCCGGCAGCAGGACAAGGCTCACCTCGACCTGCGTCAGCTCGGGAGCCAGCTCTTGCGAGAGCACGCGCGCATGACTGCCGTCCTCCAGCACCAGCTCGACGGACACCAGCGACAATCTGCTGTAGCGCTGCACGGTCAGACCCACCTCCGGAGTCTCGCCGACCATGACGAAGATCCCAGCGCTCGGCGCTGTCTCGGCTGGGATCGTCAACTCGATCTTCCACGCCGCTCCTTCACCCAGCGGGCGTGAGAGAAAACCCGTGCCACGACCCAGGAGGGTACCGGCTGTCTCTGAGCGCTCCCAATGCACGCCGGGCTCCGCTGCTGGTAGTGGGCCTTGAGGGAACAGGGCCACGGGCTCGCTCCAGTTGGCCTGGCTGGGGTCGGTGGGCACACGCGCGCTCGAGCCCCACAGCAGCCACGCCCCAAGCGCGGCCAGCAGCGGGACCGTCAAGACGGGCAGCCACCACCTGCTGCGTCGCTGAGGCCGACGGGTGTTGAGCAGCGCACTCGTTGCGAGTTTGTCGGCTTCGTGGGCCATGACAGGTTTGACGACGGGGCCGAGAGGTTGTTCGTCGAGCCTGCGCGCGCGTGCCAGCCGGGATTGGAGCGCGCGCAGGTCGACGAGCAGAGCCTGCGGATCGGGGTAGCGGTTCTCGCGGCTCTTCGCCAACAGGCGCTCGAGAATGCGCTCGAAAGCAGCGGGAACATTGGGGCGGACAGCGCGGATGCGTTTCGGGTTGGCAAAACCATGCAGAAAATCGAGGTTCTGGGACGTGCGCGCCGCGAAAGGCCGCGCCCCGGCGAGCATCTCGTAGAGCACCACACCGAGGGAATACAAGTCGCTGCGGACGTCGAGGTCGCGCCCGGCCGACTGTTCAGGGGACATGTAGTTGGCTGTCCCAGCGACCAACTCGCCGCGGGTGCTCTTGCCCGGGACCTTGAAGAGTGCCAAGCCGAAGTCGAGGATCTTTACGCAGCGCTCTTCGCGCGTCAGCATGACGTTGCCAGGCTTGATGTCGCGGTGCACGACCTTGTGGCTCCACGAGTGGGCCAGTCCTTCGGCGATGCCGATGCCCACCTCAAGGATGTCGCTGAAACTAGCTGTGTCTTGGGCGATCAGGGCCTTCAGGCTCTGGCCTGCGACGTACTCCATGGCCATGAAGATGCGACCGCGGGCCGGATCCCGGCCGATGGTGTAGACGCGCACGATGTTGGGATGATCGAGCCGGGCGACGGTGCGCGCCTCCGCCAACAGGCGTGACTCCGAGTCCGCGCGCGCCCGGGTCAGAAATTTCAGGGCAACCTTTCGGTTCAGAGACAGCTCCTGGGCCAGAAACACGACGCCCATGCCGCCCTTGCCGAGCTTCTTCTCCACCAGGAAGTCGCCGATACGGAATTGTTGAAATCCCGCTTTCCTGGGCACTCCAGCTTCTTCGGTTTGCGCCACGCCTGGGTCCTGTCCCGATCGATTCTGCTCCTATGATAGCGCATCGTCGCGGCGGCGCTCGTCTGTGCTCGCCGCGGGGCCCAGGGTGCGCCGGGGCACCAACCGGACGGCATGATCGGGAATCAACCGGGTGCCCCCGACCAGCAGCTCTGGTCGGCAGCTGCGCCAGTTCCCCGGCCCGATCACCTGACCCAGGCGTCCGTCAGCGAGCAAAACGGTGCTTCCGTCTGGCAAAGGACCGATGGTCGAGATTACGGTGCGCATCCAGAGCTCTGAGAGTCCGGGCGCTCCCCACAAGTTGGCCAGAATCTCACTGCGCCCCACGCTGCCGTGCGGGGTCACGCGCCGCAGCTCACTCAGATAGCCGATGCGCACAAGCTCCAGGGCTTCCAGCCGCGGAGCCGGTGCGTCCGTGGTCAGCAAGCGCAGCGCCGCGCCGACCCGCAGCTGGTGGCTCGAAATTCCGTTGCTCGTGTTCAAGAGCGCATCCAGAACCCGTTCGGCGGCTTGGCGCAGGGGGAGTCCTGCCGTTTCTGTGTAGCCATGATGCGCACACAACAGGCAGGCATGGGCCAGCGCCCTGCTGCGGGACAGGTGCACATTGAGCTCGTGGGTGACCGCGACGATCAACAGGCTCGCGCTCAGGGCACGCCAGCGGGGCGTCCAGCGGGGCACGTTCATCTCCAGGCCCCGCAAGCTGCCCCGAAGGTCTGCGGCCACGGCCTGCTCGAGGCGCCGGATACAGCTGAGCCCTGCCAGGCCGGTCAGCTCGCGGCCTGATCCCAGGCATTGCGACGCCAGCTCGAGGAATGCGCAAGCCTGGCTTCGGGGATCCTGACTCTCCAGCTCGTCCAGGCGCAGGGGGCCCCACGACAGCCCATCGACGCGCACGCCGGCCAGCCCCTCGGGCCCGCCTGCCAAGGCCAGGCCGAAATCGAGCAGTGCTTGCACGCTGGGGATGGCAAAAAAGCGCAGCTCCTGTGCATGCAGCGGAGCCAGGGTTTCGGCCAGCACCCGCAGCCGTCCGAAGCGAGGCGCCCCGAGCGGAACGAGCTGATGGTCCCTGAAGAGCCCTTCTTCTACCAGCTGCAGCAGGCAGGGAAGCGTCGCCGCAGAGAGCACCTGCTGGACCGAGCGGGCAGCCTGCTGGCTGCTCGAGTGCGCTGTGCCGAACATCGCCAGCGCCCGCTTCAGCTGGAAGAGCGCGTCGATCAGCGGTCCCCAGAGCTCAGTCTGTGTTGTCATGCGCCGCGCGGCTCCTCAGCAGGTTGCGGGCGCGCTCCAGACTCTGGCGCACGCTGCGCGGCTCGAGCAGGTCCGAGGCCTGGGGCTTCGTGGCCAGTTTGAGCAGCGCAGGCTGAGCGCTCAAAACGTCGAGCCCGGCCGCCCGCAATGCGGGAGGGCGGCCGCGGTCGAGAACCAGGGCGACGATGTTCTTTCCCAGGCCATGTTGCTGGCAAGCCTGCACGGCTGCAAAGCGCGCGCGGCTCGACCAACCTTCGGCTCCGCAGGCATCGAGGCTCTCGAAGAGCTGCCACGCGCCCCAACGCAGCGCACCATTCATTCCCGGGCGCGCCAACAGGTCCACCAGCCGGCTGCGGATCCGATCGGAGCCCGTGCGCAAGATGCGCTGGGCCACGGCGCCACAGTGGACGACCAGGTCGGCGGACGCGCCCACGAGCACAGCGACAGCGCCCGCGTCGGACAGGCGGGCGACGATGGGGCACAAGGCGGCGGCTCGTGCCTTCGGCGTCGTCTCTGTGGGCCGCCCTTCTTCTCCCTCCTGCCAGAGCAACCTGACCAGGTTCAAGGCGGCGCGTGGAGGAAGGGCGTCAAGCTGCAGAGGCTCGATCAGCAGGTCGCGTCCTACCTGTTTCAACAGTGCGATCAAGAGCGCGCTGGGCTTCTCCAACAACCCCAGCAACAAATTCCTCTGGACCGCGGCGGGCGCAACGCGGAGGAATTGTGCCAGCTCCCGCGCGACTTGTGGAGATGCGCCCACCAGACCCCGCGCGATGGACGTACCGATGTCCTGGCTCTCGAGCAGCTGTGCGAGCTCGGCGTGCTTTTCCTGCGCGGCCTCGAAGATCTTGCGGCAGATCGGTAGCCAGCTGACAGCATCCGGGCCTGCCAACAGGCAGGCCATACCCCGAGACACGGACGGGGCAGGAGCCGCCTCGAGCCAGCCAGGCGTCTGCAAGGCCGTCCATGCTTCGGCAGCGTGCCATGCGTCGGCCGCGTCCGCCGCTTCCCGCAGGGTCTCGAGCTCTGCCCTGGACACTCCGAAGCCGCCGGCCTGCGCCTGCTCTGCAAACTCGTCGAGCCGCTGCAGCGAGCTGCTGTGACGTCCCCGCGTTTGCATGCTCTGGCTCTCGAGCCAGCGCGTGCTGGCCGACAATTCCGGCTCTGCTGCCAGCGGACTCCCCGCGCATTGCAGCAAGGCGTATTTCTCGCCCAGACCCTGCCGCATGGTGATCTGAAAACCCTCCGCCCCGCCGGACCAGAGCCAGTCTCGGAAATGAGCGATGGAGGCCGCCGCAGGACGCAGCTCTGCAAGCTCGTTGGCAAGTTGGGCAAGGCTGCGAAGGCTGAGATCCGGTTCGCTTGCAAGGCTCTCAAGTCCCGCGAGATACGCACTGGCCAGCCACAATCCCCGGCGCTCGTCTGTCTCGAGCACAGGTTGGCCATCGACGTGCACGCTTGCCGGCTCGATGTTCATGCGGGTCCCTGCGTGCCCGCGCAGCAGCTGGAGCGCTCGGCCCAGCACCAGCTCATAGTTGGGGAGCTGCATGCGCGCCGCCCGGACAATCGCGTCGAGCGTCGATGCGAGCAGGCGGCCGGTGTCGAAGGGCGGTGGAGCCTCCAGGGCGGGGGCCTCACCGGCTGTCTGCGCGGGGGCGGCCTGAAGCCAGGCAACGCAGTCCTCGGGCAATACCGCGGCAGCGCTCTGCTGCGCCGCGCTTGGCCGCAGCAGCCACTTCCATACCGAGTCGGGATCGTCGCCCTCTACCTCGTCCAGCGCATCTTCGCGCGCAACGGGCGGGGAGGGACGGAGGCGCGCCGGTCTCCGTTTGCGGAACAGGTGATCTAGCAGCGCGCGCGCTCGTTCGATCCTGTCTGGCTCGCTTTCCACTACCGGTGGCACTCCCTGGCAGGGACCTGTGCGCGCAATTCCCTGGCTTCCAGCGACTCTTGCGCGGCGCCCACAGTCTGAAGCTTACCTCGGATTCGGTTAGAATCGAAGTGGAGATGGGAGTTTGGGGCACTTGGCGCAGAAAAACGATCCTTCCGCATCGAGCAGAGCTCTCTTGGTCTTTCGTGACCGTTCCTACGCACACCAGGCGCGCAAAGCGCTCCGGGGCGCGGGGATCAAGACTGATCTCGTGGACAACGGCTTTGAGGCCCTGGTCGCGGCACGCCGTGCCACCTTTGCCGTGATCGTCTACGAGCACGAGCTGGCAGACGCCAGCGGATTCTCTTTCATCGCTCACGCGCGCGAGGCCGAGGTCGCCGCACCGATTTTGTTGGTAGTCCGCGGCCGCTCCAGCACCCTCGACATGGCAGCGCTCCAGCTCGACGCACAGATTCATCGCCGTGAACGGGGAATCGCGGCATTGGCCCGGCGTGTACGGGCGATGGTTCAAGAGCCGTCGCATGCGAGGGGGCCTCTGTCGGACTCTAGCTGGGGGGGACGCAAGCCACGGGAGGGGAGGGCTGGTACGCTGCCAACGATTCCGGGACTGCGGATCAAGCGTCGCATCTCAGCCGGCGGAATGGGAGTGGTCTTCGAGGCCTGGGACCTCTCCCGTAAGTGCAATGTTGCGTTGAAGCTGCTGCATCCCGAGCTCGCGCACGATCGGGGGTTGTGTAAGCGTTTCCTGACGGAAGCCCGTCACGCCGCCTCTGTCGTTCACCCGCGGATCATCCGCATCATCGAGATCAGCGCGAGCAAGCTTCCGTGGTTCACGATGGAATTGGTCGGAGGCTGCAACCTGCGCGGCCTGCTCAAGCGAGAACGGCTGGAATATGGGCGGATCCTCGAAATCGTCGGGCAGGTCGCTGAGGCGTTGCAGGTGGCCCATGCCCAGGACATCATCCATCGGGACATCAAGCCTTCCAACATCATGATCGACGCCGAAGGGCAGGTGAAGGTCCTCGACTTCGGGCTGGCGAAGTGCTTCCGGCTCGACCAGGACCTGACGCGCACGGGCCAGGTCCTTGGCACGCCGGCCTATTTTTCTCCCGAGCAGGCTAGCGGCGGCGAAGTGGACGGCCGTTGCGACCTCTACTCCCTGGGAGTGACCCTCTACGAGGCGTTGGCGGGCACGGCGCCTTTCCGGGCTTCGACCAGTGCCGGCTACATCTACCTGCATCGCTTCTGCACACCGCGCAGCATCAAGGCCTTACGGCCGGAGCTGCCTGCGGGGCTTGAGATGTTGTTGCGCAGCTTGCTCGCCAAGAATCCCGACAAGCGTCCTGCCAACCCCAGCGCGCTGTTGGCCGCGCTCGCCGAGCTCAGGCAAGAGATCGACAACCTTGGCCTCAGCCACGGCCGACTGGGCGGGGCTCGTCTCGCTCCATTGCGCTTCCGCGATGCCAGCAGCCCAAGACCGTACATTCCTCTGGGGGAGACCTCGGCGCGGACGCCGGCGGGGCCCGGAGCCCATGCGAGCGGGCTGCGTAAGCTGTTGGTCGCGGCTTGCTTGTTTGCGCTGTTGGCCGGCGGTGCCTGGTGGTTGCATCATTCCGATCCTCCGCTGGCCCCGACTCGTTGGGGTCTGGCTGGCTCGCCCCCGCTGTTGGCCGTGCCTCCGGAGAGTCTCGAAGCGAGTGCCCACGGCCCGATGGTCTGGCAGCGAGGAGAGGCAGCCGGCGACCTGGTAGGGCGGGGACGAGGTTGGTTGCCCGTGTTGGCAGCCAGATCTCGGTTCTGCATCGATGGCTGGTTGCGTGACCTGGGGGCAGAGTCCTTTGGGCTGTACCTGTTGCACAATGGGGAGCAGCAATTCAGCCTGAAGGTCGTCCGCGAAGCGAACGTGCGTAGCTGGGTGATCGCCGTGTTGCGCGAGGATGCCAGCGGCGAACGATGGTCATTCCCCTTGCACTCGGCGCCTTTCGAGGAGTTGCAGGCGTTCGGCATAGAGGTCGAGGGCAACACGGTCAGGTTCGAGCTCGGCCGTGACCAGATCTATCAGGAGCTCCTCCCCGACGACGCTGGAGTGGTCCCTGCGTTGTTTGTCGAAAGCGACACAGGTGCCGCGGGCTTTGAGCAACTTCGGGTACGGTTTGCCCTTCCGCAGGTGGAGTAGGGTCCCTCAGGAAGCTGCGCCCTCGAGCAGGAAGACGCTGCGCTCGAAGACACCCAACCGGGTGCGCACCTCCGCGCAGGCATCGGAGACTTCGCGGGCATGTCCGAAGCTCTCAGTGGTCCGAACTCCTGCCAGAGTCACCCGAATCCACGGAGCCCGCAGGGTTCTTCCTCCCTCTTCAGACAGCAGGTGGCCACGCTCCCGGTCGTCTTCATCGTAGTGTTCGATGATGCCGTTATCGAAGCTCTTGGTGAGGCCCTGGCATAGCGGCTCGGCGCTGGACCAGGGAACCACAAACACGAAGTGGATGCCTCCGACATGTCCGACGAAAGCGTGCTCGTTGTCCAGGGCAGCCACCGAAGTGCTCAGCAGCTCAGCTGTCCAGGTCAATACGCGGTCACCGCGAGCGAAGCCGTACTTGTCGTTGAAGGCCTGGAAGTTCTCGAGGTGGCACTGCACCACCGCCATGTCGACCCCATCTGCGAGCACGCGCGAGATCTTCAGGGAGACGCTGTTGTTGCCTGGCAGACCCGTCAAGGGGTGTGCGTCCAGGGCCAGGTGCCGCAGCCTGTTGAGCTCTTTCAGCAGCATATACTGGCGCAGGTGGGCGTGCACACGTGTGACGACCTCTTCGGAGTTGAAGGGCTTGGTGATGTAGTCGACAGCGCCCAGCTCGAGGCCTTCGATCACCTCGCGCGGGTCCGCCCGCGCGGTGATGAAGATAAAGGGCACGTCTGCCAGGCCGTTTTCGGCCTTCAAGAGGCAGAACAACTCGTAGCCATCGATGTCGGGAATCACGATATCGAGCAGACACATGTCAGGGGTCGTTGCGCGCGCAATCTTCAGGGCCTCGGCTCCATCTGCGGCCTCGAGGACTTCGTAGCCTCTTGCGGCCAACACCAGCCGCAGAACGCTGCGGTTGAAGTCGTTGTCCTCGACGACCAGGATGCGTGCGCTGGAGCACAACACTTCGACATCCCGGTGCAGCTCTTCAAGGTCACTGGCTTCGCGGAAGCCTCCGCCGGGCAGCAAGCGCCGCTTGACGTGGTCGAGCTCGGTCCGCAACCGCAGGCTGGTCAGCTCTGCGTCCACGACTCGGGAAGCCGCGCGCACGCGGGCCTTCAACTCTGCCTCCGAAACGGGTTTCTCCAGGCCATCGTCAGCAATCTGCAGCAGCGCTTCCCAGTCCGAGTCCGGAGGTGCCAGGGCGATCGTGTAGCGGGGTTCGGGGTGTTCTCTCAGTCTCAGGCACAGCGCGCTCAGCTCGGGGTCGGCGAGCTCGAAGTCGAGGATGGCGACATTCGGTCCGTCGGGCATCTCGAGAAGGCTCATGGCCTCTTCGCTCCCGTCTGCCTCGACGCACGTGAGCCCGAGCTCTTCGACCATCTCGCGCAGCTGGCTGAGCTCGGGTTCACACGCAGCGATCAGGACACGCATCGATCTCTCCCTACCGGGCTAGTGCCAGGCCGCACAAGGCACGGTCCCTTCGGACGTGGTGTGCGCCGTGGAAGGCAAATCCCTGTAGAGGAGGGGTTTGTCCCCTCCCGCGACTTCCGGGCGAGGGGAAACCCCGCCCCTACAAGGTGTACCGGAACTTGTGCAGCAGACCACTCGTCGTCTGCTTGTGGGCATTTTCTTCACCATCAGTTTAGCGCAGTGTCCGCCGTGGTGTTGGGAATCTAACTTGAAGGGAGGTGGTCCCGCGTGGGAACCGACCCGCCAGGCGGTTTCTTTCAATCGTTCGAGCACAAGGTTCCCATGCGCACGGGCAGGCCAGCCTTGTGCCAGGCCTGGATTCCACCCAACAGCGAGCTGACGTCCGCAAACCGCTGCCTGCGCAGCAGGCTGGCGGCGGTCGAGGAACGGTAGCCGGAGGCACACAGCACGACGATGCTCTGGTCTCTCGGGATCTCGCCGAGCCTCTCATGCAACGATCCCAGCGGAATGTGCAGGGCTTTGGGAATGTGCATCGCCTCGTACTCTCCCGGCGAGCGCACGTCGACAACGCAAGGAGCGCCCTGCAGAGCCATCGCCAGTTCCAGCTCATCCGGTTCGATGCCCGGAAGACTCTCGAGCGTGTGGTGGACGGCGCTGACACCGCCGTCCAGGTAACCGAGAACACGGTCGAAACCTATGCGACCCAGCCGCATCGCGGCCTCGCGCTCGGTGCCGGGCGTTGCGACCAGCACGATCGGCCGGTCTTTGTCGAGCAACGTGCCCGCCCAGCTGGCGAACTTGCCTTCCAGTCCGATATGCAGGCTGCCGAGCAGGTGCCCGCTGGCGAACTCGGCCTTGCTACGCACGTCGAGTAGATGGGCCCCGTCTGCAACGGCCGCACCCAACTGGTCTTCGCTCAATGGTTGCACGCTCTTCTTGAGCGCGTCGTCCAACAAGGTCCGCTCTTGCCGATTGAGCTCGGCATCATAGGCGAAATAGCGGGGAGCCGGCGCCTGCCCGGCGCTGACAAGGCGGATGAATTCGGCTTTGTCCTGGGATCGCAGGGCGTAGTTGTCGGCTCTCTGCTGCCCGATGGTCGAGACCGTCTCTTTGCTCAGGTTCTTCCCGCACATGGAACCCGCACCGTGCGCCGGATACAGGGTTGTACTGTCGGGCAGCTTGAGCAGCTTGGAGAAGATCGAGTCGTACAGGGACGCGGCGAGCTCTTCCTGGCTCACTCCCTGGGAGGCCATCAGGTCGGGCCGCCCGACATCCCCGATGAACAGGGTATCTCCGGTCAAGACCGCCGAAGGCAGGTCGGGGTCGGCCTCGGTGTCGTAGACCACGATGCACACGCTCTCGGGCGTATGCCCCGGTGTCTCGAGAAACTCCAAGCGCACAGTTCCCAGCTCGAGGGGCGTGCCCTCTTCCATCGGGGTGAACTCGAACTCAGCCGTCGCTCGCCTCCCCAAATGGATCGTAGCCCCGACGTGGCTGCGCAGCTCGAGGTGCCCCGCGACGAAATCGGCGTGGAAATGCGTCAACATCACATGTTCGATACGCAGGCCCAGGTTCTCGGCCGCGAGCAGGTACTGCTCGATATCGCGTTGCGGGTCGACGACCACGGCTCGGCCTGTGCTTTCGTCGCCGATCAGGTACGAGGCGTGGGCTAGACAGCCAAGGTAGAATTGCTTGAGGATCATGAGCCACCGTTCAGGAAGAGGATCGGTCCTACAGAGATTTCTTCGAGAAGTACCAGTCGGTTACCTCGACGGACTCGTCGGCCATGCGTTCTTCAGCTTCTTGCTGGGTCTTCGGCGGCGGCACGATGACCTTGGCCCCGGGCCGCCAGTTGGCAGGGCAGGCCACGCCTTCTCTGTCGCAGGTCTGCAGGGCGTCGATCACCCGCACGATCTCGTCGAAGTTCCGGCCTGCATTCAGCGGGTAGTAGATCATCGCGCGGATGCTGCGTTTCGGGTCGATGAAGAACACGCAACGGACCGCGGCGGTGTTCGAGCTGGGTTCGTGGATCATGTTGTAGAGCCGGGACACCTTCTGGTCCAGGTCGGCGATCACGGGGAAGCGGATCTTGACACCAAACTTCTCTTCGATGTTCCGCATCCAGGCGATATGGCTGAAGGTGCTGTCCACCGAGCAGCCGAGCAGCGCCACATTGCGCTGCTCGAAGTCGTCGTAGCGCTTGGCAAACTCGACGAACTCGGTGGTGCATACGGGCGTAAAGTCAGCTGGGTGGCTGAACAGGATCACCCAGCTGTCGGGCTTCCACTCGGACAAGCGGATTTCGCCGTGCGTCGTGGCTGCGACGAAGTCGGGTGCTGGCCCGTTGAGCTGGATGCGGGGAGCGTCGGCGGTCGTGGACTCAGTCATAATGGTCTCCTGGAGCAAATGAGCTGACCCCGCTTTATACCTCAGCCACGCGCCGCGATGCCAGGGAACCGTAGATTTCGGGACGTTTCAGTCCGGAGCCTGGGGTTGGCTGCGCTGGCGGATCTCGGTGATCATGCGTTCCGCGTGCGCGGAGGGCTTGCTCGATGGGTACTTCTCGATGATCGCCTGGTAGCGCCCGATGATGGCCGCGATGTCGCCAGGGTGCTGTTGGGCATAGAGGTCGGCTTGTTTCAGCTCGTTGAAGCCCTCGGCGATCTCGTCGGGGGTATAGGTCGGCGGTGGCTGCACCAGAGGCTCGGACAGAAAACTGTAAGCGGCGCTGCCGATGATGATGACCACCAACAACGCGACAATCGCGAGCGTGATCACCTCGTGACCCTGCTTGCGAGGCTTGTAGCGGGTGCGCCTTCTCTTCTCTGGGCTCGAAACCCGTTGCGAGGCAGCGCGCCGTCGGGCACTGGTGCCCGGTTTGCGGGTCATGATCTTCTCGACGGCTTCCCGCAACTCGGTGGGAGTCTGGTAGCGGCCTGCCCGATCCTTGTCCATCATCTTACGGATCAGCTCGGAGACCGATCGACCGACGGCCCGGTGGCGCTTCTGCGCGAATACGGGGTCTTCGGTAAGATGCTTGGTCATCAAGATCATGCCGTTGCGCGCAACGAAGGGCGTCTCGCCGGTCACCATGTGGTAGAGCGTGGCGCCCAGGCTGTAGATATCGCTGCGGATATCGATATCCTGCTCACCACGCGCCTGCTCGGGGGAGACATAGTGGGGAGTGCCAACTGAGGTCGTCGACGAGTCGGTCGGTTCGTTCTCGAGCTTGGCGAGCCCCAGGTCGCAGAGCTTGGCCACGCCTTCCAACGTCAGGATGATGTTCTGAGGTTTGACGTCACGGTGCACGAGGCCGTTGCTGTGCGCATGCTCGAGGGCATGGCACATCTGCATGATGATCTCCAGGGCTTCGCGGTCGGGAATCCTGCCCTTCTGTTCGATACGCTCGTGGACCGTCGGTCCTTCGACGTATTCCATCGCGAAGAAGTAGCAGCCACTCGACTCACCGACGTCGATGCCGGCGATGATGTTCTCGTGGTTCAGCTTGGCGACGGTTCGTGCTTCGTTGATGAAGCGCTTGATGAATGATTGGTCGCGGGCGTAGCGGGGGGCCAGGATCTTGAGTGCCACGATGCGGTCGAGGCTCTTCTGACGGGCACGATAGACCGCCCCCATCCCGCCCTTGCCGAGCAATTCGAGGATCTCATAGCCCCCGATCTCGGTGCGCTTCTCCATCTTGCGCTGGATGCTGAGAATCGTGTCGACCTGGGCCGCGTTGAGCACCCCCTTTTCGACCAGGATCTCGCCCAACTTCTTGGGCACGACACCCAGGGAGCTTAGCTTCTCCTGGATGCGGAGCGCCGAGAAGAGCTGCTCCTTCTGCACGAGGCCTTCGCGGAGGGCGATCTGTCCGAACGCGGACGGTGGGGCGTCGAGCAACGACTCGTCTATCATGGTGTCGATCCCCACGATAGTTGCCTCACCTCCCGGCAGTCATCACGGGGGTGAACGAGAAGTCGTGGCCCGGTCATCAGCTCTTCCTGGCCGTCACTTTGGCCGGAATGTTCTCGGCCTCAAAAAGTCTCAACGCTTTTTCAGCGTAGCTCTTTTCCACTTTGTTGAGAACCGGAATCACCGGCTGCCTGCACATCTCTAGCGCCTGCGGCTCAGGGATCCCCAGCAGGTTGGCGATGATGCTCGCGGCGACTGTTCGTTTGACCCCCGCGTCTACACCAGACACGACCAGGCCGTAAGTCTTGTCGTTGCTGCGCGCGCGCATCAACGCCATAGCTTCCGCAGGATCGAGGGGGGCAGGCTCAGGTTCGGATGGCTCGGAGAAAAAAGAGACATCGCCGAAGGGTGAGGTGGTCGACGGCGGAGGCGGCGGGGCCTCGCGTCGAAACACAATCTCACCAGGCTCGAGCTCGCCACTCTCTTCGAAATCTGGAGCCTGAGACTGGCCCGAGCTGCCCCCGTCGGGCTGCCAGTCCCAGGCCGGCGGTGCGGATGGACCACCGCCGGAGTCCTCACCCCATAAAGGGGGCGGACTGGGCATGCCTCCCCCGGATCCCCAATCCGCGGGGCCATCGCCCCAGGGCGGGGGTGAGTTGCCATCGGCTTCGCCGGTGTCTTCTCCCCAATTGCCGGGAGGTGGCGGGGGAGGTGGCTGCCCGTCTTGCGCACCCCACATCGGAGGAGGAGGCAGAGCGGGAGCTTCTCCCGGCCCCTCGCCGGCGCCTTCGTCTCCCCAGGGCGAAGGCTGCGACCAATCGCCAGGTGGTGCTTGTGGTGCGGCGTCTCCCCACGGGGCACCTCCGGGGGGAGGCGGAGCGGCGGGTTGTCCCCAGTCGTCGTCTTGTGAGAACTCCTGAACAGGAAGCGGTACTGTCCCGCCAGGCGCTTCACGCTCTGCGGGGCCCGCGTCCCAGGGAGGTGGCGGGCTCTCATCGCCGCCTTCCGGTCCCCATGCAGGCGGGGCACCCCAATCTCCCGGCGGGGGCGGAGCCGCCTCTGCGGCAGGAGCCTCGCCACCCCAATCCTGCGTGGGAGGCGCGGAAAAATCACCCCACGCGGGGGGCGCCTCTGCGGGGGCTTGCCCGCCGCTGTCCCAAGCCGGAGGCGCGCCCGCGTTGTCCCAGCCCGGCGCTGCGGGGGCCGCGCCGGCATCATCCCAGCTCGGTGCGGGAGGCGCTGCGCCCGCGTCATTCCAGCTGGGAGCGGGAGGAGCGGCAGCTGCGTTGTCCCAGCCGGGCGCAGGCGGGGCTGCGCCGGCATCGTCCCAGCTCGGGGGTGGCGGAGCCGCGGGCGCCCCTTCGGCGTCCCAGGCTGTGCCGTCTGCTGGCGGAGCGTCCCACTGTTGAGGCTGCGCCGGAGCTTCGTTTCCCCACTCGGCGGCGGGTGCGGCCTGGGCATCCCATTGGGCGGGCTGCTCTCCACCCCAAGCGGGCTGTTCACTGCCAGCCTCTGCAGACCAGCCACCGTCGCCCCATTCCGCGGGCTGGGCAGGGGCGCTCTCTGCGGGTGGCTGCTGGCCGTCTTCGACATTGCCCCACGACTCGCTGTTTCCACCACCCCAATCCTGGTAGGGGGCGTGGCCAGCCGGGGCTTCGGCGGCCGCTTCGGGAGCTGCCGGAGGAGTTGCTTCGGGGGTTTGGCCCCAAGCGCCATCGCCCCAGGCCGGCGGCGAAGCCGGCCACCCTTCAGCCGCGGGTTGGGCGCTTGCCGGCTCAAGAGCAGGTGCTGGAGCGGCGGGCGCCGCAGGTCCTGCCGGAGCAGGGGGAGCGCCCCACGGGTCTTGCCCCAGACTCGGGGGCTGTGGCCAGCTTCCTTCAGCCTGTGGCGGCCCCGAGGACACGAGCGGTTGAGCGGGAGCCGCTTCAGGTGTCGGTGGCGCCATCACAGGTGCTGGGGCGGGCGACACCGCCGGTAAGCGCCCAGTGCCAAACAACGCTGCACCAGCGACCGCTGGCATGTGCAGACTACCCAGGTCGATCGACGACAGGGCATGGATCGCGTCGGCAGCCCGGGTGTATTCCGGGTTGTCCGCGGTCAATCCCAGGATCAGGCGCGCGACCTCGATCGGCACAGCGCTGTGCAATTGCTCGCCGTACGCGGGGTTGACCTCAGCCTCACCGGTGAGCAGATAGAACAGCATGATGCCGACGGAGTAGAGATCCTGTTCGGGTGAGGCCGGAGCGCCCTGCCGGCGTGCTGGCGACAGAAAGCGGTATGGCTCAGGTGCTTGAGGAGTTGGTGCGCGGTAGATGTGCTGTAGATAGGCGTTGCTGTCCAGGCTGCGGACCAACTCGGTCAAGCCGAGGTCCGTGAAAGTCGCCTTGCCCCGAGCTCCAAAGATCAGATTGGTGGGCGTCAAGCAGCCATGGGAGTGCCCTGTCGTGCTGATGTGGTTCAGGATGTTCAACACCACACGAATCGTAAGGGTCGCCGTCTTGACGTCGAGCTTGCCCTTCTTCCGCATGATGCTGTGCAACGAGCGCTTCGAAACGAACGGGAAGGCTACCCAGGCGGTGTTGGAGGCCGGATCGATGTCCGCATCGATGAAGCTGATGACCTGAGGATGGTCGAGATGGACGCGGGAGCGGAAGCCCCCTTTGAGCAGGAAGACAAAGTCGCTGCGCGGCGGCAGCTTCAGCACATACGTCGCCGGATCATGGGCGCGCGTGGCTTTGTAGGCCTTCCCGAAGCATCCTTCTCCGAGGAGGTCCCCAATCTGGAACCCACCGATCATGCGTCCTTGCATAGTACGCCCAGTGTCTAGCTGTAGAGAGGCCAGCGACTCTCGAGTTGCGGTTTTAGACCTGCTGCGGGTCGGGATTCTGCTCCCGTCGGATGCTGCTAGTCTACCGGAATGCATGCAGTGGGGCAACGGGCAAAGAGCCCCGCGGCGAAGAAGCCGAGCACCGGCCTGCTACCGCGCTCGTCGGCCGGTGTCCTACGCGGCGGCGGTCAGGCCTGGAGTGCTGTCGAGGTCGTGCATAATGGTCTCTGCGCTGAGATGGGTCGCATCGGCGCCGCCAGCAAATGCCATCAGGCCCGCCTTCTCATAGTAGCCCTGAATGCGCGGCGAGAGCAGCCCGATCTCGCGAAGATTGGGAATCAGGCGTCGGAACATGACGTCGCGGAATTCGCGCATCCCTCGTGATTGCGTGACCAGTTTGTTCCAGGCAAAGCGAGACATCATGCCCTGAAACCACTCCTCATAGACTTCATGGGCCAGGAAGCGGTTGCGCATCAAGAGAGCCACCTCAAAAGCCCAGTCTTCGCGCTCACGCCGCTCTTTGTCACTCAGCTCTTTGGTGATGTGCTCTCGCAGGGCCAGCACCCCGTAGTGTACGTGGCGCGCCTCATCCTGGATCACGTACCGCAAGAGCTCCTTGAGCAGCGGCTCCTCGGTCATGCGATAGAGTGCGCCGAACGCGCCCAGGGCCAGGCCTTCAACCATGATCTGCATGCCCAGGAATTTGAGGTCCCAGCGAGGGTCGGAGATCAACGCGTCGATGATCACGAACAGGTTGTCGTTGACCGTGTAGATCTTGTTCAGCTTGCTCTCCAGGTAGCGATGGAAGGTCTCGACGTGGCGTCCTTCGTCCATCACCTGGGTGGCTCCGTACAGCTTGCCGTCCATCCAGCGCACCGACTCCGTCACTTGCGCGGCAGCGTACAGCGCTCCTTGCTCGCCATGCAAGAACTGCGACAGCATCCAGCTGGCGACAGAGTGCAGCAAGCGCCGCTCTTCGGCCGCATCCAGCTTCACCGGCAAGCCGTCCAGGGCGATGAAATCCTTGTGCAGGATCGGCACCTCGGGATTCATCGGGTCGACATCGGTGCTCCAATCGAGCGTGGTCTCCGAGTCCCACTGATTCTGTTTGGCGCGGCTGTACAACTCGCGCATCTCCGGAAAGTCACTTTTGTACTGCCAATCGAAATGGGCAGTGTGGCCGCTGAGCATCTCGGTGGCCTGCTGCTTGCGGCCGAGCCGAAGAACCAGACCCCGGCCCACCGATGGCAGCATCGATCCCAGGGCCGAGACGCTCTTGACCTCCCCCAGAGTCATTACGGTCTCGAGCAAGCGCTCGGCCCGTGCGCGGAATTTCTCGGGTAGCAGCTGCATCAGCTCCAGGGCTTTCTGCATGTCGAATCCTCCATGGCAAACTCAGCGTCGAAGCACCAACCCAGGGGCCGGCCCGTCTCAGATATCCAGAACCAGATCGCTGCGGGCCTGGGCCACGCAAAGCAGTCGGAACCCCTGCGCCTTTTCATCAGCACGCAGAGAGTTGGGCTCGGGCATACTCACGGTTCCCGAGACGAGCCGCGCCTTACAGCTTGCGCAACCACCAACCGAACAGGAATAAGGAAGCGCAAGCCCCGCCGCCAGGCCCGCCTCGAGTATGGTCTGGTCCTCAGGCACCTGCAACGTGACACCGCTCGCCCGCAGCTCAACCTGGTGGCAGAGACCTGGCTGCGCGAGTGTCTCGCGCGCAGCGTTGGGCGAGGCGAAGAAGCGCTCGACGTGGATGCGTGCGCCCGGCACGCTGCGGCGGCCGAGAGTGGCCTGCACCGCGTCCATCATCGCTTGAGGACCACAGATGAAGTAGTGCAGCTCCGGGCTGTCGGCGGGCAAAAGGCGCCCCAGCAACGCGTCGTCCAGCCGGCCCTGATGCCCCTCGAAGCCCGACGGAAGGTCTTCGAGCACGTGATGCACGGTGCAGCGGGGCAGGTCCCGGTTCAGCTGGCGGAGCTGGCCGGCGAAGATGATGTTCTCGGCATCCCTGTTTGCCGCGATGAACGTGATCGAGCTGCCGCTCTCAACGCGACTGAATGCCAGCAGCATGCTCATCAGCGGAGTCACGCCGGAGCCACCGCCGATGAGGACCAGCGGGCGCCGTGCGCCGGGCTCTGGCTGTTGCCCGAAGTTCCCACAGGGGCCCAGAGTGCGCAGGCGGGTACCGGGCTGCAAATGGTCGTGGATGTAGTTGGATACCAATCCTCCGGGCACACGCTTCACCGTGACCTGCAGCCGCTCGGGCTTGCCGGGATCAGAGCTGAACGAGTAGGGCCGGCGAACCTCCTGGCCGTCGATCTCGAACAGCAGCATCAGGTACTGTCCGGGCCGGAATTGCAAGGGGTCCGAGGCACAGTTGGCGAGCACCAAGGTCACCGCCTGCGGCGTCTCGTGACGCACCTCGATGAGCTCGAGCTCACGGAGGCGGGCCGCGTTGCTCGCGTGTCGCTTGCCACCGGTCGAAGCCATTTCTCTGCCGCAACGCGCCACCGGACGCTCGGGCATGCGCAGGGCATCACTCAGGGCCCCAAGGCCCAGCTCGATGCGGTCCAGCTCGAGTCGCAATGCGGGTGGAAGCAAACTCTTCCAGGCCATGAACTACCTCGCTTGAAGGAATTCCCTCACGTGCTGGAACTATATTCCACCATCTGAGGGAAAAAACAAGGGGTGTTCTTCCAGACTCCCTCTACAGCAGGCCTTGCCGACCCGCCAGGTGGTCTGCCGAGGCACATGCCGCGCTGCGTTGCAGGCTTTCGAAAAGTTTGCGCAGAACATCCGATGAAATCGCTAGATCGCTTCAAGCCCCAAGCTCCGGCGGTCGATGTGATGATGGAGTGAGAAGGGGGGAGCGCCCATGTTGCAGAGAGTTGACGACGAAGTCTATGAACTGGAAGAGATCGAGGAAATCCACGAGCTCGTCGAGCGATACCGCGATACGCAGGACCAGATCCGCGATATCTGGCTGAAGAAATTCGACCAGATGGCTGTTGAGATCTCTCGTCCGCTCAGCCGCCTTGAGCTGGCGATCGATCGGCTTGGCGAGGACCAGGGCGCATTCGTGGAGCGGCTGCTCTACGAAATCAGCAAGCCCCTCA
The DNA here is from genome assembly GCA_029260765.1 of Planctomycetota bacterium. Taxonomy (GTDB): domain Bacteria; phylum Planctomycetota; class J058; order JAJDCP01; family JAJDCP01; genus JAJDCP01. Next base: position 145,566 of record JAJDCP010000101.1, read on the forward strand.
AGGCGGCGGTGGTCCAGATGCAAGAGGTCAACGGGACCATCCAGGCCAAGCACGCAGACCTGCACGGCTTGCTGAAGAACAGCGCTGCGCAGAATCAGCAGGTGTTGAGCTCGATGGTGAAGTTGGGCCGTCAGTTGAGCCAGAGGCAGAATCAACAGCAGGACTTGATGAGCGAGATGAAGGCCGAGTCCCGCAAGGGCGAGGGCGTCGCTGTCAAGCTGAAGCTGGCGCTCGGAGTCCTCGGCGGCTCCGTGGCTGCCCTGTCGATCTGCCTGGGCCTGCAGCTGTTCATGTAGACGCCTCACTGGCCAGCAGCCAGCGACAGATGGGGGCGAACACCTTCTGTTGTGCCTGCTCACCGACGAACAGATTGGCGTGGGCATAGGGGCTCTCAGGAGTTCCGACGGAGAGCATCTTCTTCTGGCTCGAGCCACTGGCGGCGAATGCTGACCGCGCCGCCTCCGGAGGCACGATCCCGTCCTGCTCGGCGACCACACACAGAAACGGTAGATCGACCTCTCCCCAGGCCTGGGTCAGCGAACGGCCCTCGAGCTTGAGGTCCTGCTGCGCCATCCAGCGCGCCAGCTGCCGGTTCAGCCGTGGCTGAGGATCTTCGACGGTCGGAAGCATGCGCGGAACCTGGCTCATGTCCATCGTCTCGGGGCGCATGTAGATTCCCAGCAGGCCAGGGACACGCCGCAGCAGCGGCAGCAGGTTGCCCACCCAGCGTCGGGTGTTGGTGAGCGGCAAGACCCCCCAGAGCCAGGGCGCAGCGCTGGCCCAACGGAGCAGCGGGTGCAGCGCCTCCCAGCGCAGCGGCGCTCCCACCCCGACCACCGCAGCCAGGCAGTGCCCGGTCTGCATGCTGGCATGGATGTACAGCAGTGTTCCGCCCAGGCTGGCGCCGATGGCGGCCACACGCTTGCGCCGGCTGGCGGTGTTGGCGAGCACTGCCCGGAGAGCACAGTCGAGGTCGTTGAGCGCCAGGTCTTCCAGGCGGTAGGGGCGTGGATCGGCCAGGCGGCGCGCGTAGCCCTGCCCCCGAAGATCCAGGCACCAGACCTCGTAGCCGGCCTCGCACAGGCTCTGCTCGAGCGAGGGACCCCGCGGATGGAAGGTGAAGATGAAGCTGTTCATCGCGTAGCCGGGCACGATGGCCAGAGGCCGCAACTCTGGACGGAAGCGCGCCGGAGCCACGCTGCAACGGAGAACCAACTGCCAGCCCTGGCCGTTGTCCACGCGCAGGAAGCGGGTGTGCAGACGCATTCTCAACCTTCCTGGAACCAATGGTCGAGCTTTCCGGCCTCCAACTCGCCCAGCGCATGCTCAGTAAAACGCAGGTACGCCACCCAGGCATGGAGCTTGGCGGCGTCCTCCGTCTGCAGGTCCTCCTCGACCCGCTGCAGGCGCTTGGGAATCTCGATCTCTGCGGCCCAGTGCTGACAGCGTTGCAGGAAGTCATGGACCGCAGCGACGGCGTCCTGCGGAGCGAGCGCAGGGCGATGCGCGGGGTTGAACAAGGGCATCGGATCTCTCCTGAGTCGGGTCCAGGGCAGCATCGCATAGAGTGTGGCTGTCGGCCAGTGGGAGTTTGTCGAGCGAGGGGCTCGGAGTCGGGGCTCTCGGGATTTGTTGAGGTCGGGTGCGGGTTGAGGCTCGGTTGACTTTCTGGGTCCGACTCCAATCCCGACGGTCACGGTCACGGCCGACCCCATCTTGACCGTGCAAGATGTGAGAGCAGCCAATCGTGGGGCATTTCGAGGATTCTGTAGATACGAGAGTCCTCTTTCAGGGCGGTGGCGAGCCAGACGTCGCCGACAAGGTGTGTCAGGTCAAGTGCTTTCAGGATATCTTGCTGCGCGACGGTCTCGGCGGCCTTGAGGTCAATGGTCTGGCCGCCTGTCGCCTTGCAAACCCTGTTCAGGTGGCAAGCCCGGAGGACCTCCATGGCTGCCGCGAAGCTGAAGCGGACTCCGGGCTTGCGAAGGCGCCGCTCGAGTGTGCGCTGCAGGAGCAGGGCGAGCATGCAGAGCGTAACGTGAGCTTGGACCTTCGGATGGGGGTGGTGGTAGATCCGGCGCAGCTTGACGGCGCTCCTGATCGTCTGGAGGTTTTCTATGGTGTCCTTTTGCCGGTACAGCCGAGCTAGCTTGTGTGCTGGGTGCGAAAGGTCGGGATGCCCGAGGAGGCGGACGAAGCCGTTGGGGAGCTGCCGGGGCTCTGGCATCCGGATGGCGATCAGCCACAGGCGGCTGCTGGAATGGCGCTCGTCCACGGTCTCAGGCCATCGCCCTGCGCAGAGGGGTGGCGATCTGTTGCGGGTCGTGGTGGCGGGTCCACTGCTCGCGGTCGCGCTCGGCGCGGTCCTCCTGCTGCGAGGTCCGAGCAGCTGTCGGACCATCAGCGAGGGTCTCTGCGACGGCTCGCGCGCGAGACCTGGCGCTATCTTGAGACCCTCGCCGGGTCCGATGAAGATTGGCTCCCTCCGACCAACACCGGGATGGCGCTGATCTCCAACCTGGCCGCACACGACTTCGGCTACATCTCTACGGCCACGTTGCTCATGCGCACGGCCGGGACCCTCGCCACCATGGAGGAGTTGGAGCGTTACCCCAGGCAGTTCTACGACTGGTATGACACCCTCACGCTGCTTCCGTTACTGCCACGCTTTGTTTCGACCGTCGACAGCGGAAACTGACCGGGATGCTGCTGACGCTGGGGTCCGGTCTCAGGAGCCTGCCGAAGGACCCGTGCGTCTCTCCGAACGCCTGGCGGGGGCTCGCCGACACGCTCGACGTGCTGATCGAGGTCTCGCCCGCGCGGGCGGGGCGGGTCGCCGGGTCTCGAGCTTCCGACCGTGAGTCTGAGCGCGATGCCGGAGCGGGCGTGACGCCTGCAAGCTGCCCTGGACGCGCTCGAATTGGAGTTGGGCAGGCTGATGAGGAGGCCCGCTACTGGGTCGCCGCGGCGGCGAACCAGTGCAGGGACGTCCTGAGCAACCCATTGGCAGCGCTGGAGCGCTCGGGGCTGAGCCCTGCGGACACGCCGCCCGAGCTGCGCGCAGTGTCGGCCGAGGCCGCTGCCCTGGCACAGCAGTGTGAAGCACTCGCCGAGGTGGACTACGACTTCCTCTACGACACGTCGCGGCACCTGCTCGCGATCGGGTTCAACGTCGCGGATCATCGGCGCGAGGGGTCATTCTATGACCTGCTGGCCTCTGAGGCGCGGCTGGTCAGTTTCGTGGCGATCGCGCAGGGGGACCTCCCTCAGCAGCACGGGCTCCTGCTCGGGCGGCGCCTGACCTCCTGGCGAGGCGACTTTCGATGATCAACTTGAAAGTGACGCGCGGGACGCGTATCGTCGTGGATGTCGCAGGCCGTTTGAGCCGAGAGGACTGCGAGAAGCTCGTTCGCAGGCGCGAAAGGGCGATGGAGGAGCACCGGGCGACGCGATCGACTTCGTTCGGTGGAAGGCGGCCGACAGTTGGGCTTGGGTCGAATGGGTCTTCGAAAATGCGCATTGCAGAAGGTCATCGATGACATGGCGTGACCAATGGAAACCCCTCGCGGCCATCGTAGGTTTGTTTGTCCTTGTCTACTTTCTTCCTGCAGGAAACGAACGGTTCGAGCGCGGCGTGGTCGAGGCGATGGCGCTCACGCGCTGGTATGCACGCGAGCATGTGCTCTTGTGTCTGGTTCCCGCTTTCTTCATCGCTGGCGCGATCTCGACGTTCGTCTCGCAGACATCGGTCCTGAAATATCTCGGAGCTCGGGCCAACCGTGCAGTTGCCTACGGTGTGGCCGGCGTCTCGGGCACTGTCATCGCTGTCTGCTCGTGCACGATCCTGCCGCTGTTTTCCGGCATCTACCGCATGGGGGCTGGTATCGGGCCGGCCACAGCGTTCCTGTATTCAGGCCCGGCGATCAGCGTCCTTGCGGTGATCCTCACGGGCCGGGTCCTCGGCTGGCAGTTCGGCATCGCCAGAGCGCTGGCAGCCATCGCGACGAGCGTCTTCATTGGACTTGCCATGGCCGCTCTGTTCCGCGAGGAAGCGACAGAGCGCAAGGCCGCGATGGCCTTGCCCGAGTTGCCGACACGACCGCTGTGGCAGACGAGCACGCACCTGGGCCTCCTTGTCGGGATCCTGGTCTTCGCCAATTGGGGCAAGCCCCAAGCCAGCGAGGGGGTGTGGCACTCCGTGTGGGCGGCGAAGTGGTTTGTTACGGCTGCCCTGGGCCTCGGCCTGGCCGGGGTCCTTGTCGCCTGGTTCGAAGTTGCCTGGTGGAAGGTCGCCGCGGCTGCTTCCGCGACTGCTGTCGCCGTATTCATCGCACCGGGGAAGCCCGTTGTCCCCTTCGTGGTGGCATCGCTCGCGTTGGGACTGATCACCAGCCTCAGCAAGGAGGGCAGCGAGGTTGCGGCCTGGTTTGAGGCCACGTGGGACTTCACCAAGCAGATCATGCCTCTGCTGCTTCTCGGTGTTCTGGCTGCCGGCGCGTTCTTCGGGACTCCAGCCAGCGCAGGGCACCTGGCGAAGGAGGGATGGATTCCGAACGAGTGGGTCGCTTCACTTGTGGGCGGCGAGTCGTTGCTGTCGAATGTCCTGGCTGCGGTGTCTGGGGCCTTCATGTACTTTGCGACCCTGACAGAGGTTCCGATCCTGCGAGGCTTGACGGACAGTGGCATGGGGCAGGGTCCAGCGCTGGCGCTGGCGCTGGCGGGTCCGTCGCTCTCGCTCCCTAGCGTGCTGGTGATCTACGGAGTCATGGGTGCCAAGAAGACCGCGGCCTACGTCGGGCTCTGCGTTGTGGCGTCCGCTTCGCTGGGGTTCTTCTATGGGCAGTTGATTGCTGGGGGTGTTTTGTGAGTGTGAAGTTGCAGATTCTCGGCACGGGTTGTGCGAAATGCAGGAGGCTCACCGAAGCAGCCGAAGCGGCTGCCAAGGAGCTTCGTTTGGACTACGAGGTCGTGAAGATCACAGACCCTGACGAATTCTTGCGTCTTGGCGTTATGCTCACGCCTGCGTTGATCGTCGACGGAAAAGTCATCGCGATGGGGAAAGTCCCGACAGCAGACCAACTCAAGACACTTCTGTCCTAGCCTGGAGTTTGGCGCTTTGTGCCGCTTGCGGCACAAAGCGACAAACTCTCCCGCGTTGCCCATGGGAACCTACCGCCTACGAACCCAATGTCGGGCGAGCTTGCGAGCCGACATTGGGTGAGCACACTAACGAACTCGGCGAAGACTGTCAGGCTGGCTATGGTTGACGTCGCGACTTTTCTCGCATGCCATCCCGAAAGGGGTCCGCATATTTCTGACCACTGGCAGCCCGCATCCCGTCGATGACCGTGCGCATTCGTAGGAAAAACGCCAAACTCCAGCCCAGCGGAGCTGAGACCAGGATTCGGGCTGGCCCTCACAACACTCTTCCCGGACTCCTGGGGTGGCACTCACCTGGCTGCGGGCTCCGGACAGAGTTGAGCTGCCGGCAGCGAGGTCCTGCTGCCGCAGGCCCCCCTCAGCCCCACGGACCCCCGTTTGGGGAACTTGCGCGGTCCTCAGGTTCAGACGAGCATGACGAGCTGTCCCGCGAGCGCCAGCACGATGTTCGAGAAGGCGTAGACGCCGGCGTAGCCGATCGCAGGGACGTTGCTGTCCGCCTGCTTCGTGATGATCCCGAGCGCGGGCGTGCTGGTGAGCCCCCCGCAGACCGAACCGAACAGGATCGCGGGGTTGAGCTTCAGGACGAACTTTCCGTAGAGGACGCCGGCAAGGAGCGGCAGGAGCGTGACGCACGCGCCAGCGGCGAAGAGTCGGACCCCCGCCGTCCTGACCCCTTCGACCAGTTGCGAGCCCGCCCGCACGCCGATCGCGGTCAGGAAGAGGAGGAGTCCCAACTCCATGAGGATGTAGCGGGCCGGCCTCGGCACCCGTCCGAAGAACGGGTGGCGGACCCGGGCCCAGCCGACGACGAGCCCGGCCGCTAACAACCCGCCCGCCGAGCCGATGCTGATGGGAAACTGACCGATCTTGATCGTCGAAAACCCGACGAGCAGCCCGACCGCGATGCCGATCGCGAAGGTCAGAAGGTCCGTCTCGTGAATCGGCGTCGCAGTCCGTCCCAGGAGCTGCGTCACCTCGTCGAGGTTCTGCTTCGGGCCGGAGACGACGAGGTAGTCCCCGGCCTGGATCCGGGTTTTCATCGAGACCGGCAGGTCGACCCCGCCACGCGAGATCCGGTTCACGATGCAGGCGAAGTGTCTTACAAGCCACGTCAAGGTCATTCAGAGGTTTTTTCCCCAGAGTTTTCCACCGCGGCCAGGGCCTGGCCGACGGGGCTTCCGCGGCGCACAAGAGCAGCCTCGTACCTGGTGTCGTCGTAGATGACCCGG
>JAJDCP010000102.1 GCA_029260765.1 Planctomycetota bacterium
AGCGGTTCCTCCCCCCTGTAGCCGGAAGCCGCGTGCGCAGCGGCTGCAAGCCGCGTCCGCTGCGGTTCCTCCCGCTGTAGCGGCGCTCTGTGAGCGCCGGGAGCCGCGTCCGCAGCGGCTGCTCCGAAGATCTGGGGTGACTCTATGCGGGTCGGTGTTCCCGTCGGTCGTAGACCGACGCTACAGCGGCTGCATGCCGCGTCCGCAGCGGCTCCTCCCCCCTCCAGCGAAAGCGCCAAACTTTAGTCTAGCCTAGAAGCGCAGCGTGAGGCCCACACTGGCGGTTCCCGAACCGGGCCGATTGACGGCGGCCGTGTAGCCGGCGGTCAGGCTCGCGTTGGGATTGATCTTGACGGCAAGCTTTGCGTACGCCTTCCCCGCCCCGAGGTTGTTGACCACCCCTGAGTAGCCGAGGTTCAAGGTCGTGCGGGGACCGAGGGTCTGCTTGAGGTCCGCATAGGCGGTCCCCTCAGCCAGTTTGCTGACATCGCCCTTGTAGCCCAGAGACAGTGCGGTTCCGCTCTTCTTCGAGTCGAATCTCAGATAGGGATTGATGTTCAGGCTCGGGTCGGTCAGCGGTTTCGTCAGCGTCATCGCCGTGCCGAGCTTGATCTGGAAGTCGGCGCCCTTGATCTCAACGCCGAGGTCCGCGTCGATCTTCTTGATGAAGAGCACGGCCGGGTCGAGGTCGAACTTGGGCTTGAGCTTGAAGTAGGCCTTGAACTTGATGTTCGTCTGCTCGACGGCTTTCTTGAGATGGTTGTCGAGGGCGACCGCCGCCTGCGCCCGAGGTCCGACGGCTGCCTTGAGCTTGCCGACCTCGGCGGGCGGCAACGCCTTGCCCTCGATCTTCTTCTTGATCGTGCCGATCTCGCCGCTGATGGTCAGACGCCGATCGAGGTAGGTCGCCACGTTGACCACCACTTCTTCTGCCCAGAACATCGCCTCACGGGTGAAGGGCGAATTCATGACCTCTGCGGCCAGAGCGTTGCTCATCTTGCCGCGCAGATCGGAGGGCATCTTGTCGCCGACATACTTCTTCAGCAGCCCCTCGATGCCCTTGGAGATGCCCTTCTTGGCCTCTTTGTCCAGGTCCAGCTGGGCCAGGCCGACAAAGGCCTTGCGGACGTACTTGTTGTAGGTGCCCGCCAGCCCACTGGTATCTTTTGGAGTACGGCTGGAGGCGGTACGGCGCGCGCTCTGGCTCAAAGCCTGGAAGGACGCATTCAGCCGCTGCCCGATCTGCACATAGAGGGAGCCCTCACGACGTAGCTTGGCGAAAGGGTCCATGCGCTCCGCTTGCTTGATGGTCGTCTCGAGGGCTTTGCGTTTGGGCTCCCAGCGCTTGATGGTCGCTTCGACACGGTTCCCGCCTACCAGCGAGCGGCGGAGATCCTGATGGAAGTCGCGCAGCAGACGCTCCACCTTGTTCAACAGGTCCAACATGCCAGCCACGCGTAACTCCTCGCTCGATCTCTCTAGATACTCTTCATCCTAGCCAACGACGGCCGGGATCCGGAGAGCTTTCTGGCCACTCGAGCCCTCAGCCCCCGCTTCCTCGCAGCTGTATGCGCGGCAGGTCGATGATCTGGTAGGCGCTGTCCCCTTCGCGGATCGCCAGCACCCGGTCTACCGGCAGATCGTGCAGCTCCTGGCTCCCGCCCGCTGGCCAACGGATGCGCAGGGTGGTGACGCGCGTGGCCTCGCCCAGACCGATCTCCAATTGCAGGCTCGAACAGCCAAAGCTCGCGCCGCTGCCGACGACGCGGTGCAGGCTGCGGCCGTCGAGCTCGACCTCAACCCGCGCGCCGATGGCCGAGCGGTTGGAAGTGCTCCCTTCGAGACGCAGTGTGATCCAGTGGTGCGTGTTGCCAGGGTTCTCGAAGAGGGCGTTGTAGAAGCGGTCGTCCTGGTAGAACCCGCCCAACTGCGCGTAGATGTCCAGGTCGCCGTCGTTGTCGAGGTCACCAAAGGCGATGCCGTGGCCTTTCTGCAGATGGCCCACCCCTGCCGCCGCGGTCACCTCCGCGAATCCCTGCCCTTGCAGGTTGCGGTACAGGCTGTTGGGTACCAGGAACTCAAACGGGGGCGCGCCGGTGCCCAGGTAGAAGTCGAGCCAACCATCGTTGTCGATGTCGCCGAAATTCGCACCCATGATCGCCCGGGCATGGTCGAGGCCCAGCTCCTCGCTGCGGCTGACGAAACCTGAGCCGGTGTTCTGGAACAGCTCGAGCCGCTCCTTGGTCCGCTCGAGCCCCAGATAGTCGCGGACCGCTTCAGAGACACGCCGCACGCCGTAGCCACCGGTGAACAGATCGAGCCGCCCGTCGTTGTCGTAGTCAAAGAACCAGGAAGTGAACGTGAAGTTTCCCGGTTCGTGAGCCGCCACACCGAGCTCGGACGCCAGGTCGCGGAAGCTTCCGTCGCCCTGATTCTGGTACAAGCGGTTGGGTTGGCCGAAGTTGGCGACGAACAGATCCAGATCACCGTCGTCGTCGTAGTCGCCCCAGGCGACACTCTTGGCGTTGCCGAAATTGCGCACGCCGGCCTCCGCTGCGCGGTCCTCGAAGCTGCCGTCGCCCTGATTGTGGAACAGCTGACCAGGGGCGAAACGCTGCGCATTCAGACGCTCGTTCCCTATGTACACATCGAGCAGACCGTCGTTGTCATAGTCGCCCCAGGCCGCGGCCAGAGTCGGGTAGGCACGGCCGGCCAGACCCGCTGCCTCGGTCACATCCACAAAGCTGCCGTCACTCTGCTGCTTGAGGAGAGAGTTGCGCACGCGACCCGTGGCCCGCAGCCAGGCTCCACGCAAGACCAACAGATCGAGGCGGCCGTCATTGTCATAGTCTGCCTGGATGAGGTTGAAGCCACCGAGCTGCCCGCTCAACCCTGCCCGTTCCGTCCATTCGGCGAACGTGCCATCGCCCTCGTTGCGGTAGTACCGGACCGGCTGGTCAGACTGGAAAGAGCTGCACATGAGGTCGAGCAGCCCATCGCCATCGATGTCGTCCATGACGCTGCCGCCACACAGGTCGAAGGCATCGACACCCAGCTCGGCGGCCAGATTGCGGAAGCGCGGGACACCGGCCGTATCGAGCGGAAGGCGTGCGGGCTCGGACTCTGGAGCCTGCACCATGCGTGCGATATGCAGCAGCCACAGGGCCTCAGGATTGCCTGGCTCCAGAGCCAACAAGCGCTCGAGCTCGACCACGGCCGCTTCCGCCGGCTGCGGGTTCTGCCAACGCCCTCCCCCAGCGATCGGGTACAGGCAACTCTCGCGGTTGCACATCGCCAGACACTGTTGGCTCTCTCCCCAGCGCAGGAAGGCGACCGCCAGTTTCAGCCGCTGTCGGTTGTGCAGCTCACTGTCCGCATCCGGCTGCAGGCCGACCTGCAACACCTCGACAGCCTGTGCAGGCTCGCCGCTCCGCAGCAGCTCTTCGCCCAGGCGCACCCGCAGGCGCAAGGCCTGGTCCGGGTCGGAGCACGCCTGCAGCTGTGCGTGCAGCTCCCGGAGACGCTCTGGGTTGTCGCCAAACCGCGACCCGCGCAGGTGCTGGGCCAGTGTGGCCAGGTCGTCAACCTGCGCAGGTGGCAAGATCTCCCATGCCAGCAATGCCCCGTACGAGCCCAACAACAGACCCAGCCAAGCCCCCAGAAGCAGCCACCGCCGGCTACGGACGCGCGGACGCCAGAGACCCATCACCAGGAGTCCGGCCAGCCCCGCGAGAACGAGCTCAGCCATCTGGACGAGACGCCGCAGCATCGGCTGCCCCAGGTGCCCCTCGAAACCGAGAAAAGGGGCCAGGCTGCGGGTATTCAGACAGACCGCAGCCAACAACAGCAGCACGCCGAGCAACCAGCGGCGAGGACGCCTCGCTTTCATCACGAGCCTCCGGAACGGGGCCCGCCAGTATACCCTCGTCGACGACTCATGGGCAGAGGCTGGCTGCCCGCATCCTTGGGCGCTGGGCCGACGTAGCAAGTTGTAACACGGTTGCAAGTCCGGGCAAAAAAGCCGAGACTCCCGTAGACTTCTCTCCCGCACAAGGCGTGGCTCATGCTCAGGATTTCGTTCGCGCTCGAGTTGCTGATACCCGTGCTGCTGCTGGTCTCTGCGCTGGTCGTGGCCGTGGTCGTGGCTCTCCAGCGTAAGCGCCACATGACAGCTTTGAAGCCGGTGCAGCCTCCCACCAGGACACTGACCCACGATAAAGTGACCGGCATCTACAAACGGGAGCTGTTCCTCGAGGTCGGAGAGAAAGCAGTCGATCTGGCGCGGCGCCACACGCGCGACCTCAGCCTCTGTCTGCTCGAGATCGATGGCTTCAAGGCACTCCAGGGTGAGCACGGTAGCGCAGCTGGAGATGAGCTCCTACAGCAGACCTCTGCCCGCGTGCAGCACCTCGTACGCAATGCAGATGTGACGGCACGCGTCGCGGCCGCTCGCATCGCGATCCTGATGCCCGAGACCGACCTCGAGGGCGCACAAGCTCTTACCCGACGCCTGCAGGCTCAAATGCGCGATACACCGTTCCGCACCAACGCACAGAGCATCCGCATGACTGCGAGCTTCGGGCTTGCCGGGCTGACTCCTGGGGAAACCGAGATCACCACGCTGCTGGCACGAGCCGAGCTCGCGCTGGTTCAGGCGCGGCGCCTGGGACGCGACCGGGTCTCTCTCGCCTGACGGCCGACCCGCGTGCTTCCATACACACAGTCCGCCCGCGCAGCACTCACTCGCGGTGCCGCGCCTTGAGCACTGCAACGACCTCGTCCAGGCCCACCCCACGGCCCTCCAGCAGCACCAGAAGGTGGAACAGCAGGTCTGCCGACTCCGCGAGCAGCGGCTCGACCGCAGCGTCTTTGGCGGCCAGCGCTACTTCGACGCCCTCTTCCCCGACCTTCTGTGCCTGGCGGTGGACGCCGGCCTCGAAAAGGCGGCTGGTGTAGGAGCCCTCCGGCCGCTCACGGTTGCGCTGCCGCACCACCTGCGCCAGCCGCGCCAGGAAACCCACCCCCGGAGCCCGCTCGGACCCGAAGCAGCTGGTCGTCTCACGATGGCATGTGGGTCCACGCGGACGCGCTCGCACCAGGAG
>JAJDCP010000103.1 GCA_029260765.1 Planctomycetota bacterium
CGTGACCGTGACCGTCGGAACCGTAGTGGAAATCGCCCACGGATGCGGATCCGGGCCGAAAAATCAACCGAGGCTCAGACCACCTTCAACCTGAAACGAAGGCCCGACCCAAGACTCTCTGTCCACTCGCCTCCACAAGTCTCGGGCCTCAGTCCTGTCTAACGCGGTCATAACGTTGGGCAAGACAATTGCTTGTGACGATGTGACAGATGCTGAGGGGTAGACCCCGCCCCTACGTGACAATCCAAAGCAATTGTATGGCGGAATCGCATTCTGTGAGACAGTCTCTGTGAGCAGGGCGGGCTACGCGCGCCAGGAAGGACCTCTGGCGGAGGTTGTATCCAGAGATTCTGGGTCCCCATACGGATCGATCAGCTCGTCGGTCATAGACCGACGCTACAGGCGGTTTTCAACAGTTCGAAGGCATCGACCAAACCTGATCGAAGATCCTGGAGCGAAGTCTCAATCAAGAGTTACCAATGTCAGGAGCTCTGGAGTCGGACTCTTACACCGACACCGAAGAGGACGGTGTTCCGCTAGCCGTGTCGGAAACCTCTCCGCCTCTCCTGGTTTGTTCCCCGTCAGTGCGCGGTCAGCGCCTGGCCCTGCAGGTCTTCTTCCTGATATCCCAGCCGGTGCAGGCAGCGCTGCGTGGCGTCCCGGCACAGCACCTCGGCAGGGAAGGCGGGCAGCGGGCTGCTCTGCTCGAACTGGTGGCCCGCCTTGTAGCGATGGACCGCGTGGCGAAGGGCCCGCCAGGCATAACCCACATCAGTCCGGGCCGAGACCAGCAACAGGAACATCAGATCCGTCTCGGTCACACTCTTGACCAGCACCTGCATGCGGGACGACGCAAACAGGGTCTCGGAGGCGCGGATTTTCCGCCCCGGACGCTTGTCGAGGCTGTCGACGAGCTGAGGGAGGCGAGCGGCTTCAGAGACGGACAGGGCTGTCCGCACCACAGTCTCTTGTTCCGACGCGCTCAGGCATTCGAGGCCGTGGCTGGTAAGTATGGTGCGCTTGCGGCGCTGGACGATGGCGCAGGCAGTGCGGATGGGCAGGGCAGCGGCCAGATCCTGACAGAGCTCGTGCAAGTCGACCATGGCATTCCTCCGGTGAGGGCGGTCAGCGACCGGCCCCGGTTGAGAATCGCGCAGACAAATACCATCGTATGCAAGTGATTTGATTTCTGCCAGGCGAATCTGGCGGGAGCGCTGAAAGACATGGCGCGACCGGGGTTTAGAGCGACGACTCCAGCAGCCGTGTCATCACCAGGCCGATGGCCAGGCCGAGTCCGACGGCCAACATCGCGATCCAGACCATGGCACTCGCGCGCCGCTCCGCCTCGAGACGTGCCTCCTCACCCGCTACCAGCTGTGCTTGCAGCTCAGTGCGGGCGGTCTTTTCCTCGGCCAACTCGTCGCGTGCCTGTTGGTAGGAGGTCTCCAACGCCTCGCTGTGCTCGCGGCCCTTCTGCAGCTGCGCGTCGAGGCCGGCGCGCGCTGCTTCCTGCTGCTCACGTTGCGCGCGGGCGGCGGCCAGATCGCTCTGCAGCTGTTGCAGCCGAGCCTCCGCGGCGGCGTGCGCGGCACGTTGCGTGTCGAGCGCGGCCTGTTGGCTCGAGCGGGCGGACTCGGCAGCTTTCCGGGCGCGCAACTGCTCGTCGAGTTGCTTCCGCAAGCCTTCGGCCGCGTGCTCAGCCTCGAGGCGCGAACGCTGTGCCTGTTCGAGCGATGTGCAAGCTTGTTCGTGCTGCTGCTCAGCAGCTTGACGCGCTTTGCGCTCTTCCGCGAGCTCCGTTTCCAGCTGCCGCAGCCGCGTTGCTGCCTGGATCGAACGTGCTTCTTCGCATTCGAGCTCCGCGTGCATCGACGTGAGCTTCGCCGCCAGAACGCTCTTGCCCGCCTCCTGCTCGCTCTGCAACTGCGTTTGCAGTGCGCACAGGCTGTTCTCGAGGGCGCTCGCCTGGGAGCGCTGCGCGGCCAGCTGCACGCGCAGGCTCTCGAGCTCCCGCTCGTCCTCGAGCCGTCGCCCCTGCTCGTCGGTGAGAGCCGCCCGCAATGCCGAGATCGCAGCGACAGCCTGCTCGGCCCGCTCCTGCTCGCTGGCAAAGTCTTGCTGCAGGCTCTGCAGGACGCCCTCCACCTGATCACGGTTGGTGCGCGCCTGCTGCAGGTCCTGCTGCACGTCGACCAGCACACGCTGTGTACGAACCTGCTTCTGACGGACCTGCTCGAGTTCCTCGCGCGTCCGCTGCAGGGCGTCCTGGGACTCGATGCGGGCAGCCTCGAGGGCGTCGAGGGAGCGCTGGAGCTCAGCACGGGCTTCTTGCTCGCCCGCCAGCTCACGACGAAGCCGCAGGGCGGCGGCCTCCGCCTCTTCACGCAGGACCTGCGCAGCTTGTTGTTCTGAGCCGGCGGACTGCAGCCGAAGCTCTGCCTGGATGCGGCGGGTCTTTTCGGACTGCAGACGGCCCTCGACCTCTGTGCCGGATGACTGCGCTGCCTGCAGCGCAACCTCGGCGCTCAAGCGGGCCTCTTCAGCTTCGCGCAGCCGATCGTCCAGGCGCCGATTGTCCGACGCTTCGAGCGCCCGCGCCTCGAGATCCAGCGCCACGCGTTGATGCGCCTGTTCGAGCTCTTTGCGCGCTATCCGTTCGCGCTCCAGCTCTGCGCGTAGCTCCTTCAGCTCGGCGTGCCCTTCGAGGGCGTCGTCGAGCCGCAGACGGGTGGTCTGGTAGGCTCCTTCCAGCTCTTTGCGTCGCCGACGCTCGGCTTCGACCTCCTCCCGCAGACGCTCGACTTCGAGGCTGGACTCTTGCGCCTTGTTCAGCTGCAAGCGCGTGGTCTGCAGAGCGGCCTCGAGCCGTTTGCGGCTCTCGCGCTCACGGCTCGCCTCAACGAGGGCGCGCTCCGACTCGCTCTCGGGCTCCTGGAGTGGCCCGACAGAATCGGCGACAACCACGACAACCGCGTCCTCGCGCGGCTGCAGGTGCTCCGGACAGCGCGGACATTGCGGCGGCTTGCCATGGAACGGAGGGACCTTGAGCACAAAGCCGCTGTCACAACCAGGGCAGTGCAACTCCAACGGACGGGCTTCGGCCTGGAGCCGGGCAATGACCGCGCCATTCAGCAGGCCCCTCTGGGCACCGACCTGGACCAGCGGCGGCAACTCGCCACGAGCGGCACGTTGCTCCTGGCGTTTGAGCAGTTTCCGTGCGGCCAGCATGTCGAGTTGCTTCCACTCAATCAACACGCCGGCCAACAAGCGGTCTTCGAGCAGCCGCGTGTCGTGGACCTGTAGAGCCGCGCTCTGGGCCTCATCGATGAGGCCACGTGTGAGCAGGGCGGTCTCGATGGGCTGGCCGCTCGCAAGCAGGCTCTTCAGCTCGGCAACCGCCGGATTGGGCAGCTGGCCCTCAGCCTTGAGCAAGGCCGCCAGAATGCGGTTGCGCCGCGACATGATCTCCCCCGTGGGCAGAGACTATCACCCGAGTCGCGCGGATTTGCAAGGCTCGCCTGTCATTCTTGCGAGAACATCTCCAGTTCCGCGGTGACCGCTTTCGAGTGCCCCTGCAAGAAGGTGGCGAGGAAGTAGGTCCCGTTCAGGGGCAGGACGATGATCAACCACAACAGGTTGGCTGGGACCATGTTGATCAGCAGGTTGATGGCGAGATCGCCGCGCATGCAGCTCGGGCAACAGGTCACCTTCTTCATGCCGTAGAAGGCAGCTGCCAACAGGAAAACCAGGTAACGGAAATAGCTGTAGCTCTTCAAGCTGCTGGTCGGGCGCCGGCACTTCGGACACGGCAACATCATGCTGCCGTCCGCCGCCCGTTCGACGCGCAAGGGGGCGCGCAAGGGGGCGCGCTCAGGTGCCGCTCCGTCTTTGACCAACGGCCCGCCAATTTCGGCGCTGGGTAGACGTGCCATGTTGGCGAGCTCGCCTCTCGGCGGCCCGCGCTTGGCTGCGGCCGGGAGCAATCCGGCCAGCTCCGGCACCCCGCGCAGGGGCAACCAGTCGGCCATGCCCTCCCGCCAGACTTTGGCGTTCTCAGCCCCGCCTTGAGCCAGGCGTGTCTCGAGCTCTGCGCGCTCAAAAGGTCCCAGTTGTTTGCCGCGAATTCCCAGATACCAGCCGGAATCAGCCATGCCCACATCCTCGTCAGGGGTGCTCGTCCAACATGCTCAGCTCTCCGCTTTCGGAGCCGGCCCACAGCCGGGTCCCGTCCCAGCCCAGGACAGCCAGCGCAGAGACACGTGCCACAGGGTTCTGTTGTCCAAGACGCAAGACCCCGCCATCGGAACCACCATAATAGACATCTTCGCCAACCACCAAAAGAGGCGCTGCCCATCCGCACCGCTGACCGCGCGCCTGCTCGTTCCCGGCCAGGTCGTAGAGCACCGGCAGCTGCCCGAAACCGACCACACCCATCGAAGTGAAGCGCGCCCAGCGCTGGGGCTGATCTCCTTCGGGCCAGCGGCTCCAGAGCTCGTTGCCTGCCCGGTCGAGCAGTAGCAGGCGACCACTATGCAGACCGAGTAGAACACCGCCGCGGGCCGCATCGACATCGCGCATCTGCCCCCGGCCCAGGTGGGGACCCATGCGTCCTGCGGGCTTGCCGTCCCGCGTGTCAACGCGCAGCAGGCGGGCGCCTGCGTCGGCCACGTAGAGGAATTCGGCATACGACCCCATCGCGACCACGCTGCCCAACAGACCCGCCTCGAGACGCCAGAGCTGGGTGCCATCGATGTCGACCGCAACGAGCCAACCGCTGCCGGCCAGATACAGCGTGTTGCCGACCAGCTCGCAGACGGTGATCTCAGCCTGCAGGTCCCGCTCGAAGAGCTGTCCCTGCGCTCGGTGTTTCTGCAGGCTGCCGTCCCTGCGGGCGACAAACAGGCAGCCGTCGCCGCCGACCAGGGCGTTGATGGGGGCAGTGGAGGGAGGCTCGCTGCGGGGACCCGGCTGGGGCACGGGCACGGGCACAGGCACGGGCTCGGGCTCGGGCGCCGGCTCGGGCCCCACACACCCCAGGCACAACAACCCGGCGATCAACAGGAGGAATCTCATCGTGCGACCTCCACCAGCGCTCGCTGCACCACTTCCCCCGCTTCGTCCCTGAACGCGGGACGCAGCACCCGCACGATGCTGTGCCCGGCTGCCCCTGCCTTGTGCACGAAGCGGGGTTCACACCAGTGGTTGCCAAAGCTGGCGAGCTCGGCCCCAGGTTCGATTCCCACCAGGCTGAAACCCAACGGTGCGAGCACCCCATGTAGAAACTCGCTCATGAAATGTGCTCCGCGCGCAAAGGGGCGTCCGGCCACCGACCAGCTATACAGCAAATTGACCGCCTCGATGATACGGAAGTGCAGGGCGCTTGCCTCCGGGTGCCGAGTCTGCGCCAAGAGCCCCTCCAGGGCTTCGTCTTCGATTCCGGCCATGCGCGCTTCGAGCGCGAAGCGTTCGAGCAGCGCCAAGACGTGTGGGCGTTGGCCCGCCCCCACCCACAGCTCGCTGATGGCGCGGAACGCAGCATCTCGGAAGAAGATCGCCCGGCTGGCCACAGCCAACACGGTCCCCTGTTGGCTGTCGAACACTGGCTTGGCGGTGCGCGTAAAGCCGTCGCTCTGGGCGACAAAGCTGGCCCCGGAGACCACCGTGTCGACGCGCACACCGAGCTGCTGCAGATCGCCGCACAGCTGACGCGCCAGCTCGGGATGGCGCGGGGCTGCGGCCGGCTCGCCGACAGCATCGCAGGCATCGAGCACGCGGACCAGGGCGCGTGCGCCCGGCCACTCGCCGTGCGCGGCACGCGGCAGGCACTCGAGCTCGGCCAGGGACTCTCCCAGCGCACGCAGCAATCGGGAGCGGAGCTGTGGCTCTGCGAGGCCTTCGAGCGCGCCACGCAGATCCCAGAGCCGTCGCAGCACCGTGCTCGGCGGCCCCAGGCTGACCGTGCCTTCGGGAGCCTGCAGCCAGCGCCCCTGCCAGAGTAGACCTGGCTTGTAGGGCCCGATACAGCAACCCTCGCAAACCTCGCCATGGTAACGTCGCGCCAGACCTTCCCAGGAACTGGCAGGCAGCGGCTCGTCCGCTCGCCCAGGCACCAGCCGGGCGCCCAGATGCGCGAGTTGGAAGGCAATCTGGCCCGTCCAGGTGGTCTCCGACTCGCTACCCAGCTGCAGGCTGAGCCCATGCAGAAACAGAGCGCCCGACTCCGGCACCCGCGGGCTCGGGCGCTGCAGCCAGGTCCTGGCCAGCTGGCGGCAGGCGTCGGACAGCGGCGCTTGCAACTGCAAGGGCGCTCCCTGCGCGTCGAACAGCTCGAGCGGCTGTCCACTCAACAGATGGAAGGCCAAAGGAACCAGCGGGTCACTCTGCCCGAGGCTGACGCGGATGCGCGCGGATCGTCGGCGCGCACCCCAGCGGTAACCCCGCTGCTCGACCGCCAGCAGCGCGCCCTCCGGTTCGAGGGCCGGCTCGCCGCGCACCTCGACTCCTTCCTCACCGGCGCGCGCCAACGAGAATGTGGCCTCGTGCGCGGCAGGGATGAATTCGACCCCGGTCTCGGCCAGCAGCTTCTCAAGAAGCTCGCGTGGCCCGGACGCTTCGAGTTGATCGAAGATCTCAAGCAAGCAGGGCAACAGGCGCGCATCGTCACAGTCTTCGCTGGCCGGTTGCAACTCCCTCAGACGGGCGGCAGCCGCAGCCGGCGCAGCCGCGAGCAGCCGCCGCCAGCCTGCCAACAAGGGAGGGCAGGGGCCGCGGCTCAGCACCACCTGGGCGGGCCGCAGCAAGCTTCCTCGATAGCGGTAGCCGGTCCGCAACACCGACAGCACGCTCCCTGCAGGCTGCTCCGCGAACTCCTGAGCATGCACCTCGCAGCCTTCGGCGTCCGCGCTGCTTCCTTCAGCTCCGGCCAGCTGAGGCGAGCCTGGCAGCAACTCGAGCCCGCGCATCCGCAGCTGGTCGACGATCGCGGCAGCGAGCTCTGCGTGCTCTTGGGGAAGAATCTCGGTCAGCGCCAACAGACCCCGCACCAGCTCTTGGGGAAGAGGCGCGGCTCGCGTCTTGAGCAAGAAGGAATCCAACTGCTGCTGGAGCGCCTCCAGACCTGCCAAGGTCTCGCTCTGACTGCGCTCGCTCAAGATGCGCAGCGCTCGTTGCAGACCATCTTCAGGCCCAGAGCTCAGCACATACTGCGGCTCACCGAGCAGGCACCCCTTCCACAGAAATGCCTGCCTCTCGACGCGCAGCAAGCGCCCCCGGGGAATTTGCGGATCCGCGGACAGCCGCGCCCCGGGGTCGGGAAGCTCGGGCAGGGGAAAGGTCTCATCGGGCGCGGGGTAGGGGCGCATGCCGAGCAGAGCCAGCTCGGAGCGCAGCAGCCGCAGACGCTCTGGCGGTGCCCCCGCGGCCTCGAGGTCACTGTAGACCCGAGCCGCCAGTGTTCGTCCCTCCAGTCCGTCGCGCAGCTCCAGGGGCAGCTGCCGCAGCTCGCGCAGGCGTGCAAGCAGGCCACTGAGCTCAGGCCAGTCGCCAGAGCGCTGGACCAACATGGATTCGACGGCTGACGGCCGGCTGCCCAGACTGAGCCGTAAGCGCGCAGCCAGCAGCAGCTGGCCGCCGCCGCGTTGACGCACGCCGAGCTGCTGCAGCTCGAGAATCGTGCCCCGAGCCAGCTCGCTGTGCTCCAGGCGCAGGCTGCCCAGGCCGGGTTCGAAGACAGCGGCGGGCTCTTCCCGCTGCTCCGGGACAGGCCAGTGATCGTTCGAAGGAAGCAACTCGAGCTCGAGAGCCTCAACGACCGGCCCCAATCCAGCAGGTAGACGCGCCTGTCCCCGCAGCGCGTCGAGCAACACCTCGCGCAGCTCGAGACGCCAGACACGGCTCGCGCTGACCATGCGTTCCCGGCATTCCTGCAGAGCCTGCGTCAGGTTTGTGTCGGAACGCGCGTCCACCCGCTCGACAAAACGCAGCAGGTCGTCTTTGCCTGCCAGCAGCTTGCTCAACAGGCCAGGAGTGGGAGCATCGAGCAGGTAGCCCGGAGGTCCCTGGCCGGAGGCCGCCGCCACCACCACCTCGGCGAAACCCCCGGGGACGCTTTGTGCGGCGCCAGCCAGGGTGACCCGCCGCACCCGCAGCAGCTGGCCTGGAGCTTGCTCCGGAGCCGCCTCGGGCCATAACAGGCAACCCGTCTGCCGGCACAGCTGGGGTCCCGAGCCCGCGGGATCGGGCAGCTCGAGGCGCCGTTCTGCGGGAACCAGGTTCAGATCGAGCCGCTGCAAGGCCTGTCCTAGACTGGTAAACAGCCGGTCGTCAGCGTCCCGACCCGGTTCGGGCAGGGCGCAGACGGCATGGAACAACTCCAGACAAGCGCCCGCCGACTCCCGACCGCAGCGCCGCCAGGCGCGCTGCAGACGCGCGGATTTTTTGAGCGGACCGAGCGCGCGCAATTCGGGCTTCACCTGCGGGCCTCAGTGCGTCCCAGAGTACAGGTCGGCCTTCGGACCGGATCCGTCGGGATGCGGTTGCAGGCGGTAACGACGGCCGTCCTTGAGGGCAAAAATCTTGCGTTCATCGTCGATACAGATGCTCAGCGCCGGCCGTTTGCCACCGAACAACTTCTTGAGCAGGCCCTTCGTCTGTTCCTCTCCCGGCCCGGAGAAGTCGAAGAAGCCCAGCCGTTGTGGCGGCTCATCGGGGCAGTATCCGCTGCGGCTCGACAGGATCAACCTGCGCGACACCATACTCGCGGGCAGAGTCGTCGAGGCGGGCAGAGCGGTGCCACGCTCGAACAACACGAACAGTCTGCCATGATCGGGCACGCCCACGACGAAAGGCAGACGCCGCAGCAACGTCTCGACCTCGACTTTCAAACCGGGGCTGGTGCCGTGACCCAGCTCTGCAGCGTAGCAGGCCCCCAACGCCACCGAAGCTTTGGCGCTGGCCGGATCGAACCAGACCAGATCGGGCCGGATCTCGAGCACCTCACTGACGCGTCGCCGAACCAGGGGCAGGTTGGCGGTGTTGCCTGCCAGGATCACGATGTCGACGGGCTCGGAGACCGCGTAGCCGTCGTTCTCTCGGGCATAGCACAGAAAGGAAGCCTTCTCCAGCGCCTGGTCGAGCCGTGCCTCGATCATGCCGCGCAGGTCTTCGGTACTGAGCTTCACGCCAGCCAGGTTGTCGACCAGGGTGCTGAGACGCTCGGCTGCAAACTTGAACTCGATGCGCGGAGAGCAGGCCTCGTCGGGATAGGCACTCTCTGGCGGCGAACCATCGCTGCGCTCCACGTTGAGCGGCGTCCCGAGCCGCTTCTGGATGTCCTGGGCCGCGCTGACGACTTCGTGGAAAATGGCTGAAGCCGACTCGTCCACGCGCGCTTCGCTGAGCTCGCCCGACCCAGAGAAACGCGTGGGCAGCACGCGCTCGAGATCCTCACGCAAGCTCGCGTACAACCGCTTGAAGCGCCCTGCGTCTTCGAACAACGGCTCCGCTTGCGGCGAGGGAACCTGCGGAGCCCCGGCAGGGTACGGCCACGGCTGGCCAGCCCCCGGCGATTGCGGCGCAGCAGGAGGGCTCTGTTGGGCGGCCCCGGCAGGCGGATAGCCTGGCGGCGGCGCGTACCCCGGGGGCACGGCATAGCCCGGCGGGAGGCCATGTCCCGGAGCGGGCGCATACCCCGGGGGCACTGCATAGCCGGGTGGGACTGTGAAACCCTGGGGCGGAGCATAGCCGGGGGGCGGAGCATAACCGGGGGGCGGAACATAGCCGGGGGGCGGCGCAAAGCCGGCGGGTGGCGCATAGCCGGGGGCCGGGGCATAGCCGGGACCAGGTGCGTACCCCGGGGGCACAGCATAGCCGGGGGGCGGCGCGTTGCCCTGCGCTGGCACGGGGTTCGGCCGCCCTGCCGAGGGTGCCAGCACACTCGCCTGCGTCTCGCAGGCTTTGGCCGTTTGCGGCTCCCCCTCCTTCCCGGCCGAGCTGCAGGCCCGGATGCGTTGCAGGGCCTCGCGTTGCGCGGCCACCTGCGGCTGACTGAAACGACTGAAACGAGCCTTCAGTAGTCGAAACAGCCAGAGGCTGATGTCGTCGCCGCCGAAGTAGCGTTCGCCGTTCTGTCCGACCACATGCATCTTGATCCGGAAACGTTCGTACTGAAAGTGGGGTGCTTGTTCGTTGAAGATCTGGACATTGAAGAAGACGTTGTCGACCGTACCTCCCCCGAAGTCCATCAGCAGGATGTTGGCATCCCAGCGCTTGCGGACCTCGACCTCTTGTCCATCTTCGCGGGTGCTCTGCGCTTCCGCGGCCACTTCCCTGCCGACCTCACCGTAACGGGCGAGGAACTCGGGCACGCCTTTGGCGATCTTCTGATGCACATAGTAGAAGGCCGCCGCGGTCGCCTCGTCGAAGTTGAGGATCAGGTTGTCGCCGCTGTACCCGAGGCCGTCGAACACGCGCCGCAGTGCGGCCAGCTCGCTGAGACCGAAGCAGGTCGGGTAGGTCGCCACCATTCGGTCGATGCGACCTGCCCCCTGCGTCTCTTCGAGATAGTGCCGGGCATCGCGAAGGACCTCTCCGAGCAGCAGCTCGCAGATCGCTTCCACCGAATACTCGACATAGTCGTCAAAGCCGTTGTAGACCAGGTACGACAGAGGCTCGGCCTCGCCGAGCCGGCGTTTGACGCTCGTCAGCAGCGAGCGGTGCTCGTAGCGGTCGCGCACATGGCTGAGCGCGTTCTGGCCGACGACGAAGCGCGGACGCTGGGCCTCGAGGATCTCTTCGAAGTAGATCGCGGAGGGCAAGTACGACCTCCCCGCAAACTCCACGAGCTGCGGATCTTCGAGGTCGCGTTTGAAAGCACAACAGGTGTTGGTGGTGCCGAAGTCAATCGAGAAGATGCCGGGAAAGACCGCCAGCTCCTCGCGCCGCACCAGGCGTCGGATCTTCAGGGGGATGCGCAGCTCGTGCTGTTCGAGCAGGCCATCTTTGAAGGCGTAGGCCCGCACGTCCTGCTCGACCTTCTGCAGGCCTGCGGCGCAGGCGGCCTTGAAGTCGGCATGCTCGAGCACCAGATTGATTTCGATCCGCACCGGGCTGGCCGGCAGCTCGAACAGCAGGTCTCCGGGCGCGAACGAGATGTGGTTGCGCAAGAGCTCCGGAGCGTCAGCTGCCAGAGCCTCGACCTGGCGCGCCTTCAGCGAGATCCAGGGCGCTCGAGGATGCAGCAGCACGACACGGCGGCCGGGAGCCTCTGCTTCTTCGGCGGGGGTCTGTACCAGGTCGACATAGAAGCTCGCCGTCTTCTTGTCGTCGAGGACCAGCACCTCGCGGATCACTCCCGGGGGGTCAAAACGCAAGGGCATACTGTGTCTCCGAGCCAGATTCTCCGTGAGAGTAGCGGCCCGCTGCCTGGCTTGTCAACTCGGGGAGCGGGGCGCTCAGCGCACCGAAAAGGGCAACGTTGTGGCGTTGCTCAGACCTGAATGCAGATCGCTGAGTTGCAGCTCGAGGGTATACAGGCCCGCTTCCAGCGAGGGAGGCAGAGCGAGCTGGAAGCGGACGGAGGGACGTTTTCCTGCCTGGGCCGCGGGCCGCTCAACCATCACCTCCGGGTCGCTGTAGAGCTGGACGCCCTGGGGATCGAACAGGCTGAGCCCCAATTGGAAGCCGAGCGTGCCGTCGCGCACGAGCAGGTCTGCGAAGCTGGCATGGATCTCGATTGTGGTGTCGAGGTCGAGCTTGACGCTGGCAAAGCGAGGCTTGACGGATTCGAGCTCAGGAACCACGGGCACGGGCTGCGCTTCGGCTGGTTGCGCGACCTCCGGCGTGGGCTCGACCGCCGGCTCGACTGTGAGCGCGGGTTCGGTGGGCGGGCCCCCCAGCAGATCCGGCGGGAGTGCACCCGCCGCGATTCCATTGAGGGCCGCATCCAGCTCAGGGTCGTAGGCCGAATCGGGTTCTTCTTCTGCCATGGCGAGCTCGAGCTCGGCGGCCACGGCCTCATCCGAGCGAGCCTCATCGGCTTCGGTTGCCGCGACTTCCGGGATCACAGGCTCAGGGACCGTGAAGGAGGACGAGACCACCAGATCGTCGTGGCTTCCCCGTTCTCCGTCGCGGCCACTGGAGCGCAGCTCCATCTCCGCAAAGCCACCGCTCGCGAGTGCCTCGGAGGGCGTGTAGGTGATCGCCTGCCCCCACCCATCGAAGTGATTCCTCTGCATGCCGTTGCTGTCAAAACGCAGGTAGTCGGGACCTGGAAAGCCCTCGAGCCAGCGCGACTCGAATTCCAGCGCAGTTTTCAGGCCGTCCAGCACCCGCTCGCTGAAACTGTGGGCCTCTTCGCGATCAAACCCCACAAACACCGACATCAATCCGGCGGGCTCGATCGAGAAGCTGACCGAGCTGACCAGGACGGGTTGTAGCCGCCAGGTCTGCTCGTCGGACCCGTCCAGGGCGCTATCGAGCAGCTCGAGCGCGTCGCCGCTGACAGCATCGACGGCCTGCACACGTAGTCGCCCGGCCATCCCACCACCCGGAGGAGAGACCCGCACCCGACTCAGCAGGTAGGGGACGGGCGCAGAGAATTCTCCCTCGGCTGCGAGCGCATAGACCACACCGAGGTCGACAGGACGCAGGGGGCTGGTGGGGCCGTCAAAACGCAGGCTGGCCAGCAGGGCGCTCAGATCGGCGACCTGGCTGGCGGCCAGCTGCAAAGGGGCGAGCACGATGCAGCTGAAGATCTCGTCGGCATGCCGCAATCCGTATTGGCGCAGACCCCACAAGCGGCCATCGCGTTCGATCGAAGGCAGGCTCCAGCCCAGGAAGACATGATCGCCGAGGCGGCTCCAGCTATCAGCTCCCGCGCGCAGGCGTTGTTTTTCGTCTTGCAGCTGGGCCTCGAGGTCCTCGCCCACCGGCACCCGCTTGAAGTAGACCCCCATCGGGCCGTCTCCCTGTTGGGGTCCGCGCAGACGGGCCGCGTAGATGTCGTCTTCCGGTCCTGGCTGAGTGCGCCAGCCCTCCGGGAGGACCACGCTGAAGCCCGCTCCCTCAAAGCTCTCCTGGGCGGCGAGCGGACCTGCCATCAGGGCCATGCATGTCAGAATGGTAGACCAGCGCACTTCGCTTCCTCCCTTGGGCGGCATGAGCCCGTCGCTGGCGCGCGGTCTCAGGCGGATCTACCCGGCCAGCGGAGAGAAGAGTATCAAATCTGGTGCCAGACCAGGCGGGAGGGCAGTTACTGAAAGCTGACCGAATAGGAACGGTCGAACTTGTCGATGGTCACGATGTGGTAATGACGGGTCACGATCGGCATCGGCATCGGCACGGCGATGATGGGAGGGGAAGTGATGGTCGGGTTGGGCAAGGCCGTCAAGCTGGGCGCAGCGGTGATTGTCGGCTGCGAGCTGGTGACCGTGCTGCTGGTGATCGGCTGTACGACGATCGGCTGCGGTTGCGGTGAAGGCACCGGAGTCGGGCCCGGAGTCGTCATCTGGACTTCGACGACCAGGTTCCCGGCCGTCTCGGTGATGCTGCCGATCGCGATATCGTAGCCACTGGTGGTGCGGGTGGTATCGATAACGACCAACACGGTCTTGCTGCTCAGGTCGACGGCGGGCGGGCTCGCATGGGGCTTGTGCTCGCTCCAGAACGCGTCGAGCTCGGCCTGTTCGTTGATGACCAGATGCTGAACCGCGTCGTTCGGATCGGCCTTGGCGCTGAAGCTGCCCTCCTCCAGGTCAGTGGAGAGCCGATTCAGCTGCATTGCCGCGCTCAGATCACCGAGCGCCTGGCCCAGGTCATCGACAGCCTGAGGAACCGGAGGGGCGTTGCCCGCAGCCCACCACGAGATGCCGACATTCCAGGTGTCGCTGCCATCCTGCAAATGCACGCTCGACGACGGTGCGTCGAGGATCATCATATTGCGGCTCAGCACGGGGGCGAGCTGCGGAACGTCGGCAGCCGCGAGCAGCGCCTCGATGTCGGCGGCTTCGGCGGGTGTCATCGGACACTCGAAGTCCTGCACCGGCAGGAAGCCGGTCATGCTTCCGCCACGGTAGCGCACCAATTTGCGTTCGAGGTCGACAGTCTGACGGATATCGACGCCCGCCATGCCCCCGAAAATGCGCCAGGTAATGGTTCGGTCGAGCACCAGCGCGCGCACATCGATGGCTTGGGCGGCCCCCCGGATTCCCATCACTTCGAGCCCCAGGCCTTCGGCATTGGCGAGACTCATGACAGGTTGTGCCATGCTTCCCTGCAACGTATAGCTCTGGCCGTCGCGGGCAGCGAAGATCAGCGCGCCGCTGCTCGGGTCGAGCCCGAGCTCACCGCGTTGCCGGAAGTCGTCCAGCGAATAGCTGCCGAGAGTGAGGCCCCAGGCACCTGTGTTCTGCGGGACGTGGTTCAGGTTCAGGATGCCTTCGAACGTAAGCGTACTTCCAACCTTGGCGCCATCGGCCTCGAGCGCCTGGCGGTCGGAAGCATCAATCTCATAGCTCGTGGCGTCATCGCCGACCAGCAGCCACTCATCGGTGCCTTGGCTGCTCGTGTACTGCTCGACACTTCCGTGGAGCGCGTTCAGAGGACGGGTAGAGGGAGTCGCGGTGCCCGTGTTCCCACTACCGGTCTGGGTTCCGCTGCCGGTCTGCCCCGTGTTCGTGGCGGAACTGCCGCCGGACGACTGGTTGCAGCCGCAGAGAAGACCTGCGACCAACAGGATGGCGACCTGCACATTCCTCAATGTCTTTCCTCCTTAACGCATATTCGAGACGTCACATGGTTTGTCTCAGGCGGCAAATCTCGTGCCACCTCTCAAGCAGACCCCTGAAGCGGATGCTCTGGTCATAGTCATCGGTATTCTGATCGTATTTGAAACCCAAGCCGAAACGCAACGCGAATTTCCGCGCCGTGTCTCACAGACTTTTCACAGCACGCTCGAGGGCCGCGATCCGTTTCCGCAGAGGTCCCTCCAGGGCTACCTTGGCACGGTTCTGATAGTCGAACAGGACCAGGACGGAGTCTCCCTGAGCGACCAGGGCCCGCTGTTTCTGACTCCAAGCCCGGTATGCCAGCACCCAGGATGTCTTCCCCACACTGCTGACCGCGGCCTCACAACGGATCGTGTCGGGGAAGCTGACGGGCAGCCTGAAGTCGACGGTAGCGCGCGCAAGAATCGGTCCAACCTGGGTCTTCTCCATGCTGGCGAGCAGACCGACGTGCTGAAGAAATGCGATCCGCGCGGTCTCGAACCATCGTAGGAAGACCGTGTTGTTGACATGTTTGAAGGCGTCCATGTCGCCCCAGGCTACAGGGATCTCCACATGCAAGGGCCAACTGGGGACCCCATTGCGAACGTCCGACATCTTGGCTTCCTTTTTTGTGTGGGAAGTGCCAGACTGCAGGCCGGAAGAGAGCCGGGCAATTTGCGCTGAATTCGGATTGCACTATCGACCGATAATCAGATAAACTGGCGCTCACGCAAAGGTTTTTTGGGGTTTCTGTGTCAAGCCTGAGCAGCGTCCTGCCAGTCGTGCAGCATGCTGTGCCAGCTTGCGTGCAGCGGTGCCAGGTATTGGCCAGGCCAAAGATGCCCCAAGGCAGGCCCATTGCCTTACTCGGATGAGATCATCGAGCAAACGATTTGGAGGATGACCCATGCAGAAAACCGAATCTGAAAACTGGCGGGTTCAGTACATCGGCGATGGCCTGCACAACATCGACGGGGTAGGAACGTTCCAGAAATGGACGACCGCCTTCATTCCCAGCGACATCGCCCAGCAATTCGTGGGCAACAAAGACTGGAATGTGACTGCTAGCGACGAAATGGTCAAAGAGGCCAAGAAGAAAGCTGAAGAGAAGGCGAAAGCCGACGAGGCTGCTGCCAAGATCGCTGCCGAAGAAGCGAAGAAGGCCGACGCCGAGAACGCCAAGCGCCGCGCCCAGGAAGAGGCCGCTGCCAAGGTCGCGGCCGAAGCCCAGGCGAAAGCCGATGCAGAAGCTGCTGTTGTCGCTGAGCAGGCCAGGAAAGAGCACGAAGCCGCGATGAAGGTCAAGGCTGCTGAAGACGCCAAGCGGGCTGCCGAAGAAGCCGCTGCTGCCGAAGCCGCCGCCAAGGCTGCCGCCGAAGCCGAAGCCAAGGCTGCTGCCGAAGCTGAAGCCAAAGCTGCTGAAGAAGCCAAGAAGGCCGCTGAAGAAGAAGCCAAGAAAGAAGCAGAAGAGGCCAAGAAAAAAGCCGAAGAAGAGAAGAAGGCCGAGGCCGCGAAAGCTTCTAAGAAAGCCGACTCGTCGAAGGATAAGAAGTAGGACTGAGAGCGGCCGACTCAGGACTTTCCTTCGGTGTCGTGTATGCCAGGAGGAATGCCGTGAGCCGGCTTGCCAAGTGGGGCCTGTTGGTCCTGATGTTCTTGTTGCTGCTATCGCACCGCCTGATCGAAGAGCGGTTGCGGCCGAGCGAGGTTCCCCGCTCGACACCGCCAGCCCCGGCTGCCGATTCCCTTGAGAGCACTGCCGAGACGGACGAGAGCGATCCGGGGCTGTCGGCATTGCCCCCCGAAGAGAAGACCTGGACCGTGCGCTCGGGCGACACGCTAGAGAAGATCGCGCTCGAGCTGTGGGGAAGTCGCCAGGCCAGGCGACCGCTCTAAGAAGCCAACCGTGACCGCAAGTCGGGCCCCGGGAAGTTGAACGTAGGTATGGAGCTGCGCGTGCCAGAGGCGCAGTGATCCACGGGGCGCTCTGATGGGATGCGAGCGGGCTCTCCGGGCCGGCAGCTGGCTTCGCGCAGGTCGCAGCTGGGATTCTGGCCTCCCTCCAGATCGGTCTTTTCGACGGTCGTAGAGGCTGTCTCAGGGAACGTCTGGAGGCGTGGGGTTGATTCCTGATGAAAATCTCAGGCCCCTGTGACTCGGGGGGAAACCGACTTTTCTCTAGGTAGGGGAGGAGTTTACACCTCGAAGACTCGGACGCTTCGCTCTCGAAGACTCGGACGCTTCGCTCTCGAGGACTCGGACGCTTCGCTCTCGAGAGGGCGGGGGTAAACCCCGCCCCTACATGACAATCAAAAGCGACTGCATGGCGGAATCGTGTTCCCTGAGACAGCCTCTCGCAGACAGCCGCTACAGCGCGGAAGCCAGTCCCTGTAGCGGCGCTCTGTGAGCGCCGGAAGGAGCTCTGACGGAGGTTGAATCCGGAGGTTTTGGGTTCTTCCATACAGATCGGCTTCTCGTCGGTCATAGCAGCCTGCGGCGAAAATCGTGAAGCCAGGTGCCGCGCCGGTGGGTCGATGGCAAGGCGGACTCAGCGAAGCGTCCGAAGGGGCAGCCGGCCAGGATGGCCGGCGAGGAGGACAACTCAGCGAAGCGGCCGATGCTTGCCTCCGAGGAACGAGGAGGTGAGCGAGGTCCAGGGGCCCACCGCCGTGGTTGCTGGCGAAGCGATTTTCGCCGCAGTCTGCATAGACCGACGCTACAGGCGGTTCTCAGCAGTTCGAAGGCATGGACCAAACCTGACCGAAGACGCCGAAGCGACAGCGCGGTTTCCGCGACTTCAGCAGCCAACAAAGCCAGACGGGCGGGGTCTCCCCGCCCGTCTGGCTCGATCGAATTCAAAAGTTCCTAGAAGAACCTGTGCCCACCGCGAGGCGCGGGCGCGCGCTGGGGACCGAATCCCTGGCGCGGGCCAAAGCCCTGCTGACCCTGGCCACCACGACGGTTGCCGAAGCCCTGCTGACCCTGGCCACCACGACGCGGGCCGAAGCCCTGCTGACCCTGGCCACCACGACGCGGGCCGAAGCCCTGCTGACCCTGGCCACCACGACGCGGGCCGAAACCCTGCTGGTTGCGACCACCACGACGCTGACCGAAACCCTGCTGGTTGCGGCCACCACGTCGCGGGCCTAAGCCCTGCTGGGTCCGTCCACCATGACGGTTGCCAAAGCCCTGCTGACCCTGGCCGCCTTGACGCGGACCGAAGCCCTGCTGACCCTGGC
>JAJDCP010000104.1 GCA_029260765.1 Planctomycetota bacterium
GAAAAGTAGGGGCGGGGTTTACCCCCGCCCGTTCGCTCGGGAGGGGATAAACCCCTCCCCTACAAGGAATAGTACCTGGGCCTTGGACACGCGCACAGGCAAACATGTGATTTCTGGCGCCACATACCGTCTAACTCGCGCCAAGTACACAAAGGGCTCCTGACGTGTCGTCGGCCCTGCATTGAGAGCTTGGGTGCTCGTCAGGACCGCCCACCGTCCGAAGCAACAGCCGCGGCAAGCCCTGACGAGCCGGCCTTCCGAAGCAAGAGCGCCTCCAACTCAGCTCCACAACACCTTCTTACTGCTCGCCCGCCGCCTCGGCCCGGCGCGCCTGCGGCGACAGCAAGACCACACACTCTGGGGCTCTTCGGACGCGCTCTCTTTCGGCGCTGCCGGCTTCATGATGGCCTCCTCAGCACGAGCTGTTGGGACAAGAAACGAAGCGTAGGCCACACGCGCAGATAGCCGGACGGACGGCACGCGGCTGAATCCAACCGGCACACGCCGTCCGCGTCTGGCCCGAGCACGGCTGCTTTCCAACGAGCCTCGCACTCCGCTCAAGTCTTGATCCACAGCCGCACGTCGTCGGCGGCTTCGGTCGCCTGGATCAGCCCGCGGTAGACGCTCAAGATCTCGGATTTGCGCGCATGCGCGGCGCCGATGGTCTGGCGCGGACGAAACGCTGGCAACGGCAGGGCGAACCCGAGGTAGTCGTCGAGCGCGCGACGCACGGGCCGGGTGTAGAGCTTCTCATAGCGCAGGGTGAGGAAGCAGAAGCCCTGCGGCCGGTACCACTGGGCGAAGTGTTCGGTGAGACCGAGCGTGTCCTCGTGGAAGACCGCATCGTTGGACACGAAACTCTCGGAGCCGAAGTTGCGATGGTGTCCCGCGCCCCACTCGTTGATCTGCCGATGGGTGGAGACGACGATGTCCAGAGGGTCGCCGAACAGGTAGATCAGCTTGACGTGCGCGGGCAATGTGCTGGGGGGCAGAGCGTGGGTCTTGTAGATGGTACCGGGCACGGGCTCCGTCAGCTGCTCCATGCGCGGCAGAAGGATATTGGAGTAGACAAATCCGTGTTCCCGCAGCGCCTGGACCAGCAGCGTGGTGCCACAACGTCCCAGACCGGCGATCATATAGGCGTGCCGGGCGGTGGCTCGGCGGAGCTTATGGGCGAGCCTGCGCCTGATGCGTGCCGGCCAGCCCCAGAGACGCTCAAGCATGGCAGCTCCGTTCCCTCAATGTCCCGCCTCTGCGCCTGCGGACGCGAAAGAAGAATGGTTTGTCCGTCCCATCAACGAAACGTTTGATCGCGAGCGCCGCGCACACACTGCGAGTCCGCCGTCATGGCAGGGTTACATCCAGGTGACGAGCATCGCCCGTGAGGTCAAGAAGGTCCGTGCCGCGCTGGATGTGATCCACAAGATACAGGACATCGCGGCCAAAACCATGGGAAGCCAGCCCCTCACGAAGGGTGGCGATCCCCGCATCCTGCAGGACAGGGCGCAGTTCCTCCAGCAACGGCTCAGGACCCTGATGAATGAGCGCATGGTCTGGGGTGCCATCAAGAAGATCCACAAGGTTGATGACAAAAAGAGGCGCCAGGACAAGCTGGCCCCCAAGGGACCCAGGCCTTCGTCGCAGGGCACGCAGGCTCGACCGGGTCCGCCGAAGGCCTTCGGTCCGAAGATGTCAGAGCTCGCGGACATCTGAGGGCGACAGTCTCCTTTCAAGCAGAGATTTCCTGCCGAACAGCCCAGGGAGAGCGTGATGGCGGACGGGCCTGAGGAGCTCCGGTGTGTCCCCGCACCAGTGCCTCGCCGCGAAGGCTCTGGTACACCCTGTAGGGGCGCAACGCGGGCGAGTTTCGCGCTAGCGCTGCGCCGGTGGCCTGCCCGACTCACGACGAGGATCCCGCGGTTTCCGCGGCGGCGGACGCCCCACTTCCCCGGGTACGCTCTTGCGGCGCTCACTCGCTCCCTTGGTGCGTGACGGCCGGCGCTGCGAGCCACTGCGCTCACTGCTGCCAGACCGGTGCTTCGAGCCACTGCGCTCACTGCTGGCAGACCGGTGCTTCGAGCCACTGCGCTCACTGCTGGCAGCCCGGTGCTTCGAACCACTGCGCTCACTGCCAGCTGCCCGGTGCTGCGAGCCACTGCGCTCACTGCCGGCTGCCCGGTGCTGCGAACCACTGCGCTCACTGCTGGCTGCCCGGTGCCGCTCGCTGGTTCCGGTCCCGCCTCGCTCGCTGCTACCCGACCGCCCGCGTTCGCTTGAACCCACGCGGCCTCGCTCTGGGCTGCGCGGCCTGTCGCTTGAGCTGCGGCTGCGCTCGACAGGGCTGAGCTCACGGTCTGGCCCGGCCGGCCTGCCATAGTTCAGCTTGCGGGGCACGGGCGTGCGGCGCTTGACCTCGTCCCGCGTCGCGGACACGGGCCGCAGATCTCGCTCTGAGCCAGGTTCTCGACGCCGCGCGCTCGAGGAGGACCCGACCCGATCATACTCGCCGCCCCGGTCGGGCTCGCTGGCGACCACACCCGAACTGTCGCCCAGCGACGCCACCACGGCGTCGAGTTTCCTACGGAACTTGTCCTTGTGGATCGCCTTCTCGAAAGCCGCCTCCGGGGCTACTTTACGAGACTGGACCAGCTCGAGGATCGAAGAGTCCATGTCGATCATCCCGACGCCGCGGCCCGTCTGGATCAGGTTGACGATCTGGCTGGTCTTGCCTTCACGGATCAGGGCGCCGAGGGCAGGCGAGCCGAACAGGATCTCGTGTGCCGCCACGCGTCCACCACCGAGCTTGGGAATCAACTGCTGCGAAACCACCGCACGCAATGTGTCGGCCAGGATGCGCCGCACCGACTCCTGCTCATCGGACGAGAACACGGTCACCACGCGGTCGACGGTCTTGATCGCCGTGTTGGTATGCAAGGTCGAGAACACCAACAGACCCGTCTCCGCCGCCTTGAGGGCCATGCGGATGGTCTCGAGGTCACGCAACTCACCGACCAGCACCACGTCGGGGTCTTCGCGGATCGCGCTGCGCAACGCATCCGCGAAACTGTGGGCGTGGGTGCCGATCTCTCGTTGGCTGAAGCGGCAGCGCCGGTTCTTGTGGACGAACTCCAGGGGGTCCTCGATGGTGATGATGTGGTTCGGACGATTCAGATTGATCTCGTGGATGATCGCGGCCAGGGTGGTCGACTTGCCGCTGCCCGTCGGGCCGGTCATCAGCACCATGCCACTACGGAAGTGGGGAATGCGGGCAATCGACTCGGGGAAATTCAAGTCGCGCATCGTCAGGATTTTGGTCGGAATCGACCGGAAAACGCTACCGTAGCCGTCCTCATGCTTGAAGATGTTGACGCGGAAGCGCGCGACGTCCGGAACCTCGTAGGCGAGGTCCAGGTCGCCTTCCTCTTCGAACTTCGCCCACTTGCCATCGCGCACGATCGGGATCAGCATACGTCGGAAGGCATCGCGGTCGATCGGCGGATAGCGCAGCGCTTCGATGGCCCCCGACACCCGCACCGTGACCCGCTGCCCGGTGCTGATGCACAGGTCAGAGGCGCCCATCTGGTACATCAACGTCAGGAACGCATCGACTCTATTCTTCACAGTAGCTCTCCAGCTGAGCCCGCGGCACAAGCTTGGCGAACAGCGAGCGGTCATCCGCAAACCTGTATGCCTCAAAAGGATCTACCAGGTTCTGTTCCACCAGCGCAAGCAGCGCGTTGTCGCGCGGGATGCAACCATTGTTGCGTTCGAGAGTCATCTGGTTGCCGACCAGGTGGGTTTTCTGCTCGCGCACCAGGTTGCTGATGGCCGCGGACATCTTGATGACCTCGAAGAAGGCGACCATGCCCGAGCCATCGGCGCGCTTCAGCAGATTCTGCGCCACCACGAATTTGAGCGAGTCCGCAAGCTGCGAGCGGATCTGGCCCTGCTCGCGGGGCGAGAAGCTAGAGATCACCCGGTCGATCGCCTTGGGAGCAGAGGGTGTGTGGAGCGTGCTCAGCACCAGATGGCCCGTCTCGGCCGCCGTACAGGCGATCTCGATGGTGTCCCGGTCGCGCATCTCCCCGATGATGATGATGTCAGGATCTTCGCGCAGCGCAGAACGCAGGGCTTGTGCAAAACTGCGCGTATCCCTGATCAGCTGCCGCTGATGCACGATGCTGTTCTTGTTCTCGTGGAAGATCTCGATCGGATCCTCGAGGGCGATGATGTGGTGGCGCTTGAGCTCGTTGATATAGTTCAAGACCGCGGCCAGGGTTGTGGTCTTCCCGCAGCG
Organism: Planctomycetota bacterium; assembly: GCA_029260765.1. Classification (GTDB taxonomy): domain Bacteria; phylum Planctomycetota; class J058; order JAJDCP01; family JAJDCP01; genus JAJDCP01. Next base: position 4,298 of record JAJDCP010000104.1, read on the forward strand.
GCTCGGCCCAGCGAACAGTGCCATGCCCTGGTGGTAGTCCGCGATCTCCGTCAGCACCTGCGGTAGACCGAGCGCCCCAAAGGTCGGGACATCCTGCCAGATGATACGGAAGGTCGCCGACATCCCGTTGTGTTCCTGGTAGATATTGCCCCGCACGCGTCGACCGGACCCCAGGGAGTAGCACACATCGACGTGACGTTCGGCCTCCAGCTCTGCCCGTGCCTTGCTGCCGAGCAGACTGAAGACCAGTTTGTGCAGCTCTTCTGCCGTCAGCGGGTCGACCTTGAGCTTGAGCATCTCGTTCTGTACGCGCAGCATCGGCGGCTCTCCCACCGACAGATGCAAATCTGTGGCGCCGCGCTCGCGGGCCAGCCGGAACAGCTGCAGCAGGTCTGCGTGCCCCTGCACCGGACCGCTCACGGGCTGATCTATGTAGTTCGTCAGGATGGTCTCGAGCTCGAACGTTTTCTTCATCACCCGGCTGGCATCGTGCCGGACCTTCTTGTCCGCGGCATTCTTGGCGATGTTCAACAGCATCTTGCGGCCCTGGCGCCCGCTCTGCCGACCGAGGGCCCGGACCAGCATCTTGTAGGTCTGCCGGTCGGCGCCCTCGATGTAGTCGATCAGACACTGACGGGCCTCGGGGTTGTCGAGCTTGGCCAGCGCCTCGATCGCGGCCCAGGACACCTGCGGGTCCTTGAGTTTTGCACGCAGCTTCGAAACCACGCGACTCCTCCCGTATTTCCCCAAAGTCTCCAGGGCGACCATCTGCAGCCACCAGTCATCGATGTCGAGCAGAATCTCGGCCGCCGCCGCCGCTTCGGGACGATCGTGTCCCACCATCAGCTCAGCGACCATCTGCTGCACGACGCCGTGGCTCGTTTTGAGCAACCGTTGCAGGTGGTCGAAGATGTCGAGCTGCAGCTCCTCGATGCTCTGCAGGGCGCGGGTGCGCACTTGGGGATCTTCTTCGGCGAGCGCGTCCAGAACCCGTGTCAAAGGTCGCGCGGGTGAGGCCTCCGAGCAGAGCAGACAGCGCAAGCCTTCCTCGCGCACCACCGCGTCGGGCCGGGTCGCCAGGGGCAGCAGGTCTTCAAACTCGAAGGTGTTCGCGTAGGCCTTGACCAGCTCCAAGGCTTCGCGGCGCACTTTGGGGGTCGGGTCTTCGAGGCAGACCAGAATGTCCTGCTGGAAGCCCTCGACGCCCTTGTCGCGCAGCCGCTCCAAGAACATCACCCGGGCGACGGGGTCTGGGTCGCGAGCCAGTCCTGCCACCAGATCGCCGAAGACCTCGGGATCGTACATCTCATCAGACAGAACCGTGCGCAGAGCCTGTTGTCGAGCCGCGCCGCTCAGGGTTCTGATGGCCTGCGCCCAGAGTTTGGCGACCTGCGGCTCGACCGGCAGCTTGCGGAGGATTTCAAAGGCCGCCGCCCGGCGTTCGCTGTCGGCAGAGCCTAGCTGCCGGCCCAGGTGCCGGACCAGGACATCTTTGCTCAGGCCACACAAGGTGTTGACGACCATCCGCTGGGTCTCACCCTGGTGCATCTTGCTGTGGACATCGAGCAGTGTCGGGACGGCCTCTTCGGCGGGTGCGCTGGGCACGATGCGCCGCAGGGCGAACTCGGAGACTTCCGAGTCGCGGTGCTGGAACATGAAAGCCAGCTCAGCGAGCTTGTAGTCGCGGGAGCCAGCGAGCTTCTGCAGCAGCTTGTTTTTCTCGTCTTCGCTGTTCCAGTCGCTCCGCTGAAGTCGCTTCAGCAGGTTCTTCTCACCGCGGAAGAAGCCCATCACCATCGGCTGCACCCTCTATCGTGCATTCAGGCCTCCATCATTGCGCAGGCGCGGGCTTTGTGCAAACCAAGCGGCTCCTCAGCTTCCCTCGCGCACCATGCCCAGGAACGCTTCCGCCGCTCGCGAGAGCCGATGGTTTTTGCTGTAGATCAGGTAGACCCATTCCGGATCGAAGTAGCTGCGCAGCGAGTGCACGCTCAAACTGCGTGAGGAGCGGGAAGTCAGCCCGAGATTGTGCACGAGCGCCACGCCGTAGCCCAGCTCGACGTATTTGAGGATGAGGTCGGTGTTGCCGAGCTCCATCTTGATGTCGAGGTTCAATTTTTTCTCGCGGAAGGGGCGGTCGATGATCGTGCGGGTCTCGGTATTGCGCGTGTAGGAGATCAGTGGAAAGTCAGCGATGTCTTCGAGGGCGATGCGTTTCTTGCGGGCCAGGGGATGTTCGGCGGGTGTGATGAAAACCATCTCATAGGGAGCGATCGGAATCGCAGTCAGCTCTTCGCGCTTGGGCTTTCCGAGAGTCAAGCCCAGGTCCACGCTCGCGTCGCGCACTGAGGCGACGATCTCGGCCGTGCGCATGGTGTGGATCGCCAGCTCGACATACGGATGCTGGCGGCTGAAGCGCTCGAGACTGGGAGGCAGGACGTGCAGGGCTGTCGACTCGTTGCAGGCCAGCTGCAGCTGGGTCTTGCGCAGCTTGCTGATGTCCTGGAAGAGACTCTCGATGGCCGCGACGTCGTCGAACAGCTGCTCGACATGACGCAGCAGGATGTCTCCTTCGGGCGTGATGGTGATCCGCCGTGGATGGCGTTCGAGCAACTTGACCCCCAGGGTTTTCTCAAGCGATTTCACCTGTCGGCTGATGCTCGGCTGGGTCAGATGCAGACGCGTGGCTGCCCGTGTAAAGCTGCCCGTCTGGGCCACCGTGTAGAAAGCGCGCAATCGTGTCAAGTCCATTATGCAATCCGCGTATAGCTACGATAAGAAATATTCAATTGAAGTATATCGTGTCGGCCATTACCTTTTCCAATGGAAACAGACGGCGAAGATCGCCCGCGAGGAGCCTGCCATGCGACGCACTCTCAGCGACCTGTTGAAGATGAAGCGCAACGATGAGCGTTTCACGATGGTGACCGCGTACGACTATACCTCGGCCCAACTGGTGGAGCGCTCAGGGATCCCTGTGGTCCTGGTGGGTGATTCCCTCGGCATGGTCTTCGCCGGGCATGAGACGACGCTGCCCGTGACCCTCGACGAGATGATCTACCATTGCCGCGCCGTCGTCCGCGGTGCTCGTTCGGCTCTGATCGTCGGCGATCTGCCCTTCAACACCTACCCTGACGCCGACACGGGCCTGCGGTCGGCCGCCCGCTTGCTGCAGGAAGCCGGGGTGCAGGCCGTCAAGCTCGAGGGGGGGCGTGAGGTCTGTTCGATCGTCAGCAGAATCACCCGGCGGGGCATCCCCGTAATGGGACACATCGGCTTCACGCCGCAGTCGGTGCACGCTTTCGGAAACAAGATCGTCCGGGGTAAGAACATCGACGACGCGAGAGCTCTGCTCGATGACGCCCTGGCACTGCAGGACGCAGGCTGCTTCGCCGTCGTGCTCGAGTGCGTCCCCAGCGCCTTGGCCGAAGAAGTCAGCGCCGCCCTGGCCATCCCGACGATCGGCATCGGCTCGGGGCTGCATTGCGATGGCCAGGTGCAGGTCTGGCACGACATGCTCGGCCTCTACACCGACTTCGTGCCGCGGCACGTCAAGCGCTATGCGCGGCTGGCCGAGCTGATCGAAGCGGCGCTGAAGCAATTCGATGAAGAGGTGCGCAGCGCGAAGTTCCCCGCCGCCAACACGGGCCCCCGTGTCAAGGCCTCGGTGGTCGAGCAGCTGCGGGCCGAGCGCGTCGAAGCCTGACGACTGGCAGCGCGTTCGCTGCGCTAGCCACCGCCCCCAGCGCCTCCTAGCACTCCTGCGCCGCCGTGTCCGTTGAGACCACAGGCGCCGCCGGGCACGATGCCCTGGCCGCCGTTCCCGCTCGCGCCAGGAACCAGGCCGGCCCCTCCGACTCCGCCGGACGCGTCTGCCGGCAGCAGAGCTCCCGGGCGGGCGCCCAGAGCCCCTCCATGGCCGGCGTCTCCCCCGACGATGCCCGCGCCTCCGTCGCCGCCCAGGCCGACGATCTTCCCGGCCACCCGGCAGACCCCGCCGCGTCCCCCGGTTCCCAACCAGCCGACGCTCTTGCCATTGCCCGCGACCAGAATCAGCTGCAAGGTCGGATCCCCGCCAGCAAGCTCGGCGTCCCAGCCGTCCCGATGGCCCCAGGTACCATGCGCAGCCACAACCACCAGCAGGTTGGTGTTCGGATCGAGGAATTCCTGGCTGCCGCTCTCGGGCCGGTTGTAATCGGCGAAGGCCCGGATCGCCGCCACCCGTGCGGCCGGCTCGCGGAGACTGCCGAGCACAAATGCCAGCTCTTCGACCCGGGACTGCGCGTTCACATCCGGGTGGAAGCCGCGCGCTGGAGCCAGTCCCAGAAACAACTGCCCAAGCATGGCGACCACCGCCAGCAGAACAGCCGCCGACAGCAACTTGCGCTTGCGGCTCGCCAATGCTCAGACCGCCGCTTGGGTCAGAGTGAGATACGCCTGGCGTACGCACCGCATGCTGGCCAGAAAACCGGGCAGCTGCGCGAGAGTCAAGGCCTGGGGTCCGTCACACAGCGCCAACGTGGGCTGCGGATGGAAATCGACCAAGACGTTGCTCGCCCCCGAGATCAAGCCCTGTGCGCAGGCGTGGTAGATGTCGGGCAGCCCGTCGGGGGCCAGCGCCATCTTGCCGACGCTGTGGGAAGGGTCGATGCACACAGGCAGGCGCGTCAGGCGGCGCACTACTGGAACATGGGCGAAGTCGACCAGGTTGCGGTGCGGCTCACCGAGATGGCTCTTCACGCCCCGCAGGCAGAAGACGATGTTCGGGTTGCCCTCGCTCGCCACGTACTCGCAGGCGTTGAGTGATTCTTCCAGCGAAATGCCCATCCCCCGCTTGAACAGGACCGGAAAAGTCGCCTGTTGCCCCGCCCCTTTGAGGAGCTCGAAGTTCTGGGCGTTGCGGGTACCGATCTGCAGCATCACGCCCGTGGCCTGGCCGGTATCCTCCAACGCCTGGCGGATCTCGTCGATGTTGCGCACATCGGTGATCTCCATCGCCACCACTTTGATGCCATGGCGCCCACACGTCTCGAACAACCACGGCAAGCACGAGCTACCCAGGCCCTGGAAATCGTACGGGCTGGTGCGTGGCTTGTACGCACCCATACGCGCAGTGTTCAAGCCGTGTTGCTCCAACGCCGAGACCATCTGCTCGACATGCTCGGGGGTGTCGACGGCACACAGCCCCGCGAAGATGTTCAAGTGGTCGTCGCCGAAAGTGACCCCGTTGTATTCGAAGCCAGCCGTGGCTGCATCGAGGCCGTGCCGTCCGATCAGGCGGTAGCGCGTCGAGACCCGCACCACCCGCCGCACACCAGCCATCCCCTCAAAGACCGAGGTCGGCACCAGGTGCGTGTTCTTGCCGATCAGATGCACTTCCGTCAAGGCGTGTTGGGTGCCAGAGAATTGGTGCACGCGGGGACTGATGCCGGCATGGCGCGCTGCCAGGGCACAGACGGCATCAACCACCGCAGTGGGCGCATTGGGCTCAAGAGTGATGACCATGGAAATCGTCCTTCGGCTCGGGAATTTGGACCACAGGGTACCACATTTGCAAAGAAGTCACTCGGGTCGGGACAGATGCCGCAACTGCACCAGATTCAGCAGGAAGTGGCTGCTGGTCGGTGCCCAGAGGCTGCCGCTCCAGAGATAGAGCCCGCCGAGCACCAGCCCGCCGAGAAACGCGAAGCCGGCCCAGGCCAGGCCGGGATAGCCTGTGGCCTGTTCCTCGGCCGCCGGATCGTGGGGAGCGAAGGCGTGCATCATACCAAAGACCAGACTGGTGGCCCACAAGCCGAGTTGGGGCTGCATCGCGGCCCGGAAGAACAGCTCCTCTCCCAGAGCGCTGCAGACCGCCAGCAGAACCAGGGTGCCCGGCGCAAGACCGTGCAGCAGGCGCCGCAGCGAACGCTCGAGTAAACGCATGCTACGCGAGAACCGCTTGCCCAGGCGCGCACCGGCGATGCCGACAGCTGCCGCCAGGCCGCCCAGGCCAAGCGCGCGCAGCAACACGTCCGGCTCGGGTGGGGCCAACTGCTCGACATGCGTGCCGCGCAGGTACATCCAGAGCAAGCCTCCGCCGGCCATCAGACTGTAGAAGAGCACGGCGAGCACCACCAGCGGTGTATCGTGGGCTTCTGGAGGCTCGGGAGACGATTCCATTGCGATTCCGTGGAATAACTGAGGCGCGTCCCAGTATAGGAGAGTGGCGGGGCGGCCGGCCCGCAGAGTTTCTGGACGAAGCTCCGGCCCACGCCGACAGAGGTCGACAATGCAGGATGCGCTGATGATGCAGACAATCACAGAACTTCTGCCGCGCGGCTACGTGGCCGCCTACCGGATCCTGGGCAACGCGGAAGACTCGCAGGATGCTTGCCAGGAGGCGGCGGCCCGGGCGCTGGCCGCCCGGCGCAGCTATGACGCCTCCAGGCCCTTCTACCCGTGGTTCTACCGGATCTTGAGGAACCACTGCTTCGACCTGTTGCGACGCCGCTCCAAGCAGCGCGGCCCGCCGCAGGTCGATCCTGTCGAGCCCCGCGAGGGCGCCCCCGCGCAGTTGGCCGAGCGTGAGCGGGACCGACTGTTGACGCAGGCGATCGACAGGCTGCCTGAGGATCTGCGCCAGGTGATCGAGTTGCGCCACTTCCAGGAGCTCTCCTACCAGGAGCTGGCCGAACTGCTCGAGTGCCCGCAAGGCACGGTGATGAGCCGCTTGTACCGCGCCCGCAAAGCCCTCCGACAGGCATTGCGAGCCCACCCCGATTTCGACTTCGGACAGCGACCGGGAGGCCGATAATGGAACGCAACCACGAAGAGTTCGAACGCTTGATGATGCGCATCGTCGACGGAGTCGGGACTCCTGAGGAACGCGCGGCTTTCGACAGCCATGCCGAGGAATGTGAGGAATGCCGAGGGGAGCTGGCCGACTTCCAGGAGCTCAAGTCCGGCACCGACGCGCTGCGCCAGCGCATCCTCGCTAGTGCGCGCCTCGAGGCGATCAGGCCTGGACGAGCTGTGCGCGGCCTGCAGGCGGTCAGCTTCGGCTTGATCTTGGCAGGATCTCTGCTGTTGGCCGGCCTGGGCGGCTACCATTTCTTCACCAGCGAGGCACTGCTGTCGGTCAAACTGGGCACGGGCGCGGTGGGCGCGGGCCTGCTGTTGCTACTGACTTGGCTGCTGGCCGTGCGCCTGCGCGGCGCTGGGCAAGATCCCTACAAGGAGATCGATCGATGAGTGAACACGGCCTGATCCGCTCTGTGGACGGTGCGGTCACCGGCTTCCGGCACAAGCTGCTGCTCACGACCTGCGATGTGCCGGGAGGCTACCGGATCGTCAAGACTCTCGGCCTGGTGCGCGGCAACACCATCCGTGCCCGCCATATCGGCCGCGACATCCTCGCGTTGCTGCGCAACATGATCGGCGGGGAGATCCGCGGATACACCAAGCTGATGGGAGAGAGCCGCGAGCAGGCTCTGGACCGGATGGCCCAGCAGGCCGTCGAGCAGGGGGCCAACGCCATCGTCAGCTTGCGCTTCACCACCAGCATGCTGATGGGCGGCGCGGCCGAGCTGCTCGCCTACGGCACCGCCGTGCGGGTCGAGCCGCTGGAGGGGGATGCGGCTTGAGGCTTGCGCGTATGGTGGGATGGTTCCGGTGAGGACGTGCCCATGGCCCGACGCAGGCTGCTTCGATATTTTCTGTCGCTCTTCGGCGCGGGCGTGTTGGGGATGCTGACATGGTCGCTGGCAGACACCCTGGATCCTTTCGTGCAGCAGTCCGACTTGGTGGACGCAGAGCTGCTGCTGCGCCAATTTCGCCTGGACTCGACCACCATTGCCCTCATCGGTGGGTTGGCCGTCGGCTATCGCTTGTGGTGGCTGGCCGGGTCTCTGGCTATCGGGCTACTCTGCTTTGTCTTCTTCGCAATGACCTCTTTCTTCTTTGCCATGGGTCCGCCCATCTCAATGGTGAGCATATGTTGGTCGTTTCGTCCTTGGGAGCGTCATGGGATATGGATCGGCGCGGCTTTCTTGGCAGTCCCTGTTCTGTTGTATGGCCTGCTGGTCGAACCCAAGACTACTGCATTCCTGCACAGAGCTGTTGCACGTCTCACGGGCCGTAAATGTGGCTGACGGACTCGGGGGGCGATGATGGACAGTGCGTGGGACCGTCCGTTGCAGAGCCTCTTGGGCGGTGAGCACTTCCTTGCGCGCATCAAGCTCTACCACGATTTCGACTAGTGGCCTCGATGAGATGCTCGTGGCCCTTCCTACAAAGACTCTCGAGAGGACGAATCTCAGCCACAGAGTGCATCGAGACCACAGAGAGAAGAGAGCTGTGCCTCGGCAACCGGCGGTCTCTTGGTCTTCTCGGTGGCGCATCTTCTGCCTGATGCAGTGACCACAGCAAGACCGACTTCGCCCCGGAATGCCAGCCTCTGATCGGGGTTGCCGGCTCTCTGTGGGCGGCCCGCCCCATCATGGCGAGCGCACACTCGCCAGTGACCCTGGTTTGAATGTCTTCCTTATGTCCTTCATCAGCAGCACCAGGTGCAGCGGATCCGTCGGACTCGATTCTATCTTGGGAATCAAGTGCGTGTAGAAACTCCGCGCGTTTTCGGATTCGGCATGGATCAAGAGCCCTCGGCAGCCCATCAGATCCTCTAGATCGATCAAGCGGCGAAGAACGTCTCGGAGCAGAGCGCTCCCGAGTCCATGTCCAGTGTGATCCCGAAGGCGTGCAAGCGGCGCGACGGGCTGCGGGTAGTGCCCTGCACCTTTGGTGAGCCTCGCAGGCGCAGATTTCGTCTATATCTGTGCCATCGTCCAACCGTAATAGGCTACAACATCTTCGGACTGGTAAGGTGTTACGACAAACACTCGGGTGGCGCCCAGCTGGTTGGACTGCCTGGCATGTCTGGTCAGCCAGCGCGTCTGCTCGACGGAACGACACACAAACCGATCCAGCTCATGCTGCCTCGCAAGGGGCACCGGGGGCAGATATCGAGGCACAGTTTCAATCCACGAAGGGAGAGGGGCGCGCCATCAGACGACGAAGCCCCGGGAGTTCACGCGCCGGACGAGAGTTCAGCTCTCCCCACAACTTCTGTTCTTCAGCATCTAGAAAGAACTCTGTCCGATCTGCAAGAACTCGCTGGGCAGCGAGGACAAGGTTGGCGACAGCGAACTGGGAGAGCTCGATTCCCGCTTCGCGAGCGGCCCGATCAATGAGCGCTCGCTCATCGGCAGTCCATCGAACCTCCAGGCGTTTTGTGCGCTTTTGGGCTTTCTCCCGACCGCGGGTTTCCGGTTTCGCTTCCATTGCCGAACCCTTTCTTTACGTACTTTGCGCGGCACCCCAACGAATTTCTATTCGTACGACACTCAGGCCGAATTCAAGGCCAGATTCCCCGCCGCGAGTGATTGGACCCTCAGATTTCTCCTTTTTCACTGCTTGGCGGCTTTGCGCGAGATCCCATCCCGAGACTCCGTCAGCAGCGGCATCAGTGAGCTCAGCATGAGTTCGCGATCCTAATGTTGGGGAGAGGTTCACCCCTCCTGGCTGACTCGGACGCTTCGTTTGCGGGCGGGTGTGAACCCCGCCCCTACATGACAAGCCAAAGCAATCTTACGGCGCAATCGCGTTCCCTGAGACCGTCTCTCCAACCCCGCTACCGCTCCTCCACGCCCGCACCGCCGTCCAACAACCCCGCGATCACCACCACTGCAAACGGAAACAGCGGCGCCAGATAGCGGAAGATCGACAGCACCCCGCAGGCAGCCAGCCAGACCGCGGCCAGCATCGCCAGCAGCGTCCACAGGCCCCGCGGCGCACGCTGCCGGCGCAGCCGATGCCGCACGCCAGCGACCAGCAACAGCAGCAGCACCGGCAGGTTCAGCGCCATCATCGGCAGGGCGTAGCGGCCCGAGTCGGTGGCATACCAGGGGCGCAGCAGCTTGACCGCCAGGATCCGGGCGAGCGCCGCGGGATGTTCTGAAGCCAGCTCGAGCAGGCCGGCTGCCGCATCGCCGGGCGTGTGCCAGGCCTCAGTGCGACGCGCCAGCTCTCCCCCCTGCGGGTAGTCTTCGAAGCGAGACCAGCCATCGCGAGCGCTCTCCATGCCCGCCGTCGTCAGCCCCGGCGTCCCGGTGAGACGCCAGAACGCGACCAGCCAGGGCAACAGCACCAGGCCGGCGAGCAAGGCGAGCAGGCCGCACAGGCCCAGACGCTGCAGTCGACTCCAGCGGCGCGCCTCCAGCAGAGTTCCCAGGCAGGCTCCGGCCAGCAAAGCCAGACCCAGGGTCTTGACCAGCGTCGCGGCGCCGAGCAGCAAGCCCGCGCCCATGGCCAGCAGGAGCGTCTGCCGCCCGCCCTGGGCGTTGTCGAGACGCACCAGCAGCGATGCCGCGGCCGTCGCCAGGACCGCGAAGCTCTGCTCGCTCAAGGCCGGATTGGTCAACGCCAGCAGGGGCGGCCAGAGCAGCGCGCACGGCAGCACCCAGCAGAGACGTTTCCGGCGCAACAGGCGTCGGCACAATCCGGCCAGGAGCAGGGTATGCAACACTCCCAGGACTCCACTGAACCAGCGCAGGCGCACCATGCTGGCCAACGGATCCTGCGCCACCCAGGGCGCGATCAGCAGCGAGTAGCCGGGAGGCCAGTGGGTGATGGCCTGCCCCTGATGGTCGAGGTAGCCCTCTCCCCGCCACAGGCTGAGCGCTCCCGGCTGGTAGCCGTGCAAGAAGTCGGCGGGCTCCGCGAGCAGCCGATCGGTGCCATACAGGGCGATCCCAAACAGCACACCGGCAACCGCCGCGATCCAGCGCCGCTCTGCACGGGTGTACGCACGCGGGGCAGGCGCTGCGCTAGGGACTTCGGCCATCGGGGTCCATCCGGTCGAGGGAGCAAATCTGCCGGCTTTCTCGATTCCGCCGTACTGATGTGCGGGAGCAGACTGCTACCATGATAACGGCTTCTCCGCGCCCGAATTGGGTACGCGTTTTGCTTGGATGGGCGGGCTGCCTGCCTCGCGGGCGCACGGATTCGATGAACCGGGCGGGCGTTCGCCGTGCCCGGATCGCAAGATGTCTGCTGTTGAGGTGTTCCATGTCCAAATCTGCGACAAGTCTGCTGGCCTGTCTGCTGCTTCCGATGCTCGTTTGGGGACAGAGCGCGGCGGATGACCCCGCCCCATTGCTCGAGAAACTCGGGGAGCTGCCCGGCGTCGAGCACGCCGACTCGACGCTGCTTTGGACGCAAGGCGCCCGAAGTTTTCCGATCGTCGCTGTGGTGGGCGACCGTCCGGTGCTCGAGACCGCGGTCGGGCAGATCCGGGCGGAGCGCGCGGCCTTCCGCAACCCCGAGGCCCTCGAGACGCTCGACGAGCTGCTCGCGCTGGCGAGCGCCGCCGGGTTGGGGAGTCAGCCGGGAAGCGACAGCGGCTTCAGCCTGCAAGCCAGCCCGCTGACCGGACTGCGCCTGGCCGGGCCGCAGCAGCTGGTGGTCTCCGAAGGTGTGCTGCAGCGCATGCCTACGGCGAAGAATCAGGCGGCCGACGAGATCGCACGTCTCAACACGGCGCTCACGGCCCTGGTCGCCGCCCTGCCGAAGAGTGGTATCGGACCCCTGGCGCAACAGGCGGCGGCTGATTTCCTCGAGCTCTTGCCACTTCCCGACGGCGGACGCGCGATCGACGAGGTCGAACCGAGCCTCGCACGGCGCTTGCTACGCTGCGGCTGGCTGTCCGGTATTCCCGCTCTGGCGGCCCTCGAACAAGCACCTGAGCTCGAGCAGGCCGTACAGGCTGTCTGCGCCCTGCGCCCGGTCGGGGTGTTCGCGGGCCCGGGCATCAGCCTGGTGCGGATGACCGACGCATGGGGAAGCGGTGGTTGGGTGTACAAGACTCCCACCCAGACCGCTTACGCGATGCCCAGCGCCCTGCCCATGTACCATTGGCCTGCCCAGGACAGCCTGGGCGAGGCGGTCGTGGTGGTCGAATTGGGCGATGAGCTGACGGGAAATGGGGGCTCAGCGAGTCTGTGGCACGAGCGCCGCTGCCTGGCGCGCTGGACTGCCGAGACAGGCCTGGAGGCGGACCAGGATCTCTGGCGCGAGGTCGTCCCCGCGCGGGGTCGAAGGCTCGATGCCAACATCGTCTCGGACTACATGCCCCCCCATATCGTGGTGCGCAACCTGCAGGGGGATGTGATCGAGATCCTCAGCGAGGGCGGGCGTCTGCGGCCGCCGGCGGACACTTCCACGGAGGAGGCGCGACGCTTTCTGGCCAATGCTGCCGCGGTGTTGCCCGATGCACCCGCCATCGATTTGATCGGGCAGTACCTGTTCGCCTACGTCTACGACAGCCCGGACAACACGCTGCCGACTCTGATCGGAAACACCCGGGTCAAAGGCGAGATCCATCAGGACTCCTTCGAGACCCTGGCCACGGCGGCCGGCGGTGTGTGCCGCGGTGACTGCGACGACCTGTCGGAGCTGTTTGCGAGCATCGCACAGCTGCAAGGCAAGCTCGTACAGGTGATCAGTCTGCCTATGCATGTCGCGGCCGCGTGGGCCGAAGAACGGGAAGGCGCATGGCACACCTTTGTGATGCAGACCGGCCCGACCCTCGAGTTTGTCGCGCCCACCTTGCCCGCATCGCTTGAGCAGGCGTTCCGGTCCTTTGATGAGAGCGCGAGCTTCGACGCCAACGAGATCGAGCTGACTCTGCGCTTCTCTGGCGAAAACACCCGCTCGAGTTGGCTGTTGGGGTACCGGATCTTCGCCGACGTCGAGTACAACCGCTTCATGCTCGACGTGTGCCGCGACTGGCATTTCCAGACCTACCTGCAGGCTTTCCACAAGATGCAGGGGCTGATCGCCAGCGGCAACCACGACACCGCCAACTACCGCGAGCTCTCGGCGCTGGCCTCGCGCACCGGGCAGTTCGCGTTGGCCGTCGACTACCAGGACAAGGTGCTCGAGCGCACCGATGATCCGCGCAGCCGGCTGACGATGAACCTCGAGCTGATCCGCTATGCGCTCGAGGCAGAACAGAACGAGCGCGCCCACACCCTGGCGCGCGACATCTTGTCGCAGCAGTTGCCGACGCTGCGCGACCGGATGTCGGATATCGAGGTCGCCCGCCTGGGCCTGGAGCTGGCCGACATCCTGGCCGACGGCGACGCCCTCGAGCTGGCGCGCGACTGCCTGGCCGAGACGGTTCTGCCGTTCATCGATGGTCTGCAGCCCTCGATCATCCGCTACGTCAACGGCGGCAACTTCGATGCGGCCCGTTGGCAGGGTGAGTTGGTGCTCCGCGATCTGCTGCGCAGCAGCGCCTTCGCAGGACTGCGGATGCTCGACCAGCTCGGAAGCGGAGCCCTGCGCGACGATCCGGTCTTGCGACGCTTGGCCGCGTCGGCGCAGGTGTATGTCGACCAGTTGCTGACCGTCGATGCCTTCGGCCGGGCAGACCTGCTCAGCCGCTATGCCGCAGCGGCGCGCTTCTACGAGACTGTGCTGGGGGAAGAAGAGCTCCGCACCCTGGTGTCCCAGACCGACTGGCCTACGGCACCCGACTATGACCATCGCCAGCGGATGGGAGGTTTGATCCAACTCCCGGCCGATCTTCCCTGGATCAAGGCCTCGGTCTCCTACTGGTATGGGGCGCTGGCAGGGCTGTTTGGAGAAGACCACGAGAACATCGATGGCGTGCTCGCCGGCGAGCTGTTTGCCCAGCTGCAAGCCGCCGAGGTTCAGGCGCGCGTGTTGGGGCTGCACAGCCCCAATGCCGAGAGTCAGCTCGTACTCGCCGGCCTGATCACGGCGCTGGCCCAACAGGATGCCGCCCGCTTGCGCAGCGTGCTGGCCGAGGTCAAGACGCGCGACGACCGCTCTCTGCGCGAGCAATGCGCGGGCTGGTTGGGTTTGAGCGCGCGCCTGCTCGAGATCGAGTGGTACGACTCGGTGATTGCAATCTGGACCGAGGTGCTGGACTATAAGCCCAAATACTTCCTGATCGCCTGGCAGGCCGCGATGAATGATGCTCCGCAGCATGCTCTGCTGGTCGCCGAGCGCGCGGTCGACCGGTTTCCAGACGACACAGCCTTCATCGAAGAGCTGGAGTTCATGCGCAAGCTGTTCGCCGCACCGAGTCCTTGAACCCGGATTGAACGAGCTTGACCCGCTGAGCTAGAAGTTGGGAGAAACCTATGCAATGTACCGAATGCGGTGTGCCACTCTCTCCGATCAACCAGGACCCCACCTCCGGCACGCTCTGTGTCGGCTGTGTCCGCTCCCAGCCACTGGACGATCCGTCCTCCGCCTTTGGCCTTGCTCCCCCATCCAGCTCGCCGCAGAACGACCCATCCAGCGCGTTCGGACTGGCGCCTCCGGTGCTGGACGATCCGCAGGAGCCCCCGCAACCGGTCGACGAGCCAGCGCCGGTGCCCGCGATCGTCGAAGAACGCGACGTGGTAGAGTACAACGCCGACGGTGACGACCCGGCGGGAGTCGGCACAACCTATCTGATGAAGGGCCGCGACCTGATGAAGGCGCTGGCGATCACCAAGCTGAACAAGATCAAGCGCATGTTCTACTCCGAGCCCTGGGACTGGGGGGACTACGAAGACCTCATCCACCTGGCGCTCGAGTACGAATACGCCCAAAAGCTGAAGCATGGCCTGGCTTACCGCAACCAGCTGCGCGTTCTGCTGGCGATCCTGAAAGAGAAAGACCGGCTGATCCTGCAAGGGAAACCGGACGCCATCGACAAGCACGTATTGACCGACCTGCGCAACCAGTGCCTGCGAGAGGTCAAGATCATCCGGCTGGCCTTCACGATCCGGACGAAGGTCGACGTCCAAGGGGGTCAGACCGAGTTTGCCAAGCAGTTGGGGAACATCGACCTGACCCATGCCTATCCCGACCACCTGCAAAAGCCGTCGAGCAAGTGGTACGCGCCGATCGAAACCCTGTACGACGTGATGGCCTTCAGCAATAGCGCGCTGGAAAAGCTCCACTACGTCGCCGCCGGTACAGACTTCCTCGCCAGCTGGACAGGTCCTGCCAAATTCGCTCTGGCCCCGCTCGCGGTGACTTTCGATGCCCTGCACTACAAAGATGACAAGCGCTCAGAGAAGACCTTCGATGAGTACGTCAAGAAAGAGACCCATTCGCTGCTCGATGAGCCCAAGGATGTGCAGTGGCAGGCGATGAAAGACGCACGCACCCTGACTTCGCAGCAATTCGCGGCGAAATACGGCGGGCGGGTCAACTGGCCGGTCGTCACGATCGCCAAAAAGGCCGTCTCAACCCACAAGAAGGGCGCCAAAAAACGCCTGCTGCGTATCGGCGCCACAGTTGTGGGGACGGCGGCTGCGGTTGCAAGTCTGGTGGTCACTGCGGGCACCGCTTCGATCGCCATCGCGGTGGTCGCTGGCGTGGCAGGTGCCTATCGCGTCAAGACATTTGGCGGGAAGCACATCTCTCGGCTGACCAGCGCGCAGAAGCGTGAGCTGGCCGCTGAACAGATCATCGATGCGGCGCTGACAGGCGAAGACACGGCCATCGGCATCCTGATGGGATTCGAGGTGGTCAAGAACATGCCGGCAGACCTGCTAGCCCTGGACCTGTCGGACTTCTACCTCAGTGCCCGCGAGATCATCAAGACCAAGCTCGGAGTGTCCTGAGCCTCAGCGCTCTCCCTGACGGAAGAAGGTCCGGTAGCCATAGCCGACGATCGGCAAGGTCAGGCTGTTGCCACTGAGCTCGTACTCGACCAGCGTGGCATTGCCCCACTCGTCCGAAAGCTCGACGACACCCGCGCGGACCGGCGTGTAGTAGCCTTGGACGTTCCCGGTGAAGTTGCCACCGGTGTAAGTCTCCAACCTGTAGTTGCCCTTTTCACCAAAAAACAGGTAGAGCTCGCCGAAGCTCTCAGGTACCTCGGCGCGCCAGTCACCCAACAAGCTACCGCTCTGGCTAGTGCCTGTGCTGGTATTGCCGCCGTTCCAGGCTTGGCTGCCGCCGCCGGATCCCCATTCGTCCATCATCGCCACCATGCCTGAAATCCCGACGACCAGAAGCACCAAACAGCCGCAGCCGAACACCCAGGGCATCGCTTTCGAGCGGCCCGCGGGCTTGCCCTGGGGTTTCTGCAGCTTGGGATTCGGTACGGGCCGCGCGGGCTTGAGCTTGGCAGCCGGGGGAGGCGGCGGCCTGTGAGCTGTCGGCGGCTGCGGTCCGGACGGACGCGGGATCGGCCCCGAATGGCTGCTGGCAGCCTGCACTTCATGAAGCGACGCGATCACCTCGGTAAAGCTCTGATAGCGGTCTCGCGGCTGCCGCGCCTGGCATTTTTCCAGCACCTCGCCCAGGGCGTCGGAGACCGTCTGCCAGTGCGAGCGCAGAGGCTGCGCGGTCCCAAACAGAATAAAGCACGCGGCCCGGCCGAAGGCGAATACGTCCGACCACGGCCCAACCGGCGAAGCCAGCTCGCCTTTCTGCTCTGGAGGCGCGTAGGCCAGGGTCCCAGCGATCTCCTGGCCAAAGACCGTCTGTTGGGCAGCCGAACCGGAGATCGAGCGGCGCAGACTCTCGAGCGTCTCGGTGCGCAACCCCAGGCCGAAATCGATCAACTTCGGCCAGAAGCTGCCCTCCCGCTCGTGGATCATGATGTTGGCTGGCTTGATGTCTCGGTGGATGACCCCCCGCGCATGCGCGGCTGCCAACCCCTCGGCTACCCGCAGCATGACAGGTACGGCGTGGCCCTCCGGCATCGGTCCGCGGCGGGCGACCGCATCGGCCAGGTCTTCGTCCCCCGCATACTCGGAGACGATGAACGCTCCACGCTGAGCCATCCTGTCCGCCCAACCCCACTCGTAGACCCGGGCCACATGCTCGCTGGTGATGTCGCGCAGAATCTCGGCCTCGGAGAAGACGTTCTCGGGATCGATGCCGTCGGCGATCAAGGCCTTGACCACGCGGCGTTCTCCGACCTGGTTGCGGCACAAAAAAGCGATGCCAAAGCCGCCCGCCCCCAGGATGCCCGTCGGTTGGTAGCGATCGCCGTCGAAGAGCTCGGAGTCTGCGGGATTGAGCCGCACCGCCTCAAGATAACGCGCCAGCGCCTCTTTCAACTCGCCGGCTTGCAAGTGGGCCAGGAAGGCGTTGTACGCATAGGTGCCCCCCAGTTTGTCATCGCTGGCCGCCTGCTGCGCTTGCTCGAAACAACGGGAGGCGGCTTTCGCATCCCCGGCAGCCACCAGAACGCTGCCCTGTTGCGCCAGGATCTCTGGCCGGTTGCGCACCTCTGAAGGGAGGCTGTTGACCTTGGCGAGCACCTCGTGCACCTGGCGCCGCTGGCTCTCGCTGCGCACCGAGACACTGTCTTGCATGCGCAGCTGGTCGCGCAGCTCGAGGCGTTTGCGCAGATCGAGCAGCAGCGCGACGATCTCCTGCTGTCCGAGGCCCAGGTTGCCATGGGCCTGGCGCACAGCCCCGGACAAAACGTCGACCTTGTGGTGGACGACCTTGACCTCACTCAGGATCTCGCGCACATCGCGCTGCAAGAACACCATGATGTCGGGAATGCGCTCGATCTCGCGCATCGTGCCCTGGATCGAAGCGCGCGCTTCGGGGCTCTGTAGCATCATGCGCTCGAGCTCAGCCTCGGCCTGGGCTGGTGCGACGCCTCGGGCTTCGAGCATCTTCAGCGTGCGGTCGCCCTGGGCCAGCACCGCCTGCAGCACGGCGTCGATGTTGGCCATTTCTTTGTCGACGCGGATCTTGTCGATGCTGCCGAGAGCGTCCGCGATCAAGCCGCCGCCGGGAACGCCCAGGTTCTTGCAGCAGAAGACAGCCACCTCGATCGCCAGAGGTCGCAGCTTGCCGGACAGACTCTTGAAACGTTGAATCCAGCTTGCCATCGGAAATCCTGTGCTGCGCGCCTCTCACAGACGCAGAATAGCGAACGGGGTATCTTCACAAACCCGCTGCCGGGACGCAAGCCACTGGCAGCCTGCCGAGATCTCGGGAAGCTCGCAGATCTCAATCCCGTCAAGCCACACGCCGCCGCCCGGCTGCGCGTCCCGGCCCGGCACGCCTTGTACGCTGCTGTCGAGTGCCGCAGGAAGATCATCACGCAGCCCCTTCCCGCACGCAGAGCACGCGCCGAAGGCCTCGCCCGCAAAGCTGCGCTCGCCGAGCATCTGCAGGGGCCCGAGCATAGCGAGCCGCTCAAGTCCCCGGGCAGCTGCTACAGGCACCTGGCGCTGTTTCAGCAGACCCGCGAGCACTTCCGGCCAGCGGTGCGGGTATTGCGCCGCGCGGGCGCCGCGATCAGCGATCTGGGCGTGCGTTGGACAGAGGGGTGCGAGAGAGTCGGCATGAACAGCGGGTCCAGCTCCATCAAGGGTCGGCTCGATGGTGTCGAAACCCAGGGGCAGGGTTTACCCCGCCTGGAGCGAAGCATTCGAGCCCACGGGAAGGGACCAATCTCTTCCCTACCAGAGCCTGGACAAGCCCGTCTCATTGCTGCGTCTTGCAGCTCGGGCAGTACCAGCGCGGAGCAGCCTCGGCGCAACCGGCAAGAAAGACCTCACCGCGCTCCGCCCGCTCAACCAGCTCGCGGCCGGGCTTGCCATAGACGATGGGGATGCACAGCGCCTGGCAATGCGAACACACATCTTCCTGTGCGGCGATGACCTGCTGGCTCGCCAGAGCATAGGTGTACAGTTGACCATCGATCTCGAGCACGACGGCCCGCAACGGGTCTTCGCCGCTGTCTGCAAAAGCAAAGCCCAAGCCCGGGCCGTACATGCCTTCGCCGAGATTGCCAACGAAGACACGGCTGGCCAGCATGCACCCCGATTGCGTCAGCAGCCAGGCGCGGGCTTCGACCTTGCCGAGGTCCGGGACGCCGTCGGTATCCCCGAGACTCACCAGCACCTCGGTGTTGCCCCGCCAGTGTTCCAGGCAGCCTACCGGATCGCTGATCTGCCGGAACAGCACCACGTTGGACACGATGTCGGCGATCCGGGCAGTTCCCAGGTGTTCGTTGTCACGATCATAGGTGAGCTGGTCCGCCGAGACGTTCAGGCAGACAAGTGCCACGAGTGCGGTACAAAGAATCGGACGCATGGGATTTCCTCCTAACTTGGATAGAGGTTGGACCCCATCTGCGCTGCAAGGTTCCAGGAATTTCTCCCGCCCGCCCTTTCTCGCCATGCGACTGCAAGCGCGAACCGACCCCTACGCCTCGCTGGGCGGCACGATCTCGAGCCAATCGAACCAGATCGGATGGTGCTCTTTGTACCAACGCAAGACTTCCAGCAACAAGACCTGCTGGGCACTGGGCATGACCTCTTCGGCGATGCGGTCGAAAATCACCCGGATCACGCGCGCTCCCACGTGCTCCAGGGCTTCGCTGCAGACCGTCTGCAGCTCGTTGCGCAGACGCCCCGAGTCGCTGATCTTCACCGCACGCTGACGGAAGTCCTCTCCGTAGAGGAAGCGGTTGATCAACGGATTGAAGATCAAACGGCTATCCGCGAGTCCTTCCATGAAGCGCAGCGTGAGGTGTATGTTCTTCGCACCCCGCGGTGTAGCCAGATGGGTCGTGACGCGGTAGACGTTCTCTTCGAGCTTCTCAACACCCGGCGCACCGGTGTACGGATCGGGTTGCATGTACCCGCACAACGCCAACACATCCCAGCGTTTCTCGGGAAAGAACTCGTCCGCACGGATGCAGCGCTTGTCGAGGTCGAGGTTGGCCGCGCGCGCCTCTCGGATCATGTCGCGGTAGCTCTCGAGGCGCTCAGGTTCGAGGGGCGCACCGAACAACTCAGCCATGCGCTCAGCAAAGTTCTCTGCGGCCGGGTCGAGCCGCATCACAAAGCGCTCTTTGTCATACGACAGCTTGAACTTCGACGAGAACACCGCCAACGAGGACTCGAACCCCAGAGACGGCGCCAACGAAGCCGCCTGCATGGCTTCGGCCGAGGCCGCATAGCCATCGCAGAAGAACAGATGCGTCGCGCCGTCTTCGTCCTCCCAAGTCCCGATCAGGAATGCGGGCGCATAGGTTCCCGAGTCGGTGAAAGCCGGGATGCCCGAAGGAGGCAGCCATCCATCTTCAACCAGATGGACACCGAGCGACTGCCATTGGTCCCAAAGGCCTTGCAGTCGGGTGATGCGGCTCTGGCCCCGCAGCGTCCAGACGTGAATATGCTCGTTGCGGATGCCCGGCCAGGTCGCCTTGATGGCTGCAAGAACCTTATCCCGCGGCGTGTGGTAGTCGATCAGCACCGCCTGCTCAGCGGCGGTCTCGATGACTTCCTTCGGCAGCAGCAGGTTGCCGATGTAGCCCTCATAGGGCATGGTGATATTGAGCGGTTGGTTGAACAGGTGCAGGACGGTCATCGGACCGGTTTTTTTGCCTTTGGCAAACCTCGAGGTGTTCTCGAGTGTGTCGATCGCGGCTCCCCAGATCGTCAGGCCTGCCTCTTTGGTCTCGGCATAGAATCCGTCCCAGCCGAAGGACGGATCGTTGAGCAGGCGGCTGACCCGGGCGTCGAGCCATTGCGCGACCTGGGGCCGCGCATAGACCCGCCCGAAGCCGAGCTGAGGGTTCGAGCCCATCTCCGGACTCTCGCCCGCCTTGGGCATCAAGCCCTCGCCCAGACAAACCATGATGGCGTGGTTCTCGGGCAGCAAGCGGGTGGCGTACCACAGGCTCTCGCTCATCACGTACGCAGAGATCGCGTCGGCGTCTTTCTTGACGCGGTTGATTCCCACCTTGTCCATGCCTCGAGCTTCGCCGAAACGGCCGAAGAGCTGGGTGCCCAGGGCAGTGATGGCCGCGGTCATCGTCGACAGCCGCTCCATCGGGCCATCCATGAAAGACAGCGTACGGTGCGCATGCTCGGGCCGGTCCCCGCGCACCCAGTCGACCTCGACGTCTTGCAGCCAGAGGTGGAAACGGCCCAGGATCGGTCGCGTGTCAAAGGCCCATTGTGCGATCAGGTCAGACTTCTGGCGCTCAGTTGTCTTCATGTTCGTCCCGCCGTTTTTGTGCTCAAAGAGCGATTTTCTTGGCAAGACAGTGTACAGATCTGAGGCCCCTGCCCCTAGCCGAAACTGCAGCAGATCTGCCAGGCAGGCTCCAAGGCCGCGAGTAGGGGGGCCACTGGGAGGTTTGTTATGGTTCCACCAAACGCAGCAGAGCCAGGGCGCGGGCCGCGGGGGCGGCGTAGTTGGTTCCCTGGAAGGCGCGGGCGACATTGATGCCCACCAGACGGCCTTCGACATCGATCAAAGGCGTCCCCACCTCGTCGCTGCCAATCGGCGCATCGTGCTGCAGCACCTGCTCATAGGCACGAGGGGTATTGCCGCCGTCGTAGCTGCCCTGCAGCTCTTGTGAGCGCTGGTAGCTCTCGATCAGCTCGACCAGCAGCTCGCTGCGCAGGGCGCGGGCGAGCCGGAGCATGCCCTTCAAGAGCCGCTGGGAGCGGCGCGCATCACGCTGGCCCGAGACCCAGTCCGGCGCGGGCGGAGCCACCCGCCGCCAGAGGGTGCTGACCGCGCCACAGGCCGCAGGTCCCTGATGCCCCAGGGCAACAATGAGCTGGCCAGGCACAGGAAACGCACTCACCTCCCAGCTGACCTTCTCCAGCAGAGCTTCGGGCAACGCCAGCAGCGCCAGGTCGACCTCATCGTCCTGCGCCACCAGCTCGACTGCATGCCGCGCTCCCAGCAACTCGATCTCCAGGGCTCCTCCCCCAAGACCCGAGGCCTTGGTCACCAGGTGCTGCGCGCTCAACGCCGTCGCGTACCCCAACGAGACCCCATCACGGTACAACGTCAGGACCTGCGGAGCACGCTGAGCCAGCAGCTCAGCAAACGCGGGCTCGAGCACCCGGTCGCGCGGGGCTTCTGCAGGGCGTCCCGCCACAGGCGTACGGCGAGCCTGGCCGTTGAGGCCCAGCTGCTCGCGGGCCAGCTCAGCGGCGGCCTTGCGTGCCTGCCAGTCCGCCTCGCTGAGCGTGAACAGTCGCTCGCTGGCGGCGGATCTTTCCAGGCTTTCCAGAGTGAAACGGTCCACCAGCCTGAAGATCCGTTCGACCAGTGGATTGTCGAAACGGGCGGACAGGTTCTCATTGAGCTCGAGCAACCCGTTTTCCAGCTCGGGCAGGTATTTGTGGAGGTTCTCGAGCGAGACTGCAAAGGCGGAGGGCGTGTCGAAGCTGACCGCGCCATTGATGCCGACCAGCTTGCCGTCCAGGTTGAAGAGCGGGCCGCCCGAGTTGCCATTGAACAGAGGAATGTCCGTCTCGATGCCGTCGGTGTAGTCGAGGAAGCCCGAGACCGTGATGCCGTCGCCCAGACGGTTGACCCGGCCAAAGCTGAAAGCCGGCCTGAAGTCGGCGCGGATGCCACCAGGATGGCCGAGGGCCGCGACAAAATCGGTCAGCTCAGGGCCCTCGCTGGCCAGCTCGAAGAACGGCAGGGGCGCTTTGGGAGCTTCGATCAGCTCGAGCAGCGCCAGATCTTTGTAGAAACTGATCCCCAGCAAACGCGCCAGGCCTTTGCGGCCGTCGGCCCAGATCACCACGGCGTAGCGCGCGCCGGCGGCGACGTGGGCGTTGGTCAACACGCGTCCCTCGGGGCTGACGACGGCGCCGGTGCCCATTCCCAGCGCACCGAGCACCCCAACCGTGCGGGTCTCTCCGTGGGCTGCCAGCGCAGTCAGGGTCTTGTCGAGCGCGCGCAGCTCGTCGCTGGCGAAGGGCGCAGGCTCCTGGGCCCCGGCGACCAGCAGGCAGAGCAGCAGGCAGCTGAAGAGAGCCTCGAGACGGAATCGCATGGGAAGTCCTTTCTCTGGTGGTGATGCAGAGTCGTACGCTACAAACGCCGCGGCGTTGGTCCCCAGCTGGAAGTCAGTGTGGCTCAGGAGCCTCGAGCCCAGGGTGGGCGCCGGTCGGGCTTGCCCTTCCCGGGCAGGGGAGTCTTGCGCGCCGGGGAGGGAGGCCGACCGCTCCCCTTGGACCGTGGCTTCTCAGCGGAGGGAGGCCGGCCGTGGCGCGCAGGGCGCTTGACGCTGTCGTCGTAGCCCTTGCGGGGGATCGTGCCGAAGCGTTCCTCGGCAGGAATCGGCTGCACGGGAGGCGGAGCCGGCTGGAGCGCCGCATACAGCCACCCGAACAAACCGATCAGAGCGAGCAGCGACCCCAACGCGAGCGCACCGTACCAAGCTGCTGCCGGCAGTTGCAGGTCCGTCAGCAACTCGGGGCCCAGCAGCCCCCCTGCAGCGAGCAGAATCCCCACCAGCAGGCAGACAAACCAGCGCCTGCGCCCTCTGTGCTGGGCCCGGCGCCGTGCCTGATCCTGCCAGAAGCTCATCACACGCCCTCCCACTGGGTCCATTCTAGCAGAGGCTTGCAGGAATTTGTGTGCGGGCGCGTCAGGCGCATAGCTCCTGCACGCGTCGAAGGACCTCTGGATGGCCCGGCGCCCCACGCAGCAGCAATGCCTCGGGGAATCCCTGCGCAACCCGGGCTTGGGTGCGCTGATCCCGGATCCCGGCGATCACCAGCGCGGGAGGTTTTTCCAACGCTTGCCAGCACGCGGCGAGCAGCTTGAGGCCCGTCATCGGCTTGCGGCCGAGGTCGAACAACAGCAGGCGCAGTCCACGGAGCCGCGGAGCGAAGTCGGCATGTTTGGCTGACACCGCGGGCAGCCCCTGCTCTGCCAGCCCCCGACACGCGCGCTCGCTGCGGGCGGCGTCTTCGGAGACCACCAGGACCGTGAAGTCCTCCGTGGCAGCTGGCTTGCGCGCCGGTTTACGGACTTTGGGGGCGGCCGGGGGAACGGCCCCGGACGCACCACTATCGAGCTGTTTGAGCAAGCGTTTGGGCGCGAACGCCCGGTAGCTCTCTTCGAGCCACTCTTCGAGCATCGGCACCGGCGCCCCCTCGCCCTCCGCGAAGCGCGCGGTCACCCAACCGCTCTTCCCCAGCCCATAGCCGGTCGGCTGGCTGCACGGAAGGGACAATGCTGCCAGGTTCGACTGTGGCAGCTTGACAGACAGGCTCCAACCGCCGTCTTTGGCGTAACCCATGAAGGCGAAACTCTTGCCTTTGACCTTCAAAGCAGGATGCCCCCAGGGAGTCTCCTCGTAGGCCTCGGGCAAGCTCAGTCCGTATTCATGTACGGCATCGTAACCTGGGTCGCTCATGGCAAAGATCTCCTGGTGCAAAGCTCGAGGGCAGGTTGGGGACACGACTTCGCTGCCCGAGCACGTCCCGTTACACCTTACAGAAGAATACAGCGACGTGAGTAGCCTCCGTCTTCTGCCACGAACGTCCGAGAAAGCCTACTCACGGTGTCCGAGCACGTCGACCAGGCAGCGCGGCCGGTCACCCAGCTCGCGGTAGACGGCCACCAACTCGACCTTGCCATCGCCGTCAAAGTCCGCGGGCTCGAGGCTCTCCAGCAGGAACGGGGCACCCCGCAACTGCACCCGTGCATCAGGTTCGCGGTCACCCGTCAGCACGCTGGCGCGCTGCTTGGCCAGGCTCTCCATCCAGCTCAAGATGCGGTCGAGGTTCCAGATGCGGTCTTCGTCTTCAAAGAGCAGGCGGCGGAACTCGGTCTCCTTCAACCCCTCCTCGCTCTCGATGCTGCTGCCGGTGTCATACCAGACCGAAAACTCCTGGTCCTGGCCGATCTCGGCGGGTCTTTCCCACAGCGCCAGGTCTTCGCTGCCGTCGTGGTCGAAGTCGCCTGCAGCCACCTGCTGGAACGCGCTATCGATAGCACGCAGGCGCTCTATCAACGTGCTGGCATCGCGCAGGATGTCGGTGATCGCGGGCAGCCGCACGGTGATCTCACTCTTCCAGGCTGCGCTGGTGTCGTAGGCCCGGCCCCCATCGTTGCGGTAGCCGAGCGCGGCCACCTCGACATCCCAGGAGCTGAGCAACCCCAGAATCAGGGTGGCGACTGTCGGCACCTGGACCTTGAGCAGAACCAGCTCGGGGAACTGGTCGTCGTCAAGCTTGACCAGCAGCAAAGCGGTGACATCGTCTGCGACCTTCAGAATCGTTGAGGGTTCGGTGAACTGGGGCCCGGCCTCGCTGCCATGGAAGACCCAGACCTTGCGTCGGTGCGCCAGTACGTAGTCGGGGATGCCGTCGTCGTCGAGATCGCGCGACTGGTAGGTGGTGCGGTCGCCGCCGGCCAGCGTTCGTCCCGGTCTGATGCTCGACTCGGGGCTGGTGTCCTTGAAGATCTTCAAGTCGAGCTTTACATCGGCCTGAGCAGGGAAGCTCCCGTCAGCACCCTGAAGGTGGAACGCCCGCAGGTCTCCGTCCTCGACCAGCAGGTCCGGGCGTCCATCGCCGTTGACATCGCGGGTTCGCAGCTGAGGGATGCTGAACAGGCTGGCCAACTCATCGGACAGCGATGTCGTGCGGGTCAAGCGCGACTCGGACATGCGCACATCGACCGAGGCCGTCTTGCGCCAACCAGCCTCGCCACCAGCCATCCACAGCTCGACCTGATCCTGGCCGGGAATCACCAGGTCGGGCTGGCCGTCGTTGTTGACGTCCGGTGTGATGGGCGCCAGCACGGGCCGGCCCGTGCGCAGGGCAAAGCGTGCGCGGCGAATCAGGCGCACCGGCGCCTCGCTGAAGACACCGTCAGCGTCTGCAGGGTAGACAAACAACCCTTTAGGTGTGAGCGCCACCAGCTGTGGGCCCCGGCCGGTCTGTTGCAGGTCGGCCAGCGCCAGCACAGTCTGGCTGGGATAGGTCAGAAACTGCTCGCCGCGCGGGCCGGCTTCGAGCAACCCGCCCTCAGGGTCGTGCACCCAGGTGCGGATCTCGCCTTCCCGTCCGATCAACACCAACTCGTCGCGGCCGTCACCGTTCAAGTCGATCAGCAGATGGCAGGCGGCGTCGAAACCGGGATCCATGCTCTGCAAGGTCTCGATCTCGGCTACGGCCGTCGAGAGAAGCAGCAGCACACTCAACAACAGGCGTGTGGGCGTGCTCATGGGAACCTCACGTGCAGCAAACGGGTGCGCTCGATGATCAAGAGATCGGGGTTGGAAGCAGGACCGGGTACCAGCGCAAGATCGGACTCGGCGCTGATGCGGAGCTCCCACAGAGGCCGCGCTTCTACGCTGAGCTCGCCCTGATTGTTCCGCAGCATCAGGATCTTCAAGCGCTCGGGCTCATCGCGCAGCAACATCTCGCGCACGCCGTCCCCCGTGACATCGCCGAAAAAGCGCGAGACGATCTCGCGGCGGCTACTGCGCAGACCATCCGCCGAGACCGCGATGGGATGGGTGAGGCTGGGCGAGCGCGCAAACTTTCCGCCCTGATTCAGGAAGACGTACAGCTCGACATCGAGCTTCTGGCTGGCCGAAGCCCGCATGGTATCGATCAGGTCGGGCCGCATCGCGCCGACCACCAGGTCAGGCAGCCCATTGCCATCGACGTCGGTGAAGCGCGGAATACCCGCAAAACCATCGAGCAGCAGCAGCTGCTGCGGCACGCCTTCCGCTCCGAAGAGCGGATGGTCTTTGGGCTGCCCGCGGTCCTGAAGAAAGACCAGCAGCTGCGTGCGGATCTCGTCGGAGCCGGTGTCTCCAGCGACCATCACACAATCTGCCCGGCCGTCCCCCGTCAGCTCGGGAAGATGTGCACTGTAGGAGACGTCGAGGCGCCTCTTTTGGTCGGCGCTGACGGGAAGCGCATAGCGCTGCCCGGGTACGCTCGAGAAGCCCCGCACCGATCCCGGCGCATCGGTGTCTTCGTGCGACCAGACCAACAGCTCCAAGGGGGTCTGCGCGACGATGTCCAGGTCGCCATCCCCGTCCCAATCAACGATCTGCGGGGCCGGCACAGCTTCGGCAACTTCCAACAAAGGTCCGGGAGGCACGGCGTTGTCGCTCACTCGCATACGCTCGCCCATGCGTTGCCGCGCAGCCCGGCCGCGAGCGCGCATCGCTGCCAGCGAAAAGCCCCCATGCCAGAAGTCACCGCCGGGCAGGCGCAACTCGACGCTGTCGAACAGCACGTCGCTGACGAGCCGCTCCTGAAAGGCGAGCAGATAGCTGCCGTGGCGCGGCATGAGCAGGTCGTCGAGGCCGTCGCCGTCGAAATCCGCGACCCCCTCCTGCCAGGGGATGCACTCATAGCGATGCGGCAACTGCCAGAGGAAAGCGCCCCCCAACAGCCGCACAAAGCGCTGCTCGTCATCAGTGGTTGGACGCCAGGCGAAGGCTCCCGAAGCAGAGAAGAGCACGACCTCTTTGCCGGCATCCTGGTGGACGTCGCCCACCGCATAGGCACAGACATCGGGCGTCAGCTCGAGGCTGTAATCAGGCTGGCTCTGGAAGAGGGTCGCCGCGTCGCGGGCCAGGTGCACCTGCAGCAGGCGATGGCCCTCGCCATA
Source organism: Planctomycetota bacterium (assembly GCA_029260765.1). Classification (GTDB taxonomy): domain Bacteria; phylum Planctomycetota; class J058; order JAJDCP01; family JAJDCP01; genus JAJDCP01. The sequence continues at coordinate 31,757 of JAJDCP010000104.1, forward strand.
CAGCAGCAGGACCAGGTCAGGCTGGCCGTCGAGGTTGACATCTTCGCTGAGCAGGCTCTTGATCGAGTGGTCAGCCGGGGCGTCCACTGTCGTGACCCGACCCAGGGGATCCTGGCCGAAGCTCACAGCAGCGAGACAACAGACCAACAATGCCAGGCGCTTCAATGCTCCACCTCCTCGAGGACATCGGCGTCACCGCCCTCGAATGAGAAAAACCAGAGCAGGCGAAACTGCCAGGCGGCCGCCGTGCCGCCCCAACCCACCAAGCCGAACAGGATCTGGGTGTCGGTCTCTTGGCCGTCATCGGTGTACCAATAGATCGGAGGAATGAAGATCGAGCGGGTCCGGCCTTCGCGTTCGCTCAAGGACACCTCGATGGAACGACGCTCGCCTTTCCTGACCGTCTCGAGCTTCAGGATGTCATCGGCGGCCCGGATCGCGTCGAGCACAAGCTGCGGATGGGCCACGGGCTTCTCTGCCACATGGGCGATCAGGTCGCCGAACTGCACGCCTTCTGCGCGCAGCGGACTGCGGGCATCGAGCCCTACGACCACAGCTCCTGCGCCCGGCGCCAGCCCCGCGGCCCGGGCCTCGACCTCGGTGGCCGTGCGCAGCACGACACCCACGCGATCCTCTTCACGGAAGCGCTCGACGGCGTGACGGCCTGGCGCGTGCAGACGTTGTTGGACAGCAACTTGCAGCTCGGCCTCGACTCCGGCCCGGTCGTAGATCAGCTGCAGGCTGCTGCCGGGCTCTGCATCCAGCTCGACGGCCCGCCAGTCGCTCGGCCACGCCAGCTCACGGATACTGCCGTCGGGCATGCCCACCTCGAAGATCAAATCCCCGACGAAGACACCCGCTGCATCGCCGGGGGAATTTTCGACCACCCGCGTCACCCTGACCCCCTCAGGCTCTTCACCGGCCAAAGCGTCGAGGTCCTGGCGCGAGTCCGCCACGTAGATGCCCGTGAATCCGCCCAATTTGAGGCCCAGGCGCGCTGCCTCATCGGCCGGAGCCTCGAAATGCTGCAGAGGTTCTTCCATCGTGCGCAGAGGAGGTTTCTTGCGTGGCAGTCCGCTACAACCGCATACGAGCAGCACTAGACACAGGGGCGCACTCCACTTCACGATACCGGCCTCCGGCTCAGGATGAGCGTTCCCAGGGCAAAACACAGCACCCCCCAGACCAGGGGTACGACGATGGCGGTGCCCGCATATTCGAAGCGCGCATTGGCCACGCCTTGTGAGACGTTGACGTAGTACTGGATATGCGAAACATCTCCGAGCGGTGACGGAACATACGCCGCAGGCAGGAGATATTCCCAACGGAAGGAGCGGGCCAGGGCCCGCGCGAGGTCGGATGCACCCATGAATCCCAGGCCCAGGCCCAGGGCAGCCGCCGGACTTCGGACCATCGCCCCTGCAGCGAACCCGAGCCCTGCAAAGGCGAACAGGCCCGGAAGAGGCGCAAACAGCACCGACCAGAGCTCGGGCCAGAGCTCGGCAGCCGAGATCAAGGGAAACTGCCCGCCGTTGGGCAGAATCTCGACCACATCTGTGAAGTCGAACAGGCTCGCGGCCGTCACCAGGCTGACGCCGACCACCATCAGATAACACACCAGGCCCAGGGCACAGACGGCCAGGCACTTTCCCAAACCGACCTGGCTGCGGCGCAAAGGCCGCAGCAGCATGTTGCGCAGGGTGCCACGACGCAGATCCCCTGCCAGGGACTGGCTCGCCAGAGCCACTATGACCAGGACCGCCAACGGCAAACCGCTGCTCAGGCCGACACCCAGGCCTTCGAAGGCCGTAACCCGCGAAGTGCTGAAGATCTGGCGCCCGACCTCCTCGAGGTAGCCCTGGCTCCGCACCTTGTGCAGGAACACAGCCAACCCGGCGAACAAGGCCGGCAGAGCCATCACCAGCCAGAGCTTCGGGGAGAGCAAGGCCCGCGTCAGCTCGTGGCGGACCACCCGCCCGGTGGGAAAGGAGGGCGCCTTCCGGACTTCTGGCGGACGCGGCTTTGCTGGCGGTGGGGCTGCCGCGGCAGCCGCGGGCGCCGCGCTCGGCGGTTGGCTGGTCGCCCGCGTGTACTGCAGGTAGATCTCTTCGAGAGTGGGTGGCTGCGGAGCCAGGCCCTTGAGGCCCAGACGGGCCTCGACCACCGCACCCGCAACATCGTCGGGAGTGTTGCCGTTGAGCGTGAGGTGCCAGCCGCCTTGCGCAGGCTCGAAGGGAATCTGCATCTTCTGCAGCAGCTCCGAGGGGTCCTGCGCGGTCTGCAGCAGGTAACGCCCCTCCGCTGCCAAGAGGCTGCTGGTCTCGGCCTCGACCAGCAGCTTGCCCTGCCGCAACAGGCTGACGCGGTTGCAGATGTCAGCGATCTCGGAGAGCTGGTGGCTCGAGAGCATCACCGTCACACCCTCTTCGCGCGTCAGCCGTTGCAGGAGCGCCCGCAGTTCGGCGATTCCCTCGGGATCGAGCCCGTTGGTCGGTTCGTCGAGCAGCAGGTATTCCGGCTCCCCGAGCATGGCCTGAGCGAGACCCAGCCGTTGCCGCATCCCTTGCGAGAAAGCCCGCACGGGCTTCGCCCCGACGTCGGGCAGCCCGACCAACTCGAGCAGCTCGGGAATCGACCGGCCGGCCTGCTTCCTCCGGATTCCCTGCAATCCGGCCAACAGGCGCAGGTTCTGTACTGCATTGAGCGGTCCGTAGAACCCCGGCACCTCCACCAGGCCCCCCACACGAGCGCGTGCCTCGCGTGGGTGCTCCACCGTGTCGAAGCCATCGATGCGCACACTGCCGCTCTCGGGACGCATCAGCCCGAGCGCAATCCGCAGGGCCGTGGTCTTGCCCGCCCCGTTGTGGCCGAGAAAGCCGTAGCAGTCCCCGTTCTCCACCCGCAGGCTGACGCGATCGAGGGCACGTTGGCGACCGAAGGAGTGCGTCAGCTGGATCAACTCGAGGGCCATAGGGCCTCCGCTCGGAAAGGGCTGACGATGGTAGCGTGCCCACGAGCACAGTTCAAGCCGGCCGTGGCGGGCAACGCACAGCTGGCGCAAGCGCCCACGGCTTTGGTAGAATGCGGGTCTGACATCCCCCTCAATAATAAGGAGAGTCCATCATGCCCGAAGCTATGGACAAGCAGGCCGTTGTCGACGCCCTCAACCGCATCCTCGAGGCCGAGCTGGCATGCGCGGTGCGTTACACGCACTACTCTCTGATGGTGTTCGGCTACAGCCGCATCCCCATCGTCGGCTGGCTGCGCGAGCAGTGCACCGAGTGCCTGGCGCACGCCCATCAGGCCGGCGAGCTGATCACGCACCTCGGCGAGCACCCCTCCCTGGCGATGGGTGAGCTGCTCGAGACCCATCAACATGACATCGGCCAGATCCTGCGCGAGTCGTTGGAGATGGAGCAGCGCGGCCTCAAGCTCTACTACGAGCTGCACGAGCTGGTCGCGGGCAAGTCGGTCACGCTCGAAGAATTCTCCCGCAACATGATCATGGCCGAAGAGCTGCATATCGGGGAAGTCGACAAGATGCTGCGCAAGCCGGGCGAGATCGCCTCTGTCGTCGATCCCTCCATCGGCGAAGCCTGAGCGGCATGGTACGGGTCGCTCCGTTCGGAGCCTGGGCCTCTCCGCTGCTCGCGCAGACGATCGTCGCGGGCAGCCGGTCCTTCGACGACGTGCGTTGTGACGGCGAGCGCTTGATCGTCACCGAGCTGCGTCCGTCCGAAGGAGGACGCTACGCGCTGGTGCAGCTCGACGCCGAGGGCCAGCGGCACGAGCTGCTGCCCATGCCCTACAACGCCCGCAGCCGGGTGCACGAGTATGGCGGGGGCGCGGTCTGTGCCGAGCACGGCCGGCTGTTCTTCGTCAATTTCAAAGACCAGCAGTGGTACGAGCTGAGCGCGGATGCGGTGCGCCCTGTCACAGCTCTGCCCGGCCAACGCTTCGCGGACGCGGTCTATGACCTCGAGCGCGGGCGCCTGCTGTGCATTGCCGAAGAGCACGCAGAGTCGGGCGTGCACAACCGCCTGGTAGCCATCGACGTCGAGAGCGGTCAGCTGCAGGTGCTGGTCGAGGGCGCGGATTTCTATGCCAGCCCCCGGCTGAGCCCTGACGGGCGGCAGCTGTGCTGGCTGGCCTGGCAGCATCCGGACATGCCCTGGGATGCGACGGAGCTGTGGCATGCGCGGCTCGATGCGCAGGGCTGCCTGCTCGAGGTGCAGCAGATCGCGGGCGGGGGCGAAGAGTCTGTCTTCCAGCCCGAGTGGTCTCCTGGAGGGGTGTTGCACTTCTGCTCAGACCGCAGCGGTTGGTGGAACCTCTACCGCTGGCAGGCCGGCGAGATCGAGGCTTTGACGGCGCTGGAGGCAGAAGTGGGCCGCCCGCAGTGGGGCTTCGGCATGAGCTGCTATGCCTTCTTTGACGAACAGCACCTGTTGCTGGCCGTCAACCGCCAGGGAATCTGGCAGCTGGCGACGTTGCAGGTTGGAGAAGACCCCTGCTTTTTGACCCACGACTATTCCGTTGCGCGGCGTCTGCGTGCGCGCGCTGGAGGAGTGGCTCTGCTGACAGCGGCTCCACAGCAGCCGCCAGCGGTCGTGCTGTACGAGCCGGACAGCGGCACCCTGCGCGAGCTGGCGCAGAGCTCTCCGATGCATGTTTCCGCCGACTGGATCTCGAAGCCGCAGCCGATCAGCTTTGTCGGGGCGGGCGGCGCGACCTCCCACGCCTTCTTCTATCCACCCCACAATCCCGAATTCGAGGCGCCCGCGGACGAGAAACCTCCTCTGCTGGTGATCAGCCATGGCGGTCCAACATCCGCTGCACAGGCCGTGCTGGCCTGGAGCATCCAGTACTGGACCAGCCGGGGCATCGGCGTGCTCGACGTCAACTACGGCGGCAGTAGCGGCTATGGCCGTGCCTACCGCGAGCGGCTCCATGGCCAGTGGGGGATCGTCGACGTCGAAGACTGTGTGCGCGGCGCGACGAGCCTTGTCGAGCGCGGTCTGGCCGACGGCGCGCGGCTCGCGATCCGCGGCGGCAGCGCGGGTGGATTCACCACCCTGCGCGCGTTGACCTGCAGCCAGCGGTTCGCAGCCGGAGCGAGCTACTTCGGGGTCAGCGACCTCGAGGCCCTGGCGCGGGACACCCACAAGTTCGAGTCCCGCTACCTGGATCGGCTGATCGGAGCCTATCCAGCCGAACAGCACCTCTACCACGCGCGTTCGCCGATCCATGCCGCCGAAGGTCTCAGCTGTCCTGTGATCTTCTTGCAGGGGCTCGAAGACAAAGTCGTCCCCCCCAATCAATCCGAGCGCATGGTCGATGTCCTGCGAGCCAAGGGCTTGCCGGTCGCGTACTTGACTTTCGAAGGCGAGCAGCATGGCTTCCGCAAAGCGGAAAATCAGCAGCGCGCGTTGGAAGCTGAGCTGGCGTTCTACGCGCGTGTGTTTGGCTTTGCACCTGCCGATGCGCTTCCGCCCCTCGAACTGGAGAATGGCGAAGATTGACGCAGCGCGGCGGGCTGGTAGGCTGGGTGCGGAGGAAACAGCATGCCCCCTGAGACCGCCCCCGACATCGGCCCCGGCTTTGGCAGCGGCGCGATGTTCGACCGCATCGCGCGGCGCTATGATCTGCTGAACCGCGTCATCAGTTTCGGCTTCGACAAAGGCTGGCGGCGCAAGCTGGTCACCGCCCTCGAGTGCTCAGGCGCGGCGCGGGTGCTCGACGTCGCCTCAGGCACCGCGGACGTGGCGCTCGACATCATCAAAGCTCTGCCCGAGGCGCACGTCACCGGCCTGGATCCCAGCCGCGGCATGCTCGAAGTCGGGCAGCGCAAGGCGGCCGACCGCAGCCTGCAGAAGCAGGTCGAGCTGGTTGTCGGCGATGCGCAGCAGATGCCCTTTGAGAACGACCGCTTCGATGCTGCCTGCATCAGCTTCGGCATCCGCAACGTGCCTGACCGTTTGCAGGGTTTGCGCGAGATGGCCCGCGTCACCAAACCTGGGGGCAAGGTGGTCGTGCTCGAATTGTCCGAGCCACGCGGCGGCGTGCTGGCGCCTTTCGCCCGCTTTCATGTCCATCACGTGGTGCCTCGGCTCGGCGCGCTGCTGTCAGGCGCGGCCGAGTACCGCTACCTGCAGCGCTCGATCGCGGCGTTTCCCGCCCCTGATGTATTCGCCCAGTTGATGCAGCAGGCCGGGCTCGAGCAGGTCCGTTTCGAGCGTCTGACCATGGGGGTCGCCTTCCTGCACGTCGGTAGCGTGCCCGCATGAAGGCCCGCTACCTGCTGCTCGGGGTAGGCTTGTTGGCGGTCGCAGTGTTCATGGCCGGACTGGCTGCCGACATCTGGTGGCTGCGGATCGCGAGCAAACCGTTTCCGATGCTGGCGCTGATGGTCTGGTTGTGGCCCCGCCGCGGCAAGCAGGCCTGCCTCTGGGTGCTGGCGGGGCTGGTGCTTTCTCTGCTCGGAGACATGCTGCTCGAGGTCGACCCCCAGCGCTTGTTTGTCTTCGGCCTGGCGACCTTCCTTCTGGCCCATCTGGCATACATCGGCGCCTACCTGCACGCCGAACGTCGGCTGCGGTTGCTGCGGTCCTTGCCCTCGGTGCTGTGGTGCGCTGGCCTGATCGTCTTCCTCTGGCCCCAGTTGGGAAAAATGGCCCTGCCGGTCAGCCTCTACGCGGTCGCTATCGGGGCCATGGTCTGGCGGGCTGCCGCGCTGCTCGGCGCGCCCTGGGGCTGGTGGGCGCTGCTGGGAGCGGGCCTGTTCGCCCTCTCCGATTCGCTGATCGCGATCAACCGCTTCCACGCCCCGTTTGCCGGCGCGCGCTTCGCCATCATGGTGCTGTACTGGACCGGACAATGGGGCATCACGCGCTGGGCGACGAAAATGTGAACGTGATTTCCTTTTGATGCGCTATACTGGCACAACCCCCGAGAACGTGCCTTGTCATGACCAACTACATCGCACTGTCCGTCCCGGTCTTCTTCCTCCTGATCGGCGTAGAGCTGCTTCTCGCCTGGCGGGCGCGGCGTGTCGTGTACCGTTTCAGCGACGCGATCACCGATCTGAGTTGCGGAGTCACGCAGCAGGCTGTCTACCTGATCCTGGTGGGTGCGCTGCTCGCAGGCTATACCTGGGTGTTTGCCAACTTCAGCCTCTGGCAACTGGACGCAGCCAGCCCCTGGCCCTGGTTGATCGCCTTCGTCGGGGTCGACTTCATCTACTACTGGTGGCACCGCCTCAGCCATGAGGTCAATGTCTTGTGGGCTGCGCACATCGTCCACCACCACAGCGAAGACTACAACCTGGCGGTCGCTTTGAGGCAAGGGACGTTCACTGTTGTGAGCGACTGGCCCTTCTACCTGCCCTGTGCGATTCTGGGCGTGCCGCCCATCGTGTTCGGCTCGATGAAAGCCTTCAGCACGCTGTACCAGTTCTGGATCCACAGCGAGCTGATCGGCAAGCTCGGACCTTTCGAATGGGTCTTCAACACCGCCTCCCACCACCGCGTGCATCACGCCATCAACCCCCACTACCTCGACAAGAACTACGGGGCCATCTTGATCATCTGGGATCGGCTGTTCGGCACCTTCGCACTGGAGAAAGAGCCCCCGGTGTACGGCGTCGTCAAGGCGCTGAAGAGCTACAACCCCCTGTGGGCCAACCTGCATTATGCGCTCTACCTGCTGAAGACCAGCTGGCAGGCGCCGCGTTGGGGGGACAAGCTGCGCATCTGGCTCAAGCCTCCAGCCTGGCGGCCCAAGGGCCTTGAGCAGTTTCCGCCCGCCCCTGAGGTGCGACCCGAGAGCTACCGCAAGTACGAACCCCCGGCGGTTCCCGGGCTGCCGTTCTATGTGGCCGTGCACTTTGTTTTGGTGGCGGTTCTGCTGACCTGGTTGATGTTCACCTCCAAACAGCAGCCAGCTGTGCTGGTCTGGAGCAGTATCGGCCTGATCCTGCTCAGCGCGCTGGTATGGGGAGGGCTGTTCGAACGCAAACGCTGGGCTGTGCCGGTCGAGGTTGTGCGACTGCTGGCAGCAGCCGGGCTCTGCGCCTGGTTCTTCCACGCTCCCACCTGGACCCTGGCGGTTGCAGGGCTGCTGACCGTGGTCGACCTGACTTGGCTTTACCGGCTGCTGCGGACACCGAGCGCTCTTGTGGAGCCCGTGCCCGTCGGCGTGTGACGAGGCTGGCTCAGCCGACGCTTCCGACGATGCCCAGATGCAGGATGCGCGCGCCCGTGTGTGCCACAGGGTTGGTGCTCTTGCCGATCACCACGCCATCTTCGGGAGCTTCATAGGCGCGCAGCACGTCGCCCCACTCGTTGCTGAGCTGGGCGATGGGTTGTCCTTTTTCGACCCCCGCCGCCAGCGCGGGAAACACCTCGAGGAAACCGCCCCCGTCGGTGAAGAGCCAAAAGGAGCGCTGACACTCCACCGCCTGGGTCTGCGGAGTTTCGTGGTCGGGCGCCAGCATCTCCAGATGTTCGAGGATCTCTCGCAGGCCGATGCGGGAGGCGGTGATCAGGCGGTTCTGTTGGCGCTGCGGGTTGCCGATCTCGATGGTCAGGGCATGGATGCCCAGGTCTTCGGCCGCCCCGCGCAGAGTCCCATCGGCCCCGGTGTTGTGCACGATGATCTGCGGACCCAGCAGCCGGCCCAAGCGTGCCGTGACCGGGCGGGTCATGTCTGCGCGCACATACAGCGTGTTGCTGCGGCCAAAGCTGGCCGTATGCAAGTCGATCAAGTAGTCGAAGTTGCGCACCACCTCGTTCAAAAACCGGTACGCGAACGCCTGGCTCGCGACGCCCTCCGGATTACCGGGGAACGCCCGATTCAGATCTTTGCCATCGTGGAATTCGCGTTGGAAGCGGTCGTATCCCAACACGTTGACGATCGGTACGGCCACGACGGTACCGGTCAGCTCGCTCGGCTCAAAGGTCCGGAAGAGGCGATGGATGGTGGGGATGCCGTTGACCTCATTGCCGTGCACCGTCGAGGTGATCCCGACGACCGGGCCTGGTGTGGCGCCCCGTGCGACCACCACCGGCAGGCAGATCGGCTGGCTGGCGCCGTCTTCAGAGAGCTTGAGGCGCAGCCTGTGCAGTGCTGAGGTGCTCAGGCTGTGAACGTCAAGGCTGGGTCGAAACAGAGGCTCGCTGGGGACGTCGAAGCGGGAGGTGGCTTTCATGGGGCCGCTCCAAAGAAGGTTGCCTCCTTTGTACAATGCCTCACAGACGGACTCACGCAAAAACACGCCGACGTCGTCGCAGCCACAGACCCGCGAACACGCCGCTGGGAAGCAAGAGCCACCACACAGCGTTGCGACGCGGCTGTTGCCCCTCGATCTCGCGCAGCAAGACCTTGAGGCTTGCCTGGTCGTAGAGCTGGCTGCCCGCGATCTCCGGGGCGGCTGCGAAACTGCACGCTTCGTAACTGCTACGCAGGTTGCGCTCTGCCGGCATCGACCAGGGCTCGAAGCGCAGGTTGTCTGACGCCACCAGCTCGCGCGGGAAGTCTCCGTCGATCACGCTCAGCCACATCCCCTGCAGCCTCTGCAGGTGCGCATCCGCGAGCACTTCAGCCTGCTCTTCCAGAGCCTGAGCATGCAGGTTGTCGAGGGCTGATCCTCGCAGGCCCAGGCGTTCGCCGACAGCCAGCAGGCGCTTCTCCTGCTCTTCATGCGGATGGCTCAAGCGCGCCGCAGCGACGGCAGCGAGATCACCCGCAAACAACTGGCGGGCCTGCCCATTGCGAGGGCGGGGGTCCCGTTGCGTGCCGAGGGCGCGCAGCTGGCCCAGGCTGATCTGCTCGATGTCTCCGCCGATAACCCGCAGCGGCAGGGGCTGCTCGAGGTTGGTCCAGAGCTGCTCGCCTGGAATCTGGCGGCGCACGCACTCGTCGGGCAGCCCGACGATGCGCATCGGCTGATCACTCAACAAGTAGACGACATTGCGCAACGCGCCTTCATTGAACGCTGAGAGCCGCATCGGCACCACCAGCTCTTCGCTGCGGAAGCGGAAGGCCATCGCCTGCACGTGCCCATCGAAGGAAGCACCTGCAGCCAGGCCTGGAGAGGTGTCGCGCATACCGGGTTGAGGATCGACGCCTGCCTTGGTCCCGACCCGGGCCTTGATGGCTACGAAGCACCAGCCGTCTTCGACGTATTCCTGGCAGACCCCGTCCATGCCATCGGGGTAGCGGAAGCCGTGGTCATCCATCCAGCGCTGCAAAGCCGCCGAGCTGCCCGCTTGCAACACGGCCACCTCATACATGCCCACGGCTTCCTGGTTCAGGACGGCCACCTCGTGAACTTCCAGAGCTCTGCCGCTCGAGGCGGACAGGGTCACAGTCGCATGGTCCACGAAGAAAAAGTCGCGGCCGTAGCCCCACTGGTTGGCGTAGAGCTGCACTTCCGGAGGATCGATCGCGGCCGCCAACTGCCCGAAGAAGCCATCCGGCAGCTTGCGCAGGGCGGGGGGGCTCGGAAACGGGATCAGCATGCCGAAGTCTTCCACCGATCCCGAGAAGCCGGGGCGGATGGCGATGGTCTCGATGCCATCTTTGTAGAACACGTAGGTCTTCTGCAGGCCGATCCGGGTGATCGACTGGTTTCCTGCCATGATGGGCGGAACCATGCCGCAGGGATCAGCGGCCACCAGGCTCACTGCTGCAAGCCAGGCCAAAAGGGGCGCACGCATCGGGGGGTCCTCCTGTGCGGAGCTGTCTCCTCGCACTGCCCTGAAGACGCCGCATGGCGAGAAAGTGTTTCGCAAAAAGCCCGTGTGGCGAGAATAATGAGCGCTGTCCCACGTCTGTTCGTTGTCTGCACTATGGAGGAATGCCATGCGTCTGCCTGCTGCGGTCTTGCCGCTTCTGCTCTGTGGCCTGTTCGGTTCGAGTCTGGTGGCCGACACCAAGTACCACGAAGCCAGTGGGGTCGAGATCTGGCTGCCCGACAACTGGAATGTCGAGGAAGAAGAAGACGGCCTGATCTGTGGAGACCCCGACGACGAGGTCGCCATGTTCTTCCTCGTCCTGCCCTATGGCACGCTCGAAGCGGCCTGCGATGCGCTGGACGAAGAATGCGCCAAGATCATCGACAACCTCGAGACCGGAGAAGGCGAAGAAGTCGAGCTCAATGGCATGCGGGGCTATCTGGTCGAAGGCTCGGGCACCGTTGAAGGGAATCCGGTCGAGGCTTCGGTGCTGGCTCTCGACGTGCCCAAACAAGACTGCGTGCTGCTGTGCTTCGGGATGGGTGTCGAAGGAGCCGCCGAGAAGCACGAAGAGACCCTTGCCAAAATCCTGGAGAGCATCAAGGCCAAGGAGTGAGTGCCTTCGTCGCCTGCGGAACGGAGCTCCGCGGCGACTGCCGGCTGGCCTGGACGATGATCTCGGCACGCGACGGCGTGCCGCTCTGCTTGAGTCGCGTCGAAACCCAGCGCGCAGACTCGGCCCGCCCGCGTTCGTGCCGCACGCGTTCGTACCGCACGGCAGTCCTCTTGCTGCACGGCTCCTACACCCAACGGGGCTTCTGGGTCTCGCGCAAGGGCCTGGGCCTGGCGAGCTTCCTGGCCGCGAGGGGTTTCGATGTCTGGTTGCTCGAGAAGCGGGGCCACGGGCGGTCCCCCAAAACGGCCAGCTACGCCCGCTTCACTGCCCATCAAGTCATCACTTGTGATCTGCCTGCTGCCCTCGACTGCATCCTGGCCAGCACCGACGCCCCCCTGGCTCTGGTCGGCCATTCCGCGGGCGGCCTTTACGCGCTCGCCGCGCTCGGACTGGGGCTGCTGCCCAGACGGCTGGCGGCGATGGTGGTGGCGGGCACGCAGCTGCGTGACCGCGCGCCCTGGCTCGTCCTGCCCGGCGTGTCGGGCCTGCTGGGAATGCTGGTCGGCGGCCTCGGGCGCCTGCCGGCGAACCGGTTGGGGATGGGACCCGAGCCCGAACCAGCCGGCGAGGTCCGGGAGTTTCTGCGCTGGCGGCAGCCAGGCGTCCCCTGGCAGGGTCCGGACGGGGTCTCGTACCTGCAACACGCTGCCGCTGCCCGGCTCCCTCTGTTGGTGATGGCCGGTGCCGCCGACCAGCAGCATCCTCCGGCCAGCTGCTTCAAGTTCGTCGAGCCTTTCACCGCGGCGCACATCGAACAGCTTGAGCTGGGTCGGAGTCACGGATTCTCGCGCGACTTCGGGCACGTCGATATGTTCGTCAGCAAGGCTGCGGCTGCCGAAGTCTGGCCGCGTGTTGCCGACTGGCTCGAAGCGTCCTGCACTCAGCCCAGCCTCTGAAACATCGACACCCTTCCCTGCGCCACCGCCAACCTGGACCCCCCCGCTGACAACTGCTGGTTGCCAGGATCTAACTGCGTTCCCGGTTTTCGGGACTGGCACAGTGGTTGCTTAGTACCAGGCTGTCCGTGCCTCCCACACAGACCACGCGGCCGAGGAGAGTACACCTCGAGCCGCGTGTTTTTCATCCTTTGGAGGTCTGCTCGCCAGGCTCGTTGCTGCCTCGTTGCTCGAGAGTATTGATCGCCTCTTCGAGGCAATGGCCAATCTCCTGCAACGCGCGCGTGAACTCGACAGCGAAGCGGGCGAACAGGAAGGCTACGTAGACCATCAGGCTGCAGAGGGCCAGGCCAAGCCCGGCCGTGACCGACCTCTGGGCCCATGATTTGCCGATCTCCAGCAGCAAGGGAGCTGCCGAAACGGACACCCCCGCCACTACTGCGCTGCCCACGAGCAGCACGGCAAAGATCCAACCCGCTGCCCTCACCTGCTGGTACGGCAGCCTGGCCCCGTACGGCATGCGGCCTTTTGTCGCGCTGTCCAGCTCAGCACAACGCAGGTATAGAGTCTGCACCGTGCGGCTGACGAACAAGGCCAGCGTCCCGAGCGCGCCGCAGACAAGCCCTGGCAGTGTCAGCGCCAGGCCTGCAGCCAACGAGCGCCAGGGAATCTCTGTCAGCGGAGTCCCCAGCACCTCGACCGACAAGCTCCAGACTCCGATCCCCCCCGTCACGGCGATCGAAGCCGCGACGCTGAAGAACACGATGCCAGCGTTCCGCAGGCGCAGCATGGCGGACCGAGCGACGTTCTGGACATGCGCCCTGGGCTTCGGGCGCCTCGCGGCCCGACCCGCAGCGGCATGGCCCTGGACAACCCCAGCGATCGTCTGGTGCAGGGGATCGATGGCCGCCCCCAGTCGGCGTCCCAGAACTCCGCCCGCGATCGGGAGGCCGGTTGTGAGCAGCAGCAGGAAACCCGCCAACCACAATGCAGGCAGCAACGTACCGAAGAAGAACAGCACAAACACGACGCTGCCAACGATGCCGCAGGCTCCCTGGACCAGGCATGCGTGCAGCAGGGTCTGCCCCGCCGATCGCAGTCCAGCGGTTCCGCCAAGGTAGGCGAGCTCAGTAGACTGCCCCGCAAAGCCTGCGATGCTGGCCGAGTAGATCAGGAGACTGCTGAGATGCAGCGCCAGCTCGCGCAGATACACGCTCCACACGTACGGTGTGAGCCAGAGCACCAACCACGCGAGCATCGCTGGGACACTCGCCCCCAGTGCGACGAGCAAAATGCCGAGATTCCACTCAAACACAGAAACCGCGAGGCAGGCGCCTACAATAGCGTAGCATCCCAGCTTCGTTGCTCTGAGAACCCAAACACCCAGGTCTCTGCCTGCAGCGTGAACTGCATCGGCGGCAGCTCGGCGAGCCGATTCTGACGGCGTGTCCATCGAGAGCACTCCAGCCGCCCGGTTCGACGCGGCCTGGCAGAGGAGGGGTGCTGCGCGTCAGGCAGAGGGGCTCGGTGTCTTGGTGGGCAGATTGAATTTGCCTTCGCGGAATGCACGGGCCAGGGCCAGGGGCACTTCCGCTTCGGCCAACACCACAAGCGCCCGGTTGGCCACGATCAGAGCCTTCTGCTCTTGCTCGGTGGCGACGGCGAGTGCACGGCGCTCTTCGGCTTTCGCCTGGGCGACCCGACGGTCGGCCTCGGCCTGGCTGGCTTGCAGGCGGGCGCCGATGTTCTCGCCGATGTCGACGTCGGCGATGTCGATCGACAGGATCTGGAAAGCCGTGCCGGAGTCGAGACCGGCATCCATGACCACCTTGGCGATCTGGCTGGGGTTCTTGAGGATCTCTTTGTGGTTGTTGCACGAGCCGATGGTCGTGACGATGCCCTCACCGACACGAGCCACGATGGTCTCTTCTTGCGCGCCACCGATCAGCCGCTCGATGCAGGACCGCACGGTCACACGGGCGCGGGCCTTGACCTGGATGCCGTCCTTGGCCACGCCGATGATCTCGTACTTGCCCGAACGCGGGTCGGGGCAGTCGATGACCTTGGGGTTGATGCTGGTCTTGATCGCCTCGAGCACATCGCGGCCGGCGAGGTCGATGGCCGTGGCCTGCTCCCAGTCGAGCACCAGACCGGCCTTGTCGGCGGCGATCAAGGCATTGATCACCCGGACCAGGTTGCCTCGAGCGAGGTAGTGGGTCTCAAGCTTGTCGTAGCCCATCTCGAGGCCGGCTTTTTGGGAACGGATGTAGGCCTGCACGACCTGGCTGGCGTTGGTTCCGCGCATTTTCATGCCGACCAGCGCAAACAGGGGGATGCGGCAGCCCGCGATGAAGCCTTGAAACCATAGAGACAGCGACGAGATCACCAAGAAGAACAAGATCAGAGCGATCAGGATCAGGAACCCGGTGGCCCCGATCCAGACGAGATCATTGGCGAAGATCGGGAGCATGGCTCCCCCCTTTTGCTAGGACACAGGCGGACCATTGTACTGATCTGTGATCAGGGAAGCAACAAAAGGCATCTACTCCAGCCGACGCCTTCAACGGGCTTCAGCCGTCTTTTGTGGCGCAGCCCAGCAGCCGGCTGTCTCAGCGACTGGCCGCCAACAGTCCGAAGCGCCGTGCGGCCTCGGGCCGGTCGGCCAACAGCTCGACCAGCATCTGGATCAGCTCGTCCTTGTTGCGCTGCCGCAGGGCCCGGTACAGAGGATCGGGCCGCTCGAAACTCGAAGGAGCCTCGATGTACGCGAGCAGAGTCGCGACGACGTGCTTGCAGGGTCCCGAGAATTCGAAAGGACAGGTGCAGCGAAAGCGCGGGCCTTCGCTGATCTCGACCCGATACGCACGGGAACCCCGCACGCTCGCCGTCAGGCTGTCACCCTCGCGTTGGCGCTGCTCGACCAGCCCCGATGCGAGGTATTCTTCGCCGCGCTCGAAGATCGGGGCGTCGGCCATCTTCTGAATCTCGCGGCGCGTGAGTTGATCAAAGGACACGGCAGTCTCCCTGGGGAAAGGTCTGTTGATGCGCAGACCACTCCTGTTAAGTGTGCCAGAGCCCCCCGTCAAAAAGCGTCTCAGTCCGCTTTCTTTTCCTCATCAAGCAGATGCTGCACCGGCCCCACATGGTGCTCGGTCTCGTGGTCGAAGCTCTCGGCCTGTTGCGCTGTCAGGCCCCGGTAGTAGGCTGAACAGGCGTAGCAGGCCGTGATGTCCCCCGTCATACGGTAGAACAGCAGGTCGAGTCCCAGCAATCCGAACAATACGACGAACGCGGCCCAGCCATAGCGGAAGGCCCAGAGCAGAAAACTGGCAGCAAAGGCCACCACGGCCAGAATCAGGCCGAAGGGTTTGTTGAAGTCTTTCTGCCGGTAGAAATCCTGTTTGCCGCACACGCAGCGCTTGAGCTCTGTGCCGTCGACTTCTGCAGGAGCATAGCCAGCCTTCTTGCCACAGCGGTAGCAGGTCCAGCCAGCCGCGCAGCTCTCCTGCACGCGGGCCAACGGATGCAGGGTCAGGTCTGAGCAATGCGGGCAGTAGATGCCGACTTCGGGACTCGCAGGAGGAGTTGCCGTCGGAGCAGATGCCATGTTCCTACCTCATCTATATAGAGGATCTAAAGCAGAACGCGTTGAACCACAGCCAGATGCTCGCCGAACGCCTCACCCAGCATCACCACCACCACGGCTGCGTAGAGGATGCCGGTGGCGGACTGGGTCGAGTTGATCTTCACTGTCTCGCGCACCGAGACCCAGAGCACCAAAGGAGCGACGAAGCCCACCAGCACCCGGGCCGCCAACATCATCGCATCGAGGTCGAAGCGCGCAGGCAGTGGACTCCAGCCGATGCCCACGCACAGCCCGAACAGAGCCAGCCGGGCGAGCAGGCTGAAGCCGAACAGGTTGTGTACGCGGCTGAGAGGGCGGGTCGAGAGTCCTGGGATCACCAGGTAGAAATGACCCAGGGTCATCGCTGTGGTGACCGAGCCCAGCAGCAAGGCAGAGACCCCGAAGGTCAGGGGCCAGACCAGGAATTGGGCAACGGAGGTGACCGGGGCAAAAGCCAGTGCGTCGAGCAGCGCTCCCGCCAGCGCGATGAAGCCGGCTGCGCCGAGCAGCCACTGACCGCGGCCGCCACTCAGACGGGGCAGGCGGGCCATGTACCAGCAGAGCAACACCCCGGCGACCAGATACGACAGAAACGCCCACTCGGGTCCGAAGCTGCGCAGCACAGCCCAGGGACCGCTGGCATCACCGCGGGTACCCGGGTGCATGACAATTCCCAGGCCCAGCAGGGCCAAGGCTGTACCCGCCAGGAACGTGAAGAACCGGCGGCCGGTCGCCTTGCGTTCCACCAACAGGCCTGCGAGCACCATACCGGCCGCGAGGTGGGGAAAGAAGAGGCTGCCCATGATCCTCAAGGGGGTTCGAGACCAACGCGCATCCTATGCGAGCAGCAGGCCGCGTCAAGCTTCGCTGGCCGCTCGAGCAGGCTGGTGCCTGCGCGCACAAATCCCGGTCGGGCGGCACGGCATGGGCACCTTCGGCCGCTTCGCTGAGTCCTCCTCCTCCCCGCTACGCGTAGGGGCTCGTCGTCGATCCTCGCCCCTACCGCACCGGCGCTGCGCCCTGGACCGAGATTATCGCGCTGCGGCAATAGTCAGTAGTTTGGCGTTTTTCCCACAAATGGGCACGGTCATTGGCGGGGCGAGAACCGCCAATGGACAGAGATATCCGGACCCCTCTCGGGAAAGGGTGCGAGAAAAGTCACGAGGTCAGCCAGAGCCAGCCTGCCAGTTCTCTGCCGCAATCGTTAGTGTGCTCACCCAATGTCGGCTCGCAAGCTCGCAGGACATTGGGTTCGTGTGCGGCGGGTTCTCGTGGCCAACGCGGGAGAGTTTTGGCATCGCAAACAGGGCGGGAAAACCCGCCCTGTTTTCTGCATCAAC
>JAJDCP010000105.1 GCA_029260765.1 Planctomycetota bacterium
CCCGCCCGTTCGCTCGGGAGGAGCGAAGCGTCCGAGTCTTCGAGGTGTAAACCCCTCCCCTACTAAGGAATAGTACCTAGACGTTGGACGCGCGCACAGAAAACATGTGATTTCTGGCGACACGTACCGTCTAACTCGCGCGGTGGGAGCGTGCTGCTTGCCTGGGGTACGCGCGACCGATGCAGTCCGCTATGCTGGAGGTATGCCTTTGTCCGGAGAAGCGCGATGTCCCGCAACGAACAGGCCCCTGGCGCGCTAGTCGCCGTGTGCCAGGCTCTGGAGCAGGAATTCAAGGCCAAGAACGCGGAGGCACGCAAGAGCGCCGACCGGGTGAAGATGGCCGAGATGTACATGTACCGCAAACATCGCGAAATGAAGAACGCGCGCCCGATGCTCTTCGGCATCGGTGCCGACGGCTTCGAGGTGGCCAAGCGACGTTTCGAGGATGCAGATGCCTCCTATCACGAGGCGCAGGCCGGGCATGCCCAGCTCATGGCCGAGCTCGACAGTCTCGGCGAGCAGTTGATGGCGTTGCGCGTTCAGCTGGCACGCTCGGGAGGCTGAGAACACGGTGGTCTAGAGACCTGGCCCGACACCTCCGAGGCGCGGCGCTTGCGAGCAGGCGGGGGCCCTCTACCGCCCGGCGTTGGAGGTCAAGCAGCGCGTCCTCGGCACGGAGCATCCGGTGGTCGCCCTCAAGCTTGGAAACCGCGCCCTCTGCCTGACGCAGCGCGGCCGGATGGAGGAGGCGCAAGCGCTGCACACACGTGCCCGCGGCCTGGTCTCCGGACTCGACGCCCAGCACCCCCTGGGGCGCATGTTCGGTGAACAGGCGGCTGCCCTGCAGGACCAGGGTCTGCCGCTCCATCCATGAATTGAACCCGACGAAGCACTCACTGGAATCATGCATTCCGTCCGTCACGACCGAATCCGCGTATTGCGGTGCCAGTCTTGCGGTGGAACCGGCGGCTTCTGCACCATCTCGCGACGCGCCAACGCGGGCTTCTCGCGCTGCGTCATTTTTCTTGTTGCATCTAGTGTCGCGCATGCGTCGCAGCTATCATTGCAATATTGCATCGACCAATTTGTGAAACCACGGGAACCAACACTGTCCCGCCGGCACCAAGCCTCCGCCTTTGATGGAAGGCAGATCTTGCGTCCCGGCTGTCTGGTGTCGAGTGCTGCGAGCCGCATCCATGCAGAATAGATCACGAGTCTCCACGCTTCTTCTTTGGACTCTGGCGGTTGGCGGGGTCTTCCTCGCGCCAGCCTTGGGTCAGGACGCCCACGAGCGCCGTGCGCACGAGCTCATGCGGGGCAAACACAGACCCGATCGGCTTCTCGTCCGCTACGCCCGCCATGCTGGCGGCGTCGACAAAGAAGCTGTGCGCCTGCTGATGCGGGCGGACATCGTCAGCGAGCTGAAGTTCGGGGCCCATGATGACAACGAAGTCATCTATTGCTACAAGCTGCGCAACGGTCTCGATGCGGACATCCTCAAGAAGGTTTTGCAGGATCCCTCGGTCCAATATGCCGAGCCCGACTACATCGTCCACGCCTATGGGACTCCCAACGATCCCGACTTTTCACTCACCTGGGGTCTGCACAACACAGGGCAGACCGGGGGAGACGCGGACGCGGACATCGACGCCGTCGAGGCTTGGGACATCACGACGGGCAGTGACCAGGTGATCGTCGCGATCATCGATTCGGGGATCGACCTGAGCCATCCAGACCTCGCCGGCAACCTGTGGGTCAATCCGGAAGAAGCCGGCGGCCAGGCGGGTGTCGACGACGACGGCAACGGTTTTGTCGACGATCTGCACGGCGCCGACTGGGTGCGGGCTGACGGAGTCCCGAACGGCGAGGATCCCCATGGCTCACACGTGGCGGGCATCATCGGCGCGGTCGGGAATGACGGCGTCGGGATCGCCGGCGTCAGCCACAACGTCTCGATCATGTCCCTGAAATTCCTCGACCAGAACGGCGAGGGATATACGTCCGATGCCGTCGAGGCGATGATCTATGCCAAGGAAAAGGGCGCGCACATCGCGAACCACAGCTACGGCGGCGGGGCGTTCTCGCAGGCTCTCCACGAAGCGATGGCCGCGTTCCCCGGGATGAACTTCTGTGCCGCGGGCAACGAGGCGGCCAACAATGACGTCATCCCGAGTTTTCCAGCCAACTCAGAGCTGCCGAACAACATCTCCGTTGCCGGTTCGGACCACCGCGACGGAAAGTATGTCTGGTCCAACTATGGCATGAACGTGCATCTCGCCGCTCCGGGCGTCGATATCTATTCCTGCGTGACCAACGGCGGCTATGAGACCTGGAACGGCACCTCGATGGCGACACCGCACGTCGCCGGTGCTGCTGCGCTGATCCTGGCGCGCTACCCATCCGCGACGAACGACGAGATCCGGGCCCGACTCTTGTTCAACGTCGACGCCGTCCCTGCCTTCGCCGGCTGGATCCAGACCGGTGGCCGGCTGAATGTCGCCCAAGCCCTCGTCGACGACACGATCGTACCCGCCGCCGTGCTCGATCTGGCCGGAGCCGTCGGCAACCCCGGCAACAGCCGCATCGATCTGAGCTGGACGGCGACCGGGGATGACTACAACAGCGGGACGGCGAGCGCCTATGACCTGCGCTCTTCGACCTCGCCCATCAACGACGGAAACTTCGATGCCGCGAAGCGGGCCACGGACACCCCGACGCCGGGTTCCCTGGGGACGGCAGAGAGCTATACCCTGACGGGCCTGCTTCCGAACACGACCTACTACGTGGCCCTCCGGGTCGTCGACAACGTCGGCGGCCGTTCAGCGATCTCCAACCTCGTCGTCGTCACGACCGCTGATGCGGCGATCCTCTTTGAGGACGACTTCGAGGGCAACAACCTCAACAAGTGGGCGTCAGCCCAGAGCCCCTGGGGCATCACCGGCGATGGCTATCAGGGGAGCCTGGGCGCGACAGACAGCCCGTCGGGCGAGTACGGGATCAACACCGAGGCCTCCCTGACGACTCCTGTCCTCGACTTGAGCGGCATTTCCGGTGCATTCCTCGTCTTCTGCCATAAGTGGGCCTTCGAGGATGGCTGGGACTGGGGCCATGTCGAGGTCTCGGTCAATGGTGGCTCGAGCTGGACGACGCTGCGCTCGTTCACAGGGACTGTCACAGACTTCCGCGAGGCGGCCATCGACTTGAGCATCTACGACGGAAACGCATCGGTCGTCGTGCGCTGGCGCGTCTCGACGGACTACGCGATCAACGACGACGGCTGGACGATCGACAAGGTTCTGATCTTTGGTTCCGGTCAGGTGCCTCCGCCGCCGCCCCCGACGACTGTGATCGCCTCCGAAGACTTCGAATCTGGCGGCTGGAACGGCGGCACGGGCTGGGCCGACGGCTGGTACGGATCGGGGGACGCCAATCTCCGCTCCGACCGGTCGCCCCACTCGGGCAGCTGGCATATCCGCCTGCGCAAGACGGGCTTCCTGGAGCGCAAGGTCGACCTGTCGGGAGAGACGAACGTCAAGCTGAAGGTCTGGTGCAAGATCCGATCCTTCGAAGCTGGCGATCAGGCCGACATCGTGGTCACGCCCGACGGGGGCGCGAACTACTATGTCATCCACACCTTCACCGCCGCCGACAGCGACAATAGTTACCACCCCTACGAGCTGGATCTGAGCGGCTTTGCGATGACGGCCGACTTCTGGATCGGATTCGAAGCGCGGGCGGGGAAGGGCGACGAATTGTACGTCGACGACATCGAGGTCGTCAGCGAAGGCCCACCCGCGGTCGATGAAGCCCCGATCATCACCAGCACCCCCGGCGCCGGGGCGACGGTCGGGAACTTGTACAGCTACACAGTCACCGCGACCGGGAGTCCGACTCCTACCTTCAGCGCGAACGTTGTACCCGCTTGGCTCAGCTTCGACGCAGGGAGCGGCGAGCTCTCTGGGACCCCCGCGGCCGGCGACATCGGGGCCCACAACGTCGAGGTCACTGCGACCAACGGCGTCTCCCCCGACGCGACCCAGTCCTTCATCGTCAACGTCGACATGGCCCCGGCCATCACCAGTACTCCGGTGACGGCCGTCGCTGTCGGCAACTCCTACAGCTACACGCTGACGGCAGACGGCAGCCCGGCCCCGAGCCTCAGCGCCACCACGCTGCCTGCCTGGCTGAGCTTCAACGCCTCGACCGGCGAGCTCTCGGGCATTCCCACGGCCGACGACGCCGGCGACCACAACGTCCAGCTCACCGCAAGCAACGGCGTCTCCCCCAGCGCGACCCAGTCCTTCAGCGTGTCGGTCAACCTGGCCCCGGCCATCACCAGCTCGGCGCTGAACAGCGCCCAGGTCGGCAGCGGATACAGCTATGTGGTGACGGCGACCGGGCACCCGGTCCCGACGTTGAGCGCGACCACTCTGCCTGGCTGGCTCTCTTTCCAGCCTTCGAGCGGTGTCCTCTCTGGCACCCCAGGAGCCGGGGACGTCGGCGACCACAGCGTCGTGATCACGGCGAGCAATGGGATCTCCCCCGACGCGACCCAGTCCTTCAGCATCAGCGTCGTCATGGCCCCGGCCATCACGAGCACGCCGCTGACCGGCGTGGCCGTCGGCGACTTGCACAGCTATACGGTCACCGCCACCGGTAGCCCGACCCCGACGCTCGCCGCGACCATCCTGCCCAGCTGGCTGAATTTCAATGCCTCGACCGGCCTGCTCTCCGGAGCTCCGACCGCCAGCGAGGTCGGCGACCACAGCGTCGTGATCACGGCGAGCAATGGGATCTCCCCCGACGCGAGCCAGTCCTTCAGCATCAGCGTCGAAGTCGTGAGCCCGCCGACGATCACCAGCACGCCGCTGACCGCCGCGATCGCGGGCAGCGCCTATAGCTACACGGTCACGGCAGACGGCAGCCCGGCCCCGAGCCTCAGCGCCACCACGCTGCCTGGCTGGCTGAGCTTCAATACCTCGACCGGCGAGCTCTCGGGCACTCCCACGGCCGGCGACGTCGGCGACCACGCCGTCGAAATCGTGGCCGTGAACGGCGTCCAGCCCGACGCGAGCCAGTCCTTCTCGATTACCGTCGACCCGGCCGCGGGCGGCACCGACACGCTGACCATCACCAAAGCGCGCTACAACAGGAGAAAGGACCATCTCACGGTCGAAGCGAACAGCAGCGATCAGCCAGGCGCCGTCCTCGAGCTCTTCTATTCTCTCGACAACGGGGCGAGCTGGGTCGGTCCGGCCACCATGCCCTGGAACTCCGGGAAGGGCAGGTACAAGCTCAGGTTGACGGGCCTCCCGATCAAGCCTGACCTGGTTCGGGTGGAGTCCAGCGGGGGAGCCATCGAGGAACGCATTGTCAACTAGTGCCTCCTTGCACAATGGCTGGTAGCGCGGCACTGCAGCATCGGCGCTGCGCGGCGTCCCTATCCCCGAGAGCAACGTCTATCTGGCCCTCGAGACCGACGAGCTCGAAACGGAGCTGGCTGCTCTCAGAGATTGGGGGAGCCTCGGTGATCAAAGACTTCACAACGGGCCAAAGAACCCGCTCGAGTGTGATAGACTCGCCCCCCTTGAAAGGAGACCGCGATGCTTCACCTCCCCCAGCTCAGACTGCTGGCAGCCGCAGCACTGGCCGACGGAGTTCTCCATGAGCAGGAACGCGAACGCCTCTACGCACTGGCGCGCCTGCTCGACATCCCCAAAGAGACAGTCCGCGAGGAACTGACGAAGATGGTGGGCCGGCAGGCCGTATTGTGCCCGCCGAGCGAGAAGCAAGAGCGCCAGGCCTTCTTTGGCCACGTGGTCTTGATGGTGCTTGCCGACGGAGTCGTGCACGACAAGGAGCGGGAGTTCCTCTACCGCATCGGCCCGACCTTCGGTTTCGACGCATCAGCCGTCGACCAGAAGCTCGCCGAGCTCAAGGCTGCGCCGCCACCCGAGTTGCCCGCCGAAGAGGCTGAGGATCAAGGGCTCTTGCGCAGACTGCTGCTCCTGGTGCGCGGCGGTTCAGAGAGCGCGTGACGCGTCGAATCTCGGCCGCCGCCAGCTACTCTGAGACCTCTCTTTCGGGGCCCTCCAGCGGCCGACATCAAGGGAAGAGGCCCTGATTTCTGACAGCCCACCCGCGGGGCGCTGTTCAGGACACGCAAGACCGGCGTATTCTGCTGCCGGGCCACTTCGTTCTGGCCCAGGAACAGCCGGATCAGGCCGTCGCCCAGCGAGTGTTTCTCGCGGCTGAGCTTCCAGGTCCCACAGATGACGTAGACGGTGTTTTCGCTGCGTTCGACGTTGTCCCAGAAGCCGATCACCGGGTCGCCAGGGACGATGCAGGCGACGTCATGCTCTGAAGCTGCCATCGCTCTCTGGATCGGGCTGATAGAGCGATTCTTGTGCCCGTCGGCGAGGACGTCCTTGTCAGGCGTGGGGCCCCCCTCCTGTTGTGGTTCCGAACGTATGCAGACATCGATGGGAGCCGTGCAGGGGCACCGCGGAGTAGAGCGACAGCAGCGGGACAGGGTGCTGCTTCCGCCGACGCCACCGATCGGTTACGGCTGAAAATTCGGACAAGCCGTCGTGCAGTCGTGCAGGTCGCACTGGTGGTCGTCGCAGGCGTGGGTGTCCGCTTGGCTGTGCGGGACAAAGACATAGGTGCAGAAGGGCTGCGCGTTGCCCTCGCTGTCGAGGACACTGCCCTCGAGCTGGTAGGTGCGTCCGTCGCCGTTGCCGGCGCGCTCAGCCCTCAGGTCAACGGTCACCTGCCAGCAGCCAGTCGCGGGATCGAAACTGAACGAACCACTGATGTCGACGGGCGCGCTGAAGCCGTCGGCCCCATGGACGTCACCGGTCGTCTTTCCGTCGCCGCCGCCCTGCGCGTCGTCCGGCTCATCGCTCGACAGTGTCGCGTTGATGGCAAGCACAGCGGTCGGGCTGCAGGCGTCCGAGGCCAGCAGCGCGAACTCGACTTCGACGAATTTGTGATGGGCGGGCCAGAGCGAGTGGGGCGTCGCGGTCAGGCTGTCGATGGTGGGCGGAGTGGTGTCGACCACTGTGACGAGCGTCACAGCCGTCGCCTCATTGCCAGCGGCGTCGACCGCCGCGAAGGTGACCAGGGTCGCCCCAAGAGGAAAGTGGCTGGGCGCGTTGCTCGTCACCGGCACCGGCCCGTCACAGTCGTCAACCGCGGTCGGCGCGGGCAGGGTCACGCTCGTGCCCGAGGCATCGGCGCACTCGACGACAACCGGGTCCGGGACACCGATCAAAGAAGGCGCCGTCAGGTCGACGATCTCGATCACCACCTCGTCCTCGGCCGTCTCCAGACCATCGCTGACGACCAGGCTGACAGTGTGGGACCCCAGCTGCAACTCCACTGAAGGCGCCACGCCGGTAGCGGTTCCAAAGTCCCCGCTCCAGGCATAGCTCAGCGCATCGCTGTCCGGATCGCTCGAACCGGAGCCGTCGAGGGTTACGAGCGCGGCGCAACCTTGTTCGACCGGCACCTCGAGCTGATCGGGGCCGGCATCAGCGACGGGGGGGCTGTTGCTCGGGCATAAAACCAAGCCCAGAGTCAGCCTGGGATCTGCTGCGGAGGGCAAAGCTGTGGCCGACAGACCGGCCGCGCCCACGCTGAAACTGGCTTGCGCTACGGGGTTGCTGAAGGCGACCAGATAGGTGCCGGACGGAAGCACGAGCTGACTTGCGCTGGAGATCGGTTGGCTCGGACCGATGTGGACGACCTCCCCGCTGGCGGGCGCGACATCGACCTGGTTGGCAAGACACGGATCCACGTCGATATCGACGCTCAGTACCCCGGTGGGGCTGGCGACCAGCGTACCGGTCGTGGAGACCAGCAGGTCTGCTCCCACGTCGATCGTGCCATAGGACTGCCCCTTGAAGAGACCAAGACTGAACGAGCCTTCGGGCAGCGCGAAGCTGACATCTCCCGAGAAGCTCTGGAAACCTGGAACCAGCCAGAGCAGCATCGGGCCCACCGTTCCGCCCTTGACCGTCACTCCCGCCAGAGCCCCCAGATCGAAGTCGACATCCGAGGCGCCCGGGGCTGTGGCAGTCGCCACGAGGGGAGCGGTGGCAGTGACGGACAAGTCGCTACCGACAGCAAACGTCCCATAGCTGAGACCGCTGGCAACAAACTGCACGCTGTATCCGCCCTCGGGCAGGAAGAAGCTGCGATCGCCCAGAATGCCCGTCGAAGCGGGCACCAGTTGCAGAACCAACGGGCCGACCGTGGCGGCCTTGAGCGTGACCTCGGCGAGCTGCATGGTGTCGAAGTCTATCTCGAAGGCCAGGGGGCCGGTCTGGGTCACGACCAGGGAGCCAGACGCCGTGACGGACAGGCCGGGCGCGACGCTGATGGCACCAAATGAGCTTCCGGCGCCGGCGAGGTTGACGTCGAAGGTGCCGGCAGGCAGCAGGAATGTGGTGTCGTCGAGAAAGCCGGTCGAGGCGGCGGGCTCAAGCTGCAGGAACAGCGCCCCGACAGTGCCCGCATGGAAGGTGACTTCCGCCAACATGCTTGCATCGAAGTGGATGTCGGCGCTGGTGGGACCCGTAGCGATGGCCTGCAGTGCGCCCGAGGCGGTCACCGACAGATCATTGCCGACAGTCACACTGCCGTAGGTGCTGCCGCTAAGACCGACCCCTATGTCCCAGGTCCCCGGTCCCAGGTCAAGGGTCTGATCCCCCAGAAGGACCGGGCCGCCAGGATTCACCCTCAGGAACAGGCTTCCAGGCTCATTGCCCTTGATCGTGACCTGGGCATTGCAGGGCACAAGACCCAGGCTCACGCGCGTCGGACCCGACGCGGGCAAGGCGGTATCCGAGAGGCCGGCCGGGCCGACAGAGAACGTCGCGCTGGCCGCCGGGTTGGTAAAATTCACAACATACGTCCCGGCTGGCAGGAAGAGCAGCTGCTCTGCTGCGATCGCCGTGCTGCCAATCAGGGAGAGCACTTCGCCGGCGGACGGGGTGAGGACGACCCGCTCGGTCAGACAGGGCTCGATGGAGATCGCTGTCGCCCCGGCTCCGGTAGAGGTGGCGCTCAGGGCTCCTCCAGCCGCGGTCACCTCGGTGCCGGTCACGGTGAAGCTTCCATAGACGTTGACGGTTCGGCTGACCGCAACGGAGAAACTGCCCGAAGGCAGGAAGAAGCTTCCATCGCCGAGGATGCTACCCGAACCGGGACTGAGATCGAGGAACAGTGGTCCGACGGACCCGCCTTCAATCGTAACGTCGGCCAGCGTGGTGAGGTCGAAGCCGACGTCCGTCATGCCGCCCGCTGCCGGGGTCAAGGTCAGGCTGCCGTCGGCCGACACGGACAGGTCCGATGCGACGGTCACAGTGCCATAGCTCAGGCTGCTTCGGCTGATGACGAGTGGATAACTGCCGGCGGGGAGATAGAAAGTCCTGTCGTCGGGGAACCCGGTCGACCCTTCACCAAGCTGCAGGAACAAGTTACCAACAACTGCGCCCATGACGTTAACGCCGGCGAGGGCGGCCAGGTCGAAGCCGACCACCGCAGAGCTCGGACCACTCGGAGTCACGACAAGCGGGCCGGTCGGGGCCCCGACGGAGAGGTCGGCAGCGACGGTGAAGGTGCCGTACACCGGGCCTCTGCTGATCGCGAGCGTATAGGTGCCCGGGGGAAGTTGCAGGGTGGTGTTGCCGATGAATGCGCCGCCGACGGGACTGACGCTCAGCCACATCAAGCCGACGTCAGCTCCCTCGATCGTGACCGCCGCGGTTCCCTGGCCGACTGCAGGTAAGCAGAGACCTGCAATGCAGACGAGAACGGCGGGTACAAGGCCTCTTCGGCAGGAATGGCTGCTGGGCGAAGAGTGTTGTTCGGACAACTCTGCTTGCATGGGGATGCTCCTGGTGTGGCCACAGCTTGAGCCGGTGAGGCCTTGCTTGCGGAAAGCCAAAGGTGGTGTCGCTAGACTTCAATGATCCATAGTCTATATTGAATGTAATTCGATCCGTATGGGCCATCTGGCCAGGTTGTCAGGCACGAGGTTTGCTTTTGCTCAGGGGAGACCGGCGTGGAGTTTTCCGAGCAGGATGTCGCCAAGATCATCGACATGGTATTGCGAACCACGGGGGAAGCGCCCTTCGATGGGCAGATGCAGGCATTCAGCGAGCGCCTCCAAGTGCTCGTGCCCTTCGACACCCTGGCGATCTTCCCGATTCCGCCGGCGCCCGGCCCGGTGCCGGGCTCTTCGGCTACCAATTCCCTGGTCTACTTCTCCCCTGAGCTTGTCCAACGTCGATCCGTGATCGATCTCGACTATTCGGACTTTGCCCAGCACGATCCCAAAGCAGCAGCCGTGCGGATGCCGTGGTGCGCAACCTCGTTGACGCACTACCAAGCTGCGTCGGAGTTTGACAGAAGCCCCTACACCGGTGAGTTTTTGACCGCCTATGGGCTACGTTTCGAAGCCGGCATCTCGATCCCGGTCGCCGATGCGGGGCTGGTCGCCATCGGGCTCCATCGGAGTCGGCCCAGGGGAGATTTCTCAGGCCAGGAGATCGCGCTTCTGCGGCTCGTCGCCCCTGCCCTGTCGCTGTGTTTTCGGAATACGCTCGTGCGCCGGCAGCTTCGGCGCGGCCTGGCTCAGAAGAAACCGCAAACCACGGAGGTGCTGGCTGCAACCCTGATCTTCGACCGCTGGGGCCGGCTCGACTTCGCCGACCCGGAGGCTCTGCAGCTGCTGGAGGGCGAGGCCCTGGAGCTTCTGGCCAGCGATGCGCGCCAGCTCGCTCGCGCGGCACCTCTGGCCCCTCCCCTCGAGCGTCGCCTGCCGCTCTCCAACGGCGGTGCAGTGTGCGCCCGCATCGTTCGGTTCGAGCAGGGCCGCCAGGACCTCAAGCTGGTGTGCGGCCTGGCCCGGATCCCGCGGCGCGCCTTCGACAACTTTGCGTCCGAGGCCGAGCGCCATGGCCTGACCTCGCGCCAGCGCGAGGTCGCTCGCTGCGCTATTCGTGGACTCAGCAACAGCGAGATCGCGAGGCAACTCTCGATCTCAGTCTCCACGGTCAAGCACCACCTGGCTGCCGTGCTGCAAAAGACCGGACTGCACAGCCGAACCGAGCTCGCTGGCTTACTGCTTGGTGGCTTAGGCCCCGGCTGGTGGCACACGGACCTCTCTTGCGAAGGGGAGTTCGGTGAAGCCTGAGTCAGCGACAGCGGAGTCAGGCTGAGCGGCAGCTCGATAGTCTCGAGGGTGGTCAAGACAGGCCGTCTTCCCGAGCCCGATGGACCCATCAGCGCGCAAAACGGTCCTCTTCGATCTCGAGTCCCTCCGCCCACAAGTTCCGGTAGGGCGGCATTGCAGCACCAGCGCTGCGCCCTGTACCCAAACGATCGCACCGCGGCACCAGCCCTCAATGCGCGGCGAGGCCTTGGAAATAGCGGCGCGCCAGGACCGCGAGGGAGTCCCCGGTCAGGCCGAAGGCCTCTTCGGCGCGCAGCGTGGGGTCGCCGAGCATCGCGATCAGGTCGGCGCGGTAGCGCCCCGAGTCCATCACCATCAGAAACGCGAAGCTGGCCGCGGCGGCCTCCTCTTGCGCAGCGGTATCCCCCGCCTGCCAGCGCTCCTGGCTGGACAGCGTGACGAGCTGGTCGAGGGCGAGTGCAGGGCTGCCCGCGCCGACCGTTTGAGCGTGCGCGATGATACGGGGATTGCGTCGGGCCGATCCGAGGCTCATGCGGCCGGCGAAGAACACCGCCGGCTCCAGGTACATCGCCGCGCCCTCGGTCAGCCACGGAGCAGGAGCCGTCTCGAGGGTCTCCGCCAGAATCTGCTGGGTGAGCTGCCGCTGCAGCGCTCTATGCGGGATGGCGCCGTCCTGCAGGCACAGATGCAGAACGTTGTCGGCGTCGAGCAGCGCCGGCCCGCGGGCATCTGGCAACACCTTCGCGCGCTGCTTTGCGTCCTTGTAGAGCCGCACCGCAAAGGGCCTGTCGGGACCTTTGGGCGTCGACTGCTGCCACTGGAACAACCCGTCGAGCTGGCGCTGCAGCAACAGCAGGAAGGCATCCAGGCGCACGAGAAGCTCGGCGCTCAGCTCGATGCCCGCCGTCGATGTCAGCGCAAAGGCGTCGCTGGACAGCATCCAGGGCGATGCCAGCGTGCTGTGCTCTTTGTCCGCGGCGGCGACCTTCTTCCAGGTTCCCGCGTCGCACACCTCGCCCGCGTCCAGCCGCAGCAGCTGAGACTGCTCGGCCCAGCCGTAGCAGCTCCAGACGAAGCCCTGCTCTGCCATGCGCGCCGCGTGGGGGCGCAGCCATTGCTCAGCGACCTGTTCGAAGCCGAGGGCCTGCCGCGAGTGCTGATTGCTATCGTCGAGCACCAACACAAGCTCGTGCAGGACCGAGGCCAGGCCGTGCTCGTCCACTTTCTCGCAGTCTCTGGCCAGGCGGGCCAGCGTCTTGACGATCGCGAGTGTCTCTTTGCTCAGCTTCTTGTCGTAGCTTGCCTGCAGCTCTTCGAGCTTGTCGTCTGTATAGGCGCGCTTGTCGATCGCGTCCAGCCGGGCCCGGAGAGGCTGGCTGTAGCGCTCGCGCAGGCCGAGGGCGGCGACCACCTGATCCATGCGGGTCCGGGCGGCATCAGCGACCCAGGCCTTGCGTTCCATCCAGCTGACCAGGTCGCCGAGCTCCTTCGCGCTGCTGGAACCGAGCTCTGCGAGGTAGTCCGAGACCTTCGTCCTCACCGCGCAAGCGTTCTTGCGTGCGCGCCGGCGGGAGCCTGCCTGGCGCACCTCCTCGAGCTTGGCCAGCACGCGTTGCACCTCTAGCGCCCCCTCCAGCAGCTCGCGGTCGCTGAGGTCTTCGAGCAGGGCCTCGAGATCCTCCTTGCCATGGGCGTGGGCCAGGCCCGTCTGCACGTAGGTTGTGCGGAGCTGGTCGAGCTTGACCCACAAGGTCCCACGCCCGAGCACGAACATGTCTTCGCGCGCATAGGGTGCGAAGAAATCCCATGCAGCCGGACCGGCCGCCGGCAGGCTGCGCACGACGGCGATGATCGAGTCCATCAGCTCATTGAGTGAGGGGGTGAGCAGGGGCTTGTCCTGGTTGGGGGCCTTGCGGTAGGCGGCGCGCAGCTCGAGGTAGCGTTTGAAGAGCGGGTCGAGGTCGCAGAGCTCGACATCGACCTCCTCGGGGGGGGCGTCGGCCCACTGCCCGAGGGGGACCTTGTCGCGGTACAGTTTCTCGAAGACCTCGTCGGGCGTGGTGATCTGAGCCGAGACCAGTCCTGTGAGTACGAGCAGCAGGGCATAGCGCATGAGTCGCTCCTTGGCGGGAATCCAGAGCGGGAAACCCGCTCTACTTGTGCCTGGAAGCAAACATTGGACCGTTCATGTCGATGGCTTGGACACGGGCCTGGCGGTGAGTATGCTCGCCGTGTGTTCATACGGGTCATACGTCTGCTGCGTTCCTGCCTGGCGAGCGACCCGCGCGCCTGCGGAGCGCACGATCATGCTCGACCTGACGGCCGAGCCATCTGCGGCGGGCGCCGTGGAAGGCAAATTCTTGTAGGGGAGGGATTTACTCCCTCCCGCGCCTTAGCGCTGCCAGAGGCCGTGTTCTACCTCACCCTGGATGAAGATCGCGAATGTCCCCCGATCTCCTTGCTTTGTCGGAGGATAGGCGATCAGCGCGCCGCTCTCCTCAGCCTTTTTCGCGGCCGATTCTATGTCTTCGACTGTGATGTAGGTGCGCATCGTCGGTTTCTCATGGTCGGCCATGGGCGCCCGGATTCCCAAGAGACTCCCGTCCGGCATGACCGCGACCCGGGCCTGCCCGAGATCCGGATCTTCGGGACCGAAGGACAGCTGGTGCACGGCCTCATAGACGGCACACAGGGCCTCTACATCGTTGCTGACAATCTCCAGATAATAGCTGGTCACTTCGTCTGCCGCCTTTGTGGAAGCTGGCGCATCGGTGTGTACACCCGGCCGCGCGTTGTGGGTTGGTGCCTGACAGCCAAGAAATCCCGTCAGGACGATCGTCGCCAAGAGTGCTGGAGTTGGAGATCTTCGCATGGTCGTTGGCTCCTCGCTAGTCACGATCGATCGATGCCCGGATATTCGCCCAGCCGTGCGCAGATGTGCACGGTGGATGGACACCATACTAAGGCAAGCGTAAGCACACTTGTACCCCGAGAGCTGATGGCCGATCATGCGGGGCAGCATTGGTGGCCGCGAGGGACGCATGGACAGGCAGGAGCTGGAGAAACGCTGGCAGACCATCCACGGTGTCGACTGGCAGACACAGCTCGACCCGACCGAGAGCCTGCGCCATCCGGCGGAAGCCACCCTGGAGACCTTGGTCGAGTCCGCCTCCATGCCCGCAGCGCAGCTCCCGGAGCCCGGTTTCGAGCGTCTCTCGCAGCTGGGCAGGGGAGGCCTGGGCTGCGTCTACCGGGCGAGCCAGACCAGCCTCGGGCGGGAGGTCGCCCTGAAGGTGCTGCATCCCGAGCACGCCCGGCAGCCTGCCCGTCAGCGCGACTTCCTGTCGGAGGCGCGGCTGCAGGGCCGGCTCGAGCATCCCAACATCGTCCCGGTTCACGAGCTGGGGCGTGACCCCGAGGGGCGTTGTTATCTGGCGATGAAGCTGGTGCGCGGACAGAGTTGGAGCGCCATGCTGCGTGCCGGCCAGCATGACCTGCAGGCCCACCTCGAGATCCTGCTCAGCGTCTGCAATGCCGTGGCGTTTGCACACACCCGAGGCATCGTGCACCTCGATCTCAAGCCGGCCAATGTGATGGTCGGCGACTTTGGGGAGGTCCTGGTCGCAGACTGGGGCCTGGCTGCGGTCATGGAGGGCTTTGACGCGGGGCCCCATATGCGGCGCGTCGCGGGGCTGGCCTGCCCCTGCGGAACGCCCTGCTACATGGCTCCAGAGCTGGCCGAGGGAGATGGGGCGCGGGTGGGCACCGGCACAGACGTCTACCTGCTCGGGGGCATCCTGTACAGGCTGTGTACCGGAGAGCCACCCCACGGTAGCCAGTCCCTTCTGCAGGCCGTGCTTCGGGCGTCACAGGGCCAGTTTCCGGAGCAACTCGACCAACTCCCCGCTGAGCTGGCAGCGCTCTGCCGCCGCGCTCTGGAGCCGGACCCCAGCCAACGCCTGGCAGACGTCGGTGTCTTTGCCCGCGCGGTGCGGGCGCACCTCAGCCATCGGGAGAGTCTGCGCGTGGCGCAGGCGGCCCGCGAGAAACTGCGGGCGTGCACGCGCATTCCGGTGTCCAGCCTGCCGGTCTCCCGCACCGATCCCAACCAACTCTACGCAGGTTTTGCAGCCAGTCTGGCCGGCTTCGAGCACGCGCAGCGTTTGTGGGCCGACAACCCGGAGGCGCGTGCGGGGACGCTCGCCGCGCGCCTGAGCTATGCAGAGGCTGCCCTGCAGCGGGGCGATCTGGGGCTGGTCGAGACCCTGCTCGAACAGCTGTCCAGTCACGGGCAGGAGCGGGAGGCCAGCCTGCGCGCAGGGCTGCAAGCTGCCCGCGCCCAGCAGCAACGAGAGCGGCGCACCCGCCGTCTGCTTTGGGGCGGATTGTCGGCGGCCACCCTGATGCTGGCCGCCGCGGCGTTGCTGGGATATTGGAGCGATGCCGAGCGCAAGGCGCAGCAGAGTCAGGAGCGCCAGGCGCGCATCGACAGGTTCTCCGAAGCGCTCGACGCGCTGCAAGCCGAGTCTTTGCTGCAGCGTGCCTGGGACCACATCGACGTTGTGAGTGTGCAAGCCAGCAACCGCGCTGCTCAGGACCTCATCGACAGCCTGGGTATTGCGGCGGTGGCCAGCCAACGCCTCGAACAGGCGCTGGGGGAAGAGCCCGACGGGTTGCCCGCTTTCGATGCTGCCCGCAGCGCTCTGCGTGAGCGCATGGATGTGCTGCGCAGCGCCGCCGTGCTGCTGGCCTGCGTGGGGGGCGAGTTTGGGCTGGCCCGAAGCCTGGCCAGGCCGGTGGCCGACCCGGACCTGCTGGAGCACTTGCTGGCCAGCATCAGCGAGGCGGCAAGCCGCGAGCTCAACGAACAGTTGGCCGCTGTCGATACCGCGGTGCAACGGCTGCTCATGGGCACCAGCGGCCCGGCACGCTCGAGTTGGTTGCCGGATGTGGACGAATGGGTGGTGCGTCTCAGTGGCTACCGGCATCCCGAAGTGGTCGCAGCCCTGGCTGCGCATCTGCAGCCCTTCATCGAGCGGGCCGCACGCGAGGCGCGGCGAGGCAAGCCCGCGGCCTGGAATACAGCCGAACGGGCAGCGATGGGCCTGATTCTCGACGTTCTGGGCTACATCGCCCTGCCCGAGCACACCACGCCGGTGTTGTGCGCCTTCCTGTCCGAGGTCTGGGACCACCGGCTGGTTGTGCGGGCCTGCAGCGCTCTTTGCCGGGCTCGTCACTCCGTGGCCTTCCAGTTCATGGTCGGCAGTCTGGCTCCGCGCTTGGGACATCTCAGCGGTACCTGGCGTGCGGTGCAGGATCTGCTCATGGAGTTCGTGCCTGCAGATCTCGATCCGAGCGACCGCGATCCCATGCGTTGGGCGCTGCACGGTCTGGCGGCGGCGCAACAGGGACAGCCCGAGCAGGCCCTGCGCGACTTTGCCCGTGCCCTCGAGCTCGACTCCCTGCACATCATGGCACGCATGCACCGGGCGCATACGCTCCAAGCCCTGGGGCGCGCCCAGGAAGGAGTCGCAGACCTCGACGAGCTGGTCAAACAGGTGCCGGACGATCCTGATCTCCTCTGCAACCGGGGCCTGATCCTCCTCCAGATGAAGAATGCGGACGGCGCCCTGCGCGACTTCGACGCAGCCCTGCAGATCGACTCTCTGCACGTGCCTGCCCGGACCAATCGTGGCCTGGCCAACATCGAGCTCGGCAGGGAAGAGCAGGCGCTGCTCGATTTCACCCGAGCCCTGACCGACGACCCGTTGGCAGGCGAGGCGTGGCTCAACCGCAGCAGTCTGCGGAGCCGGCTCGGCGATACTCCGGGAGCCCTGAAGGATCTGGAGTGGGCCGCGCAGCTGCTGCCCCTGCAGCCGCGCATCCACGTCGGCCGCGCGCACATCCTGCTGGGTCTTGGGCGGACCTTGGAGGCGGTCGCGGCCTTCGACCAGGCCATCGCGACCGATCCGTACTTCGCCGTAGGCTGGATGGGCCGCGGCCTCGCGCAGATCTTGCTCGGCACCTTCAACCGGGCCCTGGAGGATTTCGATCGGGCTCTGGAGCTCGATCCCCACTTGTACGACGCACTGCACGGCCGTATCCGGGCTTTGGAGGGGCTGGGCCGCTCCCGCGAGGCGCATGCCGATCTCGACGCTTTGCTGGCCGTCGAGCCGGAGCATCTCGGCGCTCGATTGTTGCGTAGCCAGTTGCTGCGTCAGGCCGGAGCGTTCGACGCGGCCCTCGAAGACGCGCAGGAAGCCTTGCGCTTCCACCCACAGAGTGTTCTGGCCCTTGCCGAGCGGGCTGCCTGCTTTGCGGCCATGGGCGATCTCGGGCGTGCGATGGACGACTGCAACAATGGCCTGGCTTTGGATCCGCAGCATCCCCTCATGTACATGCGGCGCGGCGTTTTGCACAAGCTGCTGGGCCAGAGAGACGCAGCGCTGGCCGACTTCGATGCTGCCGTCAAGCACGGTCCGTTGCTCCCCGATGGCTTCCGCGAGCGCGGTCTCTTCTGGCTCGATCTGCAACAGACAGACAAGGCGGTCGCCGATCTGAGCCAAGCCGTCGAGCTCGACCCCGCGGATGGGCGCATCCTCGGTATGCTGGCTGTGGCATTGCGTGAAGCGGGCGACCCTGAGCGGGGCTTGCGTCAGATCGAAAAGGCCCTGTTCCTGCTGCCGCAACAACCCCAGCTGGTGTATGTCCAGGCCTGGCTGTTCGTGGTTCTGGGACGTCATGAGGAGGCCGCCGAGAGCTATGCTCTGCTGACCCGATTGCGTCCGAATGACGCCGAGATCTGGAGGGACTATGGGATGCTGCTGCACCAGGTTGGTCAGCAGGAGGCAGCGCACGAGGCATTTCTGGCGGCGCTCGAGCGATCCCCTGAAGATCTCGACTTGATGCTGACGGTGGCTGCGTCCCAGCGCGGACTCGGGAACTGGGAAGCCGCGCGGGCGCTCCTGGACACAGTGCTCCAGAGGCGGCCAGACAGCCCCGTGGCCTATCTGCAACGGGCGATGGTCTGCGCTGCAAGCGGGGACGCAGGTGGCGCGTCGGACCTTGCGCGCTCGGTCGAGCTCTGGGCAGAGACGCCGGAGATGGCGTTTGAGGCGGCGGCCGCGCTGTGCTCGCAGCTCGAGGTCGTCGAGAGTATGCGGAACGTCCAACTCGAGGCCGCGGCACGCCTGCTGCGTAGCGCCCTGGCAGGCGGAATTCCCGCTGAGCAACTGCAAGACCCGAGATTGGACAGCCTGCGAGGCCACAGCGGGTGGCCCGAGGTGCCTGGGGAATGAGACCAAGCGGCGAGGCATTTCAGGCTGTGCGTAGGACCTGCACCTGAAAGACTTCGCCGTCCTCGGTTTCCACCGTCCACTCCAGCGGCTGCCAGGTTCCCAGGCCATTCTGACGAGCAGCGTTGACCAGAGTTGCCAGGGCGTCTACCGGTATGTCCTCCACGCTGTCTCTCCTCAAAGCAGTGTGGCTCCTCTCCAAGCATAGCCACTGCGCGTCACTTCCATGGCACGTCGATGACCAGCCTGCCGCGCTCGGCACCGTGTTCGATGTACAGCTGAAGGGGAACCCGCGCGCCGGCCTCGACCTCGATCGGGGCCAGGAACATGCGCTCGAAGGGGACCCAATGGGAATCGGGTCCGTCGCTGCGGAAGGCCTGCTCGTGATCGAAGCTTGCCTGAAACGCCAGGCGCAGTCCGGCCAGGCTGCCGCCGCGTCGCATCGGCAAGCTGGCGTAGTGGGTCATCTCGCACACAGTTGCATCGAGCCGCGTAAGGTCGAGCTCGAGCACACAGCAGGTGTCGCTCAACACGGTGGCCCCCGTCCCATCGACCTCCTCGGACTGCACCAGCGCGTCGATGCGTGCGCCGTGCGCCGCCAGATCCACGCCATAGCAGCGTTCGAGCTCGGAGATATCCGTACGCGCGGCCCCTGGGGTGAGGCCGTAGAACACGTGTTTTTCCACGCTCAGAGCGGTAGCGAAGATCTCCAGCCGATCGGGCAACAACAGGCAGTCGGGCCGCAGCCAGCGCCGTTGTACGTCGAGCAGACTGGGAAGCAGGTTCTCGGCGAACGGGTCGCTGCCGAACAGCTCGTGGATGAGCACTTCTGCTTTCTCGGGCAGCTCAATGTCTCGACTGTGGCCGCGCAGGATACGCACACGGTCCTGACAGCCATTGCGGCGGACCATCTCCTCGGCGAGCCCCGCGATGCCTCCCTGCTCCACGGCATAGACGACGTTTGCCCCGGCCCGGGCCGCCAGAATCGAGAGCAGCCCGGTTCCGCAGCCGATCTCGGCCACAACCCGGCCTTTGCAGGTCGCTTCGATCGCGTGCTTATAGGCCAGAACCCGGGCGCGATCGGCCAGCATGCGGTGCTGTTGCAGTACACCTGACGGGAGCTGGTTGTCCGAGGGGCTCTGGCAGGGAATCAGCAGCCCCGCGCCGCGCAGGTCCGCGACCAGCCGCTGACGGGCTGGCTGCTGCGCAGGATCGGGGAACAGCGTCGCGGGCCGTGTGGGACGGGCAAAGTCCCGCAGAACGGCGAGCAGCTCGAGGCTGATTTCGATCGCGGGTCTGGTCAGAGAGACATGGGCTCGTAGCCCGGACTCGGCGACCTCAAGGCGCAGTGCGCGCGGAACGCTGTGCTCTCGTTGCCACCAATCGGGGCGCGACGCGTCGGCTCCGTGATCTCCTGCATCCACCGTAAGCTCCCTTCGGGATCGCCCCGAACATTAAGCTTACAGCAACGCACAACGGGAGGGCTCGATCATAGCCTTGAATCCGCACCAACGTGAACTTCTGCGGACGCAGCTGCTACAGGCTCAGGCCGGGCTGCAGGCCAAGCAAGCGCTCTGGAGACGGCTGCCAGGGCGGTCGATGCGGTCACCAACAACGTCGATCCTGAAGACCGATACTGAGAAACCGCCGCTCGCTCACTCGGGCAGCTGCAACTCGGCCGCGGCATCGTCGCCCATTCCGACCAACTCGGCCTCTGCGGCGGGGGACTGGAAGCGCAGCTGACCGGCGTTGGGGAACCAGGGCAGGTCGCCCCGGGCCTGCCACATCTGGTTGCCGCTCGTGTACTGCAGGCGCAGGGTGTTCCAGCTTCGACCCGCAAGCTCGATGCTGACGTCGGCTTCCAGAGCTTCGAGCTCGTCATTGTAGTATTGGCTCTCGGTCTTGAGCAGCACGCCTTCCGCGTCACCCTCGATACCCACCCAACTGGTCATGCCGGACTGTTCGCTACGCCGCGCGGCGAACGTGCCGGCTGCCACGGTGATCTGCTCGTCGACGGTTTCGGGGGCGGCGCCCTCGGCCGCGGCCGGGGCACTGGCCAGGGTCTTTTCCTTGGCGAGCTCGCCGCGCATGCCGACGAAGGCCCGCAACGTGGCGCCTGTCTGCTTGTCGACGAAGACGGCGAGCATCAGATCAGGCTGGTTGACCTGGTTGTCCGTCTCGATGATCCAGGCCGCTTCGGTCTCACCAACCAGGGCAGTGCGTGTGGTGGCGAGTTGGCCGGGAGCTCCCATGCCAAAGGCAGCCCAGTGGCCGATCGCCATACCCTCGTAGAGCAGGTGTGCGTAGCTGGGCAGCGGGGTGACGTACGCGCTCCAGTCCATCGCTGGGGGTGCTGGCGGAGGAGCAGATTCTGCGGCAGGTTCTGCGGCGGGTTCTGCGGAGGATTCTGCGGAGGCGACCACTTCAGGTTCGGCCGGCTCTGCAACCGGAGTGGGTGTGAAGCGGAAGGTCTGCTGCTCGGTGCCACGCTCGAGCAAGCCACCGAGAGGACCCAGCTCGACGAACTCGACCCGTGCATCGAAGCTCTGGGCATCGCGGGTGGTGATCTGCCACTTGGTCTGAAGCTCGCTGTCAGGGTAGTCCTTCAGTTCATAGCGGGTTGCGCCCTTCAGGCGGCCGGCGCTGTCGCGGCGCAGCTCAAAAGTGTAACTGCTGAAGACATCCTCGCCGCCGGCGACCAGCTCGCCGCGCACGTAGTGTCCGTCGTCGCTGACCTCGAAGCGCTGTTCCGTGCCGTCGTAGTATTTCCGCGTCCAGCTGCCGGCCCACGACTCTGGAGGGTCGACCAGGTTCTCGGGCTCGTCCTCGGGCTGCTGGGCGGCGCTGCTGACGGCTTGGGTGGTGCGGGTCTTGGCCAGGTTGCAGCCGACCGTCAGGCCGGCCAGACAGAGCACAAACAGTGTGCGCATGGTGATTCCCTCCTCGTGCTGCGGATGTGCAGGCAACATGGAGGGCTCAAGCAAGCCGGACACGGACAGGGAACAACGGATTCCGCAAATAAAGTCGGACCTGCTCAGGGAAGTCTGCTGACGACCTTGCCGGCGGCGTCCTTGATCGTCAGTCCGCCGGCGCCGTCCTGGCCGATGTACAGGAAGCTCTTGGTCGCGCCCGCCTCGTCTTTCAGAGCGATGAAGGTGACGCCATTGGAGGCCACCCCCAGAGCCACCCTCGGTTGTTCCTGCGCGTCGTTGATTGTCACCGCGGGCACGCCCGCCTCGGTGACCGTCATGCCGATGCGCTTGCTGCCGTCACTGCCTTGCAGAAAGACCGCGGCGGCCCCGTTCTCACCCATGCCGAACACGCCACGCACGGTGCGTCCGTTCGGGCCGAGGACTGCCAGGCTGGGAACGCCCTCAGGGTTTACGCTCAAGTGCAGGCGGTTCGCGCCTTCGGAGTCGATCAGCCGCAGCGAAACCTGGTCGTCGTGCACTTCCCAGATGCCACGCGGGCTCCCCTGGGCGTCCTGCAGCACGAAACGCTCGGCGGCAACGGTCTTGGCAGCATGCTGGCCCATCAGGATCGCGGCGGCGGCGAGCAGCGCGACGAGCAGCAGGGCACGGTGGAAACGGCGGGAGCGGCGCAGCTGCTGCTCGAGGGCAGCCATGCGCTGGAGTAGCTCGGGGCTTTGCATCGGGAGTCCTCCAAACAAGGGTCACTGGTTGGTCGATCGTTGATCCAGAGTAGTGCCTCGGGGCGGGCAAGGGAAGAGCCGTGCATCGTGGCGGATCAGGCGTTAACCTTGCCACTCGCTGCAGACGACCGATGCGGAGGGCGCGATGTTTGATCTTGGCGGCGACCGTGGGCGCGTTGTGGTCGCGATCGCCCTGGCGGTGATGGCGGGCTGCATTGCCGGATTGCGGCGCCACACTTTCGACGAGCCTCTCGAGCGGGACTTGACGGCCTATGCTGTGGTCGCGCAGGGAATGCTGGACGGACGTGCGCTGTACGCGGACATGTGGGACCACAAGCCCCCAGGCGTGCACCTCGCCTACGCGCTGGCCATCGCGCTGTTCGGATTCGGGCCGCGCGCGATCTATGCGCTGAGTGTCGGCACTGCCGTGCTGACTCTGCTTGGAGTGTATTTCGCTGGGTCCGCGGGAGGACGGGGACGGGCCGTGGGGCTGGTGGCGGCGGCGTTCTGGGCGGCCGTCTCGGGGGATCTGTATCTGCAGGCCAACCAACCCAACACCGAGGTGTTCATCAACGTCTGCCTGGTCTGGGCCTTCGCCTTGGCGGTGGGGGCCCTGCCAGGCCTGCCGAGCCAAGGACGCAGTCTGGGAATCGGGCTGCTGTTTGGGCTGGCGATGGTGTTCAAGCCCGTCGCCGTAGCGGTGACGCCGCTGGTCGGCCTGTTGGTCTTTGCTGTGCCTGTCGCTCGACGGCGCATCGCGGGCCTGCGGGTGTTGATCATGGCGGCGGGCTGCATCGGGGTGGTCGCTGCGATGCTCCTGTGGTTTGCGCTCAACGGCACTTTCGCGGACTTCTGGGAAGCGGTGGTGACCTACAACCAGGCCTACGGCGGCAGTACCTCGGACAATCTCATGATGGCGCTGCGGCCCGACCTGTTCTTCTCCGCTCATTTCTCCGGTGTGGTGCCGCTACTGGCCCTGGCCGCCTGTGGAGGGCTGTTGAATCGCTTCCGTTGGCGGGTCGATGTCGGCATGCTGGGCGTCTGGGCGTTGGGGACCTTTGTCGCGGTGGCCATGCCCGGGCGTTTCTTCGCGCACTACTATCAACTCTGGCTGCCTCTGACGGCGATCGCGGCGGCCTGGGCTCTGGCCGGTCTGGCTCCTCGGATGCCCGGGGAAGCGGCGCCGGCCGAAACTCCAGCGGCTGCGCGGCCGTCGGGCCCTGCAGTGGCAGACGAGGAGGGATCTGAGAAGTCCCGCAAGGGCAAGAAGGCCAAGAAGGGCAAGAAAGGCAAGAAGGGCAAAGGGTCCGCTGGCGCGCCCGTTGCAGCGGCCTCCGAGCCGGAGGACGCGCCCAGGTCTGGCGCGGCAGAGCTGCCCGAGGCCGCAGCCCTGCCCCGGCCGGCGCCGATGCCTCGCTGGGTGATGTTGCGCTCGGGGTTGCTGTTGGCGGCGCTGGTCTGGTTGCAGTGGCCCTACTACGACCTCAGTCCCGAACAGTGGTCCGTGACCAAATACCGCGAGACCAAGTTCTATGCGACGCGGGAGTATGGCCGTCAGATCGGCCAGATGCTCACGCCCGAAGAGACTTTCCATTGCATCGGCAGCGAGCCTGGCCTGTACTTCTATGCGCAGCGGTCGCCGGTGTCGGGTGTGATCTACACCTTTCCCCTCAAGCAGGGGCCGCTGACTGCGAAGCTGGCAACGCGCATGTTGACGCAGTTGCAGAAGGCCCCGCCCGAGCTCTTGGTGGTCACCGATTGGTTTCCCAACACACATCCCCTGGGGGCCTGGTACCAGACCAACTACAGAGCCTTCCCTGACAACAAGAACCGCGAAGGCTTCTCGTACTACTACCGTACGGGAGGCAGCCTCGAGGCCCGGCTCTTCGGGCAGGAGCGATGAGACATGGCGAGTTACGAGGATGTCCTGTCTTCAGAGATCGAGAAGTACAAAGACTACGAGGTCAGCTCTTCTGCCTGCGCTGAGTATGTCTGCAGCAAGTATCTGCGCAAGATCCTGACAGAGCGCTTTGGCTGGAGCGGTTTCCTGCCGATGATCGAGGGCTACGCGAGAGAGCTGACAGCCACGCGCGCCGGGCAACCATTGCGGATTCTCTCTCTGGGCAGCGGCAACTGCGATATCGAAATGCAGTTGGCTGGCCTGAACGGACTCGATTGCCAGTTCGAATGTCTGGACATCAATCCCCACATGGCTGCGCGCGCAGCTGATCGAGCAGAATCGCTGGGCCAGAGCTCACGATTCGTATTTCGGACTCTGGACATCAACCGTCTGCAACTCGATAAGACCTACGACATCGTGCTGGCCAACCACTCTCTGCACCACCTTGTCGAGCTTGAGCATATCTTCTCGCAAGTGCATGAGGCGATGCATCCAGGATCGTTCTTCCTTGTCAACGATATGATCGGCCGCAACGGTCACATGTTCTGGGACAGCACGCTAGACATGACGAACAGGCTCTGGAGCCTTTTGCCTCGAGGATTGAAGCACAACCGACAGACGATGATGTATACGCCGCTGCGCCAT
Organism: Planctomycetota bacterium; assembly: GCA_029260765.1. Lineage (GTDB taxonomy): Bacteria > Planctomycetota > J058 > JAJDCP01 > JAJDCP01 > JAJDCP01. The sequence goes on from JAJDCP010000105.1 coordinate 24,699, forward strand.
CAGTTCGATCAATCGGTCGCCAACTTTGAAGGCGTCAGGGCGCAGGATATTCTGCCCGCTCTGGATCAGGTGTTCGTCTTCCGGGACTTTGCGCCCTTCTTCGCCCTGGTCAACCGTTTCTTCGATCGTGACTTCGGACCGAATTATGACATGGACGATCCGCTGCAACGCGCCACCATCGACATGATCATCGAGCTCGACGAGTTCGTATGTCGTCAGAGGCTGCTCAAGCCTACCCAGATGCTGGCCTGTCTGGTCCGGCGGGATGCACCGGTTCAGGAAAAACGCTGGCTGCATTTTGAGACTCCCGCACAGGTGACCAATCTTGATGACCAGAAGCTGTTCGATGTGTTCGAGCCGCTCGCACCTGTGAATCTCGATGAACAACAGCCCTCTCTGGCGCGCCTGATGCTGCTGTTGCGGCTCACAGTGACCCACGCGCTGCTGCTGTTGCGTTCGCAGCCTGCCGGGCTCAAGCTGGTGCGTTGGTGCCGCCGTCGGCTGTTGGCGCTGAGGCAACAGTGGCTTCGCTGACCTGGTCCCAGAGATCATGCTGAGCCCTGACGCACGTGTGCAAGGCTGGGGGTTCAGCGCGGAACCACCGCGCTGCCGTCTTGCAACGAATCTCCAGGATGCAGCACCACGCGTTCGCCAGGCTGCAGGCCCGAGAGTACCTCGGCCTCGTTGCCGTTGCTGTGACCGAGCTGTACTGGACGCAGCCGGGCGACGCCTGCATCGTAGACGAACACCGCCCAGGCGTCTCCGACCCGGAAGGCCGCCCCCAGAGGCAGCTTGACCACATCGTCGCCCTCCCAGATGAGGATGTGCGCTTCGACCCGGAAGGCATCTCCCAATGTGGGGCGGTCTTCGGCGGGGTCGAGCAGATCGACGATCACATTGACCCGCTGTTCCTCGACTCCCAGGGCTGAGACCTTGGTGAAAGCGGCAGGCTCGACCAGCCGCACACGGCCCAGCAGAGGTGCGCCGCCCCCCCATTGGACAAACTGCACCCGCGCACCGGGCAAGATCTTGACTGCGTCCCCCGACAGCACGTCGACCTCAACCTCGAGGTCTCGAGGGTCCCCGATTTCCAGCAAGGCGGTGCCGGCCGGAACCACAGTCGAGCTCTGATAGAAGATGCGCAACACCCGGCCATCGATGGGCGAGGGGATCCGTAGTCGGAAACCGGTGTCCCGGCCATCCGACTCCGGCAACGTGTGCATCAGAGCCGCACGTGCGAGCTCCAGCTCGTAGCGTGCGATCTCTTGCGCGAACTCTGCGCTGCGCTCTTCCTCGCGGCGCAATTGGCACGCGAGCTCGGCGTTCTCGAGCTTCTGCCGGCTGATCTGCTCGTGGCCGGTCAGGCCCTGCAGCCTCTCCAACTCGGCCTCAGCGTTCTGCCGCGCCAGGATCGCGCCCTCCAGCTCGGGACCGGTGCGCAGCAGCTGTGCCTCTGCCGAGCGGCTCTGCGCTGCGGCCACGGCGAGCTCGCGCGCATTGAGCAGCGCCGGGTCGAGCGGCTCGAGGGTGGCCAGAGTCGAGCTGCTTGCGAACACGCTGTCGCCGGCCTTCAGGACGATGCGCAACAGGCGGCCGCTCAAGGGGGCTGAGACGGTGTAGCGCTCCCTGATGCGGGTCTTGCCGTCCTCTTCGACGGCGACAGCCAGGCGCCCGCGTGTGACCTCTCCGAGGTCGACCTGCTGGGGCTCGGGGATCAGCGCTACCGCCACCAGCCCTGCCACCACCAGGACTCCCAACAACCGCAGCGAGATCTTGGCCCACCTGCCCATGGCTACTCCTTCGTCTTCAGCACAGCGATCAAGTCCAGACGTCCGATTCGGCGCCGCACAAGCCAGCTAGAGGCCAACGAGCCCAGTCCGACAACAAGCGCAGCGAAAGCATAGGTCGCGCGGGAGACCACCAACGGGATGCGGTAGATCTCGGTGTCCAGGCCCAGACTGACCCCCCAGGCGAACAAGGTCCCGAGCGCCCAGCCGAGCGGGATGGCCAGCGCCGTCAACAGCAGCAGCTCGCCAGCGATGATCGCCGAGACCTCGGCCTGCGTGAAACCGATCACCCGCAGGGTCGCCAGCTCACGACTGCGCTCTGCCAGCGAGATCCGAGCGGTGTTGTACACCACACCGAGCGCGATGATCAACGCGAAGCCCAGGTTGAAAGACTGCATCACCGTCAGGTTCTCCGCGATCGTTTTCTTGAAGCTCTGCCAGGCCGCGCGCTTGAAGCCCACGCTGGCGACGGCGGGCAGCTCGCGCAGCCTTCGATTGAGGGCAGACTGGGCTTGCGGGTCGACGCTCAGGAAAGCGCCCGAGATCAACGGGGCCTCCGCCATCAAGCGCGACAAGGCCTTGCGTTCCATGTACGCGTTCGTCCCGCCATACTCGGTGATCAGGCCGCTGACGGGGATCTCGACCACCCGTCGCTCCCCTTCGAGGACCTCGCAACGCAGCACGTCGCCGCTGCCGACCTCCAAGAGCTCGGCCAGCTTCGACGACAAGAGCAGGCCTTCAGAGGCGACGGCGACCGGCTGCTCGTGGGTGTCGATCAGGCGGAACAGGCGCGCGTCGCGCTCGAGACCCATGATGCCCACACGGCGCGAGCGAGGGCCGGCCCGCAGGCGTGTCGGCAAGGCGCGGAAACCTTCGCAGCGCCGCACTCCTGGCAACTGTGCAAGCTCATGCAAGGCCGTCTGTGGCACCGGCTCAAAGAAGGTCACGCTCATATCGTGGCGCTGGGCGAGCTCGAACTGGAAACGCATGATGAAATCGAGTGAGTCGAGCATGAAGTTGCCGAGTATGACGACTGCCACGCCGGTGGCGATGCCCAGGCAGGACAGCAGAGAACGCAGGGGGCGCCGCTCGAGCTGGCGCAGGATCATGCGGAACACATTCGGCAGCAGGCGTCCCAGGCCCATCCGCTCAATCAACGTCGGTCGGTAGCGCCGCGGCGGCTCGGGCCGCATCGCCTCCGCCGGCGGCAGCGACACGGCGAGAAAAACCGAACGCAGGGTGCCGAGCACGCCTGCCAGCGAGCTGACCACCACGGCTACCAACGGAATCCAGGGCCGTACCCGGTAGCCCAGCACGGGGAAGCGGTAGAACTGCGTGTACATGCTGGTCAGGTTGCGCCCCAGCCAGATGCCCACCAGACAGCCGATCCCGGCGCCGATGACCACGATGGCCAGCACCAGCTTCAGGTAGTGGCGGCCGATCTCGCCGCGCGTGTAGCCGAACGCCTTCAGCGCCGCGATCTGTTCGCGCTGCGTGGTGATCAGCCGGGACATCACCACATTGAGCAAGAAACCCGCCACACACAGAAAGATGATCGGAGTGATCAGCCCCATGCCGCGCAGCTGACGGATCTCATCGGAGATGTAACTGTGTGACAGGTGCCGCTTGCGGGCGTAGGCGCCGACTGCCCCGTATTCTCCTGTCAGGCCGTCGAGCCGGCGGATCACCTCGTCCGGCTGCGCGCCTCGCAGCAGTTGCAGGCTGACGTCGTTGAAGGCTCCTTCCATGTCCATGGCGGCGGCAAGCTCGGCTTCAGGCAACCAGAAGACGCCGAAGCGCTTGTCGTCCGGCACCAGCTCGGTGCCTCGCATCTGGATGAGGTACTCGGGCGACAGCACTACGCCGCTGAGCTGGAGGCGTTGGTGGCGTCCATTGATGGTGGCGGTGACCGCGTCTCCTGGACCGAGGCCATGGGCGTCGGCGAACGGCTCGCTGACCACGGCCTCGCTCCGACCGGGCTCGGGGAGCCGCCCGCGCCGGACATAGAGACGGTTGAGCCGGGAGCCTTGCGCAGGCAAGGAGAGCAGTCGGCCGACCGCCGGTTCCTCCATCCCTTCGACACCGACGGTGACCTCGCTGAGGATGCGGGTCTGCACCTGGGCGACGCCGGGAATCGTGGCCAGACGTTGCTCGAGCAGGCGCGGCGCACGCTTGAGCTGCCCGAAGACGTGGGCGAAGCGGTAGCGCTCATAGTAGGTCGCCAGCGAGCCGCGCAGCGAGTCGAGGGTGGTCAGGGACATCACGAACGTCGCCGCCCCGCAGGCGATCACCAGGCAGATGGCGATGAGCTGGCTACGCAACCGCCAGAGCTCGCGCCAGACCTTCGTGTCCAGGGCAGCCATCGCTACCAGTCCAAGCTGGCGGCAGAGACCCGCGTTTCGTTGCGGCGCACTTCAGAGATCTGGCCATCCCGCAAGCAGATCACTCTGTCCGCCATGCCTGAGATGACCGCGTTGTGGGTGATCACTGCCGTCGTGGTGCCCAGCTCGCGGTTCACCTGCTCGATGACCTGCAAGACCACGCCTCCGGTGGCCGAGTCGAGGGCGCCCGTGGGCTCGTCGCACAGCAGCACGCTCGGGTTTTTGGCGATCGCCCGCGCGATGGCCACGCGCTGCTGCTCGCCGCCGGACAGCTGGGCGGGGAAGTGATCCATGCGCGCTTCGAGACCGACCAGCTCCAGAGCACGCTCCGGAGTCATCGGCCGCGTGGCGATCTCGGTGATCAGGGCGACGTTTTCGCGCGCTGTCAGGCTCGGAATCAGATTGTAGAACTGGAAGACAAACCCGACGTGCCGGCGCCGAAACAGAGTCAGAGCCGCGTCGTTCAGCTCCGTCAGCTCCTGCTCGAGGTAGCGGACGTGGCCGGAGGTGGGCAGGTCGAGTCCGCCGAGGATGTTCAGCAGCGTCGACTTCCCGCTACCCGAAGGGCCGAGCAGGACCACCAGCTCTTTGGCATACAGATCGAGGTCGACGCCACGCAGGGCGTGCACCTGGACCTCGCCCATGTCGTACACCCGGGTGAGTCCACGGGCTTCGAAGACCTGCTGTTCGGGGGAGGGGCTCATCACGACCTCCAGTCGGTACAGTAGCAGACCGCCGATCGCATTGGCAGATTGCTTTTGCTGGGCGGGACTATACTTTCAGAGGGGCACGCGCAACAAAGGGGGGACCGCAGTGGAAGAACTGCTACAACGTATGGCTCGTAGAGAGGCAACCGTCGGTGTGATCGGGTTGGGCTACGTGGGCCTGCCTGTCGTCCAGGCGCTTGCGGGAGCCGGTTTCTCCGTCCTGGGTTTCGACGTCGATGCAGCCAAGATCGCCTGCCTGCAGCGTGGCGAGAGCTACATCTCCCACATCCCCGCCGAACGGCTGCTCGCCTACCAGCGCGACGGCCGGGTGGACTTCAGCTCCGACTACTCGCGGACCGCCGCTGCCGATGCGCTGATCATCTGCGTGCCGACTCCGCTCAACGATGCGCGCGACCCCGACCTGTCGGCAGTGGAAAGTACGGCTGGCAGCGTGGCAGAGCATCTGCGCTCCGGCCAGTTGATCGTCCTGCAGAGCACAACCTACCCGGGCACCACCGACGAGATCGTGCGGCCCATCCTGGAGAGCTCGGGTCTGGTCTGTGGGAAGGACTTCTTCCTGGCGTACTCGCCCGAGCGTGAGGACCCTGGCCGGCGGGATTTCGACCTGCGCACCACCCCCAAGATCGTCGGCGGTGTCGATGCGGCCAGCGGCCAGGTCGCGGTCGCGCTCTTCGAGCACCTCGTCGAGACGGTGGTTCCGGTCAGCTCAGCCCGGGTGGCAGAAGCGGCCAAGATCCTGGAGAACATGTACCGTGCGGTCAATATTGCCATGGTCAACGAGCTGAAGATGCTGTTCGACCGCATGGACGTGGACATCTGGGAGGTCATCGAAGCCGCCAAGACCAAGCCATTTGGCTACCAGCCGTTCTATCCAGGGCCGGGGCTGGGCGGCCACTGCATCCCCATCGATCCGTTCTACCTCTCATGGAAGGCACGCGAGTACGGCTTCACCACACGCTTTATCGAGCTGGCTGGAGAGATCAACCGCGACATGCCGCATTATGTGCTGCGGAAAATCCAGGCGGGGCTGAACGCGCGCCGCAAGCCGCTGAACGGCTCGCGGGTCCTGGTGCTGGGCGTGGCCTACAAGAAGAATGTCGGGGACTTCCGCGAGAGTCCGGCGATCTTGCTGGTGCAGGAGCTGCTCAGCTACGGTGCCCAGGTCAGCTACCACGATCCGCATGTCGCGCTTTTTGACTCGCGCCGCTACGGGATCTCGTTGCGTTCGCAGGAGCTGAGCGCGGCGATGTTGGCGGAGCAGGACTGTGTCTGCTTGCTGACCGACCACAAGGCCTTCGACCTCGAGGCGATCGTCGAGGCTGCGTCGTTTGTCGTCGACACGCGCAACGCCTGCGCGAGCCTGCCTGCGCGGCTGCGGGAGAAGGTGGTGCAGGCCTGAGGGTCGGCCCCTCGTTCAGCCCGGACCGAACTTGCGGTAGCGCGGGCCGGCGGACATGTGGCTGTGCCGGTCGCGCAGCAGGATCTCGTAGCGTCCTTCGAAGGCCCTCATGGTGTCGCCCGTGCCCGGGTCATTGAGGAGCAGCTCCGCCATATCCTGGGTCAGCCTGATCGGCCCCTTTGCGGGCACGACCGTGCCCTTGGGCAGGACGACGACTCCCGACTCGGTGATGAAGGGGAAGCGCTCGCGGTCCGCCGCCGCGTCCTCACCGATGACCACGCCCTTCTCGACGTTGCAGTTCTTGTCGAGCAGAACCTTCGTCAGTCGCGCCCCAGTGCCGATGTTGCAGCCAGAGAGCAGCAGAGAGTCGTGGGTCACACTCTCGGCGTGCACGAAACAATCGTAGCCCAGCAACACGCGGCGCAGCACGGCGCTGGAGACGATCGATCCCTCGCAGATCAGCGTGTCGAACACTTCGGCGTGGCCCAGAGTGCCATATCGGACAAAGCGCGCAGGGGGGTAGTGGCGTTGCGCCGTGCGGATACGCCAGTGATGGTTGTAGAGGTTCAACGCCGGCATCTGGCTGCGGATGTCCATATTGGCCAGAAAGTACGAGTCGATGGTGCCGACGTCCTGCCAATACGGTGCAGCGTCTACGGGCTCGCCGCGTATCTTGTTGGTGCGGAAGTCATAGGCGTAGATCGCGGCACCCTGTTCGACGAGGTGCGGCACGATGTCCCTGCCGAAGTCGTAGCTGGTGTCCGTGCAGTCTTTGACGACCCAGCGCGCCTGCTGTTCCAGAACTTCCGAGCGGAAGATGTAGTTGCCCATGCTGACCAGGCAGGTCTCGGGCTGGCCGGGGATGGGAGTCGGGTTGTCTGGCTTCTCTTGAAAGCCGATGATGCGCCAGTTCTCGTCGACCTGGATCACGCCGAAACGGTTCGCCTCAGCGCGTGCGACCGGGAAAGCGGCGACGGTCAGGTCGGCTCTCAGGTCGTTGTGGTAGGCTTCCATCTGCGCGACATCAAATTTGTAGATGTGGTCTCCGCCGAACACCGCCACATTCTCAGCCTCAGCCTCAGCGAGCAGGTTGAGGTTCTGGAAAACGGCATCGGCCGTGCCCCGATACCAATAGCTGCCCGTCCGCATCTGCGCGGGCGTGACCTCAAGGAACATGCCCGAAGCAGCCGACCAGTTGCGTGTCATATGGCGGATCAGGCTGTGCGCCATGTACTGCGTGAGGACAAAGATGCGCCGGTAACCGGAGTTGAGGAAGTTGCTCAGGACGAAGTCGATGATGCGGTAGCGCCCACCAAAGGGCACGCCCGGCTTGGCCCGGTGGGTGGTCAGCGGCCCCAACCGCGAACCCTTGCCTCCGGCGAGAATCATGACCGGCGTGTTGTTCATGGCAGCCTCGATGCGCTCTGGTTGCTGGCCGTCTCACGGAGACTATAGGCACCTGAGCCGACCCTGACAAATGGAATCAAATTTCCTCTACTCCCAGGGGCCCCGTCGCAATTCCTTGCCGTACAAAACCTTCGATGCATTGATGCGCCATAGTGCATCGGATGGGAGACCGAAAGCGCTGCACCAACCGGGGACAGCTCCGCGACTCATAGTCTCCTCGCGCCCGCTGAGGAGTAGAAACCTCTGGCAAAACGTGTGCCGAGGGCGAGGGGCCCACCTGACGGGTGCGTCGGCCAGCTGAACCACGCGAGCGGAACCCAGGCGGTCGCGCAGGTTACCGTCCGGTAGCGGATGGGCGCGCGGTTCCAGGGCTCGCTACAGGTTGTCCCTCAGCCCGTCCGCTTCGATGTTGGAGGAGCCTCGGCACAATTGGTGCCGGGCGGCGAGGGCACTCCCGCCTCAGCGCTGACCAGGCTCGCTGCGTCCGTCGAGGAGCACGAGCGCGCGCTCGGCACTGCGTCGTACTTCCGGGTCCGGATCGTTCTGAGCTGCCTGGTACAGGGCCTGTCGGTCGGAGGCCCAGCCCATCTCGCCCAACGCCCAGGCTGCGGCGTTGCGGACATCTGCGGAGATACTGGACAGCCCTTCGCGCACCAGCGCATGGCTGCGTGTCCGTTGCGCGCCGACGCTCGCGAGTGCGACCTGGGCGGCCCGCGACAGGCCGTCGTCATTCCCCAGAAAGACCTGCGCAGCCAGCCCGTCAAGCCAGAAGCGCAGCTCCGGGTCGGCTTCCGCCCGCTCGGAAGCGAGCAGCGGTGCTACCGGCCAGCCGAGCTCGCGCAGCCGCTTGAGCGGGGCATCCCGCTCGCCGGGAAGCGACTCGGCCAGTCTCGCCAGTAAGGCCTCTGCCTCGAGGCGCCGGAAGGGCTCGAGCAGACCCCGTCGCTCGGCCAACAACGTTGCCGCGAAGCCTGCGTCGTAGTCGAGAAACAACTCGAGCACCGGCAGGCAGGCCTCGGCAGCGGGCCCCAAGGCCGCCACCGCCCAGAGTGCTTGCAGGCGATGCGCAGGGTCGTCGGCGACGAGCAGCTCTGTCAGTTGGGTCACTCCGGAGGCATCGCGTCCGATCTCCCACAGGGCCCAGGCCGCGGCCAGCCGCACCTCGGGCTGCTGCGCCGCGAGCAGCGGCCGCAACCCGGCCAGCGCCTGCGCCCCCATCTGGCTGGCAGGGCTGCCCGGTGCCTTGGGAATGCGTGGCTGCAGCACACGGCTGATCGGCTCGGGCAGTCCCTCGGGGGGGGACGGCCGCGAACGCGCCAGGGCGAAAGCGCAGGCAGCACTCAAGGCGGGATCGGCCGCCTGCAAGGCTGCGATCAGCCACTCGTCCGCCAGCGGCGCACCTCCACCGGCAAGCAGCGCTTCGACCGCGGCCACCCGGTGCGCCGAGCCGGGTAGCCGGTCTTCCCGCAGCAGCTCGACAAGCGTGGCGCAGACTTCATTGCCGAGCAGATAGGCGCCCTCCCGCAAAAGCAGCAGCGCCTCCAGCCGGATCTCAGCGGAGGCATCGCTTGCGCTGATCGCGCACAGCGCCGGAACGCAAGCGCCTCCCCAGCGGAAGAAGCGAAGGATCTGGCGGGCCTGCACGTGCCAGGGCGAGTCGATAGAGAGCGCGACCAGGTGCTCCACCACCGGAACGGGCGGCTCGATATCAAAGCCCAGGCTGCCCCGGAAGCGGGTAGGCAGGTCCGCATCCCCAGGTGTGCCGCAGACCGTGAGATCGAGCTCGATGCTCACCCAGTGGTCGCGCCCAGAAGCAAAGCTGAATTGCGCTTCGAGCACGCCAGCACCCAGCCCTTCGAGCAGGCGGAGCGAACCCTTCTCGTCGAGTGTCCCTTCGTAGGCGAGCACCGCCGCCGCCGTCGCGCGCACCGCCAGCTCCGCATCGTCGAGGGCGGCGAGCAAGGCGGGCCGAGCTACCGCCAGGGCGTCGAGTTGCAGCAGCTCCAGGCAGGCGCGGCGGCGAGCCGCTAGCGCCCCATGCTGCAAGGCGTCGAGCTGCTCGTCGATGCGCAATTGCTGCGCGTGCAGCGGCGCGAGCAGCGCGAGCAGCCAAAGCCATCGGCGCAGGCCGCTCATCGAGGAACATCTCCCTGATAGTGCACCAGGTGAGGATTCCAGTAGATGCCGCCCTTGCTTTCCCAATCACGCAACAGGCGTTCACCCGTCCACTGTTTCTGTTGTTCGAAGTAGCCCTCTCTGATCACCCGCAGGGTCACGGTCTCGCGCTTGAGTTGGCGGACACGCAGCTCGCGTTCGACCACCAGGGGCGTCGTGCCCAGGTAGATCCAGTCCGCACCCTGACGCTTGCTGGTCTCGGACATGTGGAAGACCACGAACGCCCCGGGAGGTTCGGAGTTGACGGTGAAGACGAGATTACGGCGTCCACCGCAGCCGACGAGCAGACAGGTCAGGAGGAGCGAGATGCGCAGCATCAGGGGATCCTCTGCAGCTCTACCTCGATGCCTTGTGCATCCAGATAGGCGTCATGCTTCGAGCCGTGCTGCATCTCGACCGTGAAGGCCGTGACACGGCTCTGGTAACCGGGCTTGAAGAAACGTACGGACACCAGGCGTCGTTCTCCTTCCCTGTCGTCCCAGCAATACCGGAACGGTGTCGTGCCGAGCAGGGTGTCGTCGCGTAAGTCGACGACCTCTGCGCCATTGGGGCGTGACAGGAAGGCCGCTGCCCCGTAAGAAGTGCAACCGCTGCAGAGTACGATCAGGAGCAGACATGCCCGTCCCTGCTGTCCGACCATGGGCTACGATCCCTCACTGTAGAGTGTGGCAGGCTGGGCAGCACTCCGCTCTCCCTCCACTATAGCACCCGCACTGCCAGCACGATGGCATCGTCGGTCAGCGAGTCCTCGTCATGAAACTCCTCGAACAGCTGCTCGAGCTTGAAACGGAAGAACTCAGCTTCGTGCAGGCCGTAGCGCTCGGCCAGTTTTTGGAAGCCGGCGCCCCCCATCACCTGGCCGTTCGGTCCGTTGAGATTCATCACCCCGGGGGACGCGTGGATCAACAGGTCGCCCGCCTGCAGCTGCAGAGTCCGTTCCTCGATACAGCCGTCGAAGACATCCCCCGTGTCGACGCCGAGCACCAACCCCTCGGCGTTGAGCGGCGAGACGAGCTGCGGCCGTGTCTGGCTGACCAGCAAGGGAGGCGGGTAACCGGCCCGCGCATACGCGTAGCTGTGGCGCAACGGGTCGATGACCGCGAAAAACACCGAGGCGAAGTGCTTCGAGTCGAGGTCGGTGCACAGGTCTCTGTTGACCAACTTGAGCAGGCGCGCGGGAGATCCTTCGGACGCGTGCAGATGGATCTGCACCAGGCTACGCGTCATCTCCACGGCCAGGCCGGTGTCTGCTCCATCGCCCGCAACGTCGCCGAACAACAGGCCGCAACGACCCTCGGGCAGCTCGATCAGCTCGTAGAAGTCCCCGGCCATGCCCTTGACTGTCTTGAAGAACAGGGTGAGCTCGAAGCCGGGGAGATCCGGCAGCACAACGTTGCGGCTGCCGTTGCTGTCTCCGGCCGAAGAACCCCAGCCGGAACGGCTCGCCGAGGTTTCAGCCACTTGGGCGCGGACATGTTCGAGATCGAGCTTCAAGGACTCACGCCAGTCGAGCACGGCCAGGTCCCGGGACGCGGATTGCGACGGGTCGTTCCCTTGACTCATCGTCTTGTAGTCGAAGCTGCTGCACGCGCTCAGCAGGTGCGCGGCGATCTGGTTGGGCGCCTGCTCGAGCAGCACAAGTCGGCTTGAAACGGAGATGTGGTCGATGGTCTTGTTGCAGTACAGGCAGATCCAGCGGTTGTCGCCGTCGCGCTGCCGCCAGCTGGCGTCGCGCTCAACCCGCAGCCGGATCTGGTCGGTCATCTTGCGCAGGCGGTTGGATTCGCGCACCAGCTTCTTCATGGTGTCGGCGGCCTTGGCGCGACCCCGGCCATGATCGAAGCCAAAGCAGCTCTCGAGGTGCTGCCGCACGCTCTCGATGCAGCGCCGGCCCATGCGGTTGCCTTCAGGAACCTCGACCCCCGAGCCGCGTCCGCAGTAGGGGCAGAACCACTGGCGGTCGATGTCGAGGAACTGCCAGGCTGTGTCTTTGCGCAACGAGCTGCGGATCCGGCGGCTGAGCTGGATTTCACGAGCCTTGGCGCGCAGGGCTTGTAGCGGCAGAGTGGATTCTTCCAGGCTCTGGAATTGGGGGCAATGCCGTTCGAGGTGTCGGATGATGGCGTCATTGGCGGCCGGACCTTCATGGCCGCGGACGGCCACCGACGCACAGTAGGGACAGAGCCACTCACTGTCGACCCAGACCTGCCAGACAGGTTTCTCCTGCCGCAGCTGATCAAAGTGCTTCAGCCAGCGGGGTCCTACCACGTACACCTCCACTTGGGCTCAGGTGCCGCCGAAATTAGAGCACCTTGAAGGCCAGCAAGGTGACGTCGTCTTGCACCCGCGCCTCGCCGCGGAAAGCTTCCAGGGCCTTGACGACCTTAAAGATAACGTACTCTGCTTGCTCCTTCCCGTGCGTTCGGATGATTTGGTGCAGATGCTTGCTGCCGAGCTCTTGTTTGGCCTCATTCTGGCATTCGGTGATGCCGTCGGTGTATTGAAACACCAGATCGCCTGACTGTAGCTGGATGGTCTCTTCCTGCAGTGTCTTGTCGAACAGCTTGCCCGCATCCATACCGAGGGCGATGCCCTGAGGCTCGAAGGTCATCAATTCGGGGTCGCGGTCCGGATTGTACAGGATCAAAGGGTTGTGGCCGGCACGCACCATGCGCAGCGTGCGTTTCTTGGCATCGAGCAGCGAGTAACAGACGGTGACGAAGGTGCGCGCATCGAGGTCGGGAAAGATGTCGCGGTTGGCCAGCGACAGGGTCTCTTTGGGTGAGGAGCGGTCGCGGCCATGGACCTCGAGCAGCTTTTTCGCCAGTCCCATCAACAGCCCGGCGCCAATGCCGTGGCCTGAGATGTCGCCTATGGCTATGCCCAGGCCCGCGCGTGACGGAATGAAGTCATAGAAATCTCCGCCAAGTGCCTCGCAGGGCTCATAGTAGTAGCCGAACTCGTAGCCTTCGATCTCAGGCACCCGAGGCAGCAGCCGACGCTGCTTGTTACGCGCATCCTCGAGGCCTTCGCGCTCATTGCGCAGATAGGTCTTGAGCTCCGCCACTTCGCGGCCCAGGCTGATCAACACGTCTTCTTCGATCGATGGCAGCTGCCGCGGCGCCAGGGTTGGCCGCACCCGTCCGTCGGCGATGGCGGAGAGCTCGGCTGCTTCGACCGGCTCGCGTTTTCCCCAGCTGTCGCAGTGGTTCAACAGGTGCTGGGCGATCTTCTCGGCCACCGGGGGCAGCTCGACCGATTCGGCGCCCTTGGGCAGATCGATGTCTGAGACGACCTGACGGCAGTACGGGCAGGCCCAGGCGCCCAGGATGTTGGCGACGGTGAAGCGGGCATCGCTGCTCAATGAGCGCCGGATCTCGCGTTTGAGCTTGATCAGCTGGTTGTTGCGCTCGACTTCCTTCTGGATCGCCTGCAGAGACTGCGGCTTGCCCGACTTGTACTTGGAGCAGCGTTCGAAGTGCCGCAGCGCCTCCATCAGCGTCGAAGCCTCGTCGCGGGCGGCTTCGGGGAAATAGACCTCGGTGCGCTCGGCGCAGAAAGGACAGTACCAGATGATCTCCATGTCCCGCTGAAACCAGGCGGGGTATTTCTTGGTCTTGCGCCGTAAAGCCTTGAGCGATTGTTTCTTGATCTCGCGGGCCAGTATCGCGCGCAAGCTGCGCAAGTCGCGCTCGGTGCCCGCCAGGTCGTGGGCTTCGGTGCAACTGGAGAGGTGACGCAGGATCTTGGCGATGTCTTTTTCGCGCGGCGGATCGCTGAGGAACTGCCCGGGAAAGGTCGCGCAAAACGGACACAGCCAGCGCTGCTTGCCATCCCGGAGCTGCCACGAAGGTTTCTTGAGCAGGCGTTTCTTGACCTTGCGGGTGCGTAGCTTGAGGTTGGATGTCTCGGCGGCCTCCCGCACGGCCGAGGAGCGCGCGAGGCCCTTCTCTTTGCGTTCTCGATAGCTCGCGCACTTGCGCATGTGTCGCGCCCGGGCTGCCAGTGCGTCTGCGTCTTCGAGATCGACCGGACGCAGGCAGAAAGGGCAGATCCACTGGCCGGCCAGGTCGAAGACGCTGAATCGGTCGTCCTTTGCGATCAGCTTCTCGACCTTGGCCTGGAAGCTGACCTGCGCGGCCCGCTTGTCGAGGCTCTTCTGGCTGATCAGCTTGCCCTGGAATGCGCGCCAATCGGGACAGACCGAGCGCAGGTGCTGTAGCACTTCGTGCTCGACTTCGCTCTCCATCGACAGGCCCCGTGCGCCGACTTCGCCGCAGTAGGGACACAGCCATGAGTTGCCGAGCACGATGACCTGCCAGCGCGGGTCTTGGGCCATCGCGTCGTGGATGTGTTTGATCGCTTTGTGATCGTCGAGACTCACGCGTTCTTGGCTTCCTCCTCGAGATCGCCGAGGATGCGGCGGTAACTCTCAAAACGGCTCGCGGCAACTTTGCCCTGTTCGACGGCCTCGCGCACAGCGCAATCGGGTTCGCGCACGTGCAGGCAGTCGCTGAAACGGCACTCCGGTGCGAGCTCGCGCAGCTCGGGAAAGTGGTCGCGCAACTCACGGGGCCGCAACTGGTGCAGCCCGAACTCACGCATACCCGGGGTGTCGACCACAAAGCCGCCCATCTCGAGCAACAACAGCGAGCTCCAGGTCGTCGAGTGCCGGCCCTTGCCCCACTTCGCAGAGATCGCTCCGGTGTGGAGCTTGAGGCCCGGTTGCAGCATGTTGAGCAGGCTCGACTTGCCGCTCCCCGACGCGCCGGAGAACACCGTAACTTTCCCGCGCAGCAGGGCTTCGACCTCGGACTTGCCCTGGCCGGTGGTGGCAGAGCACATGGCGGTTTTCACGCCCAGTGGATTGTACACCTCGGCCAGCTGCCGCTTGAGCTCTGCGTCCTCTGGTTGCTCCAGGTCGAGCTTGTTCAGGCAGATCACGCCATCGAGGCCGCCGACCGATGCACCGACCAGTACCCGGTCGACGAAGCCGAGGTTGGCTTTCGGTAACCCCAGGCAGATTACGATCAACACCTGATCGACGTTGGCGACCAGGACCTGCTCCTTGCGCATCTTGCCCGCCATCTTGCGGGCCAGTTGCGTGCGTCGGGGGAGAAGCTCCTCGATCACCCCCTCGACACCGCTGGTCACATCTTCAAGCCTGGTGAAGCGGATGTGATCTCCCACAGCCAGACGTCGTCGCCCGGTGCGGAAGCGCTGGCGCACTTCGCAAGGGATCTGGAAGCCCTCAGAGTGCACCACGGTCAGCTGACCGCGGATAGAGAGCACGGTACCGTCGTAGCGGGGCCCGCGCTTGGGGGGTCGTGCCTCGTCGGCGCTGATAGTCGCTCCTCCCGTAGGTGTACCCGGACCAAGTTAACACAGCGCGGTCCCGAGCGAAAAGGGCTTTTGCAAGCGGGCTCAGGTCTCGCGACCCAAACCGGAGGTTCAACGACGGGTCGTTGTGCATGTACCGCCAAGTCGTTGCGCCACCGAAATATCGTCGTTGGTTTGTCGGACGAGGCGGAGAGTTCCTTGGCGCGGTTTTTGCTGCCGAGAAGGGAAATCGTGCCATGGGAACAGAACCCCACAGGGGAAAGGAGATTTCCGTGTTTCGCCAATGGAGTGTTCTGGGTTGGACCCGCTGGGCCGCCGTCGCGTGCGCTTTGGGAGGCGTGGCGGCGGTCCTGCTGGGCCAGGCCCCAGCTTCGCAAACCGCTGCCCTGCCCGAAGCCGAGCAACTCCAGCTGCTTCGGGCTCTCGAGCCCTGGCGGGCAGACGCCCTGCCCCGCGGTGTCGATGCCTGGATGTGGAAGCAGATCCAGACGCCCGGCAACGAGGTGACACCCGAACGCGTGACGCTTGGGGAGAAGCTGTATTTCGACACCCGGCTCTCCCGCGATGGGACGGTCTCCTGTGCGACCTGTCACGACGTGAGCAGGGGGTTCAGCGACCAACGCATGGTCTCCGAGGGGATCGACGGGCAGCTGGGCCGCCGCAATGCGCCGACGACGGCCAACGCCGCGTTCCTCCAGAGCCAGTTCCTCGATGGCCGTTCGGCCAACCTCGAGGAACAGGCGATGCTGCCGATCATCAACCCGATCGAGATGGGCTACGCCACGGGCGAGGACGCGGTCGCGGCCATCGCCGCGGACCCGGAGTACCAGCGCTTGTTCGAGGCTGCCTACGATGAAGAACCAAGTTACGAGGGAATCGGCGCGGCCATCGCCACTTTCGAGCGCACGCTGATCTTCCTCGACGCGCCCTTCGACAGCTGGCTGGCCGGAGAAGACGGTGCCCTTCAGGCCGACGCGCAGGCAGGTTTCAGGCTCTTCAATGGCAAGGCTCGATGCGCGAGCTGCCACCATATCAATGGGAGCAACCCAGTGGGCAGCGACAACCGCTTCCACAACGTCGGCGTGGCCGCACGCACCACCGACTTTGAGCAGCTGGCCCGTCACGCCCTGAAGTCCCTGGCGGAGCACGGGTCGACCCCGGAGGTCATCGACCGCCTGGCGCTCGAGACCGACATGTCCGAGCTGGGGCGTTTCCTGGTCACGAAAAAGCGGGCAGACATCGGCGCCTTCAAGACCTCGCAGCTGCGCAACGTCGGTCTGACCGCGCCGTATATGCACGACGGCTCTCTGCGCACACTCTGGGATGTCGTGGACCATTACAACCGGGGCGGCGAGGCCCACGCCTTCCTCGACGGTGGCATCGAGCCGCTGGCCCTGAGCGAGGCAGAGATCTCTCACCTGGTGGCCTTCCTGATCTCGCTGACCGACCGGCGTTTCGCTGAGCAACAGGCCGTCGAGCTCGAACGTCAACGAGCCCTGGCTGTCGAGGCTCGTCCGATCCGTGACAATGCGTTGGCTGGACGCCGCGAGCTGCCTTTCCAACGCCGCGTGCTCGGCGAAGCACTACTAGAGGGGGACCCGAGATGAGCGATGCAATGAGCGGCAAACCCGCCGTCGAGCACCATGTACCGCCGGTGCGCAGTGTTGAGACCCGCCATCTCGAAGAGCGCGCCAGCCTGTTTGAGGGGCTGCGCAATCTCGACCGCCGCAGCTTCCTCAAGGTGTCCACAGCGGCTCTGGCCGCAGCCGGCGGGATCCTGTTTCCCCATTCTTTCAGCCAGATGTCGGTGGCCCATGCCGAAGGGGTCAACCCGTTCACATTCGCCTACATCAGCGATTCGCACCTCTACGAAGCTGATGTCAACGACCGCTTCGTCAACGCCCTGCTTCGCGCCGTCGATGACGTCAACGCGCTCGATCCGCAGCCGGACTTTGTGTTCTACGGTGGCGATCTGGCGCAACTGGGACGGCCGGCGGAGCTGAGGCTCGGCGCGCAGATCCTGCGTGAGATCAAAGCGCCCCTGCGCATGATGGTCGGCGAGCACGATTGGTACTTCGACATGGGCGAGACCTGGCGCGAGCTCTTCGGAGAGGCCCACTACAGCTTCGACCATAAGGGCGTGCACTTCGTCGTGCTCAACAGCGTTGTCGAAGAGGATTTCTGGACGGCGGCGGGCTTGACGCCTGCAGAACGGATGCAGACCGTGGCAGGCCTGGACAACGGCAAGCAGAACCCCTTCACCGTTGGCGTACCGCAGTGCGCCTGGCTAGAGAGAGATCTTGAGCCCTACGAGAACGACACACCGGTGATCGTGTTTTCGCACTCGCCCCTGTACAAGATGTACAAACCCTGGAACTTCTGGACCGATGATGCCGAAGAGGTCCAGGCGCTGTTGCAGCGGTTCGCGAGCGTGGTCGTCATCCATGGCCACACCCACCAGCTGCTGACGCACAGCGAGAACGGCATCCATTTTCACGGCATGCTATCGACTGCCTGGCCGTGGCCTTATGCCCCGGAAGGGTTGCCGCCCTTGACCGTACAGATGGGCCGCCCCGACCCCTTCAATCCGCAGGATGGCTGCGGCCACGGTACTGTCTCGGTACACCCGGACGGTCTGGTCGACAAGCTCTACAGCCTTTGGAACCGCAATCCTGTCACCGTCCGCAAGACCTACCTGCAGAGCCGGGGGACCAGAGATCGGCCCGCGGTCCCCAAAGCACAATCCTACTGAGAAAGGAGCGACCCATGCGTTTCCGAACAGGCCGGGGCATCTCTCTCGCGCTGCTGAGCACTCTGCTGTGGACTGGCTGCGGGGAAACACCCGTGCCGCAGTACGACGCCGGCGAAACCCCAGAGTCGTTGCGGGTCACTCTGTGCGACAATGAGACCCAGCTGCAGATCGACGCTGCAGCGCCGCGTACCCGTGAGGCCGGCCAGGGCATCGCCACCGAGCTGATGCACGCGTGGCAGGCCAAGAATCCGCATGTCGACTGGGTGGAGGACGAACGCCGGGCCCACACCCTCCAGCCGGCCTTCGACAACGGCAGGTTGGTCGAGACCGTTGAGGAAGGCACCTACTCTCGTGTCACCCAGGCCGATGTGGAGCTCTGGAAACGCGAGACCGAGCGGGTGGCGCTTGCCGGCTCCAGGATCTTCCACAGTGCCGACGAGCTCGGCAGCAGCATCGCCGTCAGCTGTGATATGTGCCATCCACATGCCGCCAACACGCACCCTGAGACCTACCCGAAGTTCCAGACGCAACTCGGGCGCGTGGTCTTGCTACGGGATATGATCAACTGGTGCATCGAGCATCCGGTGCGGGGTGAGCCGCTCGCGAGCGACAGCGCGAAAATGCGCGCGCTTGAGGCGTACATCCTTGCGCAGCGCTCGGGCGTGCCCCTGGCATACGGCAAGCATTGAGCGAGGTCTCAATCCACCGGCTCAGGCTGTGGGCCGTCGCACAGGCGGCGGCCCTTGGTCGTCAGGTCCATGTGCAGGTCGCCGTCTTCGTCGGCTTCAACAGCGATCAGACCCAGGCGTGCGAGCAAAAGGCACGCCCGGCCGTCCAGGTCTACGGCGACCATCTGCGGACACTCTGCGAGGATCTCGGCGGCCGCTTCGGAGATCTGCGGATCTTGCGGCAACACACGTTTGTAGCTGCGCCACGCGCGGATCAGGCTGTCCGGTCCTGCGACCAGAACCATCGCACGCAGGGCCGTCTCCCGGGGACGGCTCCTCGGCGTGCGCGTCCCCGCAGCCAAGAGGTTTTCGAAGTCGTGCATAGCGCTGTGCACACGGCTGATCGGGGCCAGCAGGTTCCAGGGGTCACCCTGGCGCCAGGCCGTCCAGCTGGCGACCGCGGCGTAGATGGCCGTGATGGCCCAGGCGGCCGTGAAATTGACCAACAACCAGCTGGCAGCAAAGATGGCCCCGAAGGTGGCAAGCGTCCAGAAACCTCCGAGCAGTGCGCGCACGACCACGTCCACGAGCACATCGCGGTTGTGGTTTTCCAGCATGGTCCGCAACCTGCCTGACAGCTCGGTATTCATTGGTGCTCCCTCGTAGCTCCAGTTTTCGCCGAGCTGACGGTTGCTTTCAAGCTCCAGCACGGCTACAACCTCGCGAGGCGGACCCGGCAGTGGCGCGAGCGGAGAGAGGAGCAGGGCGATGGCTGGCGCTCTCCGTGCTCTACAGTTGGCTGCGCGCTTCGTCGGACAGGTCCGGCAAAGTTGGCAGAACAGGCGCATCGTTGAAAGATTGCGGGCTGGCGACGTCCCGGAAAGGCAGCGCCTTCTAGCTGCATTCCGGCAGGGGCGGCGTGTCTGTTGCACACCCGAAGCCAAGATCGTCATCGCCTCCGCGGGTTCCGGCGGATTCGCCCTGGGCTGCCGCGCCCGCGGATGTCAAAGGATCTATTGTTTCGCGCCCGTTGCAGAGGACTTCGCGCGACTGCAGCAGCGTTTCGCCGGACTGTCAGGATGCAAGCTGGCTGCCCAAGCGTTGTTCCGCAGCGATCTGGCCCCGCTTCCCGAACATCTCTGGCACAGCGGGCCCATGCAGCGGGGCAACAGCGGCAACCTGCTGTTCGGGGGGCGCAGATTCGATGTCTCCCGCCAGATGTTTCTGGACGATGCAGGTCGGAGTGTGCCGCTCAGCCGTCCGCTGCGCCGTTCCGCAAGAGCGCAGAGAGTCACAGTCACCCCTCTCGACGACGTGTTGCGCCACCACGGCGCTGTGCGCCTGCTCCGGCTCGATCTGCAGGGCGGAGAATTCCCAGTCTTGCTGACGTCTCGTGAGCTGAGGCGCGTCGAACAGATCGAGGGGCAGCTGAATGAGCTGGGAGTTGCCGCGTGTGCGCAGCTGGTGCCGGAGGCACGGCTGCCCTGGAGCTCTTGGACGGCGGCGCTGTTCGTCGAGCAATTGGAGCTGCGCGGTTTCCGCGTCGTGTTGCGGCCGCAGGCCATGCATCGTTGGAGCTTCTCGGCCCGGCGGATCGGGGCGGGGACCCGCGAGCCACCGCTCGTCCCGTCAGACCACTACGGACGCCGCTATGACTCCAAGCTACGCTTTGGCAGCTATTGGCACCAGATCCACGAGATCCTGAGGTGGCAGCCTGCATCGGTGCTCGAGGTCGGAATCGGCAACGGCTTCGTCTCCGACTACCTGCGCAAGCGAGATGTCCGCCTGCGGACCGTGGACGTCAACCCCGAGCTGGGGCCTGACCTGGTCGCGTCGGTGCTCGCGTTGCCTTTTGCAGACGCCAGCTTCGACGTAGCCTGCAGTTTCGAGACCCTCGAGCACATCGACTACGGCCATTTTCCGCAAGCCGTGGCCGAGCTAGCCCGCGTGGCGCGTCGTGCCGTGCTCCTCAGTCTGCCGGATGTCACACGCCGGCTGGGGGTGTTGCTCACCCTGCCCGGCTGGCGCTTTCAAAAAGGCATCGACCTGACATTGCCAGGCAGGCTGCACACCTTCGACGGGCAGCATTTCTGGGAGATCGGTAAGCGCGGCTATCCGCTGTCGCGCATACTGGCAGTGTTGCGGCAGCAGGGCTTGCGGATCAGCCGCTGTTACCGCGCGGACGAGAATCTCTACCACCGTTTCATCGTCGCCGAGATCCCGCCGCGTTCTTAGCGGGTTTCCCATCGGCATTGGGCACGTCAGGGCATGGGCGGCAGCTGGCAGGATCTGTACTGTGGACAGCGGCCCGCTTCTGGCTGACAATGCCGTCGGGGAAGGAGAGACGCCGTGAAAAAACGCAAGCATCAAGCGGGCTCTGGCGGACATTTCAGCCAGCGAGAGCTCGTTCTGGGGTCGGAGACCATGGACACAGACTTCATCCGGGTCAGCCATTCCGTCGAGCTGCGGGTTCCTGTATGCGAGGTTCTCGTGTTTGCCGAGCTCGGAGACCAAGACTTCATCGTCGGCCCCGAGGGCTTCGAGAAGGCCGCCGATATCGTCGCTCTGCGACGCGACCTGCAGGCGTTGGGCCTTGCTGACGATACGCTCACGCCTCTCGAAGTGGCCTTCAGCTCTCGAGACGGCGGCCTGTTCTCGAGCGCAAGCACCGAGACACGCTTTCGTTTGAGCCTGCGCTGCCCGCTCGAGAGCTTTGAGCGCATGCTCGGTGTGCTCGAGAAACGGCAGAGCCTGGTGATCACAGAGCTGCAGTGGGGGTTTGGGAATCTGGACGAGGTCGTAGCCGCCCTGGTCGAGCGTTGCCTGCGCGAGACGAAGGCCGAAGCGGCACGCCGGGCGGACATCCTCGAGCTCCCTCTGTTGGGCGTGCACAGGCTGAGCGTCGAAACCCAGAGCCGTGACCAGGCCGGTCTTCCTGGCGGAGGCCCCCACAAGATGTCCCGGGTGCGCGCTGCCGATGTATTGGTCGGCAGCTGGGGGACGCACCAGACCTTGCAGGCTCGCGCAGTCGGGGAGTTCCTGGTCGGACCCTTCAGTGGCCACAAGGGTCCCGGAAACGGCGGGAATGGGCACAACTAGTTGTGCGGCTCACGGCTGTCCGCGAGGAACAGGGCCTGCTCCATCACGCGCATCATGTCCGCCTCGGTCACGATGCCGACCAGGCGGCCGGCTTCGATGACGGGCAGACAGCCGAGCTTGCCTTCCCGCATGCGCCGCACCGCCGCGCGCAGGGGCTCGTCGGGGCGGGCCGTTTGGACGCCGCGGGTCATCATCGCTCCAACGTCGATCTGCTTGAGGCGGGGTTTGCGGCCCTCGGCCAGGTCGGGCTGGGTCAGAGCGTAGACCATCGCCCTGAGCAGGTCGCGATGTGTGATCACCCCGACCAGACCGTCTTCCGGATCGACGACCGGGACGTGGCGGATGTTGGACCATTGCATCAGCTCTTTGACGTCGATCATCTCGCGTGAGCTGGAGACGCGGAAGACGTCGCGGGTCATCGCGTCACGAACGAGCAACATGGTGGTTCCTTCCGCGCACAGTGCGCGCCGACTCTTAGCGATGTGAAGGCAATTCTGGTGCCGCGCCACTGCCTGAACAGGTCGTGCCCTTTGTTTCCAATGCGTAACGTCATGGCTGCAACGTGCGTCCGTGGTAGCATGGCCAGCACTCGTGACGAACACAGGAGCTTCAGATGGAGTTTGACAGCTTGATCCAGCAGGGCTGGGCCCGCCATGACAGCGCGACGGAAGCCGTCACCACCGAGCTCGAGACGCACCGCAGTCTGGCTGACGCGGTGGAGAAAGCGCGTCGCTTTTGCGCCCTGGCGAACCACACCATCGGTGAGCACCTGGCTGACTGGCCGCGCGCCGAAGCGCTGCTCGCCTCCGTGCTGGAGCCGTTGGCAGACGATGCGCTGAGCCTCGGCAATTGGGCCGTGGCGCGCTACATGGCCGGGCAGACGGCGGCCGCGCTGGCAACCGAGACACGTGCGGCGTCGCTTGCCGAGAGTGCGCTGGCGAGCGTGATCCGCACGCGCATGCTGCTCGCCTCGGCTCTGCTCGGCTCTGGCCGGCAGCCAGAGAGTGCGGAGTTGTATGGCGCGGCATTGGCGCTGGCGCGGTCGGTGGACGATGTCTCTCCCTTCGCCCGCGCGGTGGCGGTCGTGTCGAACAACCTCGCCTCTGAGTTGCTGGACAGGGCCTCGCGCACGTCCGAAGAAGCGGAACTTATGGCGGAGGCCGCGTGCGCTGCCCGAGAATTCTGGTTGCAGGCCGGTACCTGGGTCCATGCCGAGCGTGCCGATTACCTGTTGGCGCGCGTGCTGAACGCCCTGGAGAGATTCGACGAGGGGTTGGACTGTGCCCAGCGTGGTCTGGAGACCATCCGCAGCCATGGCGGCGGCCAGCCCGTCGACGAGGCCTTTCTCGAGTTGGCGGCCGCCGAAGCGGCCAGAGGCTTGAACCAACCCACGCAGAGCGCGGAGGCACTGGCCCGGGCTGATGTCCTGGCGGGGGCGTTTGAGGGAGAGGGGCTGCGCAAGTGGTTTGCCGGCGAGCGCGCCAAGGTCGTCTAGCCGCGCCGTTCTCTCGGTCGGCTGCTTTCTATGGGTGTACCAGTGTGAAACGCACCGCGATCGCTTCGTGGTCGCTGAGAGCGCGGTTCTCGGTGTCGACGAAGTCTTCTTGCAGCGTCCAGCTTTGCGGCATCAGCTGCAGATGTGCCGAGCTGCGGAACAGGATGCGGTCGATGCGTTGGCTCTGTTCGGGAGCGACGAGTGCACAGACGTCCTCGAGACCCGCTTCGGCGAGCAGGCGTTCGAGGGCCGCCAGATCACTGTCCCGCCGGCGTTTCAGGTTGGTGTCTCCGATCACGATCACTGCACGGTCGGCGCTGTGCTCCGCGAGGGCTGCCAGCAGCTGCTCGACCTGGGATGCGCGGGCCGCCTTCCATGTGCAGGTTGTAGATGTCCAGGCAGGTTTCCGGTCGCGTGGGATCGACCTGGACGCGCACGAGCTGGTAGCCTTGGGCCGCCAGGCAGTCGCTACCGTCGGCCAGCAGGCCGTGACAGGCGCTCCACATGGCCGGGATGTGTTCGATGACAGCGTAGCCTGTTCGGGGGCGGGGCCTGGTCGGTTTCTGGCGGGCTGGCTACGATGGGGGGACTTCGAACGGAGGCGTACTTTGACCAGTATACATTTTCTGGGAGCCGCGGGGCTGGTGACCGGCAGCCGCCACCTGGTCGAACACAAAGGCAGGCGTGTCCTCTTGGATTGCGGGCTGTTTCAGGGCCGGAAGGCTTGGCGTAGCCGCAACTGGGACGACTTCCCCGTTCCGCCACAGAGCATCGATGCCGTCGTCTTGAGCCATGCCCACATCGACCACACCGGCTGGCTTCCGCGCCTGGTGAAGCAGGGTTTTGCAGGGCCGGTTTTCGCGACACCTGCTACCCGGGACCTGCTGGCCATCATGCTGCCGGACTCCGGGCGTATCCAGGAAGAGGACGCCCGTTACGCCAACAAGCGAAAATTCTCCAAGCACGATCCGGCCTTGCCCCTGTACAGCGAAAAGGACGCCGTGCGCACGATCCCGCGCATTCGAACCTTCTCCTATGGGGTGACCCGTGAAGTGGCCCCTGGCTTCAGCGCCCGTTTCCATCGGGCGGGCCACATTCTCGGTAGTGCCAGCGTGGCCTTGGGCCTGGAGGACGGACCTGACGTCGTCTTCTCCGGGGATCTGGGCCGTTATGACGTTCCGATCCTGTGCGATCCGGCAGCACCGGAGAGGGCGACGTACCTGTTGGTCGAGTCGACCTACGGCAACCGCCGCCATGCAGATGCGAGTCCCGACTCCCGTCTTGCGGAGGAGGTCCATCGGACGGTGAAAGAGGGCGGCGTGCTGTTGATCCCCAGCTTCGCCATCGGGCGGGCGCAGCATCTGTTGTATCTGCTGCGCCAACTGCAGGATCAAGGCGAGATTCCCGAGCTGCCGATCTTCCTCGACAGTCCCATGGCTTGCAGCGCGACGCCCCTGTTCCTGATGCATCGGGAAGAGCATGACGAGGAGATGGCTGCCCTGGTGGCGGGGGGGGACATGCCGTTGTATCCCCGCCACGTCGAGTTCACCCGCAAACGGAAGCAGTCGCAGGCCATCAACGGCCGTAAGGGACCGATGATCATCATCTCCGCTTCGGGGATGGCTACCGGAGGTCGTGTGTTGCACCACCTCAAGCGTTGGCTGCCGGTCGAAACCACCAGCGTGCTGTTTGTCGGCTACCAGGCTACGGGGACCCGTGGTTGGCGCCTGATGAGCGGGGAGAAGTCGGTCCGCATCCACGGCCGCGATGTGCCCGTGCGGGCCCGGATCGGGCAGGTCTACGGCTTCTCGGGCCACGGCGACCAGGACGAGTTGGCCCGCTGGATGCGAGGGATCCGTCCGCCCCCTCGGCGGACCTTCTGTGTGCACGGCGAGCCGGAAGCGCTCGAGGCCCAACGTGCACGCCTGGAGGCGCAGGGATGGCCAGCGTACGTGCCGGCGTACCGCGAATTGGTGGAGCTGGAATGAAGGGAAGAGCAGCGCTGGAGGGCAGACGCTCTGCCGCGGCGGTCTGTGAGGAGCTGTAGGGAGCGCAAGGATTTGAGCTCGACAGCGAACCCGAATCCGAACCCGAATCCGAATCCGAATCCGAATCCGAACCCGAACCCGAACCCGAATCTGAACCCGAACCCGAATCCGAATCCGAATCCGAACCCGAATCCGAACCCGAATCCGAACCCGAACCCGAATCCGACAGCGAACCCGAATCCGACAGCGAACCCGAATCCGAACCCGAATCCGGCTGAGAACCGTCTGTAGCGTCGGTCCATGAGAGGCTGTCTCACGGAACGCGATTTCGCCGATGGATTGTCTTGGGTCCTCATGTAGGGGCGGGGTTTACCCCCGCCCGCAAGACCTTCGGGAGGGGGTAAACCCCTCCCCTACAAGAAGAAGTGTCGGTCTTCTGCACTTCGTTGCCGAGAGTTGGAATTGTCCTCAGGAATCAATCGCATGTCTCCAAAACGTTCCGTGAGACAGCCGCTATGACCGACGAAGAGACCGATCCGCATGGTGAACGCAGAATCTCTGGATTCAACCTCTGCCAGAGTTCCTTCCGGCGCTCACAGTAGACGGATTCGACTCGTGCGTGCTTCACAATGTTGGAGACGGTCGCAATGGATAGTGGTCGCCACTACCCAGCCAGGCCGGTTGGAGACCATGTCAGGAGCTCTGGATCCGGACTCAGCCTCCCAGGATCTCTCGGGCCGGAATCTCCACACCTTCGAACGCCAGGGGCCGCAGCACACCGTCCTCAGCCACGACCTCCAGCGACGCATAGCCCTCCGCCTGTGGCCCGCGGTAGACTTCGATCGTACGCGTCTCGAGATCGACGATCCAGAGCTCGCGGACTCCACGACGCGCGTATGCGGGTGCCTTCTTCAAGCGGTCGTAGGCCAGGCTGCTCTTCGCCACCTCGACGAGCAACAGCGTCTCTGTGGGAGTGGGGTGGCCGCCGCTGTAGAAATCAGCCCGCCGTTTCAAAACCGAGACATCGGGCTCGGGCTCGGAGTAGGCATCGAGCTCGATCGGACCTTGGATGCGCACCTGCGCTACCTCGCTGACATGCCGCATGAGTATGTGGTTGCACCTGTCGACACAGGCTGCGTGCTCACCGCCGATGGGGGACATTTCTACGATCTCTCCATCCAACAGCTCCACGCGGTCGCCCTTGCCCAGGATTCCCGCTTCGATCATGCGGTGGTAGTCGTCCACACTGAAGCGGCGGGTCTTGAGGATCGACATGGCACGCCCTCCCATCTGCGTCTCCTAGCAGTATAACGGCCTCTGCCGCGATCCACAGACGGGCACGTGCCCGGAGCCGGACGGTAGCTCAAAAGGGGATGTCGCGGCCGTCGAGCTCGGGATGCTCACCGTAGCGCTGGTTCTTGACCGCCCGCGCCGGCGCGGGCGGTCCACTGATGGCGGCCGCCTCCGCCTTGGGCTCAGCGTCGTCGGGCCGGCCGCCCATGAACTGGAAGCGCTCAGCCACCACTTCGAGCTTGCTGCGTTTCTGGCCGTCAGAGGCTTCCCAGCTCGAGAAGCTCAAGCGGCCTTCGATGAAGACGGGCCGGCCTTTGCGCATGTACTGATGGAAGGTCTCGGCCGAGCGGCCGAACATCACCAGATCGACGAAGGTGGTGTCTTCTTGCCGCACGCCGTCGGCTGACTTCCAGGTGCGGTTGACCGCGAGCCCGGCCTTGCAGATGCCCGTGCCCGTAGACGACCAGCGCATCTCGGGGTCGCGGGTCAGGTTGCCCATCAACAGGACTTTGTTCAAGTTGGCCATGGTGCGCTCCTCTTTTGCACAATAGCCATCTTTTAGCAGACGCATGTCTGCTTTTCAAGGAGTTTCACGGGCGTCGCGATTCTGCTACTGCAGCACTCCCCGGATGTCGTGGAGCAGCGGCCGGCAAGCGAGCGTCTTGAGGGCGAAGTTCGAGCCCTCGCCGACGCGCGTCACGAACAGGTCGAGGTGATGTCTGATCAGCCCGAACTCATCGAGGCAGGCGACGCCACCGCAGATCTCCATCGCCTCGAGCAACAGCCGTGAGGCGACCCGCGAGCAGTCGATCTTCACCTTGGCCGCCTGCTCGCGGCTCAGCTTGCCCGCGACGTAGCGCTGGGTCAGCTGGATCAGCCAGGCCAGGTTGCGCTCGAGCGCGATGTCCATGTCGAGAATCACGTCCTGCACGCGCTGGAAACGGCCGATGGGCAGGTTTCCAAAGGCCATCCGCTCCTGCACATAGGCGCGGCACTTGTCGAGCGCGAAAGCGAGCGAGGCCAGTGCCAGCGAGGCGATGAACAGGCGGCCTCCGTTCAGAGTGGTGACCATGATCTTGAAGCCGCCGTTCCATTCGCCCAGCAGGCAGTCTTCGGACACCACCACGTTGTCGAACACGATCGAGCCGGTGCTCGACTGCTTCCAGACTTCCTTGCCACGCATCTCCTGGTAATGCACGCCTTCTGCATCCATCGGCACCAGGAAGCAGGTCGAGCGTTTGCCATTCGGGGCATCGGGGTCGGTCAGCGCATGCACGACCACATGGCTGGACCAATGAGCATTGGTCGACCAGCACTTCTCGCCGCGGATCTGGAAGCCGCCCTCGACGCGGCTGGCGGTGACCTCGGGGTTGGCCGCATCGGAGCCGCGCGCTGGCTCGGAGAGTCCGAACACGAACATGCGCCGGCCTTCGGCCAGGTCTTCCAGATGGGCGGCCTTCTGGGCTTCGTTGCCCGCCAGCATCAGAGGCTTGATGCCCAGGGAATACGCTGCCCCTGGGGTGATGGCGGCGGAAGGACAGTGGTAGGCCAGGGCGAGGCCCATCAGGATCAGGTCGAGGTGGTCGCCACCCTGACCGCCATGCTCTTCGGGTACCGGCAGGCCGAACAGACCCAGCTCGGCCATCTTGCGGATGCAGTCATCGGGAACCAGCTGATGCTCGCGCTCCCATTGCAGTACCTGCGTGCCGATCTCGCGGTCGGAAAAGTCACAGACAGCCTGGTAGAAATCCATGCGGTCTTCGTCGATGAGATCCTGGAGATAGGTGTCGATCCTGCGGCTCATGGGGCCCTCCGGCTGCTGGAATATGGCCCCGATCATAGCGCTCGCTCCCCAGCGTGTCGAGAGCAGCGACGAGCGTAGAAAAGCCCCAACACCCGCGCAGTTGCTCACGTACCCGGGTGGGAGCGTGCCGAGGCAGCGCCCCCTTGCAGCCGCCCCGCCAGCGCCTATAATGGCGGCTTCCGCGCCACAAACCGGCGTTCTTTCCTACAGAGGTGCAGCACATGCAGGCTGAAGACCGCAAGAAGGTCGAAAAGCTGGCAACCGCCGTCGGCAAGATCTACGGCGAGCTCGACAAGAAGATCGTCGGCCTGCGGGAAGAGATCGAGCAGCTGTTGATCTCCATCCTCGCGGGCGGCCACTGCCTGCTGGTCGGGGTTCCCGGGCTCGCCAAGACGCTGCTGATCAAGTCTTTGGCCGAGCTGATCGGGCTCGACTTCGCTCGCATCCAGTTCACTCCCGACTTGATGCCTTCGGACATCACGGGCACCGAGCTGATCGCCCTCGACCCCGAAACAGGCGACCGCAGCTTCAAATTCGCCCGCGGTCCGATCTTCCACAATGTCGTCCTGGCTGACGAGATCAACCGCACGCCGCCCAAGACCCAGGCTGCCTTGATGGAAGCGATGGAAGAGAACCAGGTGACCTGTGGTGGAGTGCGCCACGACCTGCCTCCGCCCTTCTTCGTGCTCGCCACCCAGAACCCGATCGAGCAGGAAGGCACCTACCCGCTGCCCGTGGCGCAGCTCGACCGTTTCATGTTCAACATCAAGATCGGCTACCCGTCGTATGAAGACGAAAAGAAGATCATGATCTACACCACTTCGTCGTACGAGAGCAGCCTGACTCCGCAGCTCATGCCCGGTGAGGTGGTCGCGCTCATGGACATTGTGCGCAGTGTCAAGGTTCCCAAACCCGTGCTGCATTACGGCACGCGGCTGGTGCGGGCAACCCGCGCCAAGGGTGCCCACTCCGACTTTGCGACCCCCTTCGTCAAAGAGTACCTGCAGTGGGGATGTGGGCCGCGAGCGGCTCAGGCGATCCTGCTGGGGGGGCAGGCGCGGGCGATGATTCATGGCCGCGTCGAGGTGACGGTTGCCGATGTCCAGGCGATTCTACACCCGGTGCTGCGCCATCGCCTGATCATGAACTACCATGCCGAGTCCGAAGGCATCGATCCCGACACGGTCTGCGACCACCTGCTCGAAGAGATCGAGGCGCCCGACGGCGGGCTGAGCCAGGGCGAACGACAGAGCCGTTCGCGCCGCATGGCGCGTGTGTCCTAGCCCTGCCCATTGCCCACCAATCTGCCCGGACAGGTTGGCGCGAGCCCGACGTTTTGGCTTGCAAGGGGTACGGGCTCCGGGCTCCAGGCTTCTGCCAAGGGAGACCACATTATGAGCAGAAACAACCGGAAACTCCGGGTATTCCAGCAGGCAGGCTGAAGTCTGAAGCCGGAGGCCTGAAGCCACGGCGAGGGAACGCCCCTGAACCCACAGAGCCGTCAAGCTTCTCCAAGGCTACTTGTGGACAATGGGCAGTCCTGAGCGCGCGGCTTCCAAACGGAGGTCTTGGCAGTGGGTGGCCGTCGGCCCTGTTCCCCCTATCGATGGAGGCGGCGCGTGCGACGCCTGTTGTGGTCGCTGGCATTGTTCTTTGCGTGCGCCGCCGTGCCAGGCTGTCAGCTGGGCTACTTGATGCACCTCGCCCATGGGCAGCTCACGGTCGTCGCGGGCTGCGTCGAGGTCACCGAGTTGCTGGCTGATCCAGAGCTCGCGCCCTCGGTCCGCAGCCGTCTGCAGCTGATCGACGAGGTCAAGACCTATGCCGCCGACTCCTTGGGGTTCGCACCTGAGGACGCGTACAACGTCTACTACGACACGCAGGGCGAGCCGGCCTCCCATGTCCTGACGGCTTGCGCCCGTGACAGCTTCACTCCCTACACCTGGTGGTTTCCGATCGTCGGCACGGTGCCCTACAAGGGGTTCTTCGACGAGCAACGCATGCTCGACGAGCGCGCAGCCTTCGATCAGACCGCTTGGGATGTGTATTCGGGTAAGGCCGCCGCGTACAGTACGCTGGGCTGGTTCGATGACCCCATCCTTTCGATCTGGCTCGATTACGAGACCGGCGACCTGGTCGAGCTGGTACTGCACGAGCTGACCCATCGCGAGGTCTATCTGGCCTCGAACATCCGCTTCAACGAGACCCTGGCGACTTTCGTCGGCCAGCAGGCAGCCGAGAACTTCCTCAGAGTCCGCTTCGGCCCGGACAGCCCCGAGCTGGGAGAGTATCTGGCCGCCAACCGCGATGGGCAGCGCTTCACCGAGGCCATCCACGCCTTACGCGACGAGCTTGAGAGTTTCTACAGCAACACCAGCGGAGCAGCGGCGGTCGAAGGCCGGGCGGCCATCTTCAACCGTGGGCGCGAGGCTGTTGCCGGACTGCCGTTTGAGCTCAACCACTACCGCTGGTTCCAGGATGCGCCGGACAACAACGCACTGATCCTGGCGCTCGATCGTTACCACGGCGACCTGCCCATCTTCGCTGCGCTCTATCTCGCCTGCGGCGAAGATCTACGGGGCATGGTCGCGCGCCTGCGGAAGGTGGAGGAAGCCCAAAAACCCCGGGCCGCGGTGCTCGCCTTGATCCACGAGCGCATCGAGGCCTCGGCACAAGCGGCTGTTCTGCTCACGGGTTTGGTCGGCAATCCGCAGCTGGAGCCGCGGGGCTTCGTGCGCTACCTCGCCAGCGAGCGGCCCGAGGCGGTGCGCCAGGCAGCTCTAGCGTTGCTGCGGGAGCGCACGGGCTTGGATCTACCGGCCGAGATGGACGCGTGGGAGGCAGCCCTGACGGAAGAGGGGGACGGCTCGGATTGACACCCGCGGCGCGCGCCGCGGCGGGCTGGTCAAGAGGGCGCACTCCAGCTATCATCAGACCAGGGTCCTACCCCTTTGCTTTCCCCGATAGCCCCCGTCCGCCGCCAGTGGGCTTCGTTTGCGGCGATACAAATGACCGATCCCCGACTACGCAAGGCGATCGCGGTCGAAGCCGCACGCCTGATGTACTCCGGCGAAGTGTCGGAGTACTTCCAGGCCAAGCGCAAGGCCGCCAGCCGCTTTGGCTTCAACTACCGCCATCAACCCCACGGACTGCCGAGCAACCGCGAGATCCGTGACGAGGTGCTCCAGCTCTCCCGCATCCATGAGGGCGCAGCGCGCACAGAGCGCCTCGGCGCGATGCGCCACTACGCGCTCTGGCTGCTGCGGCGTCTGCGCCGCTTCCATCCGCGCCTGATCGGTAGCGTGGCCACGGGCCATATCCGCTCGGGTAGCGACATAGATCTACACGTCTTCAGCGACTCG
Organism: Planctomycetota bacterium; assembly: GCA_029260765.1. GTDB lineage: Bacteria > Planctomycetota > J058 > JAJDCP01 > JAJDCP01 > JAJDCP01. Next base: position 56,377 of record JAJDCP010000105.1, read on the forward strand.
ATCGCCAACATCGTCGCGGTGTTGCGCGACGAGGGCCTCGCCTTCGAGCAGGAAGCCAAACGCGTGCGCAAGCAGGGCAACGAGCGCGTGTTCCACCACATCCACATCCAGGCGGACTTCCCGATCGAGTTGACCATCTACACCCGCGACAAGCTCCACTTCGATTTCAAGAGCTCGATCACCCACAAGTCCATCGAGAAGCTCGAGCAGCCCGAGCTGATCGAGCTTCTGCAGCGTGAGCACCCCGAGATCGACATCGATGCCGATCCTCGCAGCCTGCCCGATCCCGGCTTGCGGCGGGCGATGTTCTCGGCGTTGGTCGGTGCCCTCGAGGGAATCCGTGGCGGGCCGCACCACCCCGAGGGCTGCCAGCTCTTCCACAGCCTGCAGGTCTTCGAGCTCGCCCGCTCGGAACATCCCTACGACGTCGAGCTGGCTGAGGCTGGCCTGCTGCATGACATCGGCAAGGCCATCGACCCCGCGGACCACCCACGCGCCGGTGAGGAAGCCGTCGCCGAGCTGGTCTCCGGCCGGGTCCGCTTCTTGATCGCCCACCACATCGATGCGTTGAAACTCAAACAGGGCAGTCTGAAACGCGGCCTGGCGCACAAACTGCGCGCCTCGCCCTACTTCGACGATCTGATGGTCTTCCGTTCCCTGGACGAGCGCGGTCGTCGGCCCGACGCCGACGTGCCCAGCCTCGAAGAGGCGCTCGACCACCTCGAGACCTTCGACGCCTGGGAGCAGGCGGCCCGGGACGGATGACTGCTACCCTGCCATCAGTGCTAGCAGTTGTTCGAGCTCGAACTCCTGTGACAGCTTTGCCAGCAAGCCTGCCAAACGAGCATCGATCTTCGTGACCTCGAGGCAGAGCCGCTCGAAGGCCTCAGCGTCCCCTGTCTCGGCTGCCTGCCGGAGATTCTGCACCAGCTCTACAGGCAGACGGGCGACGGCGGCCCGGTCCAGCAGTGAATGGTCCAGAGGTGCGTGGATGCCCGATCCGATCTTCCGGCTGCCTTTCTCGCGTGCGGTGGACTCTGGACTCTGGATCTCCTCGACGGGAATCGCGAAGCTGAACACACTCCCCCTTCCCAGTAAGCTCTGCACAGCCAGGTCTCCGTGCAGGAGCTCGATCTGTCTCTGGCAGATCGACAGGCCGAGTCCCACGCCGCCGCGTTCCAGCTCGCAGCTCTGCACGAAGTCTCCGAAGATCTGCGCTTGGAATTCCTCGCTGATACCGATACCGGTGTCTTCGACTTCTCCACGCAGGAGCACGCGGCCGCCCTCGCGCACCCCGCTCAGGCGCAAGATGACCCGTCCCTGGTCGGTGTACTTGATCGCATTGGACAGCAGGTTGACCAGCACCTGCCGCAGCTTGCTCCTGTCTGTGCGGATGTTGTGAGGGGTCGAGGGGGCGATCTCGATGCTGAACTCCAAGCCCTTCTGCTCGGCCCTCAGGCCGTAGAGCACGCGGAGGTCCGCGATGAAGGCGTCGAGCTCGAACACGTTTGCATGGACAGGAGCCTGGCCTGCCTCGATCTTGGAGACCTCGAGCACATCGTTGATGATCTCAAGCAGGTGGTCGCCGGCCGCAACGATAGTTCGAAGGTATTCACGCTGCTGCTTCGAGAGGTCGGACCCCCTGGCCAGCAGCTGGGAGAAACCGAGAATGGCCGTCAGGGGAGTACGGATCTCGTGCGACATGTTGGCCAGAAAAAGGCTCTTGGATGCGTTGGCGGCGCCCGAAGCCTTGGTTGCCTGCTGCAAGGCCTGGTTGATCTTCTGCCGCTCGATGGCGCGCGCGAGCTGGCTCCCCACCTGTGCGAGCCGCATCAGAAGCTCGGAATCTTCGGGCTCTACAGTAGCCGAGAAGAACTCCAACACCGCCTCCACGCGCCCGTCTACGACCACGGGCAAGCCGATGGACGCATGGAAGCCCGCCTGCAGCGCGTCCCGGCAGCGCGCACACCTCTCTTCGGCATCGAGGTCGGAGAGCCACATGGGGATGCCCTCTTCCAACACCCTGCCGGGGAAGCACTCGCCACGCCGGAAGCGGGTCGTCATGGTTGCGCTGTGGAGCTCTAGACAGCGTTGTGGCTCGGCCATGTACCAGAGCTGAGAAGGAATGATCGCGTCGGGGGTCGTCGGATCGGGAAACCAGACCAGCCCGCACGGCCATCCTCGATAGAGGCAGACAGCCTCCAGGGTCGCTTGCAACGCCTCGTCGGGGTTGCCAGCCGTGTTGGCGGCTGCTGCTACGGTCTCGCGCAGCCGGGCCATCTCCTCACTCTGTTTCAGGGCCCGATTGGCTGCGACCAGTTGTGCCGTGCGCTGGTCGACACAGGTCTCGAGCTCTTCACTGTGCCTCTCCAGCGCGGCGGCTGCCTGCCTCTGGGCGGTGATGTCTGTCAAGACCCCCTGCAGTCCCACGACCTCGCCGTGCTCCCGGTAGACCCGCCCGTTGCTGCGCACCCAGCAGACCGCGCCGTTCTTGCGCTTGATACGGAACTCTTCTTTGTCCTCACGGCCGTCGATGGCTTCGCGCAAGACCCCGGCCATCCGCTCACGGTCGGCGGCCGCTACGAATTCCAGAAACGAATGGCCCATCAACTCTTCGGGCGTGTAGCCCGTCAATTCTTGCGAGGCAGGACTCGCATAGAGCAGGGTTCCCTGGGTATTGACCGTGAAGACCAGGTCGCGGAGGTTTTCCACCAGCGCCCGGAAGCGGTCTTGCGACTGGTGTAGAGCCTCTTCTGTGTCCTTCAAGAGGCGCGCCTGGTCGAGGCCGCGGTTCGGGACAGGCTCCACTCTGTGGGTCAGGTTGCGTCGCTGCATTGGGTGCAGTCCCCTTCCGGATCACGGCTCGGATCGCGGGGGCTCAGGTCAATACTGGCTTTGGGCCAGGTAAAGAAGAAGGTCGTGCCCTCGCTGGGCTGCGACTCGAAGCCGATGCTCCCCCCGAACAACTCCACGCGGCGCTTGGCAAGAGCGAGGCCCACACCGCTCCCTCCGTGCTTGCCCAGCTTCTGGAAAATGCGGAAAACCCGTTCGCTGTGCTGCTGCTCTATGCCGGGCCCGTTGTCGCTTACATCGAAGCGAACGCGCCGGCCCTGATCGAGGCAACGCACCCGCACTTGACCGTTCTCCGATTCGTTGTGCTTGACTGCATTGTCGATCAGATGCAACAAGACGTGCCGCAAGGGCGAGGCGTAGGTCCGCAGCCGTGGCAGATCTTCGGGCAGCTCGACCACGAATCCCGCGGGCATAGGGACGGAGGCTACCACCTCATTCAGCAGTGTGCGGCAGTCGACCTCGACCTCCTCTCCTCGGTGGAAGCCGGCCCGGCAGTAATCGAGCAGCTCATCGATCATGCGCTGGGCGAGAGCCGTGCGTTCGACCAACATCCGGAGGTTGTCCCCAGACTCTTCGGACAGCTGCTTCGCCGAATCTTCAATGACGAAGCCCGCCAGATGGCGGATCGCGCGTAAGGGGGCCTTGAGATCGTGGGAAATGACCGATGCGAACTTCTTCAGCTCGCGGTTGGAGCGGGCCAGGTCTTCATTCGCTGCTTTGAGAGCCAGCGCGCGCAGGTCGAGCTCGCGCTGCTGCCGCCGGATCCTCAGGTGCGTCTCGATGCGTGCGCACAGCTCTTCGAGCGAGGAAGACTTGGTCAGGTAGTCCACCGCCCCGCATTGGAAGCCTCGCACCTTGTCGATCGGCTCCCCCAGAGCGCTGACGAAGATGACGGGGATGTCTCGTGAGTGTGCGTCGAGTTTGAGGCGACGGCAGACCTCATAGCCATCCATCTCGGGCATCTTGACATCGAGCAGAATCAGGTCGGGCGGCTCGAGCTCAACGGCACGCAATGCACGGCGACCACTCCGCAAGGCGCGGGGTTTGTAGCCGCTCTTGCGGAGGGCGTCAGAGAACAGACGCAGGTTTGCCGGCACATCATCGACGATCAGAATCGTTGCCGGAGGGACCGGAGCCGTGCTCTCGAAGGGGGTTGGTTCGGGCGAATCGGTCATCTCGCTCCCGTCCAGGGCGCCGTTGTGTTTCTGATAGTTGATGTATCACATACTGGCCGGGTCTGTGATGCTCAAATCCATCAGGCCTTCCGCTGCGCCATTTGCGTACAAACGAAATTTGATCTCCGGAAGCAAAATCGATGGGCTGCCATCGTCAGAACGAGAGCTAGATGGTCCGGTTGTCGATCATGGTCGGCCTCCTGGTGGCAGCCGAAAAAAAATCCAAGGCCAACCCGGGGGGACAGCCTGGCAGAAGGATCTACGCGGAAACCCTGGCAGCCTTTGCGTCGCCGCGGAGCGCCAGATGTCGGCTGTTCCGACAGGGCCGCGCCTTGTAATGGCCCTGCATTTGCATTGGATTTTCTGGGTCCAGCCGCGTGTGCACGGGACCGAGAGCGCCATGCAGCGGTTGTGTCAGGGCTTCCGGCTGCAAACGGCCGATATTGGGAAGAGTCTGGTGTCCTGGCGGAGGCGGAATGGAGTTGCTGGCGAGCCTTCAGGATGCGATCGAGGCGGTTCTGCCGCGTCCCGAATTGGGAAGCGCGATGCCGGGCGCCCGGCGTCTGCTACGCGATGCCTACCACTTCAGCGCTTCGGTGTTGGGAGAGGTCTCGGCGATCGCCCAGGCCGCGCCGGGCTACGTGCACGAGGCGTTGAAGTACCAGCTGTATCCCCGCCGCATGGAGCATTTCAAGCTCGATGGCGGTCCACAACGCGGCGCCTTGCGCCGTTTGCGGCGTCTGAATCCGGCCTGGCCTTTTCGAGAGGATTTCGACCCTGAGGATCAAGTTGTCGTCTTCCTGCACGGCTATGTCGACAACACCGGCGCAGATTTGTCGATCAAACGTCTGGCACAGCTGGGGTACACCGTCTATGCCGTGCGCGTGCCGTTCCTCAGTCCTGTGGCCGTGTTGGCGGAGCAGCTCTGCGTTCAGCTCGCGCAGATTCGTGCCAAAGAGGGGGCGCGGCGTTTCATTCCCATCGGTCACAGTCTGGGTGGCTTCGTTTGGGATCATGTGCTACTGACGCGGCCCGAGCTGGTCGAGCAATACCGCATGCCCCTGTACATTCCCATCGGCAGCCCCCGCCTGGGGACGCTGGTGGCCTTGATCGCGCCTGGAGGTAGCGGCCGGGACATGCGGCCCGACAGCGTTGTCGTGCGCGAGCATCTGCGGCGCCGTTATCCGCCCGGGCTCGAGATCTACAACTTCATCAGCCGCTTCGACACCGTGGTGTTTCCGATCGAGACTTCGCTCTGGCCCGACGGGATCAACTACATCTTCTCGGAGACAGGCCACATCGGTCAGCTCGTGCGGCCGCATGTCGAGTTGGCCATCGAAGAGGTCCTCGCCAGCGATCCCCAGGCTCTGCTGACACGCACGGAGTGGCGTCGCTTCACGCCGACGGCCTTCACGGCGCTTTGCTCGCGTCTGCCCGAGAGTTTCCAACGCGCGATCGGGGTGGCGGACATGGTGCGTTTCGTGCATGGCGACGAGCGGCTCTGCCGGCGTTTCCGCATCCGCATCGTCCACCGTGAGCTGCGAGACGGGCGTTTCCCGCGCTTGGAACACTGAGGGTGTTTCGGATTTGTAACGACCATCCCCCCGATGTTACCGATCTCGGCGCGCCCGGCGTCCGTCCGCCGCCTACGGGGCGCTCGGTCGCTGGTCCAGCGTTTGCACAGGCAGGCACGGACGCCGTGCGGAGGATCCGGCATGAAAATCGAGCACATTCTGGCAGCTGTCGACTTTTCACCAGCCTCGGGACATGCTCTGCGGGGGGCGACCCAGGTGGCTTCACGCAGCGGCGCGAAACTGACGGTGCTGCATGCCCACGGGCGCCGTGATGAGGCCGAAACCCGGGCACTGCTCGCCGGTTTCGTGCAGACCTGGCGGGCCCGCGATTGCGGCGAGTTCGAGTTGGAGAAGGTGGTCGTGCGCAGCCGCGCAGCCTACGCCACGCTCGCCTTCGCAGCCAAGGAAGCTGTCGACCTGATCGTCTGTGGCTCGCGTGGCCGCACCGGCCTCAAACGGCTGCTGCTCGGCAGTGTCGCCGAGAAGCTGGTGCGCATGTCGGGTTGTCCGGTCTGGGTCTTCCGCGAGCCCCCTCGAGAGATGCACCTGCAGAAGGTCTTGCTGGCCTGTGATCTGCGCGAGATTCCCGAAGAGATCTCCGCCGCCGCGGAGCGCATTACGCGGCTGTTCGAGGCCCAATTGACGGGCATGTACGTCGTACAGCGCAGCGATTTCCACGGCGACAAGTCCGAGTACCTCGATGCCTGGTACCTCGAGACTGAGACCGAGGCGCGCAAGGACCTGGCCAAGGCCCTGCCCGATGCGCAGGCGCTGGTCGACGTCGGCGAACCCGCCGAGCGCATCCTCGCCCGCGCGGCCGAGAAGGGGGTCGACCTGATCGTCTGCGGAAGCCACCAGCGGCGCGGCCTGGATCATTGGATTCTGGGCAGTGTCTCGGAGAAGCTGGTGCGCCAGGCGCAATGCTCGGTGCTGTGCGTGCCGCTGGTTCCGCTGTTGCCGGGTGAGGACGCTCATTGGTGGAGCTCGCGGGAAGGCCTCGAGAAAGACTGGCAGGAGGAGTTCGGCGAGCCCGAAGCGCCCGAAGCGCCCGAAGAGCCCCCCGACTCTCAGTAGAACCGCCTGCCCATGCCCCGGTAGGTCGGCACGCGGCCACAGAGCTCGTCTGCGCGCTTGAGCAGATAGCTGTCGAAGTGCTCGGCGATCTCCCCCGCCTTCGCGGGCCTGAAAAACACCGGGTCTCCCAGTCGCAGCTCGAGCCCCGGAGGAAGGCGCAGCGGCGTCTGCACTTCGCCGCAGCCTTCATCGGCGAGCAGTCGCAGTCCCGCGGGCCGGAAGGGAACCGGAGCTTTGTCCGGTCCGCAGGATCCACTAGCGATAAAGCCCCCACTCTGGCAGGTCACGATCCTCGGCTGCGGTCGGCGCGTCACGGGCAGCGCAAAGCAGAAAGCGGGCTGGTTGCGGTTGTTTCCGTAATAGTCGAACAGCTGCGACTGCAGGAAGCCCGAGCCCGCTGTCACCTCGGTCAGCCAGGGCTCGGCGGCTGAGCTCTGCAGGCTACCGGTGCCGCCTCCATTGAACAGCACGCCATCGACTCCCAGCTCAGTGAGCAGCGCAGCGATCTCGCGGCGCCGCCGGGCCACATCGCGAACGGAACGCCGCTGCATCCAGCGGACCCCCAGATTGAGCAGCGGGGAGAAGGGGTTGCGGTCGGCCAACCCCGCCACCTGCGCCTCATAGCCCATCACTCCTGCCAGCACGAGCTGCTCGGAGGCCTGCAGCTGTTCGCAGATGGCGCGCAAGCTGGCCAGATCTCGGATCGACGAGCGCTGTACCCCCAGATGGGGTCCGCGTCGACCGAGTGGCCGGTAGGACACATCCACATCGACGCAGATCGGCAGCTTCGCGGCCTGACGCCCTGCGCTCAGCGCACGCCAGCCGCGCTCGTAGAGCTCGAGGTGCGCGGGGCCATCGGCCATCGCGACGACCTGTGCGCCCTGCTCGCGCAGCGCAAACAGACGGCGGATATCGTCGGGCTGGAAGCTCGGGTAGGCGATCAGCAGGTCGTCGAAGCCCTCGGCGAACAGCAGCTCTGCTTCTGCCGCCGCGAAGCACATCAGCCCGCCCCAGACTTCGCCGGCGCGCTGTTGGATCCGTCGCAGCAGCTCGGGCACGCGCACGGACTTGGAGGCGACCCTGAGGCGTTTGCCACCTGCACGCGCCAGGGCGCACAGCCGGTCGCAGTTCGCCTCGAAGACATCGAGATCGACCAGCATCAGCGGCAGCTGCTCGTCGGCCAGCAGGCGGCACAGCCGGGTATGATCCCAGGGATCTTGCAGCGAGAGCGGCGTGGTGCCGGACGCGGTTTGCGGCAAAGACTCCGCCATCGATCGTTCCTGTGAGTCAGGTCAGAGGGCTTCAGTGTAGGAGGCCCCGGACAGGCTTCCAGTGTTTTTCGGGTATGATCTGCCACAGCTTGTTTTGTCAGCCCGACCCTCCAAGAGAGCAAACAGGCATGTCGATGCCCAGTGCAGCGCCTGGCAGATCCACCGCATACAGAGCCAGCAGGATCCGCAGTTGTTGTTGGAGGTCTTCGAATGGGTCGACGACCAGGCCTTCGAGCGCGCCCAGCAGAACCCGCAGGCGCTGGAGTGTTGGGGCGGCTTTGAGAGCCTGTGGATCGACGGCGGCTTCGGTGTCGAGCGGTTTCCCGAGGCGAAGCTGCCCTGGGCGCAGTTCGCCTCCATCGCCTGAGGACGGGCCCTGGGCTTGCCCTCAGTCCGCAAACCGCCAGAGCACGAACACGCCGCCTTTGAAGCTGCTGCCCGGCGGATTCTTCACCGACCCGCTCAGCGCCTGCAGGGCGAAGGGCATGGCGTCGGCGAGTTGCGCGCTGAATGTGCTGCGCAGCTTGCCGATCTCGACCTCCAGCTCGAGGTTGGTGCCGTCCAGGCGACCTTCGCAATTGCCGCGGTAGACCTGCAGCGACTCCTCATCCGGAACCTCGAGGCGGTAGCTGCCTCGCACGGCATCATCTTCGACCTCCAACTCGACGAACAGGCGACCGCGGAAGCCCGTTATGTCGATGTATTCCCCTTCCCAGCTTCCCGCCAGCAACACGGGCTCACCGTCGGCGCGGGCCTCGGACAACGGCACAAACAGCCAGCCCGCGCCGGCTAGAGTCAGGACAATCAGCAACATCTTCGTTCGCATCACAACCTCTGGTAGAGTCTCAGTTGCTGATCAGACACCGGAAGTCTGCGGGCATTCACGGGCTTCTTGGGAACTGCCAAGCGGTAGTTGTCAGCTGACAACAGGCTGACACGCTAGTGCGTTCCAAGCTCGATGGTCGGCCGCCTGGAGTGCGGCTTGGCGGCATCGGCACTGCGCTTGCTTCAGGCAGTCCGACGCCAGCACGGAGAGACTGTCATGCGCCGAATCCTTCCACTGCTCCTGATCTTCATGGCCAGCGCGCGCGCTGAAGACTGGGAGGATCAAGCCAGCTGGTTGCTCCAAGCGGGCAGCGAGGACGAGGTGATCGCGGGCGTGGAGCTCTGCGTGCAGAACGACTCCGAGCGCGCGGCACGGCTTCTGTGCCGTGTGCTCGCGGGCCTGCCCCAATCGGACCTCGACGACCTGCGCGACGACTACGCTGCGTCCGTCGATGCCGGCAACGCCCCCATCGGCCTGGGCTATACAGAGCAAGAGCTCGAGCGTCGACCGTTCCGCATGCGGGGGCCGCAGGACGGCGGACAGAGTGTGAAGCTGGCGCTGAGCATCAACGCCCACATGGCGTTGGAGCGCGAGATCTGCGCAGGCCTGGCAGGGTTGCGCTCGAGTGAAGCGACCTTGTGGTTGCAGACCAAGGGGCTGGAGCACAAGTCCTGGAAGGTGCGCTGCGAGGTGGCCGCGGCGTTGGGGAAGATCGCTGCACAGAGCTCGGTGCCCTTGCTCGAGGCGGCCCTGGAAGACCGCAAGTGGCCGGTGCAGCTGATGGCAGCCGAGGCGTTGGCGCAGTTGGGGGCGCGCGAGACTGCGGGCAGCCTGGAGGCGTTGCTCGACCACAAGCAGTGGCAGGTGCGGCTGACGGCCGTCGAGGCCCTGACACGTCTGCAGGCCCTGCCCAGTGTCGCGCGCCTGATCGACTGCCTGGAGATCGAGAGCGGGCGGCTGCATAGCGAGCTCGAGAGCGCACTGCGCAGCCTGACCGGCGAGAGCATTGGGGGGGACGCCCGCCTGTGGCGCGACTGGCTGGCCGTACACGGTCCCGCCCTGGCCGACGGCAGCTACCGCAAGCCCTCTGGCCAGCACGCGACCGTTCCGCGTGCTTTTGGGACCTTCTTTGGAATTCCGGTGGACTCCGAGCAGGTGTTGTTCGTGATCGACTTCTCGAAGTCGATGCAGCGCGGCTTCCCCCGCCTGCCGGTCGAGGAGAGAGTGGCGACTGGTGAGGACGGGGAAGATCCGCATCCAGAGCTGCAGGTGGCCGGAGAGACCCGTATCGCCGAGGCACAGGAGCAGACGCTGCGTGTGCTGGCCGCGCTTCCCCGCAGCGCGGACTTTGGCGTGATGGTCTACCACTGGGGTGTGGAGATGTTGACCGATGGGATGGTGGCTGCCAAGGCGCGGACCGTCGAGCGGACGGCTGGAGAGCTGCTCGAGCAGCCGCTGGGACTGGGCACCAACATCTTCGACGCGCTTGAGCGCGCCTATGATCTGACCGGTACGGGCAAGCTGGAGAAGAACGCGCGCATGCCCGTCGACACCATCTATTTCCTGTCCGACGGATCGCCGACTTCGGGGCGCTATGCCAAGCATGCGAAGATCCTCGAGCAGGTCAAGCACTGGAACCGCTTGCGCAAGCTGCGTATCCACACCGTGCTGATCCGCGATGTCGAGGACACCGGGCCCCGCCAGGCCGATCGCTTCATGCTGCAGCTGGCGGCTCTGACGGGGGGGCAGTTTGTAGACGCCGGGGATGACCTGGAAGCAGCACCCGGGGGGCAGGCGCAGCCTCGGCCGGGCGCCGAAGACATGATCGGGCGCTTCGACACGGATGGCGACGGCCGCCTGAGCCGGGAAGAGGTTCCTCCGCGGGTCGCCCGCCGCTTCGAGCAGGCCGACACGAACCGGGACGGTTGGCTGGATGCCGGGGAAGCCGCTGCCCTGCTAGCCCAACGCCCACGCTGATCAGTCTTCGCCCATCAGCTCCCGCAGCATGAACTCGACGATCAGGCGTTGGTTGTGGCTGCCGCGGATGCCGTGGCGGCTGCTGGGGTAGACCATCATCTCGAAGTCCCGGTCGTGCTTCTGTAGAGCCTCTGCGAGCCGCAGCGTGTTCTGCAGATGCACATTGTCGTCGGCGCCCCCGTGCAGCAGGAGCAACGCGCCGTGAAGGTCCTGCGCCGCATCGACCACCGAGGTGCTCTGGTAGCCCCCGGGGTTGTTCTGGGGCGTGTCCATAAAGCGCTCGGTGTAGATGCTGTCGTAGAAGCGCCAGTCGGTGACGGGAGCTCCCGCGACACCCGCACGGAAGCGCTGGCTGTGGGTCATCGCGAAGGCCGTCAAGAAGCCGCCATAGCTGTGGCCGCTGATGCCCAGGCGTTGGGAGTCAACCCAGGCCTTCTGCGTCAGCCAGTCCAGGGCCGCCTCGAGATCCGCCAGTTCGGACACACCGAGCTGTCTGTAGGCGCTCCAGGCCGATGCGGCGCCCTTGCCGCTGGCGCTGCGCGGGTCGCAACGGAAGATCACAAAGCCGAGCGAGGCGAGCATCTTCTCGTACAGCCGGCCACTCCGCCAGGCGTCGCGGACCGTCGGAGAGTGAGGGCCGCCGTAGGTCTGCAGCCAGACCGGATAGCGCTTGGTTGCGTCGAAGTCGGGCGGATAGGTCAGCTGGGCTTCGAGCACAAAGCCGTCAGGCAGAGGGATCTGCAGGTTCTCCAGCCGCCCCAGACGCAACGAGGCGAGCTCTGCCACCGGATTGCTGTCGATCCAGCGTTGCCTCCGCCCCTGCGTGTCGAGCAGGGCGACCCGGGGCGGCATGTCGGTGCGGCTCCAGGTGTCGATGCACAGTTTGCCATCGGGGCTGAGGGCGAAACTGTGGCTGCCGGCTTCGAAGCTGATCCGCCGCAGGCCGCTGCCGTCCAGGCCGATACGGTACAGCTGCTCACCAGTCCAGCTGTCGCGCGTGCAGCGGAAGAACAGCTGTCCAGCGTCTTCATCGAGCAGCTCGATGGCCCGCACTTCCCAGGCGCCCTCCGTCAGCGCGCGCCGCAGCCGGCCGTCGGCTTCGAAGTGGTAGAGGTGGGCGAAGCCGGTGCGCTCGCTGCTGAGCAAGAAGCTGCCGTCCTTCAAGAAGCGCGGCGGGCCGGGGTTGTCCACCCAGGCTCCGGTCGTCTCGCGGAACAGCCGCTCGACGCTTCCGGCGCGCAGCAGATTCATGTCCAGCCAGGTCTGCGCGCGGTCCTGGGCGTAGAAGAAGACGGCCTCGCTGTCGGGCAGCCAGCCGACCCGGGTGATCAGCGTAGCGTCGGCCGGGTAGTCTTGGAGCTGGGCCCAGGACAGCGCGCCCGTTTGTGCGTCGAGCACTCCCAGCTGCACCTGTGGGTTGGGATCCCCCGCTTTGGGGTAGTGGACGTGCTCGAGGCGCGGCGGCACGGTGCTGTGGTTGACCAGCGGAAAGCGCGGCACGGGGCTGTCGTCGAACTGCAGAAAAGCGATCCGCTGGCTGTCGGGACTCCACCAAAATGCGCGCCGCCGTCCGCGTCCGTAGACTTCTTCCATGTAGACCCAGTCGGTCTTGCCGTTGCTCAAGGTGTCGCTGCCATCGAAGGTCAGGCGCCGCTCCTTGCCGGAAGCCACAGCGACCAGGAACAGATCGTGCTCGCGCACAAAGGCCACGTGCTGGTCGTCAGGGCTGAGCAGGGCAAGCTCTTCTGCCTGCTCGGGGGTCTCAGTCAGACGGCGCACGCTGCCGTCCAGGGCGCCCCAGTACAGGTCGTTGGCGTGCGTGAAGAGCCGGCCGCGGGTCGGGTCGTGGCTGGCCTGTGCGCGGCCCAGCAGCTGGCGCGCCTGCTTGCTGCTGAGCTCAAGGGTGTCCTGCAGGGCTGCTTGCAAGGAGCCCTCATCGCGACCCGGATACAGCACCGCGCGCCCGCTGCGGGCATCGACCCGGTACAGCTTGCCCGCGCGGCGCTGCAGGTAGCTGTCCTTGTCCAGCCACTCGAGGCCGCGGCTGTGTCTCTCTCCCATGCGGTTGAGGCCGCCGGCGTAGGCCTCGAAGCTCAGCTCTGCCGGGGGCGCAGCTTCTTCGGGCAGGTCCGGAAGGCGCGCCGTCAGCAAGCTGTGCGCCTCGACCAGCCGCACCAGAGGCAGCGATGTCCCTGGCTGCAGCCAGGCGTCCAGCATTCCCCAGCGCGCCAGGCCATCTTCGGCCTCGGGCTCGAGCAGCACCACTGCCAGGTTCCCCAGCGGCTGCGCACAACGCACCACCCGACTGCCCGCTCGCACCCAGGTCGTCTCTGCCTGCAGGGTGACATCCAGGTTCGCGAGCAGGTGTCCTTCGTAGGGCCGCTCTTCATAACTGAGGCTATCTAGTTGGTAGGTCTCGACGGCCAGCTGGAGGTCTTCACGCAGCTCTTCGACTTCGATGCCGTGGCGGCGCAGCGTCTGCTCGAGCTCTTTCAGAGCGGCTGGAAAGATATAGGCGATCGGGCGCCGCACCTTCTGGCGCGCCACCGCCAGGCCGTCGTACAGGCAGCTGTAGTTGCGCGCCAGGCCGTCTTCGTCGAAGCCGAACACGGTGTAGGGCTCGGGGAAGGCCTGGTTGACGGTGGCGATGGCCACAGAGTCCCCTTCGGCCTCGCGCGTGTCCCGGTCGGCCTGCTCGATGAGCGTGCGGATTGCGCCGTGGCGCTCGCCTGCCAACGCAGCCAGCGCGTGCACAAAACGGTAGCTGCTGCGTACGCGGCGTTCATAGGGCGCGTAGGCGTAGGCCTCCGACAAGATGGCGATGCGGTTGCGTAGCCCGCCGTAGTGCGTGCTGTAGCGCGGCATCGCGGGGTAGGTGTGCCAGCGGCTGTGGTCTTCGGAGAAGTTGCCGTAGAAGAACAGGCTGTCCCCTTGGGCAGCCAGCCGTTCGCCGGCGGCCGGCAGCAACACGTCGCGGGCGAACTCGAGCACCTTCTGCGGAGTCGCGGGGTGGCGCGGAGCATCGTAGCTGAGAGGATAGCGATGCTGGGAGCCGTCGGTGGTATGGGTGTCGATGATCAGGGCAGGGTCCCATGCCCGCATCAAGCGCAGCAGTCCGCGGGTGGCCGGTGCCTCGAGCTTCACGAAGTCGCGGTTGAGGTTCAGGCCCTGGCCGTTGCGACGCGTGCCCATGCCTTGCTCGGGACCTACCTGGCCAGGACGGTTGTCAGGCCTCATGCGCTCGTTGCCATCGCCGTTGAGCACGGGCACCAGCAGCAGCACTACATCGCTCAGGAGTCCCGGATCATCGGCTGACGCCAGGTCGCGCGCCAACATCTGCAGCGCCTCTTTGCCGCACACCTCGCCCGCGTGGATGCCGCCGAAGGCGAGCACCACGATCCGCTCACCCACCTCGGTCGGGTCGGACGGGGGAGGATCGCCGAGAATCAGCAGGGGTAGCTCACGCCCTTCGGCGGTCTCGCCCAGGTTGCGCAGCAGAACCCTCGGGGCGCTGTCAGCCAAGCGCGCGCAGAAATCGCGCACCTCGGCCAGGCGTCCGGTGGCCGTGAAGCCGCTCGCTTCGGCGACCGTCTCGAGCGGGGTTTGCGCATGTAGAAGGGGCAACAGCAGCAAGCACGCGCAGACGGCGCGCCGGAGATCGACAGGCATGGCTTCCTCGAGGGTGGATGCAGGCAGGATTGTAGTGTTCCGGCCCGACATCCTCCAACTCAAGCGCTGCTGCGTGCCTTCCGTGCCTTGGGAACCGGCTCTTCTTCGGGCGGCCCGGCCATCCCTTCGAGCTGCCAGGGATTCTCGAGCACGTCGCGCAGAACCCGCGCCAGGTCACCAGCCTGGGCGCCGTCGAGATAGCGGTGGTCGACGGTGGCGGTGAGAGTCAGCTGCTTCTGCGCGCTGAGCTTCCCGTCGACGACCCTGGCGGCGTCGCGCACCCGGCCGATCAGCACATAGACCGGCACACGGGCAAAGGGCACCGGTGGCACAAAGCCTTCGTCGAGGCCGAAGACGCCGACGTTGGTGATCACGCACACGCCGAAGGGAAAGGCCTCGATGCCCAGGGCGGGCACCGACAGGCCCAGCGATCCGCTGACGAAGCCACTCAGCTGCAACAGCGGCCGGATCGCCCAGCTGGGCAACATCTTGAGCGGCTGCATGCTCTTGTTGAAGGCCTCGTCTTCGCCGGCGTGCAAGCGCGAAGCCTGGCGCCGCAGCTCTCGGGCGGCGTCGAGCACCGACTTCTCGTCGAGCCGGCTGATCTTGGCCTTGGCCAGGTTGCGGCCTCCATCGACGGCGACCAGGAAGCTGACGTCGACTGTCTCATGGGGCACATAGCGCCCGAATCGCAGGTAGCCGTTCAAGCTGGGGACGGCTTTGAGCGCTTCGGCCACCGCCTTGCCGACCAGCGAGGTCAGGGTGACCTTCTCTCCGCTCTTGCGGCGCAACCACGCCACGTAGGCGAGGATCTGGCTGGCGTCGACGGTCAGTTTGCCATAGATGTTGCCTTCGCCCGGAGCCTTCCAGGTGGCGATGGCGATCTTGCGTCGCAGACTCTGTTTCATCGGGTTCCTCCTGCATGCCGGGGCAAGTGTAGCGCAGACAGGGCGAGGAGGAAATGATCCGCATCGACCCGGAGCTGGAGGAGCCCCCGCTCAGCGGAGGGGATCACTCCTGGACGCTGACCGCCAGCTTGGCTTCAGAGCGCCGCAGCCAGTTGTCGAAGGCTACTGCGCTCAACGCAACCTCACCGGCGCTGGGGGCCAGCAGCCAGGCTTTTCCTTCGCGGGTGTCGACCCAGGCATCGCCGTTGGCTGCGAAATGCACGGCCAACAGCGCGCCTCCGTATTGGTAGCTCAACTCGGTGGGCGTTCCGGTGCGGGCGGGTTGCAGCAACTCGAGGCGCAGAACCGGAGCTGCCTCACCATCCGCCGGGGGCGCCTCGTTGGCGTGCGCCTCGACGGCCAGGGCGAGCATATCGCACATGCCGTCATCCAGCGCCCAGGCCTGCAACAGCAGGTTTCCGCGCACAAACAGAATGCGGAAGGGCTGGCCGCTTCGCACTGCGGCAAAGCCCAACTCGCCGAGTTGGTAACTCTCCAGCGGTTGCTGGTAGCCCGCCAGCAGGTCACGCAATGCCTCGCGGGCGGCCGCCGCACTGATGCAGGGCAGAATGCGGGCGACGTGGCTGGGCTTCTCGCCGTCGGAGCTGAAAAACAGGGCCGCTTCGCCGCGCCGATTGACCTCACGGCGCAGCAGCTGCAGACCGTTGGGGGCAAGGAAGGACTGCACATCGAAGCCCTTGAGCTGAGGGCCGTCGGCCACATCCTCAAATGCCCTGGCATAGCGGTCTGCAGGGGCCAGAGGCCGCTCCACCAGGGGCGGAGGCTGAGGCGCCGCTGGCTCCTGGCTGAGCACGTCGATGCGCATCGGCAGTTGCGCCGGGTCGAAGGGCTGCTTGCCGTCCGGCTGCTCAGAGGAGGGGCCGGGCTGCACGGTCGCCGGGCCCGGATTCTGCAGCGCTGGTTCCTCCGTGTCCCCACAGCCGAAAGGCAGGCACACCAGGCAAGCGAAGGTCGCACCGAGAGCCTTGGAAAGGATCATACGAGAGTCCATCGTCGGTCTCCTGATTGCGCCTTACTCGATGCGTGAGCGGTCGAGTGCGAGTCCCTGAAAGCTACCCGGGCTCAAGCGGCTCCGGTAAGTATAGAAGGAAAGTCCCTGCGGCAGAAGCTCCTGATGGGGGGCGCTACCCGGGTTGGCATCGCCGTCGAGGGCGAGGCACGCGTCATGCACGGTGCTGCCTTGCGTCCAGGTCGCGATGTTGTGGAACGAAAAGCCGTGGCCACCGCTGTTGAACACGTCATGGGTCCAACTGCGGCCGATGCCCTTGATCCAATGCAGCGAGAAGTTGTAGCCCAGGTAGAGGTTCTGGGCGTCGACACCGACCATCCGAGCGTACACCGAGACCAGGTTGGCGCAATCCGTGCAGTTGACCAGCGATCCATAGTAACGGGTGTCGAAGGCCGCCAGGTCCATGGTCGATTGCCAGGGACTGCCCGCCGAATAGGCGGGAGCTCCGGCGCTGTTCTCGTAGCGCAAGCCCAGGCTGCGGAAGACACCATCGGTGACAACGTCCATCAGCGCTTCGTCGTCATAGGCGTTGCCTGCGGACCATTGAGCGACCTGGTCTACGGCTTGAACCCAGGGCAGATAGGGGGCCTGGCCGTTGCTGAAGCCGGCGGGCGCCAACTGCGGTGCCCGCAACAGCACGTAGAAGCGTTGGGCGACGTTGATCGCGCCGGGGACCTCGTACCAGCCGCTGCCATCCTGATATTCGAAGCGCAGGACCAGGTCGTAGTCGAGCCGGGCGACCCCCGTTCCCAGTGGGTTCAGGTCGACGGCAACTTGACTTCCCGGCTGGATGGGACCGCTGGCGAAACCTCCGAACACAACCCGCAAGGGCAGGCCGCTGACCGGATAGCCGCAGCCGAGCGTGGCGCCCTGGGCGCTGACGCTGGCGTCGCCGAGGGTCAGCTGAGCGCGCCGGGTCGTGCCTGCCGCATAGGCGACCGGCAGGGAAAAACCGCGGTTGGTGGCCGCGCCGCTGCTCAGCCGCGGCGGCGTAGCCGGGTCATTCCACATCACTGGCACAGGCAGCGGCTGGCCCGCGCTGCTATCGAGGCTGCCGTCGCTGCGCGAGACCGACCAGCTGGCGCCGATGGCGTCGAGGGGCAGATAGCTGCGCAGCCAGGCGGGATCGGCGCGGTGGTACATCAAGGGCACCCGGCCCGAGCCCTGCCAGCGGATCTCACGGGCCCCCAGCCGCACGAGCGCGACCTGCAGCTGGTCGAGTTGCTGGCCGTTTTTCAGCAGCACGGCGCGGTAACCACCGGGCGGCACGTAGCTTCCTCCGCTCGTACCGTCCCAACTCACCTGCGCGCTGTTGCTGCTCAGGTTGAAGCTGGCCACTTGTTGATCTTGTGGATTGAGAATGGCCAGCCGTCCGCCCGCTGCTTGGCTGTGCTGGACACTGATGTCCAGGCGAGCCCCGGGCAGCTTGGGATCGAAGATTCGGGCGGCAGTAATGCTGCCACTGGAAGCGGTAGTGCCGGCGGGGATTCCACTGGGTGCAGTGGTGATCGGCGCACTCGGGGTGCTATCGTCGTCGCTCAGCAGGGTGTAGCTGCCTCGGCCCGAAGAGGAATAGTGCAGGACTACGAACCAGGCCTGCCCGCTGCTGGTTGCGGTCCATTCGAGCCGGCTCGCAAGGCCCTGGCCGCCATCGTCGTCGAGCCCGACACGCTGACCGGAAGGAGCGAACAACGCGATCACCGAGTCCATGTTGCTCGACAGCTGCGTGGTCTCGAAGCTGTAGCGCACGCCGCTCTGGACGTTGATACGGAACCAGTCACGGTCGGAGTCATGATCGATGCTTCCCGCCACCGATGAGGGCGAGCTCAGCCAGGTGCCCTGGTGCGGGTTGTCAGAATGGTCATTCGCCCAAGAGCCGGAGCTCAGGGCCAAACAGAGCACCAGAAAGGTCGCGGAGGGTCGTGGCACAGCTCACCTCGTGTTCCGCGCTGCGAATGCAGCCGCCAGGGCAGCGAAGGTATACTGTTCAGTCTGAAAAGTGTCACAGAAAAGTGGATTCCCATTCGAACGGTGCACCACAGCTGCACTGTGCCGCTGGCATACCTGATTCTGCGGGCTCTCATGGCAATGACGCAGCGCATAAGAAAATTCTGATTGTCGCGTTTGCGTGAGCCGTGCGTTTCGTTCCGTTCAGGCTGCGGGGCGCGCATAGTCGGAAATGTTGCAGCCTCTTTTCAGCTCTGACGCATTCTGGACCAGTTCCGCTTTCACCAGGCTCTCCGTAACTGCCTGCAATTGGCGCTTGGAGGCCTGGCCCGTGTTGTGCTATCACAAGGATCGGAGGACACGTTTCATGACGGACAGCGGCGACAAACCGGCCAGCATCTGGCCCACCACCCGCCAGGAGCTGTTGGCCTCAACGCAGCTGCACGGGGGTCCGTCCAAGTTTGTGCGCTACCGTCCCACGATCGCGATCATCCTTCGCAGCAAGCAGATTCCCAGGGACGACGTCGACGATCTGACCAGTGAGCTGCTGATCAAGCTGAATACCTCAGTGATCGAGCGCTACGATCCCCAGCGGGGGCGTTTCCGCAGTTATTTCCGCAGGGTGATCGACAACCACGTGCTCGACTACTACCGGCGCCGTCAGCGCGACCACGCGTTGCGCGAGCGCTGGCAGGAATCGCGGCGCGAGCCCGCAAGCCAGGGCGCCGACGAGCTCGAGCTGCTGATCGCGCGCGGCAGCGAGCTGTTTCAGGAGTTCCTCGCCTCCGAGCCGGTCGAACGGCAACGCCAGCGCAACGCGGAGGCCCTGTACAAGTGGGTGGTCGAGGGAGACCGCCAGCGCGCTCTGGCCGCATACTTCTGCGTCAGTGAGCGCCAGGTACGCAAGCTGCTCACCAGGGCCGTCGAGCGTTTTGCTGCCTGGGTTGAGGCGTGCTTCCACCCTGAAGACTACGAGGCCCTGCGGCGGCATGGACACGCCATCGCGGCGTGCGAAGAGCGCCTGGCGGCGTTCGTCTCAGCGCTTCCGGACAACGAACAGGCGGACGGCCGCCTGCTGCTGGATTGGATCGTCGAACGCCTCGACCCGAGCGAGCTGGCCGCAGAGCGGGGAGTGCCCGCTGAGGGCCTGCAGACCAGGCTGGACGGTCTCTGGCAACGATTCGTCGAGCAGAGCCGCAGCGCCGGCTCCGAGCAGGAGCAGGCGCTGCAGAAGTTGTTCACCCATATCTCCAAGGAAAAACGTCGCACGCTGCTGGCCCTGCTCGGGGCCTGCCGCGAGGGCTGAGCCTGGGGCGGGGGGGAACCAGGCCCGCGCCAAACTCCAGCCTGGGAAAAGCTGGCCGTGGCGGCTCTGCATCTCCACAATAGGGCCTTGTCCCAACACCACGGAGGCCACATGACGCACGAGCACGGCGGAGACATCATCGGCGAACGCCTCGCCCGCCATGGGGTACGCTTTCTGTTCACCCTTTGCGGCGGGCACATCTCCCCTATTCTGACCGGGGCCAAGAAGCACGGTATCCGCATCATCGACGTCCGCCATGAGGCCAATGCCGCCTTCGCCGCTGATGCCGTGGCGCGCATGACCGGAGTGCCCGGGGTGGCAGCGGTCACCGCAGGGCCAGGTGTGACCAACACGCTGACTGCAGTCAAGAACGCCCAGATGGCACAGTCGCCGCTGCTGATCTTCGGCGGCGCGACGGCGACCATCCTCAAGGGCCGGGGTTCGCTGCAGGATATCGACCAGCTCTCGCTGCTCGGGCCCCTGACCAAGTGGGCGACCTCGATCAGCACCCTCGCCGCGCTGGGACCAGCCGTCGACCGCGCCATCGAGGTGGCGACCCAGGGCGTGCCGGGGCCGGTCTTCCTCGAAGTGCCGGTCGACCTGCTGTACCCCGAGAGCATCGTGCGCGAGTGGTTCATGAAGGAAAGCGGCGTGCAGAGAGCCAAGGGGCTGGGCGCGCGCGCCCTCGAGCTGTACCTGCGCGGCCATCTGTACCGGCAATTCCATGCTCCGCACCTACCTATCGAGAAGCTGAATCCGGGCTTCAAGATGCCTCAGCTGGGGAGCTCGCAGGCGCGCATCAAGAAAGTCGCCGAGCTCTTACGAAAGGCCGAGCGGCCTGTGCTGGTCATCGGCAGCCAGGCCCTCGTCAACACCCCCCCAGCTGAGGCCCAAGAGCTGGCGGCGGCGGTCGAGCGGCTCGGCATCCCGACCTGGCTCGGAGGTATGGCGCGTGGCCTGCTCGGACGCCACAGCGAGGTGCAATTCCGCCACAAGCGCAGCCCGGCGCTCAAAGAGGCCGATCTGGTCTTGATCGCCGGCTTCCCCTTCGACTTCCGGCTGGGCTACGGGCGCAAGATCAGCTCCAAAGCGACCCTGGTGGCGGCCAACCTCAGCTCCCAGGACCTGCGGAAGAACCGGAAGCCCGAGGTCGCCCTGCAGATGCACCCAGGCCAGTTCCTGCGCGAGCTGGCCGACTCCGCCAGCGCGGGCAGCTGGCAAGGCTGGTTCCGGCAGTTGCGTGAGCGCGAGGATGCGCGCGATGCCGAGATCGTCGAACAGGCGAGCGCCCCGGGCGAGCTGATCAATCCCCTGCAGCTGTTCTTGCGGCTCGAAGAGAAGATGGCCGATGACGCCGTGCTGTGCGTCGACGGCGGCGACTTCGTCGCTACGGCCTCGTACATCTTGCGACCGCGGGCGCCCTTGTGCTGGCTGGATCCGGGCGTCTTCGGCACGCTGGGAGTGGGGGGTGGATTTGCGCTGGGGGCGGCGCTCTGCCGTCCGAAGAGCCAGACCTGGCTGATCTGGGGCGATGGCTCCAGTGCATACAGTCTGGCGGAATTCGACACCTATGTGCGCCACGGGCTGGCACCGATCGCGATCATCGGCACCGACGCCTCGTGGGCCCAGATCGCGCGCGACCAGATCGAGATCCTCGGCGACGCGATCGGTACCGAGCTGTTGCGGACGCCCTACCATACCGTTGCCGAAGGCTACGGAGGCGTGGGTTTGTTGCTGACCGATCCGGCCGCGATCGATGACACTCTCGACCAGGCCATCGAGCACTCGCGGGCGGGACGCCCGGTCTGTATCAATGCGCATCTCGCGGGCAGCGAGTTCCGCAAGGGTTCTCTTTCGATGTAGGAGGTGGCTGGTGGGCGCACGCGGAAAGAATGTGTTGGGAACCGAGCTGCTCGACTGCTCGCACGAGCCCCTGACAGGGTTTCACCGTGACGGATGCTGCCGCACCGGCCGCGAGGACCTCGGCTTGCACATCGTCTGCGCCTTGATGACCGCACCCTTCCTGCAATTTTCCAAAAGGCGGGGCAATGACCTGTCCAAGCCCCACCCGCAGTGGGGCTTTCCCGGACTGAAACCGGGCGACCGCTGGTGCCTGTGTGTGCAGCGCTGGAAGGAAGCGCTCAAGCACGGGGTGGCACCGCCGGTGGTGCTCGAAGCGACCCACATCCTGGCGTTGGAGTTCGTCGATCTGAGCGAGCTGCAGGAGCATGCGGCTAAGGGGTAGAGAGGCTTGCTCAAAGCAAATCATTGCCCTACGATTGATGAGAGCCCTCATGATAGGAGCCTCCTATGCTTTCTCCAGGCACCCAAGCTCCCGATTTCAGTCTGCCCAATCAGCTCGGTCAAGATGTCACGCTTTCCGAGCTCGTGGGGCAGCGGACCATCGTGCTGTTCTTCTACCCCAAGGATGCAGGCCAGAAAGACACGCTTGAGGCCTGCGCCTTCCGGGACAACTTCAAGTCTTTCGAGGATGCCCAGGCCGTCCTGCTGGGTATCAGCTCCGATTCCGTCGCTTCACACCGGAGTTTCTCTGCCGCGAACCACCTGCCGTTCATGATTCTGAGCGATGCCGACAACGCGGTGCGGAAGGCGTACCACGCGCGCCGTTTGTTGATCTTCTCCGGCCGCGTCACCTACGTGATTGACAAACAGGGGGTGATCCGCTTCGCCTACTCGGACATGAGCCATCCCCGTGAGCATATGGAACAGGCCTTGAAAGCGGTGCTTGAGCTCGCGCCTGGCGACGAAACAGAGCCCACCGAAGACGGGGAGAAGGCCTCGGGGTCGGAGTAGGAAAGGGACTCGGATTCGGTGTCGGACTCCAGGGCTCCTGACATGGGCACCTTTTCATTGAGACTTTGCTTTGGAGTCTTCGGTCAGGTTTGGTCAATGCCTTCGATCGGCTGAGCGCCGCCTGTAGCGTCGGTCTATGACCGACGAGAAAACCGATCAGCATGGCGAACCCAGAGCCTCTGGATGCAACCCTTGCCTAAGCGTCTCCCGGCGCTCACAGAGCGCCGCTACAGAAGACTGATTTGACTCGTGCGTACTTGACAATGCTAGAGGTAGTCGCAACGGATAGTGGCCGCCAAAACCCCTCCAGGTCCTTTGCATCGAACCCATGTCAGGAAATCTGGAATCGGAATCGGTGTCGGTTTCGAACGAGTCGCAGGCTCTGGAACCAGCCCGCTAAGGCTGTCCAAGCAGAACCGAGACCGATCTCGAGCCGGTGTTGGACACGGCGAGGTCACAGCCCCTCAGTCAGTCCCGCGCCGAGGCATCCTGAGCCTGCCGCCGGCGACGATCCATCGAAGCCTTCAGGATCCTGAAGTAGTCGCCCTTCGAGTCCCGTTTAGCGATGCCCGTGTTGCTCGCGTGGATCCTGCGCCGAAGCACGACTTCAGGATACAGTTTCGTGCGGATACCCTGCTCTTTGCAGCGCGCGTACCAGCTGATGAACTCCCCACCGTCCCAGCAGGTTTCGAACAATCCCAGCTTGTCGAACACGCTATTCCGGATCAAGGACGCCCCGCCGATATACCCGGGCATGGCCTCGCTTGGGCAGTGGTTCCGTGCACGTTGTGCCGCATCGAGCCCGGGGTCGAGGAACTGCTGCACATAGCCGAAGGCGATCTGCAGGCCTGGATCTGCCTCGAGCAGCGCTGCCTGAACCGCCAGTTTCTCAGGGGCCCACAGGTCGTCCGCAGCGAGCAGCGCGATTAGATCGGAGCTCGCAGCGCGGATGCCTCGGTTCCGGGCGGCGCCGATACCGAGATTCTCTTGCCGTTGCCAGCGCACTCTCTGGCCGAAGCGTGCCACGGCATCGGCCGTGCCGTCGGTGGAGCCGTCGTCGATCACGATCAGCTCAGCCGCCGCGCGTGTCTGCGCCAGGACCCTCTCGAGCGCTTCAGCGACAAAGCGCTCGGCGTTGTAGGCGGGGATCACCACGGCGATGCTCAAGCGGGGCATGGGACCTCCGGAGAACCTTCCTCGGCGCCACAACCCAGGCGTCGCATGATTAGGAAGGGTCGGAGCTTGGCAGGGGGGAGCCCAATTGTAGTAGTATGACGGCGCTTGGCAATCTATGGCCCGGTCAAGCGACGATCTGCGTGGGTCTGTGCGTTTCAGAAAGGACCTTGGAATGAACGAACCGGCTCCTCCTCCTCCTCCTCCTCCTCCTCCTCCTCCTCCTCCGGCTCCTCCTCCTCCAGCGCCCGCTCCCGACGGTGCCCCGCCTCCCCTGCCTGCGCAGCCTTCCAGCGGCGCCAACCAGCAGAAGGCTGTGCTCTTCATCGGCCTGGGCTGCGGCGCGATGGTGCTGCTCAGTGTATGTTGCCTGTCGGGCTGGTTCCTGTTCCGGTCCGAAGACGCCGAACAGCAGGAGCAGACGCCCGGAGAAACTTCCGGTAGCTTCTCCGCCATGCAGTTCTGGGAGGAGGGCAGCCGCAAAGGCGAGCTGGAGAGCGACGGCGAGATCTGGCGGGGCGGCAGCAACGTCGGAGAGATCACCTCCAGCTACAAGATCTGGAAGCGAGGCAGCCAGATCGCCGAGATCGTGAGCGATGGCACGATCTGGTTCGGTGGCTCCAGCGTTGGGAGCGTCGAGAGCGACGGTGCGCTCTGGCTTGGGGGTAGCAGCGTCGGCTCAATCGAGAGCAATGGCGACGTCTGGGTGCATGGCTCAAGAAAGGGCGAGGTCGAGCACTACGCGGGCACCAAAGCGGACCGGCATGCGGTGGCGGCCTACTACATCTTTTTTGCCGAGTTCTTCAACGCCGACCTCGACTGAGGCTCCTCAGACCTTCTCCAACACCGCCGCCGCGCCCAGGCCGCCGGCCGCGCAGATTCCCAACAGCGCAGTCTGCTTGCCGTTGAGCGCCAACTCGCGCGCCATCGTCGTCACCATGCGCGCGCCCGTGGCAGCGAAGGGATGGCCGAGGGCGATCGAGCCGCCGTGCACGTTCAGCTTGCTGCTGGGAATGCTGCCGACGGCCGTGTCGCGTCCGAGCCGCTCACGCGCGAAGGTCTCGCTCTCGAGCATGCGGGTGATGCTGAGCACCTGCGCGGCGAAGGCCTCGTGCAGGTCGATCAGGTCGATCTGCGAGAGCTCGAGGCCCGCCCGTTCCAGGGCCTTGGGGATCGCAAAGGCCGGTCCGATCAACAGCTGGTCGGCCGGATCTACGCCCACATAGGCCCAGCTCTTGAACGCCGCCCAGGGCTTGAGACCCAACTCCCGAGCAGCCTCTTCGCTCATCAGCAGCACTGCTGCCCCACCGTCGGTCAAGGCGCTGGAGTTGCCCGCCGTCAGGCTGCCGTGCTTGGCGAAGGCGGGTTTGAGGCGCGCCAGCTTCTCGGGGCTGGTGTCTCCACGGATCAGGCCGTCACTGTGTACCCATTTGCCCTGGGGAGTCTGGACCGGCGCGACCTCAGCCGCGAAGCGCCCTGCGGCGACCGCGGCAGCGGCTCGGCGATGCGACTCAGCCGCGAACTGGTCCTGCTCGGCGCGCGAGATCCCGTTGCGTACGGCCATCTCCTCAGCGGACTCGCCCATCACCTGGCCGGTGCTGCGCTCGGCGATCTTGGGCGGCCTGGGCAAGAGCTCGGAGAGGGGAAGCAGTCCGGCCGCCGCGGCGAGGTAATCGCGGGTCGTGGCCTTGCCGTAGATCAGCGGTGCGAGGGTGTGCACTACTTTTTGCGGCATCTTCAACTCGGCATTGCTGGTCGAGTCGGAGCCGCCAGCGATGACCACGTCGGCTTCGCCTCGTTCGATCGCTGCAGCCGCCAGCGTGACCGCCTGCAGACCTGAGGCGCAGGCGCGGCTGACGGTGAAGGCCTCGACTGTCGGGGGCAGTTTCAGGTCGAGCACGATCTCGCGGCCGACATTGGGAGCGCCACTGGGAAGGATGACGCCGCCCCAGATCAGGCTGTCGACGGCGCTCCGCGGTACACCGGTGCGTTCGAGCAACGCCCCGACGGCCGCGACCCCCAGGGCGATGGTGTCGAGCTTGATGAAATCGCCGAAGGCTTTGACGAAGGGTGTGCGCGCACCCCCAACGATCACGGCGCGGCGAGGTTTGTCAGCCATCAGTTTCTCCTTTGTACTGCTGCGTCGAGAGACTCGCAGATGTCAGGCTCCGATCAGCGCCCCGCCGCAGACGCGCAACACCTGGCTGTTCATGCCGCACGCACCCGGCGTGGCCAGAAAGCAGACGGCCTCGGCGACGTCTTCGGGCAGACCGCCCTGGCTCAGGCTGTTCAAACGGCGGGCCACTTCGCGGATACCGACAGGCATCTGGCTGGTCATGCGGGTCTCGATAAAACCCGGTGCGACGGCGTTGACGCTGATACCCCGGGCAGACAGCTGTTCGCCCAGGTGTTCGACGAACCCGATCACTCCCGCCTTGGCGCAGCCATAGTTGGATTGACCGGCGTTGCCTGCGATGCCGGCGATCGACGACAGGCAGATGATACGGCCATCGTCGCGCAGCGGTCCGCCGAGCAGGGCGCGGGTCAGACGATGGATCGCGGCCAGGTTGACGTCGAGCACTTGCTCCCAGAGCTCGCGACGCATGCGCGCCAGGGTCTTGTCCCGAGTGATGCCCGCGTTGTGGACGACGATATCGACACCCTCGCCGAGCTGGGCCACGACTCGCTCGGGGGCGTCTGCATCGGTGAGGTCGACAGTCAGCACGCGCCCCTTGATCTCGCGCGCCAGCCGGCTCAAGGCGCCATCTTCGGAGGGACGGTCGAGGCAGACGACCTGTGCGCCTTCGGTGGCCAGTCGGCGCGCGATCGCGGCGCCGATGCCCCGGGCTGCCCCCGTCACCAAGGCCGTGCGGCCTTCGAGAGGGAAGACCCACGGCCGGGCCGCGGGCGCTCGCACGGCTGCAGAGAGCAAGATCGGCTGGCCGGTGATGTAGGCGGAACGTGCTGAGAGCACGAACCGCAGGCAGGCGGCCAGGCGGTCTTCAGCGCCCTCTTCGACCTGGATCAACTGGGCGGTGCTCCCGCGGCGGCCGATTTCCTTGGCCACACTGCGCACAAAGCCCTCGAGGGCGCGCTGCACAGAGGCCTGCTCGAAGCTGGTCTGTTCCCAGGCGGGGCGGCCGAGCACGACCACGCGTCCGCAGGTTCTGAGGCGCGGCAGCAGGGGGGAGAAAAAGTCGTGCAGGGCGACCAGCTCGCCCGCCGCGGAGATTCCGCTGGCGTCGAAGACCAGAGCGTGGACCGGCGCCAGACTCTTGTCGTCGAGGTCCAGCAGCTGGGGCGGTCGGCCCCAGGCCTCGCCCGCGGCGCTGAACGTCTCGATGGGGCCGCTGACGAGGCACTGGGCGCCGGCCTCGGCCAGGCCTCTGGCGAGCACGTTGCCGATGGACTCGTCGTGGACCGAGACGGCTACGCGCTGGTCTGTCAGCGGACGTTCAACGTACGCGCCGCGGCCACGGCGCAGGCTCTGGGGAAGCGGGAGGGGCAGGCTGAGGCCCTTGATGAGCCGCCGCAGCAGCGGGCGCTCAGCGATCTCAAGCAGCAGGTCGCGCATGGTGTCCTCGGTTCAAAGGGTGTTGCGGCGGAAGGTCCCTGTCATGTAGGCCGGTCCGCCTGGGGCGTCCCCAACGAAGATCTGGTCTCCATCGTCGACATACAAGCCGACGCGGGCAGGGAGGACGAGTGGGCGGGTGAACTTGACGTCGATGCTCTGCAGGTCGAAGCGGTGCTTCAACAGGTTCTGTTGCAGGCCTTCGAAGGCTCGGGCCAGCGTGCCGAAGCCGTGCAGGATGGTGTTCTTGAAGCCGAAGGCGCGGGCCCAGGCGGGCACCCAGTGGATCGGGTTGAAGTCGCCGGTCAGCTTGGCGAAGTCGAGGCCGGCCGAAGACGACAGCTGCCAGAATGCGATCTCGCGAGCGCTGGACGGCACGCAGGGGCGGGCTCTCTTCGGCCCCTCGCGCTTCGGTGCCAGGGGCACGATGGCATACAGCATGGCGGTCTGGGCTGAAGGCACACTGGCCGTTCCCGTGATGATGCGCTGTTGCAGCACGGCCCGCTGGCCGTTGTCTTCGACACTGACCAACTGGGCACTGACCTGTAGGGGCTCATCAGCTGGCAACGGCGCATGCACATCTATGCGGCAGCCTCCGTTGACCACCTTGATCAACGGGTAGGACACGCCTTGCAGAGTCTGCGATACGAGCGGAAAGCTCCACTGGGGGAACAGGTGCGGCGGAAGCACGCGCCGGTATCGCGCGGGGTCCCCGCCGACGTTGCGCACATAGTCGCGCACCAGGGCCCGAGGACGCGGCGGCAGCTCGGCGCTGATCAGCGGGCCGGGCACACGGATCTCTGGCCGGGGGCGCTTGTCGAGGCGCTGCCAGAGAGCGGCGAAGGAGGTGCGGCCCAGGGCGGCAAGCACGGGCAACTGGGAGAGGATGTGTTTGCTGGAGACGGCCATGACGGGCTCCTCTGGAGACTGCGTGGGACCTCCTGCCCCGCTCCGCGTCGAGGGGCACTCCCGGGCGGGGGGAGGCGCTCAGTATACACGCTGTTTATCTGCTCTTCCCGCCAAATCCCGCTTTTTTTGACGCAGAGCGCAATGCCGCCGATGCCTGTCTCGTATGTTTTGGATGGCGATCTGGACACTGTCAATGGAACGGCGCGGTATGGAGAGGCGTGCGTCCCTGGGTATACACGCTGTCTCGCGCCCTCAGGAGCTCAGCAGGCCCAGAGCGTGGGCGGCCCGCAGCGCCAGCAGCCGCAGATGCCCGTCCTTCAGCTGCTGAGTAGCCCGCGCCAGGCTGGCCAGGGGCAGCCAGTACAGCTTTTTGCCCTGGGAGGTGCCGCGTACCTCGAGCGCATAGGGGTAGACGACCTCGGGCGTTGCGCCGGGCGACGGTTGGTAGCGGCCTCCGAGAGTGGACCAGGCGCCCAGCTCGAGCCCGTATTCTCGTTGTACCCGGTCAGCGACCCAGTGCCGGGCGGCTTCGAGTCCCCGCAGGCTGGTGGGGAGGCGCCAGGCCGGTGCGACCAGCAGCTGGCTGTTGCCCGAGAAGCACTGCGCCGCCGGCAGGTCGTCGTCGTCCACGCCGAGCAGGATCTGTGCGCCGGCCCGGCGCAGCAACGCGACCGCGAGAGTGTTGGCGCTCAGTTGGGCGGGCAGCGTGTATTCGAGCACGCGAGACCCGATCTGCTGACCGGCAGCGTTGAGCTCGTGGAATTCTGCGCTGTGGATGGCGAGGAAGCCGCCGCTCCGTTCGGCTTCTACCTGGCGGAAGCGTCGCCGAGGTGGGCGTGCCCGCAGGCGAGCTGGATCGGAGGGCTCGCAGCCAGCAGCCTCGTCCGCCAACGCGATCTGCTCACCGATCCAGGGGCCGGGATCGCGGCCCTGGCGCAACAGCAGTTGGTAGGCGAGCATCTCCAGGCGCGCTTCGGGCAAGGCTCCGACCTGTGCCGCCCGAAGCAGTTGGCGCGCCTCGATGGCCCGCAGATGCCCCGGGCTGCTGAAGCCGGACTGGTTGCTCAGGGGGCTTTGCACCGTGCAAGGCTCGATCTCGACGAACACCGAGCGCACCTCCTCCTGCAGCCCTCCAGGCGATGGGTAGAAGGAGTCCCCGTCTGCAAAGCCCAGAATACCGTCCCGGCCGATGGCGGGAAACTCTGCCAGCAGGTCTTCGACAGTCTGCCCCAGGGCCTGGTCACCCAGCTGTACGTTGAGCGGCTCGGTCAGGTAGCAGGCCGGGCTGGCGCCGTCCAGGCTTGCCGAGACCTGCAGACCGGCAATCGGTCGGGGGTAGCTTCGGCGTGCCAGCACAAACAGCTGCCCCGCGCGGGTGAACCAGGGCAGCACGTCTACGGTGGTTCCTGGCCGCCGCACCAGGTCGAAGACCCGCTCGCTCTGGCGGTGCAGCCAGGCGTGCAGCACCAGGTAGCCCAGGCGTGGGCGTTCCGCGGCCGCGACCAGGCGTACGCCCTCATCGGGCGGCACCTTCTGGCCGACGATCACGTAGTTGGTCGGAGGTAGCTCGGCGGCGGCTCCCCCGACCTCCCGCCAGCTGAAGCAGCCTCGGAAACGGTTCCTGACGATCCATGGGTTCCTCAGCGGGGTCGAGGCCAGCACACGCAGGCCGAGCTCTGCAAACAGCGCCTCGTAGCCGGTCTGGCTGAGCGTCCCATACTCCTCTTGCACCTCCAGCGGCCAATCGGCGCGGTAGTCCTTGCGCAGGACGAACTCTAGGGCATGCCGGGCAGCCAGCTGGTAGCGTTTCCAGCCTGCTTGCAACGGGCAGGCATCACTGCCTGACAGGGCCTGCCAGGGGAATCCGCGCTGCTCTGGCGGCAGCAAGCTGCGGAATTCGCCCGCGAAGCGCTCGAACAGTGCCGCGCTCGAGCAACTCTCCGGCTGTGCGGCGTCAGCCGTCCCGTCGTCCGCCCGGAGATCCAGCCAGACCTGAGCTTCCTCCAGCAGAGGGAAATCGCGCACGATCAGCACTCCGTGTGCCGCCAGCTGTTCTGCCTGAGCGCGCAACGCCTGCGCAGCCAGCTCTCGGCGGTAGCCGTTGAAGGAGCTGACGTGGTGCAACACCGACGAGTTGAGGATCGCCTCCAGGCTTCCCGCCTCGAATCCTGGCGCGGCGACATCGCCGGTCACGAAACGCAGGTTGGGAAGTTGGTAGGTCTCGCGCGCCGTCTCGACCATCGTCGGGTTGACGTCGATGCCGACGACCTGCAACTGGGGATAGAGACGCGCCAGCGCGAAGCTGCCGCTGCCACTGCCCATTCCCATGTCCGCGAGATCGCCTTCGCAGAGCAGGTGCGCGGCCGTCAAGGCGACTTTCTGGCGCATCGAGGCATCCATCGCCGCCAGATAGCGCTCATAGGCGCCGTGCGCGCCGCGGTCTTGCTCTCGGTAGTCCATCGGAGCCTCAGCCGGCTGTCTTGCTCAACTTCAATGCAAGCCACGACGCTGGCGGTAGGCCTTGTCCATCAAGCCGAGCTGTGTGCGGCTGAGACCGAGCTCGCTCGTCATCTTCTCGAGCGCGATGCCTTCCTCGGCAGACTTGTAGCCGTCCGCGTAGATCTGGTCGAGCATCCTCTCGACGATCGCGCCATGGGCGACCGCGCGCAGGTAACGGACGTGCTCGGCATCGAGGCGCAGGCCGCGCTCGAAGACCTGCAACAGCGCGCGCTCGTCATAGTCTACAGAGCCATTGGCGAAGGCCATCGCGTAGGCCAAGAGCAGCAGTCCAGGCCGAGCCTCGGTTGTGCCCTGGGTCAGCTCTCCCGGTGTGAGCATCGGGTAGTTGGCCAGCTGGCCAACAGACTGCTGCGGAAACAGGCGCGCCAGGTAGGCGCTCTCATGCTGGTCGAGTTGTCCATCGACACGCGCCAGATCCACCAGGATGCGGGCGAGCAGGTGTTGATCTTCGGCATTGCGCGGCAAGTGCGCAGCCACGACCGCGTCGAATTCTGCCTGCCCTCCCGTCCCCGGGGCTGCGCTGCTGGGGCCGCGTGCCTGCGCGCCCCCTTGCGCATGGCCCCGGCCCTGCTGGTGTGCCTGTTGCTGGGCCATCGCGGCGCCGAAGGCCGTTTGTCCGCCTTGCGCTGCGCGGCCCTGCTGGGGATAGCCCTGCTGGGGGTAGCCCTGCTGGCCTTGAGCCGGCTGCGGCTGCGGGCTGCCTGCGTGGCGGTGGATCCAGGAGCCGCTGCGCGGGTCCTGGACGAAGTTGTGTTGCACCGACCGGAAAGCCCGCACCGCGGCCCGCTGCAGCTCAGACTCGCGGTAGCCGTGGTTCGCGCCCTGCTGCCGCTGTTGCCGCTGCCCGCCCGCGAGCAGGTTTCCGAAAGTGGCCGAGAGCACGTTGCGCGCTTCGCTGGAAAAATCCCGGCGCAGCGAATCTTTGCGCGTGCCTCCCTGTTTGTAGAGGTTGGCGCAGGCCTGCACCGGCCGTCCGCTGACCGGGCAGACGAAGCGTACCCACAGGCGTTTGTCATCGACCTGCCATTCGGCGATCAGAGAGCGGATCTGCTCATAGTCCTTGCTCACGCCGTTCTCCTCCTGATCGGCAGGGGGCCGAGTGTGTTC